>JAQULM010000001.1:603200-651121 GCA_028718605.1 Patescibacteria group bacterium
TGTAAATGTCTGTTGCGGCCATGGAAGCAACGGGCTGGACGGTCGGGCGGTCGGTGGGGTAACTTGGCGTGCCTGCCTTTTCCCAGTGCACCAGGGCATTGTCGAAAGCGACGTTGAAAGCGCCGGCCGAAGCAGGCCCCGTTTCCACCCAAACCGCAAGCTTTACATAATACGTACCAGCAAGCGGCAGAAAGCTACGTATATCAATGGGTCCGAATGATGCCCAGGGTGTCGTTCCGGTAAGCGGGCCTGACGTCCACACTTCCGTCCCGATGACTGGCGCGCCGGGCGCGCTGTCGACAAATACGTAGGCCTGCAACGTCAATGGCGTGCCGCTAAACGACAGCACGGACATATCAAAACTCACATTCGCGGAGTCAGGGTTATCTTCGGTTGTGTCAAATCGCTGCTGGAGAAATCCGCCGACTTCATCTCGGCTGCCCCTGGGGATAGAAATTCGCGCGTATGCACCAGGATTCCCGCCCATGGCAATGCGGCTCCCTGTTACGTTGACTTCGCCTCCGCCTTGGTCCCAGTCTGCGTACTGCCACGGGGTGAGAACCGTATCAAAGCCCGGGTTGGTGGTGTCGCCGGACGCATAAACACTCTGATTCTTCAGCTGTGCCTGCGAAGAAATTACCTCTACCTTGTTCGAGTCGAATGTATAGTCGGTGGGGGCATCAAACGTTGAATAGAATGTTTTTACAGCTTCATACGTCACTCGCACCGTATCCAGCATCACCTGCTGCGTGCCGTCAGAGGACAGGAATGCTTTGAAGAGGAGGCGCTGCGCTGCTGCGGGGAACGCGGTGATGTGGGCATTGATGTCAGAAGCGGTGTTGGAGTCTGCCGCGCTCTTCACGGCATTCCATGCGCTGCCCGTCCAGTACTGCCAGGTCGCCCCGTCGTCATCCGACAACTGGTAGTAAATCTCGCCGCCATTCTTGGTCGCTGTTTCGATGAATGAATGCCAGGTGTAAATGTCTGTTGCGGCCATGGAAGCAACGGGCTGGACGGTCGGGCGGTCGGTGGGGTAACTTGGCGTGCCTGCCTTTTCCCAGTGCACCAGGGCATTGTCGAAAGCGACGTTGAAAGCGCCGGCACGCCCGCCTGTCGTATCAACCCATACCGCGAGTTTTACATAGTATGTGCCAGGCGTCGCAACAATTCCGCTGATATCAATGGGTCCGAATGATGCCCAGGGTGTCGTTCCGGTAAGCGGGCCTGACGTCCACACTTCCGTCCCGATGACTGGCGCGCCGGGCGCGCTGTCGACAAATACGTAGGCCTGGAGCCGTGTCGGGCTACTCGGAAAAGTTACGACGCGGTTATCGAACTGTACATATGCCGTTGAATCGCTTTCGGTTACCGCGAAACTCTGCTGAAAATAACCGCCAACAAGATCATCCTGTCCGCGAGGGATGGCTATGCGCGCATACGCACCGGGGTTCCCGCCAATCGCAACGCGGCTGCCGGTTACATTGACCTCGCCAATGCCCTGGTCCCAGTCTGCGTACTGCCACGGGGTGAGAACCGTATCAAAGCCAGGATTGGTGGTGTCGCCGGAGACAACAGTACTCTGGTCTTTTAGCTGGGCGTGGGAATCGGCAATATCGATTTTATTTGCATCAAAGGTGTAGTCAGTGGCGGTGTCAAAGGTTGATTCAAGAAACGACAATGCCTGTGCTTCCTCGAGTTGCACTTCGCCGCCGTCAACAGATGCTGTCACGACAGTAGCGAGCGTACCCTGGTCAAAGTCAGCTTTCGTCGTCTGCACCCACTTCGTGCTCCGCCAGTTCGTAATATACGTTTCGGTCGTTACCCGCTCCGGCCGCGATGCGGTAAAATTCCATGTGACGTCGGTTATTACCCGCTTCGTGTCAACGTCAATCGCTCCGCCGGAATCAACAATAGCCCCCGTTTCATCGCGGTATACCGGCGCAATCGTCACTGATCGCGTATACTGGTTATCGAGTACGCTGGGTGATGCCTGGAGCTCCCACTGGCCACTCGCGCTCGTGATGCCGAACGTTCCATCCTGCATGTTGCGCCATCCGCGGTTCGCGATGCTGCGTACGGCCTCATACCCCTCCTGAGCATAGAGCGCAGCCTTAGTTCGCTCGCCACCCTGGCGGTTCGCACTGTGCGCATCGAGCACCAGAAACATGATGCTCGAAATGACGAGGATGAAAATCACCATCGCAACGAGCAGTTCCAGCAAACTCTGGCCATCTTGATTGTAGTGCTTATGGCGCATCGACAACTCCTATGCCGTTAATGGTAATCGTGCGGGAGGCGCCGGTACTCGACTCGATAACAATGGCACCTGCGCCAGTTGCCGTCCCGGCCACCGGGCTGAAAACGACGGCGCTTCCCGCACCGGTCGTGATGCTCAGCGGCTGGTCAACTTCAACGCGCTCATTCATTGGATCAGCGGGGCTATACACTGCGCCCCGGAACGTTACATACTCGTGGGTTGCGAAATACACGCCCCACGCAGAGAGCGCTTCTGACGCCATGGCACGTACCTGGGCGTGGCGCAATGCTTGGACGATTTCCGCCGTACGGTTATCGACCTCGCTATCGCTCTGGAATGACTGGTAAAAAGGAATGGCGAGCCCGACGATCATGCCAAGAATCGCAATAACAACAAGCACCTCAACCAACGTGAAAGCTGCGTTGCGGCTGCAGGAATTCATAGGCTCTCTTACCTCCCGATTGAACCGGTAAATTGGTAAATTGGAGAAATAATCGCGACGGCAAGGAAGCCCAGCACGATGCCGATCACGATCAGCAGGAATGGCTCAATGACCGTCGACAGGTTCTTGGTAATGGTATCGACCTCGCCTTCATAGAAACCGGCAAGATACGCAAGGCTCTCTTCTAGCTTGCCGCTTTTCTCGCCAACCCCGATCATTCTGCTGGTCATCGGAGGGATGTATCGGCGGTTCGACAGTGCTGCGCTGAGGAGCCCGCCTTGTTGAATCTGCGTGAGGGCGAATGTACACTGCTGCTGGTAGCGGACGTTCCCGACAACCTGTGCGGTAATCGACAGGCTGTCAGTGATTGGCACGCCGCTCTTCAATAAAATATTCATTGCCCGGGTCATCCGCGCAAGGTTCATGCCCCTGAGCAACCGCCGCAACACGGGGATATGGAGCACAAGCTCATGGAGAAACGGCCGGACTGCTTTGAGCCGACCAACAATAATGAGAACCACCACCATGACAACCGCACCGCCGAGCACGTACCAGCCATAATCAACGAGAAAAGTAGCGATATTCAAAAAAATTCTCGTTGCAAACGGCAACTCAAGCTTGAACGTTGTGAACAGCCGCACGAGCTTCGGAAGTATAAAAACCGAAAGCACGGTCCCGAGGACGATGACGCCAGACAGCACAACTGTCGGATAGAGCATGGCCGATTTAACCTTTCGGCGGAGGTCAAAATCACGCTCAAGCTGGCCGGCAACGTAATCCAAATTACGCTCCAGCGTGCCGCTCGCCTCGCCAACGCGCACCATGCCAATGAAAATACCGGAAAAGATTTTTGGGAATGCGTCCAGGCTTGCCGCAAGGCTGCTGCCGTTCATAACATCCGTCCGTATGCTGACGATCACTTCCTGCATCTTGCCCGTTGTCTGCTCCCGAAGAACGTCCAGCGCCTCAACGAGCGGGAGCCCGGACTGAAGCATGATCGAAAGATGCCGTGCAAAAATAACGCGATCGAGGAGAGAAACACGAAAACCGCCGTGTCGTGGAGCTCCAAGGCCAGGGATCCGTGCTCCCTTGCGGTTACGTACCTGTATGGTAATCGGAATTAACCCCAATTCCTGCAGATGCTCCTTCACCTCCTGAGGCGAAGCTGCATCGAGCGTGCCCCGCTGCATCTCGCCCGTTCGTGTTGTGGCAACGTATGAATACTGCATATAATTGCGATCAATGCGCTCCGGCGAGTAAATACCTTCATGCTTATTCTCGCGTCGCGCGAAGTATTTCTTCAATACTGGTGACCCCGCGGAGCGCTTTCTGGATACCGTCTTCCAGCATAGTTTGCATGCCGTTTGCTATCGCAGCAGCGCGGACATCATCACTGTTCGACCGCTGCATGACAAGTCGGCGCACCGCTTCGCTCATTTCGAGGACTTCAAAGATGCCAACACGGCCTTCGTAGCCGGTATTGCTGCACAGTTTGCAACCGGCACCGCGGTAGAGGCGGACTCCAGGGCGGTCAATCCCAAATTTCTTTGCGCGGTCGTTCCCGATTGCCGCTACGATCCCTGCACGGTCCTCGGCAGACGGTTCGTAGCTCTCCATGCATCCCTGGTGGATGCGCCGGACGAGCCGCTGGGCGATAACGGCATTCACCGTCGATGCAATCATGAAAGGCTCGATTTTCATATCGATGAGACGCGGGAGCGTCGTCGGGGCGTCGTTCGCATGCAATGTCGTCAGTACCAGGTGGCCAGTCATCGCGGCGTTGATCGCGATACCTGCCGTGTCTTCGTCGCGGATCTCACCGACCATAATAATGTCAGGGTCCTGGCGGAGAATCGAACGCAGGCCGTTTGCGAATGTCAGGTTCGTCTTCGGATTCGCCTGGATTTGGTTAACGCCTTCCATGTCGTATTCGACCGGATCCTCAATCGTCGAAATGTTCACCTGCCGCGTATTCAATATCTTGAGTATCGCATATAACGTCGTCGTTTTGCCCGAACCAGTCGGCCCCGTAACAACAATCATGCCATACGGCTTATGGAACCCTCGCTGTACTTTCTTGAAATCTTCGCCCTCGAGCCCGAGGTCGGGAAGGCTGTACTGGCGTGATTTCTCTGAAAGTATGCGGAGGACGACTTTTTCGCCATCAGCAACAGGTACGATCGAAACGCGCACATCAACTTTACTCCCTTCGGCGGTAAATTCGAGCCTGCCGTCCTGCGCCGCTCGGTGCTCATCGGTACGCAAATTCGACTGGATTTTAATTCTGGTCACGAGCGAGCCATGAATTTGTTTCGGAAGCATCACGACATCATGAAGAATGCCGTCAATCCGAAACCGTACCGCAATTTTACGTTCATGGGGCTCTATGTGGATATCCGACGCTTTATTCTCATATGCATACTGCAGTACCGTATCAACAATCCTGATGACAGGAATGTCGCGCGCATCACCAGCTACGCGCTCTGTTTCCTGGATGCTCTTCTTGATAATGTCACCGAATTCCTCCGTGATATCTTTCCGGTACAGGCGAAAGGCAGCGGAAATATCACGCTCAGTTGCAAAATACGGTATGACGACCTCACCCGTTTTTCGCGACAGGTGCTGGATAAATTCTTCATTATCTGGCTCGTGCAGCGCTACCTTGATGCCGTGTGCATCGCGCGCGAAGGCAATTGCGGACTGCCGCCGGGCTACGAGCTCAGGCACAATGCGGAGCGTCGCGTCTTCAATGCTCTTCTTGGCAAGGCTGACGAACGGGACACCATACTGGTCCGCCATGATCTGGCCAAGATTGCTGTCTGAAATGTATTCGTCCTCAATCAGCACGTGCTCAAGAGGAACGCCGCGATCCTGCGCTGCGTCCTGCGCAGCCTGCAGTTTGTCCTGCGTCAGAAGCTCTGACTGGACCAATACTGTCCCGAGCTTGTGGGGATCGAGTATCATGTTTGTGGTACGTATGATCGCACTTTTTCAACCAACTCTGCCAATGAAACATCTGATTTCACCAGGTAGTCAACGGCGCCGAGATCATTGCCGCGTTCAATATCCGCCTCCTGGCCGAGATTAGAAAGGATTATTACTGGTACGGATTTTGTGATATCGCTCGCCTTCAACTCCTCGAGCACCTTAAAACCGTCCTTTCCGGGAAGAATCAAATCCAGGAGGACAATATCTGGCTTTTCCGTCTGCGCTTTGCGTAATGCTTCGTCACCTGTCGTCGCCGGCGATACCGCATACCCGCTGACACGCAACTTATTGCTGTAGATTTTCAACAATGAGAGGTCGTCTTCGACGAGCAGGACTTTCCGCGGTGTTGTCATGGTGTATCCGGTGAATTCTTAGCAATGGTAAAGAAAAATGTCGTTCCCTTGCCTTCGGTCGATTCGAACCAAATCGACCCGCCATGGGCTTCAACGATGACGCGGGCGATAAACAGCCCGAGCCCGGAACCGACGGTATCTTTATGCAGGATGTTTTTCGCGCGGAAAAACTTAGTAAAAATCGCTTCCTGCTCATCCGCCGGTATGCCGACACCGTTGTCCTTGCACGCGAACAGCACATCGGTGTCCCGGTCTGTAAGCGCAATTTCAGCCCGACCCCGTCCGCTGGAGTATTTAATTGCATTCGTCAGTATGTTTTCCACGACCTGTTTCAGCTTCACGCGATCTGCGCTGATAAATGGGCGCGATCCGGTTGGTGCCTGGAACACGAGCTCGCAGTTTGACGCCCGGGCGATTGATTGCAGCCGTTTTACCTCTTGCTCAATAAGCGCGGTAAAATCTATCATCTCCCGCTTCAAGTCCAGTTTCTGTGCATCAAGTTTAACGATATGCAGATAATCGTTCACGAGCTCGATGGTTTCACGGTTCATCTTCAGCGCATCGTTGACATATTCGCCCTGAGAATCATTGAGAGGTCCCAGGTCCCCCGCAGATAACGCCTCGAGGTATCCCTTGATAACCGAGAGGGGGGTGCGAAGCTGATGGCTAATAATTGAAACAAAGCTCGACCGGCGCTCTTCGGTCTTCTGGATCGACTCTGCACGCTCTCGGCGCAATCGTAGGATGAGGTAAACGATACAGCCAAGCGCACCGGCACTACATAAGAAAAATACTGCTGTTGAAATTTGCATATGATTAAAAAACCATTTTAAAAATAACACGAAAAAATGAATTTGTCAACTTTAAAAAATCCGCCACACGAACTGACTGCTCAGTTTGAAATTATCAGCACGTATATTGACGAAGAGTGTTTTTTATGCTAAAATTAATCTATCAATACAAAAATACAAATGAAAAAATACCGTACAATAGCGGCAAACAAGGTTGCGTTTGCAACATTAGGCCGAAGCATTTATGCGAAGCGGAGGAAGTCAGCGCTTAGTTTAGAATTATTAATCGAGCGTTTTTTATTGCATAGGACCTTATGGCAAAGATAGACACCATTTTCCAGAAAGCAATCGATAATAAAGCTTCGGACATCCACCTTACCGCGGATCGGCCGCCAATTTTCAGGATCGACGGTGAGCTTATTGAGATGGATGGCGCAAAACCGCTGAAAGCAACCGACGTCTACAATCTTGTATTCGAAATGCTTTCGGAAAAACAACAGCAACTATTGACGCAAAACCGTGAGCTTGACCTGTCCTATGAGCTCAACGGCGGCCAGCGCTTCCGCGTCAATTGCTTTTGGGAGCGCGACAACGTTGCACTCGCTGCCCGTATCATCGCATCAGCAATTCCGACACTCGACGAGCTGTATCTCCCGAATGTCGTCCGCGACCTCATACGCCTGAAGCAAGGCTTGATCCTGGTCACCGGCCCGACCGGCTGCGGCAAATCAACCACGCTCGCGGCGATGATCGACTTCATCAACCAGGACCGCGGTGTGCACATCATCACGCTCGAGGATCCGATCGAATTCGTCTATCCGTCCGGCTCCGGCAAATGCCTCATCGTCCAGCGGCAGCTCGGCACTGACATGATCACGTTCGGCGATGCGCTGAAACATGTGCTCCGGCAGGATCCGAATGTCATCCTTGTCGGTGAAATGCGGGATCTGGAAACAATCGCCGCGACTATTACATTAGCGGAAACCGGCCACCTGGTACTTGCGACACTGCACACATTCAATGCTGCACAGACTGTCGACCGTATTATCGACGTATTTCCACCGTACCAGCAGCAGCAAATTCGCCTCCAGTTATCACTCTTCCTCAAGGGAATTATCTCCCAGCAATTGCTTCAGAAAATTGGTGGCGGACGAATTTCAGCACGTGAAATACTCATTAATACGCCCGCTGTTTCAAACCTGATCCGCGAGAACAAGGTGGCGCAAATAAAAACCGTGATCCAGACGAGCGCCGAAGACGGCATGTTCACGATCGACCAGGACCTGAAACGCCTGTTTGAAAACGGGTATATCGAGAAAGAGCTCGCCAAAACATATATGGCGAACCCTTCAATGCTCGAATCATAGAACGCCTCCGGAATGCCCAACGATGTACAGGTACTGGCACGTATCCGTATTGATTTTTTCGCACGCGCGTGTTACCGTACTATCGTTATTCGTATGTTTATTTACAATCCGCCCCCGTGGTGTAATGGATAACACGCCAGTCTTCGGAACTGGAAATCCAGGTTCGATTCCTGGCGAGGGCAGGGAGCGAGAACGGCGAAACTGTTTTTCAATAGTATTTACTATCGAGGGCAACGAGCTTAGTTAGGCCGAGTCCACAAGCGAAGTGAACTGCTTCAATTCGCGCGGGACGAGGCGGGCTGGCCGATGCCGCCGATAGGCGACCGGGCAGCCCCGGATAGAGTGCCGCAGTATGACCCATTCATGTTGGGGTGATTAGCTCAGCTGGTTAGAGCGCTATCCTTACACGATAGAGGTCCCTGGTTCGATCCCAGGATCACCCACCATAGTAATTATTTAAAAAATCTATGCGTTACTTCCTCGGTATCATTTTCATCGGCGTCGGATTCGTCATAGTCTGGAAGGCCGACTGGATCATGAATAATTTCGGCAGAATCGCGTGGGCAGAGGAGCATCTCGGCAGCGAGGGCGGCACGCGTATCATGTGGAAATTTATTGGCATTATCGTCATCATTTTTGCATTCCTGTACATGTCTGGCGCACTCGCAGGCATTCTCCGCGGTATATTCGGACAAACCATCACGTCGGTTAATAGTTCGTAAAAGATAATTTTTCTCACGGGCCAGTAGTTCAGTGGCTAGAACGCCGCATTTGCAATGCGGAGATCAGGGGTTCGATTCCCCTCTGGTCCACCAGAAGTAAATTTTTGCCCCGAACCTCCGACGGGAGTAATCATTTGTCGGAGTATATCTTGGGGCAATTTTAGCTTGATATGGAGACGGTAAGGGATTTTTTGCCCCTCTTTTTTTCTGCCTGCAACAGTATCTTTCTTCTCAATCAATCTGGAATAAACAATGATCTCTTCAATCAATTCGTGTAATAGAGTATAAAGTTCCTTTCTGTCCGTAGTTATTCTGCCAAGAGCCGAAGAGTATTTTTTGGAGAATAAATCCAAGCTCTCAATATACCCCTGCGAAAGAGTATTTTGAGTTATTTGTAATTCAATCTCTTTCAACTCTTTTTGATAATACTTTTCCTTTTCTATCAAGTCCTTAATGTCTCTCCTTAACTGAACAATATCTTTAAATCCGGCCTCGTGTTGTTCACTTAACCTCTTTCTTCTTTCTGGAATGCTGTTAATGAGTTTTACTAACTCCTCGCGCTTCGCTTTTAGGTATTTTATTTCAGACTTTGTGGATTTTAATTTCTGCTGATGGCTATAAACCGCTATGGGGTTTACCAGTAATGTTTTAGCTTGCTCAACGATATAATCCTCTATATTCTTTGCTGGCAAAGGAATAACTTTGCAGGGAATCCCGCTTTTACTGTCCAGCTTTCTGCCACATTTGTAAAAATAAGTAAATCTGCCACTACCTTTTTCTAATTCTTTTCTCTCTCCTGACCAACGCGCCCTGCCTTGCTTATCTTTATCGGGGTTATAGCAACCATCACATCGTAGAAGACCACTTAAAAGATAAACGTGGTCGTCTTTTGCGCTTTGTCTTGTATGTTTTAATTCGGTTAATAATTTTTGGGCTTGCTCAAAGGTAAAAGGATCAATGATTAAGGGCAGTGCATAGGGCGATAATTTCCACTCGGAAACTGGCAATTTTTTACCATTTTTAACTTTATTATAATAGTATTTACCGACGTATCTTTCGTCTTGGAGTATCATTCGTATCCTCTCCGGACGCCAATAATTTATTGGGTTTTTCTTTTTTATCTCCCCAGTTCTTTTTTTATTAATAATCGCCGACGCTTCCGGGGAGGGATAATTGTGTTTAGTTAAATATTTAGCAATCTGATAAGTAGATTGTTTTTCAACTGTTAGTATACGAAAGATCATTCTTACAACTTCCGCTTCCTTTTCAAAAATTTTATGGCGTCCTAATTCGTCTTTGAGGAAACCATAACAAGCTGAATTACCCATTGCAATTCCTGATTTAACTGCCTGCTCTCTACCTGCCTGTGTTCTCATTTTTATTGTTTCAATTTCCAATTCCGCTATAACGCCGATAATTCCAAGAATTGCCTTTCCGAAAGGTGTTGAGGTATCAAGATTTTCATTGATGGATACGAATTTGATTTCGTGGTCTTCAAAGAAATCAATAACTTCCAGTAGTATTTTTAGTTTACGAGCGAAACGATCAATTTTATAAACTGCCACTACATCAAATGGTCGACTTCCTTCTGGTGCCAACAGAATATCTTCTTTCAACTTGGCAAATGCCGGGCGTTCTTCCAATGGAGTAGTGCCACTTATTCCTTCGTCAACATAGACATATTCGTCGCCTGCCAAAGCCATACCACTTTCTAATTTATCCTTTGATTTGATCAAAGCCAACAACGCCTCTTTTTGAAGAGGGATACCGTATCGCTCTGTTTGTTCTTCAGTGGAAACCCGGACATACAGAGCAACTCTTAATCTTTCATTTGTCTCGTGGCTACTTGTCATTTGATGTTAATAGAAAGAGAGAAGGGTAAGAATTAAACAGTATTTATTAAAAGTGAGTACGCGCGATTGAAAAATAAACCTGTATCTGATATAGTAATGTTATCAAATGTTAAGTTATAAGGCAATGATAAAAAAGAAAGAAGCCAGCAATATAGCACTACCAGAACTTCTTACCCTTCAAGAAGCGTGTAAAATCTTACGTTGCCACCCTAATACCCTTCGCCAGTGGGATAAAAAGGGTATTTTTGTTGCTGTTCGTTTTGGCGAACGCAGAGATAGGCGCTACCGTCGAGAAGATATTGAAAATTTTATTAAACATAAAAAATAAATTATGGAGAAGGAAGCAAAAGCACGGATTAAAATCAACAACCTACTCCAGCAGTCTGGCTGGAAATTCTTTGACGATAAAAATGGCAAGGCAAATATAAAACTTGAAGGTAATGTTAAAATTGATGAGCTGGGAGATGACTTTGAGAAAGTTAGTACCGGATTTATTGATTATCTCTTGTTAGACAATAAAAATTTTCCAATCTGTGTTTTAGAGGCAAAGTCGGAAGACAAAGACCCACTTACCGGAAAGGAGCAGGCACGTAGATATGCAAACAGTCAAAATGTTCGCTTTATTATACTTTCTAATGGCAATATCCATTACTTCTGGGATAAAGAGCTCGGAAACCCTACCAGAATTTCAACGTTCCCAACTCTGGAAAGTTTACAGGGCAATAAAGAATTTACCCCCGATACAAGTAAACTCTCCGGTGAAGAAATAAAAGACAATTACATTGCTTTAACCCAAAATCCTTTTTACGAACAAGACCCTCGTTGGTCTAATGAGGATAAAAAACAACAGTTTATTTATGATACCGGCCTGCACTTTCTCCGCCATTATCAACTGGATGCTGTAAAGTCATTACAAAAAGCGGTTTCCGAAGGAAAAAATCGTTTTCTCTTTGAAATGGCGACAGGAACCGGCAAGACCCTGCTGGCCTCCGCGATAATCAAACTCTACCTTAAAACGGGAAATGCAAGGCGCGTCCTCTTTTTAGTGGATCGCTTGGAGCTTGAAAACCAAGCAGAAAAAGCGTTTAAAAAGTATTTGCAACCGGACTTCCGTGCCGTAATCTTTAAACTAAATAGAGATGACTGGCGCAAGGCTGAAATCGTGATAACCACAGTCCAGAGCATATCCCACGACAATAAATACCTGAAAATATTCACCCCCACTGATTTTGACCTGATTATTTCCGATGAGGCTCATCGTTCCATCTCGGGGAATAGTCGGACGATTTTTGAGTATTTTATAGGCCACAAGCTTGGCTTAACCGCCACACCGAAAGATTACCTTAAAAATCTCTCGCAAAAAGATATTGATGAACGCGATCCGCGAGAAATAGAGAGACGCAATCTATTATCAACTTACAAAATATTCGGCTGTGAAAGTAACGAGCCAACCTTCCGTTATACGCTTATTGATGGTGCGCGAGACGGTTTCCTTATATTGCCAACGGCCATTGATTGCCGCACGGAAATAACTACCAAGCTACTATCCGACGAAGGCTATGCCGTACAAACACAAACAGAAGAAGGGGAAGAGGAACGGGTCATTTATAACCAAAGTGATTTTGAGCGTCGCTTCTTTTCCGAACAGACCAATTTTGAATTTGCCAAAGCATTTATGGAAAATGCCGAGCGTGATCCTATAACAAAAGAAATTGGTAAAACAATAGTATTCTGTGTTAGTCGAAAACACGCCTCTAAAATTACCCAAATACTGAATGAGTTTGCAATGAAGATGTTCCCTGATAAATATAATTCGGATTTTGCAGTACAAATTACTTCCGATATTCCAAACGCACAAAAAATGACCGTAAATTTTTCCAACAATAATCTTAATGGCCATACCAAATTCATTGACGGCTATAAATCCAGCAAAACAAGGGTTTGTGTGACGGTCGGTATGATGACAACTGGCTATGATTGCCAAGATATATTAAATCTCTGTCTAATGAGGCCTATTTTCTCCCCGACTGATTTTGTCCAGATAAAAGGGCGCGGTACGCGAACATTCACTTTTAAACATTCCAAAGGAAACGATCAAATAAGGGAGGGGAAAAAGACATATAAACTTTTTGATTTCTTCGCTAATTGTGAATACTTTGAAGAAAAATATCCTTACGATCAAGTTATTAAACTTCCGGCCAAGAAAAAAAATGCCGCTGCTGCACCTCCTAAACCTCCAGTCCAAATTGATAAAACCTCAATCAATATTCCCGATCCCTTGAAAATGATGGAGGTAATGACTTTTGAAGGGAATATAATGCGCGTTGACAGAGAACTTTATGTCAGCCGGTTTGAAAATACGGTCAAAGAAGCTGCGAAGAAAGATAAAGAATTTAAGGAAGCAATTAAAAGTGGTGATTATGAACAGATGGAGCAGTTTATCAAGGAAAAGATACTAAACAAACCGGAGGACTTTTTTACTCTGGAGCGCATTAGGCAGGGTTATAAAACCGACCGCCATATATCGCTATGGGAGATACTGGATAAGATTTTAGGGCGTATTCCACGCTTCAAATCAAAAGATGAATTAGCACAAGAAGAGTTTGAAAAATATCTGGTCAGCTCAAAAATTAAACCGGAACTCTACTACGAAGCGCGTGAATTTTTCCGAAATTATCTGATTGACGAGAATTTCCGCGTCGTCATAAATCAGAAACGCTTTAATGAATTAGCCGGCGATCCAACAATGACAGAAGCCCTAAAAAAGCTGGGGAAAGAAACCTACTTAACAAAAATCCCGGAATACATAAAAGACAACGTTAGATTAAACGTCTTCGCTTAATCATTATGCTAACGGCTGATACAAAAAAGAAAATAGATTACCTCCGCGACGTACTGGTCGGGAAAATTCCTGTACCGTCCCAGCAGATTGAACAAATCACGCTCGGTCTGATTTATAAATTTATGAGCGATATTGATGAACAGAATGAAGAGCTGGGAGGAAAATCATTTTTTAGTAACGGGTACAAACAGTATTCTTGGAAAAAAATAATGGATCGCTCATTAGCTGGCCACGAAAGGGTTTTATTGTATTCGGAAGGATTAGAAAAAATGAGCCGAAATGAAAAGCTCCCACAGCTATTTCGAGATATTTTTAAAGGCGCGTTTCTCCCTTTTAAAGACCCGGCGGTATTAGATTTGTTCTTGAAGGGTATAAATGAATTTAAGTATGAGCATAGTGAGGAGCTCGGCAATGCCTTTGAATACCTTTTATCAACGGCCGCCTCCCAAGGAGACGCCGGTCAATTCAGAACCCCACGCCACATTATTGATTTTATCGTTGAAGTCGTTGATCCACAGAAAGAAGATAAAATATTAGACCCAGCTTGCGGCACGGCCGGCTTTCTTGTTTCCGCCTATAAGCATATTTTGAAAGATAATACTGACAAAAAATCAGGAAGACTGGGATCACTATTAACTTCAAGTGAAAGGAAAAAATTAACCAAGAACATTGTTGGTTATGATATATCTCACGAAATGGTGCGTCTTTCGCTTGTAAATCTGTACCTGCACGGCTTTGCCGAGCCAAACATCTACGAATACGACACTTTGAGTAGTTTGGAACGTTGGGACGATAATTTTGACTGTCTGCTGGCCAATCCACCCTTTATGACCCCAAGAGGCGGAATAAAACCCCACAACCGCTTTCCTATTCAAGCTAAAAAGTCAGAAGTATTATTTGTTGATTATATTACAGAACATTTATCTCCCAACGGTAAAGCCGGTATCATTGTACCGGAGGGCATAATTTTTCAATCTGGTAACGCCTATAAACAACTTCGTAAAATGTTGGTTGAAGATGGGCTCTGGGCAGTGATTTCGTTGCCGCAAGGCGTGTTCAATCCTTATTCTTTAGTTAAAACAAGTATTTTGTTTTTTAATAATACAATCGCAAGGCAAACTAAAGAAATCATATTTGTTAAAGTCGAGAATGATGGCTATGATTTAGGCTCACAAAGAAAGCCAATTAAAAAAGATGATTTACCGGCAAGATTAGATTTGTTGAAAAGATATAGAAAAGCGGTTCAAAAAAATAAAGCGTTTAGTTTAAGTAAAAACGAATTAATATTTGCAAGCGTCGTTAAGAAAGAAAAAATTGCAGCAAATGGAGATTTCAATCTTTCTGGAGATAGATATAATCAGCCAACTCAAGTATTGAATAGTAAGTGGGCCTTAGTCGAACTTGAAAAAGTTTGTGGAGTCAAAAAGGGCTCACCAATTACACAAAAAAAGGCTACAATCGGAAATGTCCCAGTTATAGCTGGTGGACAAAAACCAGCCTATTATCATAATATTGCGAATAGAAATGGGCGGGTGATTACAGTGAGTGCGTCTGGCGCCTACGCCGGTTTTGTGAACTTTTTTGCTTTACCAATTTTCGCTTCAGACTGCACAACAATTCAAACAAAAGATGAAACGTCAATCTTGACACGCTTTGTTTATTATTTACTTAAAGCAAAGCAAGAAAACATCTATAAATTACAACAAGGTGGTGGTCAACCTCACGTATATCCAAAAGATTTAGCTAAAATAAAAGTTCCATTACCCCCACTTGAGATTCAAGATAATATTGTTGCAGAACTTGATGGTTACCAAAAAATTATTGATGGCGCGAGGCAAGTAATTGATAACTACACTCCACTCATTAAGATTGCTGCCAACTGGGATACTATCGAAATAGAAAGTATTTGTACATTGGTTCGTGGCAGCTCACCCCGTCCACAAGGAGATCCTCGTTATTACGGCGGCAAGGTACCACGTTTATTGATTTCTGATGTAACCAGGGATGGAATGTATGTTACGCCCACCGCTGACTTCTTAACAGAAGAAGGGGCAAAATTGAGCCGACCAATGAAAAAAGGTGAGGTTGTTATGGCAGTTAGCGGCAATCCAGGTCTTCCATCTATTTTAAAAGTTGACGCGTGTATTCACGACGGCTTTGTAGGATTCAGGGGATTATCCAAAAAAGTGTTACCAGAATTTTTATACTTCGTATTTCTATATCAAAAAGTGGTCAATAATTCTCAATCCATAGGTGCAATTTTTAAGAATCTTACCACTGACCAGATAAAAAAGTTCAAAATCCCACTTCCACCAATCGAGGTACAGCAGCGGGTTATTGGCAAACTTAAAGAAGAGCAACGGCAAATTGAATCTGCTAAATCAATCATCGTTTTATTTGAGCAAAAAATTAAAGATAAAATCTCCGAAGTTTGGGGAGAGTAAAATTAGTAGTAATGTTAATAATTTTGATATAATTAACTTATCTGGTATGAAAAAAACTTCTACAAAACCAAATTATGATAAATGGCCAAGACAAAAAGTTGTAATAAACGATCTCTTTCTTGACCCAGAAAATATTCGTTTAGGTGTTGAAGTCCAATCTTCACAGCAAGAAGCGCTAATAAATGATTTGTTTGCTAACGAAAATGCTATGCAGGTTTTAGAGAGCATAGCTACAAATGGATTTTTTCCGGATGAAATACCAGTGGTCATAAAAGAAGATAATAAAATTGTTGTAATTGATGGGAACCGTAGAATTGCGGCTTTAAAGGCGTTAGCCCGGCCAGAGATTGTCCCGTCAAAAGAAACAAATATAAAACAGATACTCAAAACCACCAGCCCTCTAATTAAAAATATAGAAATTGTTGTCGCCCCAAACCGTAATTCTGTCAGACATTTTTTAGCGAGTAAGCACACCCAGAACACAAAAAGGCCGTGGCGACCTCTTCGGCAGGCATATTTTTATAAAGCAGAGCTTGAACGAGGTAAAACTGTTCAGGATTTACGAAATGATTATCCCACCGTTGATATTGGCAAATTTCTGCGAATGATTAACATTCACAGAATTGCAAAATCAATTAAATACGATAATGACCAAATAACCAAAAAAGTTCATAACGAACGCACCTTCCCGGTTTCTACACTTGAAAGATTGTACGAGGATAAATATGTCAGGGAGTTTTTAGGATTTGAATTTGATGGTGATGGAGATGTCCAAGTTAAAGTAGAAAAAAATGAATTTGAAAAAGGATTTAAGAGAGTCGTTCAAGACATAGTTGAAAAAGTGATTGACACTCGTGAGTTAAATACCGAAAAAAATAGAAAAGAATATCTTGCTAAATTTTCTGCTTCAGACATTCCAAGCAAAACGAAGATTAGCAAGACATTAACAAGTAAAGATTTTACAGAAATTCTTCCTGTTCTTACTAAAAAAAGAACAAAACTTGCGCCCAAAGACATACTTTTTACTTTGAAATACCCGGGCGTGAGAAGAATGTTAATGGAACTTCAAAATATTGATTATCATAAATTTCCAAACGCCGCACACGACTTATTAAGAAGCTTCCTTGAATGTGCACTAAAAGCATATTTTGATCAAAACGGAAATACAATCAAGCCAACAAAGGGTAAAAATTATGTTTTTTTGGACGACGTATTGAAAGCATTCAAAAATGAAATGGATTTAGCAAAAAATACTGAACTATCCCAAGTAGCACAAAAAATAATCAGCGATACGACAATGAAATCATACTCGACACAATTTCTCAATGCAACAAATCACAACCCAAGTGTTTTTGCAGTAGACAAAGATGTTGAGGCCGCGTGGGACACAATGGAAAAATTGTTACGTCACATTCTTAATCCTGTTAAAAAAAATGATGACAATAAATCACAAAAGAAACCATAAATACCATTACAGCCCACTTCGGTATCCCGGCGGTAAAACATTTTTGTTTCCTCTTTTTGATAAGGTAATCAAAAAATACGGACTTAAAAATGTTGTTTATATTGAACCTTTCGCCGGCGGTGCTGGCGCGGCCTTGGCCTTACTTTTTTTGGAAAAAGTAGACAGAATCGTTATTAACGATCTTGATAAAGCAATATATTCGTTCTGGAAATCAGCTATTTTTAATTCCGATAAATTTATTAAGAAAATATACTCCACACCAATAACGATTGAAGAATGGCGGAAACAAAAAGCTATTTACAGTGATATAAAATCAAGCGAGTTTAATTTAGGATTTGCAACTTTTTATCTTAATAGGACAAATATGTCCGGCATTTTAAATGGCGGTTTGATAGGGGGCATTAAACAGAAAGGTAAATATAAGATAAACGCCAGATTCAATAAAGATAGCCTTGCTGAAAAAATTCAACAACTATCATTGTATAAAAATAGAATTTCAATTTTTAACAAGGATGGCGTTAAGCTAATACACAAATATTTGAACAAAGAAAACACTTTTATTTATCTTGATCCGCCATATTATGAAAAAGGTGCGGCACTGTATTTAAACCACTTTAAAAAAGCAGATCACGAAACGTTGGCCGAGCAATTAAATAGAAACGCAGACGCCTTTTGGCTCTTGACCTATGATAATAAAAAAGAGATAAAATCACTTTATGAAGATAGAAAAATTGTTAATTTCTCACTCAACTATAATGCTTACGAATTACGTAGAGGGAGAGAAATAATGATTTTATCTGACGCGCTAACAATTTAATCACAAAACTTTTCAAAATAAACTAAAAAAGGTTATTATATAGACACGATACCTAACCCTGTCGGTTTCCGGCAGGTATGGTACAAAATCCTACGCGACAAAGATGGTCTCCCGACCAGCACTTATTCGCGTAGGTCTATGTCCGAAAGGGCGTAGGGTGATCCCGAAAGGGGTCACTGCTGGCTCCGGAAGACCTTTTTTGTTGTGAGCTGGACAGATAACCATTAACCATAAAAATCTATGTACGTGGCTTTTAGAGCGTTTAGGGGGGTACTGGTATCCATAGGGATACTACTTGCACCGTATTTTTTCTTTGAGGAGGTCTGTACCACGGTTTTTAAGATGGAGCGCGGGGATAGTCATATCTTGGCGGGCGTTATCTGGGTGGTTTATATACTGCTTCTAATAATGAAATACACGGACGAAATAGAAAGGGTAAGTCAAAAAGTCCGTAACAAATGCCGGGAGGAATTTATCCATACTTCTGGAAAATAATTACTTTAATGCTAATTTTATGGAACAAAAAAACAACCCTAAAACTACTGGATCGGTAAAAATACCCAAGATTACCCCAGCTCCAAAAGTTAGGTGGTTACAAATGCCCCATTGGCTTGAGGTAGTTATTGTAGTATTTTGGATTTTATTTTTTCTTATACTAATCACTCAAGCGATCCTTGGAAAAGACTTTATTATCCCTAACAAGTGGTTTTCGGGCGACTGGCTAATAGAGGAACGTCCTTAAAATCTTATAAATTATCATTATGAAAAATAATAATAGAACAAGCCGATTATTAATTCTATGGGCAAAACTGTGGCTATTATTAAAACTTAAAAAAAGAACTACACAGGCACTAAATAAAAAGTGAATGCTTACCACTATTAATTATTAATAGAAAAACCTATGGAAAAGAACCAAAAAAGCCAAAGAATACTGACTTATATTCTGTTGGCAATCAATCTGGCTTTATTGCTTTATAAGCTATCGGCACGGTGGGAAGCTAACGTTGGAATGATCATTGGGGTTGTTTTAAGCATTGTAGTTTTATTCTACTTTTATAAATGGCTATTCAAAAAAATCAAAAAAGGATGGAGTCCAATCAATGCCGCATTAATTACTTATTTCGGGTTTTATTTACTGGCGGGCTGATAAGGAAATTGACGCAACTTCCGAAAAACATTGACGAAGTTTCTGTATGCGGGATAATTAAGGTATATGGCAACTTTAAGGCAAAAAAATGCAGTCAAAAAAATCGTGGAAAATCGTGGAATCTCCGTGAGTAAAGCTATGCGCGAAGCAGGGTATTCGGCGGCTTCTGCGAAAAATCCTAAAAACCTTACTGATAGTAAGGCTTGGCCTGAATTAATGGACACCGCCCTCCCAGATAGCAAGCTATTAACTGTACACAAGAAATTACTCAATCATAAAGAATGGCGTGCAAATGACGCCGGCCTTGATAAGGCATATAAGTTAAAGGGGAAATATGCTGCACAGAAAGTTAAGATTGACGATATTGACGAGATTCCCGAGGAGGAGCTGGACGAAAGGCTTGCGGAGACGGAGGAAATAGCGGCCAGATACCGAAAATATGCGCTCCCGCTATTACGCGCCAGAGAGCAAAATCAAAACAGAGCGCTATGTAAGTAATTATAAGCTAACTACTTCTTACTCTTCTTAAACAAGAAGTGAAGTAGAGATTGATTATCTTCTTCAACCGAGGACATCTCAACATTAATAGTTTTTTGCACATTCCTTGATTTTATCTGCAATTTTGGTATCCTTGAAGTAAAGAAATGGCTAACCGTTCCTTGTTCATCAGACGCACTCTTGTGAGAAGCAATCAAAACCTCTGCTCCGTTGCCAAAATCAAAACTCTTCCTGATTGTTTCCCTCATTCTTTCTTCGGCCTTTGCTTTCTCCCCCGGAGTTAATTTGTTTTCCTCTTTTTTCATATTTGAGCTATAATGGGTTGTCTATCGCTTTTTACCCCTATCCTCTGGATTTCCTTGTCTATATTATAGCAAAATAAGACCAGATTGTATTTTTCAAGGGGGAAGTTCGGGGTAATAAGTTGTTTCTCACCAAAAAACACCGTGCAAATTTTAGCACGATGTTTTTTGAAAACCGGCGTATCTCGTCTAATTGACCACGAACTCACGAGTGCGACAGAATTTCTTTTATCCGATCGAGTATTTCTTGCAGACTCGTGTCTGACTTGACGATATAATGCTTTACGCCCAGCGCTTTCGCATAATTGATCTGTTCCTGCTCATTGATATTGGACGCGACGATGACGGGAATGGTAATATTGCGCTTCATCATTTCCCGGAGCACTGCAAAGCCGTCGAGCCGCGGCATGATCAGGTCGAGGATAATAAGATCCACCGCCCCTGCCGCAATCCTCACGAGCGCTTCCTCGCCATCTTTGGCTGATTCGACATAGTACCCGCTCTTGCTCAGCTTGTTTCGCAATGCCTCGACGAGGGACCGAACGTTCTCAACGACGAGAATTGTCTTTTTACGCGATTCCATAGCAGTTGATATATTACATAACATCCCAAAAATTCAATGCCACCCCCATTGTACAGAATTACCAGCAATGCGGCAATATCATTTCCCCTACCCTTGACTTTTTTATCTATCCATGATAGTTTATTCTACTTGCTCTTTTTCCGTAATGGCTCTTCGACAACCAATGTTTGTGTAGCATACACCGTTAACGGGGGAGGTCATCATGACACTCACGATCGTACTAGCAGTAATTTGTGGGGCGCTCGCTGTTCTCATTTTCTTTATGGGGAGGAAGCTCCTTAGGCTGGGCGCTGAAAAAAATACGCTCATGCTGCTCATCGGGTCAATCGCCAAGATCCGCGGCGGGATCAAGGCGAATTTCATGACACGCAACCTTGCCGAAGTGGACCGGGCCCAGAAACTTTTTGGACACGCGGCAGTGCTGACTTCGTCAACGATCAGTTGGGACCAGTTCCAGCAATTGCTCCTCGACACGAATCTCGTCTTTTATGTTCTCGATCTGCTGGAAAAAGTTCGCAAAGACGCGCATCAAGGAAGCATATCATTTATTGCTTCCGAAATACGTGATGCGCTTACCGACGCAGACATATCCCCTTCTCGCGACCAGCGCATTGTCACACTTCTGACCCCTCTTCTCGCCGAGTTGGATGAGCTGGAGCGGACGGGCAACGAGGCGGAAGCCAAAAAACTCGCCGCGGAGATCGCCGCGAACCCCGAAATGTTCACAATCCAAGACTTCCGTCGACTGGTCGCGCTCATGAAGAATGCCGGTATCACCCCGTCCACCATTGGCTTCAAGGCCAACACGCCTCCGATCGTACTCCAGATGGTCGAAACCCTATGGCAGGAAGACGCCGACGCGGCAATGAAGGCGTAAGCAACACAAACCACACTCAAATGAAAAGAGCCGCATGGACACCTGTTCCATCGCGGCTCTTACTATTTTGTATCAAATTATTTATCTACCCGCGTCAGGAGGGTAAACTCCCCGCCCTGCACTGCGCTGCCGTTGCGGTCCAGGACAAACCGGTCAAAATACACGCCGGGTTCAGCGGGGGAACGGAACCTGAACTCGAACGTGCCGGTTTCTCCCGGTTTCACGCTCTGTTCTTTCAGGCGCGCTGGAGAATAATTATTTACCCACGATATATCATGGAACCGGCTTACCGCATCGCCTAGATCGTATGCCTTTAAAACAACACTGCGGTCCCAGGTAGTTATGCCGGTGTTTTTGAATTTAATAACAACGCCCAACCGCCACACATTCATAACTGCCGCGGGGATATTGTGCTCCACGAAGGCAGCCTGCCATGGCGAATCAACGCGGGTAATCGAACGGTCCTCCTTTTGGACAACCGCCTCATCACCATGCAAACGGTAGCGGTTGTAGAATAAGCCGGGCTCGTCAGGGCTGCGAAACGTAAAGGTGAACGTTGCAAGCTTGCCGGGCTTAACCGACGCTTCGCTGAAATTAATATCACCGTACTCGCCCGGCCAGCTCGTATCACGGAACCGGCTCACGGCATCGCCTAAATCATAAATGCGTAGCTTATACGAACCGTGCTGCCATGTCTTGGTGCCGCGATTTTTAATTTTCACCGTCACCAGCTGGGTTGCATTTATAAACGTTGCCGGCTTGATCACCATGCTGTCCATAGCTGCCGCATATTCAAGGTCGGTAACGGTGGCGGTCACGGTAAACGTCGTTCCCGAGAGAACCTTCCCGTTGATGGCGAGCGCAAACTCCTCGGTTACGTCGAGCGCATCCCGTGGCGCGGTGATGCTGAATGCAAACCGCCCGGTTTCTCCTGGCGCGACATTGGCAGTGACCAGGGTCGGAGCGTTAGAACCACTGCCAGTGAGCTTCAAGGTTCCTGAACTCTGTGCAATCACCGTCGGCGCTGCCGGCGAATAATTGCGCCATGTTTCTGTGCCATCGTTCCGAAATTCAACCCACATCTCCTTGGTCGTACCGGCTGGCATCGTGAGCGGCTGCTCGCTCTGCCCGACAAACGTCGCCTTCACGACCGCTTGTGGCGATTTGGGAAGCGCGTCGTACTTCTCCTGCGCGGCTGTACGGATGCCCGCGAGCTTCGAATACAAATTCTTACCGGGGCAGATTGTGCAATCAAGATCCTTGTGGCCGACAATGTTTGGGTACGTGTCCCCATGAAAAACATTTTGATCTTCGGGCCGAATGCCGAACGTCTTGCCTTTGTGCGCCGTGAGCGTCGCGATGGCCGCTTTTACCTTCGCATTGAGGGTCTGCTTTGTTTCATAATCGCCGAGTACCGCGATGCCGATCGATCCCTCATTGAAATTCACCGTGCCGTTCCCGCCGAACCGCGCCGAATTGCACGCGGCATCGCGGAACGTATGCGCGCCGATGACACCATCGCCGCCGTACCGGCCTTCGTAAATTGTGCCATTCTGGTCAATGAGATAATTGTACCCAATATCCCCCCAGCCCAAACTGACCGCGTGCCAATAGTACACACCGCGAATCGTCGCTGCGGGATTGCTGCCTCCCGTGCCGCCCGCCGTATGGTGCACCACAAACGTGGTTGGCCACTCGTACTCGGGCGCCCACACTTCCTCGCCGTCTGAATCAAAACGCCAATCCTCATCGGCCTCCCATTCGCTCCGTGACACGACATCGAGGCCTTCTGCCGCCGCGGCGCTCTTGAAAACCGAACGAAAGAAATTACCGCCCACTGCAATTGAACCGTGCTCCGTGCCAATACATACAAACTTGATAGCTGTGATATCATCTGAGCCACCCAGCTGGTATTGAAGCTTGGTTGCTGATGCGGCGATTATCGGATCCGTCGCCATATTCCAGCCATCACGCTCAAGAGAATCCTCGGGCTTGGCGCCGAACCATCCGCCCCATGCATGGCCTGAATACAGCCGGATTGACATGTCCAATGAGCCAGCGCCCTGCCACCCAAAACCAACGACGGTGCACGGAAAATCCATCGTTAAGATAGGGGACGTATATGCGCCGACGGGGCTGGGGTTATCGATGACTTCACTGCTGCGAAAGGCGGGCGAAGCAGAGGCAACCCGTGTACCTAAAAAAACGATTGCCAATACAGCAACCGTGCCAAAAATAGAGAATTTCATTGTTCGAGAAACCTTCATGGCGTGCTTTTGGTATTGGTTTTTATTTTCACTCTCAATATGAATTATAGCGTATTTTAGGCATTTTGTAAATAGTAATACGTTAACTAAAAGAATACGACAGACTGACTGCCGTATTCTTTTAATAATAAACTATCTTCAAACGGTTAATCAAAGATAACTATCTTGTAATCGCCAGTAGTAACGTACGTCGTAGTAATCGATCCGCCGCACAAGTGGGTGTCGGCTTTATAATAAACATAAATTGCACCGTCGGTCATGGTATAATTCGCAGACGCCCACAAGTTCTCCACGTCGAGACTCCCCGTTGCCGCATTGGTGGATATGAAGGCTCGTAATTCCATCGGGTTATCAACGCGTAATTCCGGGATTGAAATTTTTCTATAGTGGTAGACGTACTTTTCCAATCCTTCAGGATATTCTTCTGTGCAAGTATCGCTGTAATCATTTTCTACAGTCTCATCACCGGCAGCGGTTCTATCGAGAGAACCGGAGAGTACTCTTTTTGTAGGGACATCATTGCCCCCAACTGTTAAGGTGCCCGCCACCTCCATGTCGTCATTGACGATGAACGGTTTGTCGTCATCGAGGCCTGCGCCTGCGGTCGCGCCACGGTACACGCGGCCATCGATGCGGACGTTGTCACCGAATGTGACTGGATTATCGACACCACCAGTGCCCGTCGTGCTATTGAGAATGGTGCCGTTGAACTGCGTAACGCCGCCGGAACCCTGGCCTCCTACTTTCAGCGAGCTGACATTCATTACGCCATCAATCACAAAATAGTCTCCGGATACGCCCCCGAGGGTTGCGGTGACATTGTGAGACGTCGCTGCGTGTACGATACCTGCGGTAATGGCCGTTGAAGCGATAACCACCGCAGCTACAATCATTGCTTTCTTCATGATATCACCCCCTTTTTGTGATATATTCTGCCACCACAGTATACCATGCGGTTATTTAAAAAACGAACCCCCGGGATTGCCGGGGGTCCGCGTGAAATCCTGCAAATTCTTTTTTACTCCCAAACTTGGTAGGTCAGCGCGATCCAGTCGTCGCCGCTGTCGCCGACCATATCTTCGCCATTATCGTCTTTCACGTCAACAAACACGACAGTATTCGGGCTGACGTAGTCGTCGGTTACGCTCCACGTAAACGTCTGCGAGGTGCTCCAGTCCTTGCCAATTACACAGGAGCCGCCGGTCTTGCACGTCAAGAATTTGTACGTCAGCGGATCTCCCTCCTCATCAGTTGCCGTTGCGGTAAATTTTACCGTGTCGCCAACGTGCAAAATCGGGTATGGCATTGCGTTGAAGCTATCTTCATCGTTGAGGCTGTCATTCGCGTACGATTGGTATCGGGTATTTCCCTTGTTATCGGTAACTTTGGTAAATACCGCATTGCTGCCCTCGGTGCCCTCAACCTGGTACGTAACCATAGTCCAGTCGTCCCCCTTGTCACCGGCAGCGAGGATATCATTGTTATCCTTCACGGCAATCTCCCATTCAACACTATATCCAATGTCATCCGAGGTGACCTCCCATGTGTATGTCTTGTCCGTGCTCCAATCCTGAATCACGGGGCAGTTGCCGCTTGCATTGCAGAACATAAACCGGTACTCGAGCGAATCGTCTTCCGGGTCGGTTGCGTTCGCCGTAAGCGTAATGCTGTCGCCCACGCCCACGACTGGTTTCACCGTATCGCCGTTGTCATCTTTATACGTGCCGAACGAACCATCCGGTATCCATGAATCTGGCTGCGTATTGCCGAGTGAATCAGTCACGGTTGATAAGGTCGCGTCTTCGTTTTCTGAATTGCTGTGGATATTGTACGTGAGGTAGGTATAATCATCCCCGAGGCCCGGTCCCATTCGCTCGATTAAATTATTATCCTTCACCCACGCAGTTATTGGAACTTCGTGGCCGAGGTGGGCCGCATCAACCGTCCACGTAACAGTATTGCTCGTGCTCCAATCCTGAATCGGGTCCATGCTGTTGCCGACCGTAAACTTATAGAAAACCTTGTTGACAACCTTGCCGTCCTGCACTTCGATTGCCGTCGTATCGCACGCCTCTTCTACGCTCTCGTCGCCGTCAACCTCAACGTCTTCCGGAACATAGTCAAATGCGCGGACGGTGAATGTCATTTCATCGCCTGCGGTGATCGCCGGGGCGTTCTCCTGGTACTCTTCCATGCTCCAAGCGCCTGTATTTTCGACCGCCCAGGAGTTCTCCTGCACGTTGCCCAGGGAATCTGTCACGTCAACGATGAGGGGGTTCCGGATGCCGCGCACAACATTTAAAAGGTCAGACCGAGTGTCTAAGAACTGCTCAATTTCGTCCTCAGTCGCATCGCGGCCGATCTGCTCCTCGATGGTTTGCTCGAGAGCAAGCCGCCGCTCGCTGCTCTGGTTCAAAACGTCAAGAATGTCCCCAATATCGGACCGCGTTATTTCGTAAAAATCAACCGCGGTATCCTCCGGTTCGCGGTCAAGGTACCGGTTGTACACATTGCGGATTGCGAGGCCACGCTCCATCGTATTGAAGAGCTGCTCCCGGATCCGGTTGTTGTCTGCGACCCACGCCTTGAGCTGCGCGAGTTCGCGCTCCATCGCAGCGCGCCCGAGCGCCCGCTGGTAAATAGCCTGAATCGCGAGGTCACGCTCCGGCCATGCATTGAGCTCCTTCTTGATCTCAGCGCGGCCCTTGAAGTCCGCCATATTATTCGTGTAGTCGACCGTCGACGGGTCGCGGTCGAGCATCTCCTGGAATGCGGCTTTCACCTCATCGTGCTTTGAGAGCGCGTGAACGCCGTGCGGGAGTGACAGCCCTACGACGAGCGCAAAAACAAAAACGCCCGCGAGCGCAACGCCAGCCCCGGTTGCTACTGTCCGTGTGTTCATAATTGTTTAGGTTTATTAATAAACTGCTTTCGTTATGCAATTATACCATAAAGAAACGGGGGCCTCCAACGCACTTCAGAGCTAATATAATAAAACTACGATGCGGCCGTAGTCTGCTCAGTGTGCTTTTCATCAACGGCTGGAGCCGCACGGGCAGATAACCGATCGAGGACAACTAACACGCCCGCAAGTACCCAAAATTCAATCGCCAGATCATTCTTGAAATACGGCGTGTCGAAAAAACCATGCGCCAGGATAGCAACTATTGCTGCCATCAAACCAACGGTATGCGCCCGTTCAAATTTTACGAGGGCAGCGGCTTTCCTGAAAAACTGCACAACGATGAGCACGAAAACGACAAGGCCCGCGAGCCCCATTTCAATCCAGAGCGAGAGGATCAAATGGTCCGGATTTGGAAAGTATTCCGTATGAGACGCCTCCTTGTATTGATCATAAACGATCGGGAAACTTGCAAGCCCGGTACCAAGGATCGGATTATCTTCAATAATCCGCCATGCGCCTTTCCACATCACAAGGTGTACATCGGTTGATACGTCCGTCGCGCTGAAAACGCCGAGTATGTTATCTCGGGTCTGGGGGATGGCAAACGCGACAACGATAATACAGGCGAGCATCGCGAGGATTTGCCAGCGGCGTTTCGAAAAAAAGCTTGCCATAACTGCTGCGGCAAATACGCCGATGAGGGCGCCGCGCGACATCGAAAAAAGCAAGCCAATGCCGCCGAACGCCACCACGCCCAATCCAAATACATTTCGCTGGATGAATTCCCAAAGCGGTTTGATTTTCCCGACTCCCCGCGTGATGAGAATTCCAAGAAACAGCGCAACGATCGGCCCGACATACTTCCCGACGGCTGTCGGAAATGGGTAGACGGACGTCGCACGCCGCGGCGTTTCCAGGCCATACCCGGACGGAATCGAAACAATATTCAAATACTGCAGCATGGCAATAAAGCCGATGACGACCGCGGTCGCGCCCAAGCCCCACAAAACCTGCTGCACCTGCTCGCGCGTGCGAATTACATTCACGAAGACCATGAAGAATAACACCGGCTCAACGATATATGCCTTCCACAAACCCGCTGCTGCACGCAACGACGGGGAAACAAACATTGCGAGCACGCCGACAGCAACAAACGCAACCGCAAGCCATTTCCATGGAAACCGCGCGGGGCACGCTTTGGTCTGCATGCGCGTGCGTACTGTACGAAATGCCCACACGGCAACGATGACCACTATCATGGCTTCCAGAATTGTCATCGGCAAAAAATCAACCCAGAACCGCAGGAGGTACGTCGGCGTAAATGCGATGCAGAGAGTTATAGCCCAATCAAGCTTCCAGATACTGATAATGGCGAAGCAGACGACAAACAGAATAATGAGTATTGTTTCCAACATACCCCTATTCTACCACACTGCCCCGAAACAAAAAACGCCGGCACATGCGCATGCCGCCCGGTTTTTTTACATACCTATTCGGCAACAGGCGAATAGACGCACCCACTAACGTAACGCTTGTTGAAACGCTCAGTAACAACCTGAATAAACTGAAGGTGCTCGCGGAGCGCTGCAATATCTTCACCGGTCCACTGGGTCAGCTCTTCGGCGGTCGGGGCCCGTAAACAATATTCAAGGAAAAGAGAAGTTACTTCATCACCTGTTGATAGAACAACCGGACCACCGCTGTTCGTGCCTGTTTCAACGCCCAGTATTTGCTGGCTTTGCGGCCTTGTAATGAATGCGCCCGACGATATCGGGTGAAGCTGCTGCGTATAGTACCACAAAAAACCGCTGCCGCTTATTCCGACAAGCGCGATAATCGCAATATAAATAGCTGTCCCAATTCGTTGCATAGATTGCTATCATTCTGTGCTCTCCATCAAACCAAAGTACCGGAACTCCCGTGAGTTGTCAATCCCCGTTGCCTCGATTCTGCTCGGCAACAATAACACGGACGTTTCCGATCGTACGCGTGCTGCGGACAGTTTCGGGCAGTATACTGTCCGGAATTGCAGCATTCCGGCCGATAAGTACCGTGTACTGAAGTGTTTCCGGCACAACGCTCGCGGCAATGTCCGCACACTCGAACACGTATTCATAGCTGCGTTCATACGCGCCCGAGGGTTCGCTTTGAAAATTAAACGTGTGGCCTTTGCTATCCTGTTTAATAAATGCCGCAACCTGCTCCATTTCTGAGAGCGTAACGGGATACGATGTCGCACGTGAACCAGTTGGCGACAGATCATGCAGCAAGCGCGTCGAATATCCGAGTTGCAAGCCCCAGAGCACGATAACGAGCATTACAACGCCGACCCGGCCGTAGCCGCGCAGGGAATGCCAGACAAACCCCGCAAACCACCCAAAAATAATGAAAGGGGCAGGAAATACAGTGCAAAAGTAATGGACTGGAATTGCGTCTTTATACGGCACGAGGAGGCAAAAGGGAATACACAGCCACAGGAGACACAGAATCAAAGCACGATCTTTCCGCTTGTGCTTCAATGCGCTGAAAATCCGCCAGAGTATGAATACTACCAATGCAACGATGGCAACCGCCGCCAATTCCCGAAAGCGGCTATGGAAAAGGGTTTCATACCAAAAGCTGCGGGTCAACACGACTGCCCGCCTGAAGCGTTCAATAATGCTGATCTGGATATTGCTATCTGACTGGGTAAGCAAGCGAATGAGGCTGCGGGTATTTCCCAGGCGGTTCGTTGCTTCATAGAGTATCAATGGAATATTCACGAATATGAGTAACGCACCGGCAATCAGATACTTTTTCCAGGGGATCCGTGGCCTTGTAATCAGCAAATACGCAGCGCAGAGAACCGGCATCGCAAAGAGCGCTGTCCCATGAAGCTGCATAACGATGCCGAGGCTGATGGCGAGTACAAAGAGGTACCATGCATTCGCCGGCCGGTCGCGGTGCAACCCAAGCTGGAAGAGTGCAAAAATAATGATGAGCACAAAAAAGGGCACGAGATTCGGATTCCACGCCCACCTGCCATAGTACACCTCGAGAAAACTGACGCTATAGAGCATTGCAGCGATCAAGCCAGCAGCACGGCCAAAAAATTTTCGAGCAACTGCCCAGACGAGAACAATTGTCGCGGTTGAAAATAGGGCAACGGTCACCGCGCCAGCTGATGGGCGAGAATGCATAAGCGCGTACGCCGGAGCGAGCAAGTAATAAAATGCAGGGCCCAGATGAAAATCTGAGCTGATGCTCGACGCGGCGGGACCGACGAGCTTCACATACCCATGCTCGGCGATATCGGCGACGGTAAACGCGTCTCTGCCCTCGTCATTGCCGAAGTGCATCCATGCGCCAACGTGGTACAGGCGCACAAAACCACCAACACACACAATACAGAGGACGATGGCGACTTCGTACTTATTGGCCCGAACCCACGCGCGGAGCTTGTTCAGCATGGCTGTTGAAAATAATATTTTGGCATGCAATGATGAGGCCGACCACAAACCAAACGTGCATGATGTACAGTGTCGAAAACGTCTGGTACTGGACGAGAATCCCGAGGAGCGCGGCACTCAAACCGACCAGGACGGCGCGGGTATACCGGTCGTTGGTAACTCGGAGCGCCCGGTATGACCGGACAAACAACACAACCAGAAAGAAAATAAAGAGCGTGAGCCCAACAATTCCCTCCTCCGCGAGTATTTCCAGAAATTCATTATTAACGATCCGCCAGCCGTCTGCGGGCATGTAGGCAGGATGGGGCGCTTCGTACGGGCCAAAACCACCGATACCAATGCCGATGAGCGGCTGCTCGCGCCATGCGGCATAGGACTGCTCAAAAGTATTTATCCGTTCGCTATATGAAGCGCCGTAGAAGGCATTCGTGATATGCCCGGTAAATTTTTCCATGGTAAACGGTTCTCCGCTCGAGCCGAGCGTCTGCACCACAACCCACCCGACAAGAGCACCGCCGATAAGTATAGTGACCATCGTCGGCACCGAAAGGAGCTTGCGAATGTAGAATACCGCAACCGCCAAAAGCACGACCGGGAGCGCGAGGTACCCCCCGCGGGAAACCGTCAATATCAAATTCACGACCCCGAGGCCGAACAGCACAATCAGCCATCCGGAGCGTATGAACCGCTTCCCGGACAGGAACAAAGCAGCAAGGAGGCCGATTGGGATGAGTAGATAATTCGCGAAGTAGAGGGGTTCGTATGCCGTCGACTGGACTCGCGTAAAACCAAGGACATTCTTTGTATATAATTCACGCAATCCTGTCACCGTCGTTGGCAACCCACCCATATCACCGACAAATTGGAAAATGCCGAAAGAGGATACGAGAACAAATGAAATTATTATTGCCACAATAATCCGCTGGAGCTGTTCCCTGGTACGGACAATGTTCGGGATGACAAACGCGAGCGCGGCGGTAAATACCGTATAGGCGAGAACGACCACTGACCGGCCGGTATTCTCACTATTCACTATTGAAATAAGGCCGCAGGCGAGAAATAAAACAAGGGGGATAAGCGCAGGGTTACCGGCGAATCGCCGCTGTCCCGTACGGAAAGCATAGAAAACCCACGACACTGCGGTAACCGCAAAAAATATCTGCGACACGCGCACGGTCATATCACCAAGCTCATATGCTCCCAGTCGCTCAAAGGGGAGGCTCACGGCTACCAACACGAGCCCAACAGCTGGATCGCGTAGTATAAATCCGGCGAGTATACACAACCCAATAACTCCAACAACGAGCAGCACAGGAGCCGACCCAATACCGACTCCCGCGATACATGCAAGAACGAGAGCTCCAATGACAATACCCCACTGCCGCGCCGACATTAACTGAATGAATTGGCTGACTTGTTGCATACTAACGCCGCATAAGTAAATAGAAATCCCTGATCATGCGGTCTACGTTGAACCGTTCTTCGACGCCGCGCCGCGCTGCGACAGACATATCCTTTGCCGCTAACCGGTCATTGTACAGGCTCATGAGCTGGTCCGCCAGCGACTGGCTGGAACCCGGCTCAGCGAGCAGGCCGGTAACGCCATGCGTGACGATTTCAGGTATCCCGCCGATCCGCGATGCGACGACGGGTACGCCCGACGCCATTGCCTCAAGAATTGTGATGCCGAACGACTCGCGGATGACAGACGGGAGGCAGTAGGCGTCAAAGTATCCGTACCATTTCTCAATTTCACGCTGGCGGCCAACCCACTGGACGGCTTCATTCAGCCCGAGCCGCTCCGCGAGCCACACGAGTTTCCGGCGTTCACTCCCTTCCCCAACGATAATTAACCGCACGTACGGTACAAATTCCCGGATGATTTTCACCGCCTGGATGAGAAACTCGAGGCCCTTTTCCTTTTCAAGCCGGGCAACGCATCCGATATTAAAGCGCGCTGCCTGCTCCCAGCGCCGGTCACGCATCACAAATTTTGTACAATCGATACCGCTGTATATGACTGTCAGTGCCCGCGCCGGTACATGAATTTCGTCTAAAAGCTGCTGCTTGACCGCATTCGAAACTGCGACGACCGTAACAAGCCGCGACACCAACCGATACCAGTATCGGAGGGGGTTTTGCGTCAGCCACCGGTCAAACGTCACGTGCTCAATCCAGAGAACCTTCATGCCAAGCATGCGGGCAGGGACCGTGGCAAGTATTTTCTCCGTCAATGATAAGCAATAGAGGATTGTGACGCGGCGCACGATACGGTAGTACACGAGCATACACACGATCGATACGCCAGCAAACAACGCCGTAAAAGGCCACAGAACGAGGGTCCCTCGTGAAACCGGCTCGGGGCCGGCCCACCACCGCTGTGCGTGCCATTTCCGCTTCCGGAATTCATACAGCAGGACGCGGCATGACGATGCCAAGAAAAACTCAAATCCCTTCTGCTCGAGCCCTTGGACCAGCTGGATGGTGTGCTGTTCGCCGCCGCCGAACAGCGATGAGTATGGAAATTTGCAGATTAAAATTCGTTGCATATGGTTATTTTATCCGAACGACTTCCCGTATCGTTTCCCGGCTTAAACCCCGGAGGAGGACCATCAAGCCCAGGTATACAGCCGCACCAATGGCTGCTGATACGACCCAGCCGACAGGGCGTGCTGCCCAGAGCGTACCGGCCATCACGGCGCACGACACGAGAGTTTTCCAGAGCACGGCAAGCGGCATCTTCACCCGCGTTACCCCGAGCACGACAGCAACCGCTGATACAGTAATCAGAAACTCGGCGCCGACCCGCACCCACGCGGCACCGAAGTAATTATACGACGGAATAACCAGGAGGTACCCGGCAAGCGCAATGAGCGCAACCGCCAGGTAGAGCCACATCATGGTCTTTTGCCGGTTGAGGGCGACGACCGTATTTCCAAATACGTTTCCGACGAAAATAATGCTTGTGGCGACAATCAATATCCGGAGGATGGCAGCTGAATCGTGAAACTCCGGAGCGATCAGGTCCATCACCGGTTGCGCCACGAACCACGTGCCAACAATGAGCGGCAGGGCGACCATGAGCATCGCATCGAGCGATTTTGACAATACGCGCTGGAATTTTTCACGGTCTGCGGCAACCCACGCTGCGGTGAGGAGCGGCAATACAAGCCCGGCAAACATCGCGGGGAACGTCACCAATACCTCTAATACCTTGCTCGCTGCACCGTAGACACCGACATCGGCCTCTGAATGGTACAGCGAGAGAATAATAGTATCCGCTTTAAAGTAAATGAGATTGAATGCAATCGAGAGTGCAATCGGCCACGTGTCACGCACAACTTCTCGCCATACCCTCATGTTAAACGCGAGGGTGATATGCACAAATTGCCGGCTGTACCAAAAGGTGAGGAAGAAATTCACGGCAGAGCCGGCAACAACCGCCCCCATCACCCAGAGAAGGCCAAGGTCCTGCCGGATCGCAATCCACGTCGCGCCGATGAGGACGAATCGCCCGATGACTTCGGCGATCACCACCTTGTCCATACGGAGATGTTTCTGAAACACACCTGACAGGGCTTGATTGAGCGTAATGCCCAGGAATGATAGGGTCGTGATCAGAACGCCCCACTTCACCGCGGCTGCGTAGGGGAAGAAAAGGACAGCCACGGGCGCAACGCCCAGAAAAATAATGGCCGATATCAGCCGCAGCGTGAAAATATTGCTGACAATGCTCTTCTCGTCGACGCCAGGCTCGGACATTTTTTTCACGAGGATGACATACAGCCCGAGATCAACCAGTACGCCAAACAGCTGCAGGAACGCCATGATGGTCGTATACTGGCCAAAGCCTGCGGCGCCGAGGTACCGCGTCAGCATACCGATAACAATCACGCCGATAACGGTGCTCACCCCCTTGCCGGCGATCTGGACTATTGTGTTGTGTGCGATCTTGCGCGTGTACGACATTGCATGAATAAAAATTACCTCAACAACTACAGTACACCCCTGGTGCGGCCAAATGTATCCTACCACGGAACCTCAATGATTGACAAACGGCTTTTTTTATGCTATCATTACTTCAGATACAGTACTATTGTCAAACAAAAACAAAACAAAGCCTCCAAGAATATACTCGGGGCTTACATGACCTTCGGTGCTGTATCCAAAAAATAAAAATAAAAACGAGCCCCAATCCGCGAGAGTACTGGCGAGCGCACGTCCGTTGGGCAATGAATGAGCGTCTTTTTTTGGCCGTTTCGCGCGGCGGGAGCCCCAAAAAAGGGTATACCATATGCAAAAAAATGGATACACGGTCCTCTTCACGGTCGTCATGGTGCTTTTGCTGCTGCCATTTATCCCTGAATTCATAGGGGGCCAACAGGCCAAGGCGGATACCATCGACGATTATTCGCCATTTACCGAAGCATTTGATCCTGCGAGCGCCGCGAGCGCCAGCGATGCATTCAGCGAAGGGTGTGTCGGGACGTACGGACCCCGGTCCGTGCCAGCCGTCGCGGAGGCGCCCCGCGTACTCGGCGCTACCGTCGTGAAAGCTGCTGCTGAGGAGCCTCCCGCATACCAAGCGCAGCTCACAGGAAAAAGCAATGGACTTATTACTCTCAACCCAGGCCAAGCACTCACTGTCTGGGTCGATTTTTTAAATACGGGAACTGCCACGTGGTACCGGAATGGCGACCACTTTATTGCATTGAATGTCGCTGGACCAGCAGGTCGCGAAAGCCCCTTTCAACATAAATTTTGGAATGAATACTACTACCGCCCAACGCGGCTGTTGCAGGACGAGGTAAAGCCGGGCGAGATCGGCCGGTTTCGCTTTGCCCTGCAGGCGCCTGAACAGGTTGCGACGTATTTCGAAGAATTCAGCCTGGTGGCTGAGAATCTTCTGTGGATCCCCGGGGGAAGCGTACATTTCACCATCGGCGTCGGGCAATCCGCAAAAGGCGTACCCTATTACCGGGCAGCGGTCGCGGGGAAAAGCAAAGGCGGCACTATAACGGCAGACCCAGGCGTCTCATTCACCTTCTGGGTTGATTTCAAAAATACCGGCTCGAAAACCTGGTACAACGCCGGCGACCATTTTATCGCACTGAACGTCGCGGACCCGATCGGCCGTGTCAGTGAATTTAAGCACGATTACTGGAATGAGTATTACTACCGGCCGGCGCGCCTCATGCAGCAGCGGGTGTTGCCCGGCGAAACGGGCCGATTCCAATTTGCGCTCAAAGCGCCAACGGTCGAAGCATATTACACGGAAAAATTCGCTCTCGTTGCAGAAAATCTTCTGTGGATCCCCGGGGGCAACGTAACCCTCAAATTTAAAATCGGCGACCCGCCGCAACAAACACCGGTCGAACCGATTACCGGCGAACCAACGGTGCGGATTGGCCTGTACACTACAACCGAAACGGTTACCGTTACGGCAAACGGCGCATATTCTGTCGTCACGCCTGCGGACGGAAAGCAGACTGCAAAAAAAGCGGACGTCATTACAAATATCGCGGTGAATGAATCAACGTATACGCGCATCGTGCCCGACGATCCGAACACGATCGTAGAAATCACAAGCTACCAGCACTCGCCGGGTTGGAATTCGACGCTCAATGACAATACATTCCGCGGGAACGTTGAGGTCCGGCATTCTGCGAACACCGGCGAAACGTGGGTGATCAATGAGCTCCCGGTCGAATCATATCTCCGTGGCCTCGCGGAAGTGGTGAATGAACAGCCACCAGAATATTTGAAATCGCTCATTGTCGCGGCGCGGTCGTACGTTCTCTGGCACACCGTGCGCGGCGGGAAGCACGCGGATAATTATTACGACATCAATGCCAACACCGACCAAGTGTACCGTGGCTATGGATTCGAGCAACGTTCAATTGACCCGCTCGCAGCAGTTATTGCAACAAGTGGCGTCGTGATCACGCATCCTGACGCGGTAACCACAATAAACCCCCAGGGTATTGCCATTGCAGCATACTCATCGGGCACGGACGGCAGGACACGGAGCTGGAATGAAGTATGGGCCGGAAGCGGATACCCGTGGCTTGTCTCGGTCGATGATCCATATGGAAAAATTTCAAACTGGAACACGCTTGAGGGAAACCACATGGTCGGCTTGTCGGCCCAGGGCGCACGCGGGTATGCAACCGAGGAGGGAAAATCATTCGACTGGATTCTGCAACACTACTATTCAGGGACAAGTGTAGAAAAAATATATTAACGGAACTGATACTCGCTCCTCAGAAACACTCAAATTTGCTATACTTACCAGCGCTTTAACAAACTGACGAGGCGATAGGTCATGCCGAGCCCACGGGTTATACGGTCCCGGGGCGAGGCATACTTTATTGGAAGGGAAAGTGATGAGAGGGAAACCTCTGGTTGCCCTCTCATATTACTCTATGACGCTGATCGGCCCCAACATGGAAGTTACGGAGTCCGACTGGGACAACATGAAAACCGAGCTGCAGAACTACGCGCGCGGAAAGTTTTGGCCTGACTACACCTGGCACGCGGCGCGCATGGCGGTGATTGACCCTGAGCGGTTCAAGGAAGTCCTGGTCAGTGATGATGAATGGATGGGGATGATGCGCCACCTCGAAAATTACCGCCGCCAGCAAAACTGGGAAGCCTTTACCGCGCGGCTTGCCCGGATGAAGTTAATCGACTCGGTACGCGCTTCGCTCATCGAAATCCGCGATAATGAGTGGGCGAGCATCCTCGCAATCCTGAAAAAATGCGCAGCCCAGAACAACTGGGTCCTGTTTGCGTCCCATGCCTACCATATGAAAATAGTTGATGCCCAGCGGTTTGCGCAAATTCCAATCAGCGATACCGAGTGGGGCGGCATGATGGGCAAGCTCGAAGACTACCGGCAGCAGGACATCTCCGGCAAGTTCACCAAACACGCGACGTACATGAAGACGATCGACCCGGCGCGGTTCAAGGCTGTCCGCATTGTCGCGCATGACTGGGAGCTCATCGCGCAGGAGTTGCAGGCGAAACGCGATAAAAACTACTGGGCCGCATTCGCTGCCCAGGCGAGCCGCATTAAAACGCTCCTCGATTAATGAACCGTTTTCTCGCGCGTAAAATAAGCAGAGGCCTCCGAAACTTCGGAGACCTCCGATTTGCAAACTGGCAAGCAGACTACCGCCGTGCTGCTCTCTTCTTCTGCGCCCGAAGCCGCATGATCTTATGGTACTTACCCTCGACCGAGTTGAGGGTCCGTTGCATACTTCGCGCAATCTGCGCGAATGATTTCCCTTTTTTCCGAAGCCGCACCAACCGACGCTCCTGCGCGGGCGTCCAGATTTTCCAGTCCGCCTTTGAGCCTGAGTACTGCGTCCGGCGAAGGCCAAGGGCTTTTGCTTTCCCATGAACCGAGTATACTGTTCGCCCAAGGCAAGCTGCAATCACCTCAACGGCAAGCCATGGATAGTTCTTGATGAGAAACAGCTCCTCTGCATGCGACCAGCGCTCACCGAGCCGGTCCCCGGACTTCAGATGGTTGAACGGCATCGCTTTGCCTGTGGCACCGATACAATTGAGAAGCACGATCACGAGCTTCCCGAACTCAACGCCGTTCCGCGGATGCTTGCGCGCGCTCCTGAAACATTTGCGAAGCAACCGCTTTGTTTTGTAAGGAAATTTGCGGTATGCGGCTTGCAGCCCTGCGATGAGGCGTACGAGCTCTGCACTCGTAAGGCCGGCAACGCACACCCGGCCACTTTCCTTGTGGGGATTCATGTGTCCTCCTCTATTTACAATTCCTTCTGTTTCCAAAGGCCTGTTTTTCCTGCATCGCAACAATAAAAATGCGCACTGCAAGTGTACCACCGTACCACACCGCCCCGCGCTCGTCAATACGGTCTCCTGTTCTTTATTGTATCAGCATCCCATCCCCAAAGCTGAAAAAATATGGAATATTTTAACCTTTCTTTGACAAACAGTCATTGCAGAGTATTCTTTAGTTAGAAATCGCACCTTGAAAAACCCTTGGTTCTCAGTAACCGCGGGCTTTTCCGGTAAGTATGGCAATACAGTGTCAACCATAATGGGAGGTAGTAATATGGAAGCTATAGTGCAATACCCGTACGGTGCCTGGGAGCAGAAGTGCTACTACCAGAAGCATATGCTTATGGGCATTGGCTCCGCGGCTCTGCTAATGGTGCTGATAATTGTATCTGTCTGGCTGTATCGCGTCATTACGTATGAGGATGTCGGCGGGACCACCCGGCCAATTCACATCACCATTGCCCAACTGGGGCAACCGCCTTCATTTTCAAGCAAGCTGCCACAGCCGGCTATCGCTAAGCCTGACATAGTCATGAAAAAGGTCGGTATCCCGACGCCGGTGGCCGATGAGGAAATTGCTGACGAGGACGTCGTGATCGCCACCCAGGATGAACTGAAGGAAATTGCCGCGCCGGCAATCGCAGCTATGGCCGACCAATCCCAGGAGTTGGTGATTGATATTCCCGAGGAAGATCAAATACCAGCATCCAATGTTTTCGTTGCGGTTGAACGGCAGCCAGTGCAAATCCGCGAGGAACAGCCGAAATACCCCGTGCTGGCTCTCGCTGGAGGCTTTACGGCAAAAGTAACCATCGAAGCCTATGTTGGCAAAGATGGGAAAGTCAAAAAAGCCCAGGCGGTCAAATGCACCCGGCTTAACATGGGATTTGAAGAAGCCGCTATCGCAGCCGCGTACCTATGCGAATACTCGCCGGCTATCCAAAACGGGAACCCTGTCGCAGTGTGGATCGCATATACAGTGCAATTCACGCTTGTTAGGTAAGCCCAAACGAAAAAACAGTTACATCACATAACCGCCTGCTTCGGTAGGCGGTTATTATAATACCAGCATCCCGTCGCCGAAACTGAAAAACCGGTACTTTTTACGTACTGCGGTTTGGTACGCATGTAAAATACTTTTCCTGCCGGCGAATGCGGACACCAGCATCAATAACGTTGACTTCGGCAAGTGGAAATTGGTCACCATCGCATCGACCACCGTGAACGTATACCCGGGATAGATAAACGTGTTAATCCATCCGTGAAACCCGCGCCGGTTCAACCCGACCGTCTCGAGCACCCGCACCGACGTCGTGCCAACTGCAACGATACGTCTGCCCTCTTTTTTCGCCTGCCGCAGACGCTTGAGCGTCGCAACCGACACTTCGGCGTATTCAGAATGCATTTTGTGTTTCCTGATATCGTCAGCTTTCACCGGCTGGAACGTCCCATACCCGACGTGCAAAGTGACGTATTCAAACTGAACGCCTTTTTTTTTCAATGCTGCGAGCAACCTCTTGGTAAAATGAAAACCGGCAGTCGGGGCTGCCACTGACCCGGTCTTTTTCGCATATACGGTCTGATAGTCAACGAGTGGGGACGATTCTTTGATGTACGGCGGCGTTGGCGTTCTGCCGATTCTGTTGCTCAAGGCAAAAACCTGCCGCGCTGTTTTATTGAACGCAACGTGCCACACGCCGGCGCCAAGTTGCTTTGTAACAGTGCACGAAAGACCCTTCTGGAACCGGATGTGCTGGCCAACCCGCCGCACCTTGCCGCCAATCAACGCTTCCCACGTAGTGCCCCGAACCGGGCGCAGTAAGAACACCTCAATCTTCCCGCCTGTTTCCTTTTTGCCGATCAACCGCGCTTTAAATACTTTCGTGTCATTAAACACGAGCACGTCGCCGTTCCGTAAATACTTCGGCAGATTATAAAAATGGTCGTGCCGTAACGAATCGCTGCTGCGCTCCACTACTAACAGCCGCGAATGGTCCCGCGGCTTTTTCGGTACCTGTGCAATGCGTTCATGGGGCAGGTGATAGTCAAATAATGATAATTTCACAAGTAAAAGGATTTAAGGATCTTTCCGCGCTTTGCGGTGGAATCGTAGCAAAATTGAGGCGAAGAGGAGCGCTTCCCACCACGGATGGCGGGGAGGTGATCCCGCTTGCCCCTGCGATAGCAGTGGCGACCGAAGGGAGTTCGGGTCACCAGCGACGATAAGCCCAATTTTCAAGATTATGGAGCATGCGCGGCGGTTCTTTTCCGCCGCTTTTCTTGGCGCCAAGAAAAGCAGCACATAGTAACGCTTTAATTACATTGTAACATATACGAATAAACAAAAGGGCGATAGGAACACTGTCACCCTCCATTGAGCTCTGGAATCATCCCTTGCGTCGAGTTTGCGTTAGGACCGATTCCACCGGGTGTTGAACGTGTGCCCGCAGCTCACTTCGACCATACCGCGCCGGGTCTTCTTCGCCACCATTCCGTCCGTAACCGTGGAGGAAGGCGGGTGATGACCCCGGAAACCGCGCTTCTGCATCATGAAAACCTCCATGTGCAATGGCCCCTCTCGATTGAAGTACGTGCAAGCTGCCAGGGACCGTCGTTATCATTGTACGGACCAGACCAGTGCGCGTCAAAGTTTTATAAAATATAACGGGAGGAGACACATGATCTTCTCCCGGAATCATTACGCGCGTCCGAGGACGTGCGAGAACGATTTTTGCCGGTTCATACATTCCGGTTCGTACAGCCTGAAGGGTTGCTACGAAGTGGACATCAGAACCAGCCCGCTCAGCTTCTTCATACGACAGATACCTCCAAAAAAGAGTTTCTGCTGCCCGGGAACTAATCGACTACCTCGTTCCGGGATACTAATAGTGAACCACTATATTGAAATGCGGTCAATGTCTGCGCTGTTGAAAATCGAGAGCCCCCTTGGTACAATAAGCTCACGTATGCAACTGCGGATCCAAAAAAAGAAAAAAGCGGGCTTGCGGAGCTATACGATGACAATTATCCTCGTGATCGCTGCTGCTGCCGTCGGGTATTTGATTTTTGTTAATTGGCAGCAGAGCTCGCATACGATCGACTCTGCCAATTCCATCATTGAGGAGAATGTAAATGGGACGCACCATACGAACGCGACAAACCAAAAGCCCGAACCCGTTCCGCTTGAGACTGCCCAAGCTGATTTCCTCTGGATACCGGACCGTAGCATTGAAACGCCCATCCAGTACGTTGACGAAGCTACCGAGAAGGTGTTCCAGGAAGCGCTCACCAAAGGCGTCGTGCACTACCCGGGCACTGCCTTGCCGGGAGAGTACGGAAATCCGTACATATTCGGACACTCATCAGACTACGCGTGGAAAGCGGGGAATTACAAACAGGTTCTGAAACCCCTCGTCGATATTCCCGTCGGCACGGAAGTGCGCATTACGAACCCAGACGGTGAGCTGTTTATCTACCATGTCATCGAAACAAAAATCGTTGGCCCAAAAGACGTCTCCGTCATGGACCAATTCAACTATGAGCGCAAGCTCCTCACACTCCAAACATCCTGGCCCGTCGGCACCGCCCTGAAACGCTACATCGCGGTGTGCGAACTCGATGAACAGGCGACATACGGCACCAGTACAAATAGTAATACCAACACTGCCCAATTATAAAATGCGCCCCATTGCTTCTAAATGGCTGGTTTTGTTATACAAGCTTTGATTGCAGCGACGCGGGCGCTTCTTTACCGAGGTGTTTGTACCCTGATTCTGTCACCACGCGGCCGCGGGGCGTACGCGCAAGGAGCCCGATCTGCATAAGGTACGGCTCATACACATCCTCGAGCGTTGACTGGTCTTCGGATATCGCGGCAGCAATGGTTGTCAGCCCTACCGGACCGCCACCGAATTTTTCTATGATAATGGATAGGATTTTACGGTCAATATCATCGAGTCCCTGGCGGTCAATTTCGAGCTCCTTCAATGCTTCTGCCGCGATTGCTGGCGATACGGTCCCGTCGCCCTTGACCTGCGCGTAGTCACGCACCCGCTTCAGGAGCCGGTTAGCAACACGCGGTGTGCGCCGTGCGCGCTTGGCGATTTCGTGCAGAGCGTCACCGTGAACCTTGATTTTAAGAATTTTTGCCGAGCGCTCAACGATCTTCCTGATATCCTCCTCCTCATAGAAATCCAGGCGGTACACGGTCCCGAAACGGTCACGGAGCGGGGAAGAAAGCAGGTGCACGCGCGTGGTTGCGCCGACGAGCGTAAACTTCGGGAGGTCGAGCCGCAGCGTGCGGGCGGACGGGCCTTTTCCAACGACAATGTCAAGCGCATAATCTTCCATGGCAGGATAAAAAATTTCTTCCACCACGCGGTTCAGGCGGTGGATTTCATCGATAAAGAGAATATCGCCATCCTCAAGGTTGGTAAGGATCGCACCGAGATCGCCGGCCTTCTCGATCGCCGGGCCTGACGTGACGCGGCAGTTGACGCCCATCTCATGCGCGATAATATGGGCGAGCGTTGTTTTCCCGATCCCCGGCGGCCCATGCAACAGCACATGCTCGAGCGGCTCGTCCCGTTGCTTGGCAGCTTTCATGAATATTTCCAAATTCCGCTTAACCTTGCCCTGGCCGATGAATTCAGCAAGTGTTTTTGGCCGGAGGGTCAGGTCAAGGTTCTGGTCCTCCTTGTCCTCGTCCGCTGTAATAACTCGCGCTGGAGACATATGGCGATTTCGAATAATTTACCGCCGCTTTAATGCGGAGCGTCGGCGATCCTTAAACCGTTTCACGCGGATCAATCCTGAACAGGGAATAACCTCGACACCGCGTTTTTCAATCTCGTCCAGAAAAAAATTCATTCCAACTGAGTCCGAGGAAATGTGCCCCGCGATAATTACGTTGATATGGTGCTTCTCCGCCTCCTTCTTGTGCTCCTCCTGCATGTGCATGCCGATAATCGTCCCGATTCCAGCCTGGGCCATCCGCTCGTACATATCCTTCGACCCCTCAGTTCCACCCGTAATTTCTGTTAGCGCGATCTTGCCCGTATAGCGCTCGGGTGTACCAGTGAAAAGCATCGGGCCTGCTTTCAAACGAATAGCGGCGCGGTATTCCGGAATTTGTTTCAGGAGCTTCATCACGTCTCCGACGCGTTCGATGTTCCTGCTCTCGCGTTTCAGGAGCCTATGCAAGTAATTCGCCAAATTATTATCGGCGGCTGTATGTACGCAAATAATGTCCTGTTTAAGGAGCGCTGCCGCATCAACGGTCTTGTAATGGTTCACTGCGGAGATGGAACGCTCAACTTCATCGAGCCGGAGCTTGATTAAACTCTCAGCAATGGTAATGGGCACGCCATACTGTGCGAGCACCTCTGCCTGGAGCTCCATCACTTCGTGCAGGCCGGCAAGGGCTGACCCGACAGGATGATGAGCAATAATGAGGTCAATCGGCTTTTCGCGCGATAGCTCATGTGCGAGGAGCACCTCCTCCGCTTCAATATCAATACCGGCAAGGACACGACGGACCGGCGTTTTGGGGTCACGCACATACATGCGCGTATCAGAAAACGGATTGGTCAGCCGTTCGCGGTCATACTCGCTCTTCTGCTCACGCGTCAGCTGGTCATACAGCATCCGTTCGCGTTTCAGCTTCTTCCGGACAGCGGCAGCGCCGCGCAAGTCGTTCTGGATCCCGAGAGAAATTGCGAGCTGATAAATTGCCTCGATAGTCATCATAAACAACACGTTTAATGATTAACGCACTTACATACTACCATCGCGGAGGCACTCTTGACAAGTTTTCCAAACCATGATATCATGGCATGTTCATTAAAAAATGACTCTTTTTCTTATTAATTTTCGCCCTCAATAAAAAAGGCAGCTGGAATCCTACCCATATCGGTGATGGCCGGCGACCTGCAGTCACGACAAGCATGGGGGTTGCTCTCTACGGATGGTCGGGGTGCTAACCCACCTTAACCACTCCTGGGAGCAATCTTCTTGACTGCAGATCGCCTATCATACACAGTGTATTCGTCAGCTGGTCTTTTTTACATATATCAGCAAATAGTTATACTGAGAGGAAACTACATACATCCACGAAAGGAGGCACTCCGTGGATACTTCATTCCTTGCCCAGTATTTACTCTACCAGACACACCTCTCGACGATGTGCTTGGTGGGATGCGCCGGCGTCATCTTGTTCCTTCTCAAGGTGGCGTTTCCGAGCGAAGACCCTCGAGGAAAAATGAGTGTCCTGCTCGGTGCGATCGCATTGATTCTCGTACTGGTATTTGCCTTTAACATCGGCTGGTTCGCCCGCGACAAATCGTGGGGGTGCGAGCAGGTCCAGCAGGACCGCCAGACCGAAGTCCAACGGCTCAACAATGAGCTCAAAGGCAAATAACCAAAAACAAACAGGAGTACATTGGAATGACTTCCTCAATTCGCTAACGCGCCCGGAACACTAATAGGATTGGTGGACCGGGTTTTTCATTTCTAGCAATTCTGCTACTGCGTCGCTTCTGGCGACAGTTTTTCGACGCCGACAAGGCACACTGCCTGCCACGGCACGTAGTGGCTCGTGAATGTGTCTGTTTTTTTCGTACCATCCGCGGCACTGACCGTCCGCGTAAATTCAGCATCCGCACCGGCGTGCGCCGATTCGGTGCATTTCGTCACTCCCGGCTTCTGGTCGAGTGTTTCAATGTACTTCGTCGGTCCCGGCTGTACCTGGTTATAAATCCGCGGTGCAGTCTGCTCTACGATCCTTCCGTCGCTCGTCCCATAGAACCGAAAGTACAGGTCATCGCCCGACAACTCGGTTGTAAATAAAACATAGTGTTCGGTATCATTTACAAACCGTAAATCGGGTTTTGGATCGTAAATGGTTGCGTCCGTGCCCGCAGGCTCATAGTATGACACGCGGTACGAATGGCTTTTCCGCTCGAGAATCGGGAACCCAGCGTCAAGCGCCACGCGGAATGCCGTCGTGCCGATCTGGCACAACCCGCCCCCGTACTCGGGAATCGTTTTATTGCCCTTGATAACCAACTCGGGCAAATACCCCGTTGACGCTTCGATTTTCCCGAGCGCTTTCACGAGTGAAAATTCCTCTCCCGGCTTTATGAGGAGGCCGTTCAAGGAATCTGAGCCGACTTTGATGTTGTGCCGGCGATTCTGGGGGCTGCGGGCGAAATTCGAATGCCCCTCACCGATGAGCTCCTGGATGCCAAGGTTATTCACATTATCAGTGGTAATAGTCGGCTCGGTTTCGGCAACAATTAAGTCAATCTCCTGAATGCCGACTTGGCGGATTTTTTCATTTATCATGCGCACCGACTCCTGGATATCCAGTTCGCGGCCCGTCTGGGAGGGCTGAAACTCCGTCACGCGCCCATTATCCATCGTAAACTTCGCCTCACGCACCTCAACATTAATCTCTTTCCCAATTTCCTCAAGGCGCGCTTGCAGCTGTTGCGGCGCGAGCCCGACGGTTGTTTGGCCGTCAACTCGTGCGAAGGTGAGCCACGAACGTACCTGTTCCTGCGTCAACTCCCAGGACCGGTCGCCGGATACTAAAATAAAGGGAGTTGATTTCAGCACTTGGTGCGCCAGGTCAAGGGCTTCGGACGCGCCCGCTGCTGTAATTTCAGGAATGTCCGGCTCAAGTTCAACTTCGATCGTTTGCGCCGCGAAGCTGTTCAGGTGCCGTTGAACGGTTTTGGCAATCCCGTCGTAATCGAACGTTCGGCCCGCTGTTTCTGCTGCCACTGACATTACGTCGCCGTCTCCAATGACGAGCTGCGCATCCTTCGCTGGCTCCTCGTACGATGACAGCTTTAAACGGAGCGCTTCGATGAGCGCTTCGCGATCAATTGACACAACAGGAACGACATTCCATCCCCGTATCCAATAAAATATATGCTCTGCTTCACTCTGCGCGCGCGTTGCTGCCTTAACACGCGCAATAGTCGCATCAATATCATATGAAAAGATCCGCCGTGCAAGCTCAGGGTTTGTGGGATCGCTGATCGTTGAAAAAATTACAAATGCGTCATCCCCATACCGGAACGTAAGTCCTCGGTCTGCCAGCTCATTCATGGACTCCTGGAGCTGGGCGCGTGCGGCTGCATACGTTTTCCCTCCGAGATCAAGCTGCCCAACGTGGATTCCGGGGAACAGAGAGTCACGGTATGCGCCGCAGAAAATAAAAACAAACGCAATCAGCGCGGCTGCAGTTGTTACAAGGCAAAAAAGAGTGATGAGAGTGCCCCGGAATTCCGGTGCAGGCGCAGCGTTTTGCTTTTTTTTATTCATTGCCAATGCATTAAGAGGCTACCACGGCTGGATCAAATACGCCAGCACCGGAAGAAATAACACTGATAGTAAAAAAAGTAGCGTTAGCTTCAAGCGTGACTCATGCCGGGCCATGGCAGCGCGCCTGAGCTTCACAACATCGTAACAGAGCTGCACTGTCGTAACAACGAGCAGGGCGACACCGACCAAGAAAAGACCAATTGTCCCGGCAATAATACCGCTCATGACCTGGTCGGAAAGTCTCATCTGCGGGCTCAGTGCGAACGCGGCGACGAAAGCAATTGGCACGGCCGCGAGGACGATAAAGGGCCAAAAAAAGAGTCCTGGCGGCGGTAAGAGCAGCCGAATTTCCTGCGCCGGAAGGCTTGGCGCCGGCTTGTTGGACGCGAGAAGTTTTGGCATACGCTACCCTTGGAGCAGTGTATTGATAATATCACGCTTGAGTTGCTCGCGTTCAGCCTCTTCCGAATGCGCATTCGATACGCGGAGGTGCATCACCATTCCTTCCCTGACGTCGTTCGGGAGCTTTTTAATAGGCCAGCGGAGCACCTGAGTATCGTCAACTTGAAGCACTGCATTCGTATTTTCAAATCCGATAATCGTTGCCACCCGCTGAAATTCTTGGTCGTTCGATGGCATGGCGGCTATTCCTCCTTCACCTTGACAACAGTTACCTTGCTTACTTTCGTTGCTTTCGGCAACACGATGTTGAGAATGCCGTTCTTCATTGTCGCCCGTATCCGATCTACTTTCACTTCGCACGGCAAGATGATTGAACGGGAAAAGCCGCCCCAATAACATTCCCGATAAAAATAGTCATCCTCTGCCACTACTTCCTCGTGGGTTCGCTTGCCGCGGATAGTTATCATGTCATTGTTGATTGAGATGTCGATATCCTCCGGCTTTACTCCGGCGATTGTGGATTTGATGACAATATCATCTCCAGACTGGTACACGTCAACAGCAAGCTGGCCAGCATAGTCCTCGCCCGCGAGCCAGTCGCCTTCTTTCGCGTTCGGCTCCTCTGAATTGCGGGGTGGGGTTGAGCTAACGCTCGTTTTCGTTGCGTTGTTGAGGAAATTGTATTCGTACGCTCCGGTGTTTCCCTTTGGTTTTGTCATGGCGTCATTCATAGTAAACAAAGGATTCAAATATACCTACAGTATAATACAAGCGGCGGTGCCGCGCAACGCGCCCTCTGCGATCATTGACAGGATGCACCCGCTCCGTTATCATACTGTATTGTCTGCGGCGCCCATCGCTCAGGAGGCCTCGGACTCCACCCTTTCATGCCTGCGTCCGCATTTTGGCAAACGACAATTCCATATGGCCCTATCGTCTAATGGTTAGGACATTGGCTTTTCAAGCCAACAATCGGGGTTCGATTCCCCGTGGGGCTA
>JAQULM010000002.1 GCA_028718605.1 Patescibacteria group bacterium
AGTTAACCGTGATACTCGTTACCGTCGGCGTATCGCCGCCGTCAGTTGAAGCTGCGAGCGCCGCTTTGACCTGGATATACTGCCCGGCATCTGACTGAATCGCGTCCAATGCCCCGAGATTCTCCCCATCTGACCATGAAACCTTGTCGGTCGATGTGCGCGTCTGGAAGGTTACCGACGAATCATCCGGTTCGGTAACCGAATACGTGAGCGTTGAAAACGAATTGACATACCCCAGGTCGAGCGGCTCCGAGATCCATGCAGATGAGGTGATGTAATCATTCGTCGTCGGGGTAAACGACCAGACGTTGGTCGTGCCCATGCCCTGCTGGAAGTATAGGATGTTATTGCCGCTGTCGTACGCCATGGCGTTGTTATACCCGATTCGGGCCGGAACGTCCGCAATTTGGTACCAGGTGCCATCATCGCCGTTAATTTCATACATCCACATCCGGCTGTTGTAGTTGCCGTCAGTCGCATAGATGCGCCCAGCGCCATCATATGCCAATGAAGCAGTATAGTATGTTGATGTCGGTAGGTTGTCCCCGGACAGCGCGGTCCACGTATTCGCGCCGATATTATAGCGGTACCAGTCGCCGCGCAGGTTACCAGTGAAAGCGTAAACACACCCCGAAGCGTCCGCGCACCACTCCTCATGCCCCGCATCGTAAGGCACCGCCACGAGCGCGGCGCCGAGGTAAACCCGCTGGGGCAGCGGTTCGAGGTGGGTCCAGGCTGCGCCGTTCCAGCTGAAAAAATGATTAGCTCCCGTCGCGCTTGTCGCGCCCTTTAAAGCATAAACCGTCGTGCCCATGCACGTCAGGGATGAGCCATTCGAAGCGTTCGCCCCGGCATTCGGATAGTCATCATCGTCGCTATGGTCAGACGGCATGCTCGTTGCCGCCGTCCAGGTGTTGGTCGTGTCATCGTCCTCGGTATTAATCGCGTAATAGTAGAAGCTCAACGTATTCTCGCCGTGGAGGCCGTAAATCCGGTTAGCTCCGTTGTAGCAGAACGAGGAGCCCTGCCGCACGGAACCATAATTAGTTACGGATAAATCGGTCGTCCATGATTTCGAATTAATGTTATACCGCCAGAAGTTCGTCGAATTGCCCCCCCGGAAAACGTACAGGCACCCGTCTGAATCGGAACAGTATGAACCGTTCGGAACGAACACCATATTCCCATTCTCGCCGTCGTTGCCTTGCGTGCCCTGGCCGATTGCGGGATTCGAACCGTTCGCAACGTCCGGAGTAGATATAGAATCCCAACGACTGTTCGCTACATCATACCGCCACAAACCAGGCCTCGCGTACCCCTGCATCGCATATACGTAATCATCAAGATATACCATGGCACCACCGTACGTTACCCATCCGGGCGCATCCGGCGTATCGGTATCCGCAGTGTCCCACGTCTCAGCCGAAACATCATACTTAGAAAAATTGTCAGCAATCGTGTTTGCTGGGTACTGCGTAGCTCCATGCAGGAGGAACAGATTGCCCCGGTCGGCATCGTACGCAAACGAAGAGCCATAGTTCACGCCGCCGAGCGCAGTCGGTATGGTCAGGTCAACCGGCGAGTTGTGGTACCACGCTTTTTCCGCGATATCAAACCTAAAAAAGTTACGGTTACCGTTGCCGTATAAAGTGTACAAGCAGCCATCCGTGCAATGCGTTCCGTTCCCGTCGGAGTACTCCTCGTCAACAAACTCAAGTGGTTGACCGTTCGTCGTATAGACATAGTACGGGCTCGGGAGCTGCGAATAATTCTGGTCCCAGCGTTCGTCGTCAATGTCATATTCCCAGAGCTCATCCGTATTCCTGCCGCGCACAGTGTAGAGTTTTCCGGTTCCATTGGAAGCGATTGATGATCCCAGGCCAAACGTGTCAGGCGCGTCGGTCGATTTGGACCACGCGTCCGATGCAATGTCATACTGGTACATGTGCTTAGTCGCTTGCTCCGTCTCGTTCTGCTCGCCGCCGGAAATCGCGAAAATCGTATGAGTGTACGCATCATAGGCAATCGACCCGCCGTAATAAAACACGGTCGGCGCGCTCGCAAGCTGCTTCCAGGTATTTGTTTCGGGATTGTAACGGAATAAGTACGGCCGGCGGTTGCCGACAATCTGGTAGATATACGTGCCGTCAGTCGTCAAATCGGCTCCGTATGACGGCCCGTCGTACGTCCAGTAGTCATAGCCGGCTGTGTCGGTCTGGTATCCGATCGAGCTCGTGTCCCACGTACCGCCTCCGCGCTTAATCACGAGTTTATCCGTATATGTCTTTGTATCAAGGGTGTTGGGGTAGTACTCTCCCGCTTCCCACTCAGCCTGCGTGTCGATGGTATATGATGCTGCGGCCGCAAGCGTTGCCTGGTAATAAAAATAAAAAAGGCCGGCGGTCACCATGACGATGAGCCCGGCTAGAATGAGCGGGCGGTATGCACGCAGAAACTGGGTCAATGCATAGAGAAAATTTAAAAACCGCTCACGGTATCCGAAACCGGTGAGCATTCTTTTCCCTTTTGGCAAAGCACCATTCGGCCGTAATCCAAGAGCAGCACTGTACCTTCTGGTACGAATTTGCATGTATGGCTGTGCCGCTATCCGGCGATTACGCCGTGAGCATGCCTTTTTGATAGTTTTTTTATTACTAACTCGCGCAGCCATTGAGTACGACTACATCAATAATCTGTACTAAAAAATGAGGGGCATTGGTACCCGAAAAATGGAAAAAATTCTTTTGGATTACAATATTATTGTAACACACTTTTTGAAAAAAATCAATCAGAAGGTCCCCCAACAACCCGATAAAGAGCTACAGCGACATTATTCATGGCTACTTTAATAAACAGAGCCATTTTTAATCAAAAAATATGCCGATATCCCAAATCTTTTCTTGGACAAATATCAGACAATGCCACATAATTACAATGTATGAAAAAAAGTACTATCATCAGTGCGGCACTGTCATGCGTGATCGGAGTGGTTATCGGATGGTTCGGCTATTCCGCTCTCAACAATGAGGGCGCGGCAAATTCTCGTGGACTCCCAGTACGACAGGGGGGATACGAGTTCATTAATCCGCTTCTTGAATGTGAAATCAATGCCGGACTTGAATCAATTGATTTGAAAAGCTTCAAGGGCACCATTGAACAAGAAGTGCATGCGCTTTTGTCGGATACAGCGATCAGCCATATATCGGTATATTACCGGGACTTGAATAATGGGCCGTGGTACGGCATTAATGAGAAAGAAAATTTCAAGCCTGCAAGTCTCCTGAAAGTGCCCGTCATGATCGCCTACTATAAAATGGCGGAAACCGATCCTGCAATTTTCGATACATCTCTGACGGTGAATCCAACGCAATCCACTGGTTCGAATACCAGTGAAAATTTAACGGCTGGCGCAAACTACTCCGTACAACAGCTCATCGAGATAATGATTGTCAGGTCTGACAACTTGGCATTCGAAATGCTCGCCGGCAACATCGGCGACGAACGGATTCAGCAAATCCATCGCGACCTCGGACTCACGACGATCAGCTCTGATACGCCGGAAGATTTTATCAGCGTCAAAGCCTACGCGTCGCTCTTTCGAATCCTCTACAATGCTTCCTACCTAAACAGGGATATGTCCGAGAAGGCACTTGAATTATTAAGCCGGTCAGATTTTAATTACGGCCTGGCCGCAGGAGTGCCTGGCTCAATCAAAATCGCAAACAAGTTTGGAGTGGTCGGCGCAGAAGGAGACGGCACAAAGCAGCTCCATGATTGCGGCATCATCTACTATCCGAATCACCCATACTTGCTGTGCATCATGACGCGCGGCGGAGACATGAACAAGCTCACATCCGCGATAGGAACGATCTCAAGTACGATTTTCGGGGAAATCGAAAAAAAATACGGTACGCCCTAGGAGCGCCTAATATATATCCCAGCATTAACGGCCGAGGCTAGTTTTTTGCATAAAAAGCAAGGCGGCCATCAATTGCCCGGCCCCCTTCTCCCCCCCCTCTTGCCCCTTTCACCCTTTTCGCTCCTTTCCACCTGTTACATCCGGTACATAACCCAGAGCGCGAGAAAGAAAAAAATCGCTGCATGCAATCCCGCAAACACATCATCAAGTATAACTCCCCACCGATTTGCCCATCGGTCCGCAATTTTTGCTACTCCGAATTTCAACGTGTCAAAAATGCGGAATAGCAGAAACCCGACGGCAACATTTAGAACGTTTTTTTCAAAATAAAACAAAGGCAGGAACGTAATCATCATGCCCGCCCACTCGTCAATGACAATTTGCTTATTGTCGTGTTTGCGGCCGCCGTGTTGTGTAAAATAGGCGTCAGCGATTCCAGCGACTGATACGCCAACCGCAACGACACACGCGAGAATAGCACAATACCCCCACAACGGCAGTTCGAGGAACCCCCACGCGATCAGTGCCATGGCAAAGGCACCCCATGTCCCCGGCGCCCACGGGAGGTATCCGCTGCCCAATCCGGTTGCGATAAAAATTGCCGCTCGCTGTCGGTACGTCTTCATCCTAGGAAGGCATAAAAAGTGAAAAGAGGAGCTCGTCCTTGCCGTTGTGGTAATGGTCACGCAGAACGGCTTCCTGCTGCATCCCTTTATTCAGAAAAAATTCTTTTATATGCGCGCAATCGGCATGGATCATGGAAAATATTTTCCGCAAGCGGTACCCGCGTTCTTTGTAAAAGTAATCAGCTTCCGCAACCATCACATCAAACAGCATTTCCTTCACGTATTGGGGGTCCATAACGGAACGCGCGATAGCGAGGCGTGTCAGCTCTGCCACACCGTGCTTCAAGAGCCCCTGCGGACGCCACCCAATGATCCCGACAATAGTGCCGTCGTCTTCCGCGATTCTGAAATGCTGATATGAACATTCGGACTGGAAGCGGGCGTGCGCTTCTTCCAATGTATTGAACGAGTATTTCTCCGCCATGAGTCTTGAAACCGCCCCGCTGTCGTCGAGCGTGGCTCTCCGTACCTGTACCATGTATTTTTAAAATTATTGGTTAATGTTCTCCGCGGCTGTTGTTCCGAGTTTGCCGTCAATCACTGCCTTGAACTCATCGAGTGATTGGGCGCCGATGACTTTTTCGCCGTTGATGTCAAACGTAGGGGTTGAACTGATATCTTGATCGCGGGCAACATCCGTATCACGGTCAACCTCGTCCGCCATACTGCCCGAATCCAGACACTGCGCGAACGAATCGCGATTCATCCCAACTTGTTCCGCAAACGCCTTCAGCCGATCGAGCGCATCGTCTGCGTCGGCCCACTCCGACTGCTTTGAAAACGCAAGCTTCTGGAACTCCCAGAATTTTCCCTGGTCGAAAGCACATTCCCCTGCTTCATGTGACTTCTCCGACCAGCGGTGCCCTAAATTGAATCCATTGAATACTATCGTAACGTCATTGGGATACGCGGCTGCGATTTCTTCCACGGTGGGTGCCGCTGCTGCGCACGCAGGGCATGTCAGGTCAGAATATTCCGTAATAACTACTGATGCGTTCTGCGGGCCAAGCGCAGGATTCGCCCGGTTCGAATTGGTGTTTGAGGAACTCGAGCGAGAGCCTATGAATGACACATACCAAACAATGCCGACGATAACAGCCGCCCCTCCCCAGACAAATATGCGCACGAAGATGCTCTTCCTCTGCGCATGTTCACGCTCGCGGACTTTCTCTTGCTTCCTGAGTTCACGGCGCTGTCGCTTTGTTAATGGCTGAACTTCCTGTTGGTTTTCGTGTGACATATGATGAGGGGTAAAAAATAGAACGATAGTGAATTACACTACTGCCCGCATTGAAGAATCAATACCCTGCCAATTATCGTCCCTGTTCTGCCGTAACGTTCGCGCGTACCCGATCCCGCCCTTTCTTATACGCAAACATGATCCCGCACGCGAGCAGGTAGGTAATGGCGAGCGGAAGCACAAGCTCAAACAGGACTCCGATCGCTTTCTGGCCGATAGTGACATCAGACCATTGCAACGTTGTGCTGCCGAGCGGCGCCGTTCTCCCGCTCATCGCAATAATGCCGATCAGCATGATCAAGTAAGGCAGCGGCTGTACAATCAGGTTAAAATCACCTGCCGTACCGCTCGCCGTCCGTGAGACGACATACTCGACCGCAAAGAAAAACGGAAACAGAAAGGTTAGCAGGAGCTTCGCAATTGTTGGCTTGAAAAAATCTTTCATACTAACAGTAGTATAGCACATATTGTGCCATCCCGCACACTAGAGCGTATGGTTCCGAATCGCCCCCCTGATAGCTTCCATCAGCTGCATATAAAAATGGATATTATGGATTGTTGCCAGCTGCGCGGCGAGCGGATCAGCTGTTTGGAATAAATGCCGAACGTATGCCCGGCTATACGTGCGGCAAGTACTGCAATTGCATGTATCGCTAATCGGTTTTAAATCGGCGGAATACCGTGACTGCTGGATCCGCATCGTGGTATAAAACGTTCCGGAGAACCGATGGTGTTTCCACACATACAGGAGCCCATGCCGTGCATTTCTTGTGGGAAGGACGCAGTCAAACATATCGATCCCCTGCCGCACAGCGTCAACAATCTGTCCCGGCACGCCGACGCCCATGAGATACCGAGGCGCTCGATCCGGCAGCAAGGATGCAGCACTACGGATTATCGTGCGCATGGCGCTCATCGGTTCGCCGACGGCAAGGCCGCCGAGAGCGTATCCATCGAAACCCATCGGAACAATCTGCTGCGCGCTCATGCGGCGCAAATCAGGATAGGTAGCCCCCTGCACGATCCCGAAGAGCAGCCGCTTCCGCGGCGCATGGCGCCTAAACTCCCGCAATCCGCGCAGCGCCCATCGCGACGTTAGTTCGAGAGAAGCGAGCGCAGAACGGCGTGTTGTTGGGAACGGCAGGCATTCATCAAGACTCATCATGATGTCTGACCCGAGGGCACACTGGATCGCGATCGCGCGCTCCGGTGTCAAGAGATACCGCGTACCATCCCGCTCGGATACAAACGCCGCGCCGCGTTCACTGATCGTACGATGCTTGGCAAGAGAAAAAACCTGGTATCCGCCCGAATCAGTCAGAATGGGGCCATGCCAGCCCATGAAACCATGAAGCCCTCGGAACCGGCGAATCACGGGGAGGCCCGGCCGCTGCCATAGATGGTAGGTATTAGCCAAAACGATCTCCGCACCCGCTGCACGCACGTTCTCGGCTGCAACCGCCTTTATGCTGCCACGTGTCGCGATCGGCATAAAGCACGGCGTGCGTACGGCACCGTGTGCGGTATGGAGCATGCCAACCCGGGCATGCGAGAGTACGCTTTTTTTCACAATACGATAGTGCATAGACAAAAAGTGTTTTTTTTCCTACAGTTATACTATGGACGACACAACGGTCAGTAAAACATTCTTGGGAACCATTATCGACAAGCGGGATGCGATCTTCACTTCGCTTGTGAAGCGTCTGCCTGCATCAATGACTCCGAATGCGATAACGATCGCCCGCATATGCCTATTGATACCCATTTATATCGCCTACCGATACCATGCGTATACGGCTGTACTCGTGCTCTTCGCCATCTCTCTCGTTTCTGATGCCTTGGACGGGGCACAAGCTCGATTCCGGAACCAGGTAACGACGCTTGGCAAACTGCTCGATCCTGCGGCAGATAAAATTATTTTCGTTGGGGTGCTGCTGATGGTCGCCCCCCATCGCTTGAGCACTGCTGCTATTATCACAATACTGTCACTCGAAATACTCCTCGTCCTGTTCGCAACCGTATTCGGCCCCCTTGCTGTGCATTTATTTAAAACGCCACGGAAGGTGGGCGCAAACATCGGAGGAAAAATTAAAATGAGCCTCGAAGGCGCGTCGGTCATCCTGCTCCTCTGCGGGCTTTCCAGTGAATGGGTTTGGATGATTGCAGAAGTAGTTATGTGGCTTGCAGCGGGGTTTGCGTTGTTCAGCATGTACCTCCACGTAACCACCAAAGAAACCAATAGAACGACAGCTGCGCCGCATAGCTCGGAGAATAACACAACCGCGTAGCATACCCCCTGCTAGTGAGCGTTGTTTACATTGCTCGCCGTGTTTGAATTCGCGGACCGGTTCGTATTGCTGTTTGTCGTTCCGCTCGCCTGCACGGTTCCTTTTCCGACAGCGACAGGATCATGGTCGCAGTTGGACGTCAATGATTCCACCGTATCGCTAACTGTCGTACCCGTAAACAAATCTAAGCCCTGCACCGTACTTTTTTGGAGAAGAATTAATAAATCGCCAATATCGGCTGATGCCGGCTGAACAGACACTCCGAACCGCGCACTTAATTCCGGAATTGCCTGGCCAACCTGCGGCGGAACCTTATTAATCGACCACGTTATCCTGCGTGTCGCACGGTCAAAATATATACTTCCCGCCGACGCTTCACTGTCGTCAACCCATACCACGCTCTCCGGTAGCTGCGCCATAACGGTGACGTCCTGCACTTCATTTGAATTATTCTGGATATACCAATACAGCTGGTATGTTGTTGTTTTGCCGACGACAGGAGGCAGGGGGCCGCTTCCGACCGCGATATACTCATCGTTGTAGTACCGCGCCTCGCCGAATACATCAAGCTTGCTCGCTACCTTCGCGAGAATTTCATTACTCGCTACTTCCAGCACGCCACCTTCTAAATCCGTAACATCCTGCGACTTCGCAGAGGCTGCGGCTGATATTGTATAATTCTTCTCGTCGGATGATTGCGCGCGCACCGTATCTTTTACCTTCACGCTGAATTGGAGCGTCCCAGTGTCACCGGGGTTGATCTGGGCCAAATCGTCAATTTGTTGGGCGTCCCACGAGATCGTTGCATTGGCTACGGTGCCGTTGTTCGAATCAACAACCGTCACCCAATCAATGACTAAACTATCCAGCGTCACGGCGAGTGACATGTTCTTTATCGTCGATTGGCTCTTGTTGTCGTAGGTTAGCTCATACTCGAGCGTTTCACCGAACGCAACGACGGTTTCGTTGCTGCTGCCACCGAGGGCTAAATTAAGGAGTAGCTGAGGATTGACGACGGTAATAATCGGCGCTTCTTCAGCTTGCACCTGGAAATCTCCGGCAGTATCAACATACCCGACTTGAATAGTAAGCTCGCGCATTGAGCCTTCGTCTGCCGTTAGGATTCCATTGAAAGACAGCGAATATTCCTCCCGCGCATCCATCGTACCCATCTGCCAAATCGTTTCGGTCGAAGACCGTGGCTGGGGATTATAATCTGTGGCGGCAAAACCTTCAGGCAGGACGAGCCGGAGCTGTACATTATCCATTGCCTGCGGAGCGCTGTTCGAAACACTGACTTCATACGGCGCTTCCTGGCCGGATATGACCTTTACTGGCATTTGCATACCAATTATAAAAATTGAACTATCGATTAAAACCGAGTACTGTTTCTGCTGGCTGAATTCTGAATTGAAATTCGCCGGCGTATAGGTAACAGAGACATCGAATAATGCTGATGTCCCGACAGCAGCGAGCACGGTGCCTGTCAGGTGGATAGTTTCTGATTGCCCACGGCGAATGCTTCCGATGTCCCATGAATTCTGTGCGACGTTCGTTGCTGCAGGATTCGCGCTCGTTAAAGAGAATCCTTGCGGGTACTGGAGTCTCAGGGCGACGTTCTCGAGGTCGACGGCTGCCTCGTTCCGGACTCGCACGGTCAGCGCCAATTCGCCTCCGGCAGCAACTGTCGGATTAGCGTCAATTTCTATCAAGACATCCTCGCCGCGGAATGCCCGCTGGCGGCTCGAAAAATATTCGAACCCCGCGACGGTGACAGCCGCAATGCACAGAACGACGATAACAATGAATGCGATAGTTTTTTTCTTCCGGTTCGGGTCTTTGCGATCAATGGTCGACATGTCGACTGGCGTATCGCCGCGTTTACCACCGCCTTTGCCGCGGTACAGTGCTGCGATATCTTTTGGCGACACTTGGGGGCTGGAAAACACAACATCACCATTCTCGCACTCATCCTCAGGTTCGACCGTAATATGCTGTGCCTCAGAAGCACGCTCGTCAGGCTTTTTTACCGCGGCATCATCGGTTGCCGGCACATCCGGATCGGTGTTTCCGCGCTGGCTACCGCGAGTACGCCGGCTGTTTTGTTTCGTTCGTGGGGGCATATGATATTGTGCGGTTATTATACCAAAATTACCGTACCCGTAAAACGGAAAGGAGCTTACAGTCCCGCTCGAGGGTATAATTGCAATACTCGCTCGTTACGACCGTGCATTCATTCCTTGTCGTGCTTGCGGCACGCACCTTGAGCAGGGCAGGAAGCGTGTGGCGGCAAACGAACCGTATAAGCTTGATAGTGTTTGCGGACACCATGCGCCCGGTACCGCGTTCCGCGTGGCACTGCCCGCACACGAGCCCGCCGCGCTGGTAGCTGAAAAGAATGCGCCCTTCCTCCAATCCGCGCTTACATGCCGTACATGCATGCATATGGGGGCCATACCCGAGGTATGTAAGAAGCCGCCACACGCCATACCACGCGATAGCGTGCAAACGCCCAACCGACACTGCAGGAACGCTGAGCGCAGCAAAAACTTCCAGAACCAACTCATATACCCGCACATCGCGCTGGCGGTCCTTCGTCGCATTGCAGACGATATCCGAAAACCGTCCCGCAAGGTACAGCGCGGGGAGTTTCCAGGAGGAAACGCGAAACTGCGCAACAACTTCAGCGGCGGTGATAATATCGAATGTCCGCCCCCGCACGACAGTCAGGTCTGCAACCGTAAACGGCTGGAGATTGCCAGCGAGCTTGCTTAACACTTTCCGTGATCCCCGTGCAATCATAGTCAACCGGCCGAATTCCTTTGTGAATACGGTAACGAGCCGATCAGCTTCCCGGTACGGCTGGTGCTTCAAGAGTATCCCCTGGGTACTGTAGCTACCCATATGGATTTTGTCATTACTGCTTCTTGATGCCAAAAATCACCGCGGTGCCGCCGACATCGAGAATCTTTTTGAGGTCAACGTTCGCCGGCACGCCCTCGAAGCAATCGCCGGCAATGACATCGCGGCAAAAATCGGCTTTATAGTGCTGTACGATCCCTTTAAGCTGGGTATCGGCGATCTCATAGTACACAGAGATGACGTCAGTTACGGTCAGGCGCGCGTCTTTCCGCATCGAATTCACGTGCCGCACCAGCTCACGCACAATGCCACGTTCACGGAGCTCATCGGTGATTGTCGTATCGAGCGAGACGGCGACGCCTGGGGCTTCAGCATGGACGAACTCGCTGCCAGTCGGCTTGCGTGATGCGAAAACAACTGCATCGACGTTCATTTCTTCCTGGATAAGCGGGAGCAGGTCCTCATCAATCTTCTCACATCTGAGGATAAATTGTGCGAGCGGTTGGCGTACTTTGATCTTGTGCTGCTTGCGGAGGCTGTGGCCGAGCTCAACGGCATGCCAGACGCGCTTCATCTGTGAAAGGAGTTTTTCGTCGATCAGTGAACGTTCGCTCGCCGGCCAATCAATGCAATGGACGCTCACCCGCGGCTTTAGCCCAACAACTTCGTTGTACAGCGCATCGGCGATAAATGGCGCGAATGGCGCGACTAATTTTGAAAATTCGACAAAGACGTACCGTAACGTTCCGAGTGCCGCATCCCTGCCATCAGCGCCTTTCTTGAACCGGTCCCGCGAACGGCGTACGTACCATGTCGAGAGATCATTGATAAACGCCCCTACCTTCCTCCCCGCCTCGGTTATCTCGTACGAATCAAGGTGCTTGGTCACGGAACAGATGAGCTCATGCAATCGCGCGATCACCCACCGGTCAAGCACATGAGTCACCTTCGGGAGTTTAACGACGGCTGAATGGGGGCCTGCACCTGCGTGCATTTTCCAGAATGTAACGACATTCCAGAGTATCATCCAGTTTTTTCTGAACACGTCCCCGAGACTCCTTTCATCAAAAAGCTTCACGTCACCAGGCTGGTTCATGGTCAGGAGATGCCAGCGCAGGGTATCTGCGCCATAGCTATCCATCATCTTGAACGGGTCAACGACATTGCCGCGCGACTTCGACATTTTCTTCCCCTTCGCATCCATAATGTGTGCGAGGCAAATGACATTTTTGTAGGGGGCGCCTTTCCCAAGCAATGTCGAAACGGCAAGCAGCGTATAGAACCACCCGCGTGTCTGGTCAATCGCTTCGGCAATATATTCTGCGGGAAAACTTACTTCCTCATCAATGCGTTCTTTGTTCTCAAACGGGTAGTGCCACTGGGCAAACGGCATGCACCCGGAGTCAAACCAGACGTCAACCACTTCTTTGACTCGTGTATATTCCTTGCCGTCTTTGACAAGGACGATCGTGTCGACGTTCGGACGATGCATATCGAAATTCTTCCCAACGGTAGATGAATCCTTTGCAAGCGCTCGCAGCTCTTCGATCGAACCGATGCATATCCGGTCGCCATCGGCTGACTCCCAGATCGGCAGCGGCGTTCCCCAGTACCGTTCGCGCGAAAACGCCCAATCCTTCACCTCATCGAGCCACTCGCCAAACCTGCCGTGTTTGATGTACCCAGGCACCCAATTAATTTTTTCGTTGTTCTTCTTGAGCTCAGCTTTTAACGCGCTCATTTTGATAAACCACGAGTCCTTCGCGTAATACAGCAGGGGCGTATCGCACCGCCAACAGAACGGGTAATCGTGCCGGTACAGTTCCTCCTGCAGCAGCAAGCCCTTGGTACGCAAGGAATCAACGATCTCCCGCTCAACTTTTTTATCTTTGACGAATTTCCCTGCGAGCCCGGGTACGTCATCGGTAAATAAGCCTGCCTCATCAACCGTGTGGTGTTTGGGCAGGCCGACCTGTTCACCCAAGCGATAATCATCTTCACCGTACATGACTGCTGTATGCACGATCCCGGTACCCTCGTCGGTGTTCACGAAATCAGCCGGGTACACGTGGTATGATTTCTCAGATTGTAATGCTTTAATATCAAATAGTGGTTCATACTTCAAATCAACTAGTTCTGATCCCTTCATCTCTTTTAACACTTTGCTTTTCATCTTGAGCCTCGGGAGTGCGGCTTTTGCGAGAATGTATTCCTCCTTTTCGACTTTCACCCGCGCATAATCGATATCAGCACCAACAGCAAGGGCAACATTACCAGGAAGCGTCCAGGGTGTGGTTGTCCAGGAGAGGATGTATGTATTGTCTTCTCCAATAACTTTAAATTTCACGTACACCGAATTCTCCTCAACCGACTGGTACCCCTGGGCAACTTCATGAGACGACAGTGCAGTGCCGCAGCGCGGACAGTGCGGAACAACTTTATAGCCTTTATAGAGCAATTTCTTATCCCAAATCTGTTTGATGATCCACCAGAGTGATTCGACGTACTCGTTATCATACGTAACGTACGGGTGCTCCAAATCAAGCCAAAAACCGACGCGGCGGGTCATGTGCTCCCATTCTTTCTTGTACTTCCACACGCTCTCCTTGCACTTCTCATTGAATTTTTTGATGCCAAATTTTTCAATTTCGGGCTTGCCGGAAATCTTCAGTTCCTTCTCGACCTGCAATTCTACGGGTAGCCCGTGCGTGTCCCATCCTGCTTTGCGCTCAACAAAAAATCCCCGCATGGTCTTGTACCGGCAGATGACGTCCTTATACGTGCGCGCGAGCACGTGGTGAATGCCGGGTTTGCCGTTCGCAGTCGGCGGCCCCTCGAAAAAAACGAACGGTTGCTTCCCTTTCGTCCTGTCGAGTGATTTTTCAAACACCCGCTCCGCATCCCAGAACGCGAGTACCTCTTTCTCCATCTGGGGGAAGTTGAACGAGCTTGTTTCTTTCTTTTCTGTATCCATACAAAGTAGTTATTAGCGTACCAAAAAAAGACGCTTCACGCAAGGAGACGAGATGGAATTGATTACTGAAAATTGGATTGACACCGCAACGCCCGCATGGTACGCTTGTGTAATTTTGAAAATAAAACGAAACAAAAAAGGAGGATGCGATGGCAACATCGAGTCCGAAACACAGCCCGTTGATAAATGGACTGATCTACATACTCAGCTTCCGATGGGTAAAACGAATCCGTTTTATCCCGCCGCACGAGCGTGAATTCTACCGCCGATTTTCCGAAATCGCCGAATCCCTCGTGGAAGCGAGCAATCTTCTCATTCAGCTTGTCGAAAAGGGGCAAGCAAGCCACGATCAAATCGCGCACAGGATCGCTCTCGTTAAACAGCATGGAAAAACAGTTCGGGACGCAATCAAAATGCTGATCAATGAAGCCCAGCAGCCCCCCTTCAACCGCTCTGATATTTCTACGCTCACTGAGAACGCGATGAAAACAATCAAGGCGATCGACCGCGCAGCACAGCGGTTTATGCAGTACAGGGTCGAATCGGACGAGACGATGCGTAAATTCGCAGATGACATTCAAGCAGCATGCGAAGCATTCAGGCGCGCTATGAAATCACTCGACAAACGAGCCGCACGAAGGCGCATCCCGGCGTGGATTAGCGAGATCGTACAGCTCGAAAACGATTCCGACGTGGTCTATGACCGTGCACTCTCGGGCCGGTACGCAAACATTATGGAAGACCTTGGTGCAGCGACAGAGCTGATGGGAACAATCAAGAGCACAGCGCCCGACTCAAGCAACCAAGCGGCTGATACAAGCCTCCGAATCCAGACGCTCGAATCAGCGCTCAGCAGGCAATTTAAACTGACCCGACACCTTGCCCTGTTCGTTGCTCGCCTCGCGCTCTACGGCATTCTCGAGGACACGCTCGATTATCTCCGGGATGCCGCCGAAACGCTCGGAAGGATGGTGGAGAACAATGCTTGAACTCTGGCCGCTCCTGCTAATAATCAGCACAGCGCTCGTGTTCAACTTTGTGAATGGGTTCCACGATGCGGCGAATGCAATCGCCACAACCGTCGAAACCCGCGCGCTCTCCCCCCGTAAGGCAATTGTGCTCGCACAAACGCTGAACTTCCTCGGTGCACTTGTGTTCACCAGGGTCGCTCAAACTTACGGCGAGGGGATCGTCAACATCCACTCTCTCACGCTGCCTGTGCTGTTCGGCGCGCTCCTCGGCGCTATCGGGTGGGGAGTCTTCACCTGGTACTTCGGCCTGCCTTCGTCGAGCACACACGCGCTCGTCGGCGGATTGCTCGGCACTGCGCTGCTTGCGAATGGGTTCAATACGAACATCATCGTAACGTCGGGAATATACAAGATCGCCTTCGTCATGCTGTGCGCGCCGGTTGCCGGGTTCCTCGCGGGACTTCTGCTGGTAAGCGCACTGAGCTGGGCGAGCTGGAAATTCCCCCACTCAAAAACAAGCAGGTTCTTCCGCGGGCTGCAGCTCCTCTCCGCATCGTTCATGGCGTCGGTGCACGGTACCAACGATGCGCAGAATACGATGGGAATCATCGCTGTCGCGCTGGTTTCTGCCGGCACGATGTCAGCTTTCCACATCCCGTGGGAAGTGCGCATTTTGTCAGCCCTCGCCATGGGCTTCGGCACATCGGTTGGTGGCTGGCGCATCATGCGGACAATGGGAAAGGACGTAACGAAACTGGAGACGATCGACGGATGCGCCGCCGAGACTGGCGCCGGGCTGGTCATCCTGACCGCTTCCCTGTTCGGCATCCCGAATTCCACGACACATACGATCTCATCGGCCATCATGGGCACCGGCGCTGCCTATCGCCTGAGCAACGTGCGCTGGCGTAAAGTACGGCAAATCATCGGGAACTGGTTTATCACCATCCCCGGCGCTGCTGCATTCGCCATGCTCGCATACCTCCTGACGAGCTGGATATTCTGAGTAGATCAACCACGTTTGATAAAACGGTTCCGGACCTCCCTTGGGGGTTCGGAACTTTTATTTTCACCAGACAACGGTTTTAACGGATAAAGTCCGGAAGTAAATCGGCGGAAATCGGCGCGAACACCACTTTCAGTGAACGCGTATGGCCTCTGAGCAGGCAGATGCTGCTTTTTGAAACATGAAAAAAGTCCGCGAGTACTCGCACGAGTTCTTCGTTCGCCGCTCCCCGTTCACGCTGGGCCGCTACTTTCACTTTGAGAAATTCTCCCTGCACGCCAATAACCTGGCTCTTCGCTGAACCAGCGAGAACTTTTACTGAAATCTGGACGCCTCCTTGGGCGCTGCGGTACCACATTGGCCTATCCGAGATTTGTATACAGCTTCACAGTTTCCCGCGCGCACCGGTCCCAGGTGAATTCTGCCGCCTGTTTCCGCGCCCTCTCGATAAGCTGCGCGCGCAATTTCTTGTCCGACAGCACTTTGCGCAGGGCGATAGCAATATCGCGGTCATGTTCCGGATCAACCAGCAGCGCCCCTTTACCGGCGATTTCGGGCAGTGAGGACGTATTGCTCGTAACAACCGGCGTCCCGAGTTTCATCGCCTCCAGCACCGGCAGCCCGAAGCCTTCATAGCTCGACGGGAAAACGAAACATGCCGCGCCTTTCATCAACGCCATTTTCTGGTTATGGGTAATGTACCCGAGGTACCGGACGTGCTTCTTCAATTTGAGCGCATTGATCTCGTCAAATATTTTTTCGTTCTCAAAATCCTTCGCGCCAGCAAGGACCAATTGGTACTCCGAAAAACCAGGCTCCCATGAAATAAGCTGTTTGTATGCCCGTATGAGGGAGATGATGTTTTTCCGCGGCGTTAATGTGCCGACAAAGAGGATATACTTCGGGCCGAGTTTAAAGCGCTTGATATTGTCGAGCTGGCTGTTTTTAACGGGGATGCGGTCGACCATTGCACCCTCATAAATGACATGGATTTTCTTCGGAGGAACATTGAAAATATCGCGAAGGTCTCGCTTAGTGCTCTGTGAAACGGCAATTATTGCGTCAGCCTTGCGTAAACTCTGCGGTACAAGCAGCTTCGTGGAAAAAATTTGGGATGGAAACCACGACGGATTCTTGTATATCGCCAGGTCATGGACCGTCACGATCGATTTCTTCGGATACGTGAGCGGCAACGAGGTGATGGGTGAATGAAAAACATCGAGCGATTCCTTTACGAGAAAAGCGGAAATCAACATGTGCGAGTACGCAAACGGCAAAAAACGGTTATACTGCGAGAAGGGAAAGTTTTTTACCGTAATATTTTTCTGCTCAAATTCGCGCATATCGCGGAACCGCCAGTCAAAAAACAACACATACTCATTCGCATGGTCGTGCTTCATGATGTGCTGTACGAGGTAATACGTATAATGGCCAACGCCCGCCCGCTCACCGAGCTTCGGATTGAGTGCTGTCCGGCAATCGATGCCAATTTTCATAGGGATTGCGGTCAATGCTACATCCGTTCAGGCGCGTTGACGCCCATCGCCTTAAGTACATTCTGGAGCACGGTCTGTGTCGCCTGGATAATCGCCAATCGGCGCTCATTCACCAGTGTGCCGTTGATGACGCGGCACCGCGTATAGAAATCATGGAACTTCGTCGCGACATCAATCGCGTAGTACGGAAGTTTGTGCACCTGGTACGTCTGTGCAATATCGAGGACGTATTCAGGCCACCGTACGAGCGTCGAGAGCAAGGTGACCTCCGACGGTTCAACAATCGCGCGCGTATCAGAGGAAGCTCGTTTCAACGTTTTTGCCTTCCTCAGTATACTACAAATCCGAGCGTGCGCATACTGTACATAGTAGACCGGATTATCCTGTGACTGTTTTTTCGCAAGGTCGAGGTCAAAATCCATATGGGTGCCAAAATCGTGCATGAGGAAGAAGAATCGCGCAGCATCAACCCCGACCTCATCGATGAGCTCGTCGAGGGTAACAAACGTCCCTGAACGTTTGGACATCTTTACTTCTTCCCCATTTCGGATCAGCCGGACGAGCTGAGCAATGATGATGTCGAGCTTGCCGGGAAATTCAAACATACGCATGACCGCCTGGAGCCGCCCGATGTACCCGTGGTGGTCTGCGCCGAGGATATCTATGACGAGGTCAAACTTACGCTTCGCAAACTTGTTCCAGTGGTACGCAATATCGGAGAGGAAATATACCGGCTCTTCGTTCGCTTTTATAAGCACGCGGTCCTTGTCGTCACCGAACTGTTTGGTCCGAAGCCATATTGCGCCTTCCTGCTTATACAGGAGGCCCCGCGCTTTAAGCTCCCGGAGCAGCGTATCGACAGTGCCGGATGTATACAACGACTTTTCCGAGAACCATTTGTCATAGCGGATCCCGAGGCGTTTCTCAACGAGCTTCTTGATATCCCGAAGCATCTGCGTAAGGATGCGCCCTTTGATGCGCTCACGGATTTCTTCGAGCTTCTGTGTATTGGTAAGCTTGTAATTCGGGAGAAAGAGCTTCTTGGCGAGCTCCTTGATGTACGCCCCTTGATAACAGTACTCGGGATACTCGATCGTAATTCCTTTATTCCTCCAATATTGCCGGAGGACTGACTCCGCGAGTATTCCGATTTGGTTCCCGGTATCATTCACATAATATTCCCGCTGCACCCGGTATCCGGCAAGCTGCAGCATAGTGGCGAGCGTGTCGCCCGCAAATCCGCCACGCCCGTTGCCGATATGGAGGGGGCCGGTCGGATTTGCCGAAATGAATTCAACTTGTACGCGTTTGCCTGTCCCGAATGTCCCGACTCCGTATTTTTTTTTCAGGCGTACAATTTCCGCAACCTGTTTCGTAAGCCATGTATCCCGCAAGAAAAAATTGATAAATCCCGGCTGGACGATTTCAATTTTTTTAAATAACGGGCTTCGTCCAAAACGCCTGGTAATCTCTTCGGCGATTTCCGAGGGCTTGCGGTGCACGATGGATGCGAGTTTCAATGCGACATTCGTCGAATAATGCCCGAAGCGTTCATCCGGCGGATATGCCACATCAATGCCAACCGTACGCTCTGAAAGCGCAGGCCACGTCTGCTGAATGATGCGTTCAATCTTCGATGCAATAGTGAATTGTACATTCATGATTGCAGTATACCAAAAAAAACGTTCCTGTTCGAGCTTGCGCTCTCGGTCCGTTTTACGCAATACTATAGACACATGCCGCATATAACAACAAACAAACGTGCCCTGCATGATTACCACGTCTTGAAGAAAATCGAGACCGGTATTGTGCTGACTGGCGCTGAAGTAAAATCAGCGAAAGGCGGGCTCGTGAACCTCAAGGGAAGCTATGTGACCGTACGGAATAATGAATTGTGGCTCCTGAACATGCACATCAGCCCCTACCCCATGGCATCAACCCAGCGGCACCACGAACCACTCCGTGACCGGAAGTTACTCTTAAAACGTGCTGAGACCGCATCGCTCATCGGCACGTTGAGCACCCAAGGCTTGACAGTACTCCCACTTTCTGTTTATACTAAGGGAGGTCTGATCAAGGTTGAGGTGGGTGTCTGCCGTGGAAAAAAGCTGTACGATAAGCGCCAAATTCTAAAAAAGCGGGAATCTGACCGTGCCCTACGCCGCGTAATGCGGCAAAAGGAGTAACGAGGAAAGCGGTACCACCAACGCCACACGAAAAAACAACCCCGAATCGACGAAGAGCAACGAGGAGAAAACATCATGCGTTGTCTCCTCATATACTCTCCGTGGGAGCGTTTATAATCGACAGTGGCACATTGATAAGAACTGCAAACCGTCCGGTTCTATTACCACGACGCAAAACTGATGATAGAATTCTACAAATGCCAACTCATTTGTAAGCAAAGTGGCGAACGCAATGCGCAATGCATTCGCGCCGTCATTTGCAACCGTAGCTGCCTAAAAACCAGCTGCCATCTTGCTCCGCCACGCCTGGTACGGAGACAAGGTGCCATTTCCAGGCTCGAGGTTTCGGCGTCCTGCCACCGCGCTGATTCCTGACACAACAACTGGCGGCACGGCGTGTGCTTTTTTGTTTATTTTGAGGCGTGCGCTCGTACCCTAAATAAACTATGTTTGTAGATGTTCTTGCAACGTTCTACATGGACAGGGGTGCAATACCCCTCGCTTCCACCATAGCCAAAAACCAATTAATTAATAATCCAAACCCCTATCAGCAGACGACGACGACCCCCTAAGCGGGTCGAAAAAAAGCGCCTCCGCGCAAACGAATTCATCCGCGTACCGCAAGTCCGCCTGATCGACGAAACTGGTACAATTCTCGGCGTCATGGACACGTACCGTGCGATGCAGCTTGCCGAAGAACGCGGATTTGACCTCGTAGAGGTTTCACCGCTTGAACAGCCGCCGGTATGCAAAATCATGGACTACGGCGCATACCAGTACCAGCAAGAGAAAAAAGAGCGGAAGCAGAAAGCACACCAGAAAAAAATTGAGATTAAAGGCATCCGCCTTTCTATCAAAATCGGGCCACATGACCTCGATTTGCGCAAAAACCAAGCGCTCAAATTTTTAGAAAAAGGCGACAAAGTCCACATCGAGCTCATGCTCCGCGGCCGGGAACATGCCCATGCAGACCGTGCGTACCATATGATGCAGAAATTCGTAGAAATGATCAGCGCGGAAACTACAATCAACATTGAGCAAGCGCTCGAACGCCAGGGACATGTGCTCTCAATGCTCATCGGAAGAAAATAATTAACGCGCAGCGACGGCTGGGGAAGTGCACACCGCTCAACCCGCCGATATACCTGCACAATAGTTTTTTTGAACCAATATCTATGCCAAAACTGAAGACACATCAAGCAACAACGAAACGGTTCCATTTTTCTGGAAAGGGAAAAATAATGCGCCGGAAAGCCGGCCAGGACCATTTCAATTCCCGCGAATCCGGCGAGGACACGAAACGCAAACGCCGGGATACCCAGGCTCATCGGACAGAACACAAAGCGATTAAAACAGTAACGCCATACCATTAATATGAGAGTTAAACGAGGCACCCAGCATGTTAAACGGCGGAGAAATATCCTTAAAAAAGTAAAAGGATACCGCTGGGGACGGAAGAATAAAATCAAACGCGCTCAAGAAGCGATCCGTAAGGCCGGAGCGCACGCTTACAATGACCGCCGCAAGAAAAAAGGGAACTTCCGGGCACTCTGGAATATAAAAATCAACGCAGGCGTCCGCCAGCACGGCATGACGTACAGTACCTTCATGAAGGCGCTCAAAGATTCGAAAATCAATCTGAACCGGAAAATGCTTGCTGAACTTGCTGAGTTCGAACCAAAAACATTCGAAGCACTCGTTCAGGAAGTAAAAAAATAACAGATCGCCGAAAAAGCGGATCCATCGTGCTCGACAAACCTGCCTTCCGGCTGTAAGGCGCGCGGGAAGCCCGGTTAACCCCGCAATACTGCGGGGCAGGCACGCCTTATCAATGTAAAATCACAACAAAGCGGACCCATGGTGTAGCCCGGTTAACACGCCTCCCTGTCACGGAGGAGATCAGGGGTTCAAATCCCCTTGGGTCCGCTTTGTTGTGATTAACCGAACCCCAACGCACGATTCATGGGGTCATAGAGAGATCAGGGGTTCAAATCCCCTTGGGTCCGCTCTGTTTTGCGTTCCGAAATCAGGGGTTCCGCCATTGGCTGAGCGGGCAGAAACGGGCATGGAATGAAATGACGAAGCAAGTGCCGCTGGATGCGACCACGGGGAGCATCCAGCGGGGTTTTAAAAACTATCGCACCAAATTGCGGCTTGCAAAGAACCTAGTTTCAATTGACAAAAAAATACGCTTTGCTAAGGTAAGGATTGACATCGCTCTTAATACCAAACCCATAGCTTAAAGGAGGAAATGCACGTGGCCCTAAACCACACCGAAACTGTTGTTTGTTATAATCCTGGATCGACAAGCGCTGATTGCTGGGCAGCCAGGATAGAACAATTTCTCACGGAAGGGATTATCCTGGGCAAACAGACGTTTGTGCTCCCGGCCAACGCCGATGAAGCAGCTCGGCAAGCTTTGCTGCTCAACTACATTCAAGAGAATGCGCAATTCAGCGCCTCAGACGTTCGGTGCCTCGGCGTTCGTGGAGCGATTCTCCCCGGCGCCTTACCAGGCGTTACCCGCGTCGACCAGGGTGTCCTAAACGCATGCGCGGCCGGCTACTTCGGCACGATTCACCCGTGCAACAACGCCCCAACCGACGGCTGGGCTGTCGCACGAGAACTCGGTCTGACTGAGCAGATTTACTTCGCCGATCCGGTTTCGAGCGAAGATCCGCTGTACATCCAGGCATGCAAGATGAGCGGCAGAGCGGAATTGCCAATCGATTCCCATGCGCACTACCTCGCGCTGCGGGAAATGATTGTATCCTACGCGACGGAAGCTAGCATTCCGACCAACCGGGTCCGCGGCATCTTCATCTATGCCGGTGGCGGCGGTTTCAGTATTGCCGCTGTTAAGGACGGATCGATTGTCGCCGTCAGCAACCCGAACCAGGTCGGCTCTCCTGGCATTACGCGCTGCTGTGATGTGCCGTCCCTTGACTTTGCCCGCTGGGTCCTCCAGCTTGCACAGCAAGGCCACGATTTCAAGTCTGTTGCGGCAAAACTCCTGAGAGAATCGGGACTGATGAGCTATCTCGGCGACCTGAAGGTAACGGGATTCGAAGACATCGTCGGGCTGGCGCGTACGGGGAATATCCGCGTCCAGAACGTGCTTGACATGTGGTACTTCCGGATAGCGGAAGAGATTGGTAAGCGCCTCACCGCGCTCAATTTCAAAGCAGACGTACTGTACTGGGCAGGCGCGATGACGCAGGCCACCGAACTTCCCGAAGGCGTGTATCAACATGTCCAAAGCATGATTCCGTCGAATCGTGTGGTCGCGGAAGATCTTGAGATCCGATCACTCACACGGCAGACGATCCTTGCCTTCCAGGGCAAGGTCCCGATCAATACGTATACATACCCGGCCTAATGTGTATGTACTGATTACAAACCAAAAGGCGGCTCGCCTCTATACGACGAGCCGCCTGAATTATATTACTTGTTTATTGGATAACGCCGTTCTTCAACGTGACTGTATTACTGCACGTAACCTGGCTTGCTGAATCAACAACGCATACTGAATAGTAGTGCGTGCCACTCTCAAGATTAACTGCTGCGGTCCGCGAACCGGCCGCATTACCAGTGTCGGCATAGGTGGTTGTCGATGCGTCGCCGATCGGAGCCAGATATCCATCGGCTGGGTATTTGGGTGACGCATTCGTTTGCGACCATACAACCTTGTAATACGAAAAGTCCCGTTCTAAGGAAGCAGCCCACGTCAATTCAACCGTACCGTCATCGTACGTTGCGGACAGGGATACCGCTGTCGGCGGTTCATTTTCATTGATCGCCGTCACGCGCGCGACATTGCTGCAGATGGTTTCGTCCCCGACAGCACAAATTCGATAATAGTACGCGGTCCCCTTTATTGCACCGTAATCCCGATGGCTCTCTTCCCCTTTTGATTTGACGGCGATATACCCGTCATCGGGATAGCGGAGGTCTGCGTTCGTTTCCGAACGTACAACTTTGTAGTATTTAAATCCGGTGATTGAGGAGGCGTCCGTCCACCAAATACCGACACCGGAATCCTCCGCCTTGAGAGTCATCAGAAGTGACGCGTCGGCTGATACGGCCGGTGCGGTTGCAGTGGCATCATTGCTGTACGAAATACATGCGCCATCGCCGCTGTACTGGCACACACGGAAATGATACGTCTTTCCGTCAGTCATCAGCCAGGTATACGACCGCGCAGTGGAATCAGTTATGTATTGAAAATCACTTCCAGGATATGCCGGGTTTGCCGCTTCACTGCGAACGAGCTTAAAACCGTGCTCAATAGTAAGATCGGATACGGTCCACGACAGCCGGATGCCAGTACTCTCCGCTATTGCGGAGAGTGTCATGCTGCCAGTATTTGCTGATCCTGTACCGCCATTTTCGGCTGGCGGAGAATCTTCAGTGATGCCGCCTTTCATATACGCGACATTCGAACAAAAAACAATATTGCCTTCCATCACCTCGCAGACGCGGTAGTAATAAGAAATGGCGGCTTGGACGTCGGTATCTGTATACGCTTCACTCCCAGCGTCAGTCTTCGCAATATATCCGTCAGCTGGGAATTTCAGATCTGCATTTGTTTCGGAACGTACAACTTTATAATACTGGAATGACTGGCTCGTTGATGCATTCCATTGCAGATGGACGCCATCTTGCTTTGTCTCGGCGTACAGCACGAGTGGTGTTGCGGTCGTGAGCGGCACCTCAATGTCGTAGATGACTTTGACCTCTTGGACCCGGCGGTTGCCATTAGCGTCCTCAGCAACGACGGTAATGGTATTTTTCCCCGCCGAAAGAAGGATTGGTTTTGTAAATGTACCGTCGGCATTTTCCGCCGCCTCGCCGTTTACCGTCAGGATTGCCGACTGGTCGGCTACGGTACCCGTGACCGTTACGGTTCCCTCCGTCGTGGTATAGCCGTCCTCGGGGGATTGGATCGTAAGCTCTGGCCCAGCGTATTCTTGCATAATGCCAAGGTCATCCGTCACTTTCGTATCCTCTTCCTTATTCCATGTATACCACTCGTTTTTTAGCTTCTCGGTATCAATCTTTAAAATGCTGACGTCCTGGCTCTCTTTGTCGATCGTTGCCGCATCACCCTGGCCGACTTCCTGCTCGCTATCGCCAGCGCGCACTGCCACCCGGCTCTCGAGGACAGAAACATCGATCGTTGTCTCGTCCATCACGACATCAAACGCAGTACCGAGCGCTTTGATCGCCACATCGTCTGTTTTCAACGTGTACACACCCTGTCCTTTATGCACCCGGCTGTAGGTCGCGCCCGAAGACTGCATAATGATCATATTGCTCGAACGGAGATCGGTGAGAAAAACTTCGGTTTCATACCCGAGCCGGATAACCGTACCATTCTCAAGGAGAATGATAGCCCTGCTGGTACGCGCCGCGCTCGTCCGGATCCCGTCGCCATCGTGCAGAACAGTATCGGTTTCTACGGGCTGCCAGCCTTCATCACCCTGGTTAACTTCGACGCCGTCCTGCTGATATGCAAGGGTTGCTGCTACCGAATGCTGACGGCGCATCACAGTCGCGATGTTCGGCTGGATGATTTCCTGATTCTGCATATACCAATAGACACCCCAGCCGAGTGCGATACCGGCTGCAAAAATACCTATCATCGGAAATACAGCTTTTTTATGCATAGGAGACGCTTTTATTAAAAATTGCGATTTGGCGGTTCCCCTCTATACTTCATCAACGTTGATTACCCGTACATTAGGCCCTCCGCCTGACCGCGGAACGGTCATGAGCTCATCAGCGCCATCTCCGTCAACATCACCGCCAGCAACGTTAACTCCGCCAAGATAAGACGTCGGGTACACGAAGAATTCCTTAAGCATATTCTCCCTAATATTATACACCCGGACAAGCGGAGTTGCACTATCGCCAACGCCAACAAGCAGCTCCTTGATTCCGTCACCATCAGTATCAACTCCCGCCAGAGAAACGCCACCGCGGTAATCAATACCGAACGCAAAAAATCCGGGAGACAGCCGTTTCAGCTCATTGGGCCTAATCTGGAAATACTGAACATGGGGCGCGCCACGTTGCGGGCCCGTCACGATCTCATCCTTCCCGTCACCATCACAGTCTGCGGTTGTGACATTGATGCCTCCACGAAAATTCCGGTCATATGCCATGAAATTGGTAAGTATTTTCCCATTTAAATTATAAACGAGAACGTGTGGGCCGCCGCCTGATTGTGCTGCTACGACTACTTCATACACGCCATCGCCATCCGTGTCACCGCAGGAAAGATTGATACCGCCGAGAAACTTCCCATCGAGTACAGAGAAGCCAGCGTTCAAGATTTTCCCGTATCCATCGAATATTCTGACGAGTGGCCATCCGCCCGGACCCTGCGCTGCAACAACTTCATCGAGGTCGTCCCCGTTTACATCGCATGCGGTTACGGTTACGCCGTTCCGCAGTGAAGAATCGAACGCAAAAAACTGCGACTTCACGTTACCCGTACTGTCGAAAATGCGTATGTGGGGTGCCATGCCATCCCCCGAACCGACAATAATCTCATCGTCATTGCTCCCGAGGAGATTCCCGGATCCCGTATGGTACCCGCCCCGCAAGCTTGATGAAAAAGCGAAAAACGACGTGCCTTCCGCGAGCGGCGGCTCATATGTTGTCGGCTCGGTAACCGAGCTCGAAGATTTATGAGAATACTGATAGTATGTGTCCGGCACGTTACCGTTTGCATCCGTGATGCCCAGCTTGTGCTCAAGTGTCGCATTTTGGCCATCAAGGTTTACGACAGTCACGTCATACCACCCTGCGCCCATACTCGAGAGCGGGAGCCGCACTGACAACGAAGTAGCGGATTGTACGTACGTGATCTCTCCTTGGTAATCGGCAAAGTACGTCTTGAGACCGTAGAGAAAATTCGTACCGGTTACCTGCACATGTAAACCGCCGCCGGTATTCCAACCGGGATTCACTGCCTGGGGGGAAACACCGGTCACGGTCGGCGCTGGTTCAGCATACGGAGCCTCACCCTCGATTTCCATGCCCCGTATGACGTCATTCCACATGTCAGCGACATACAGCTTTGTGCCGGCAAGATTCGGCTGCAATCCTTTCAGGTTGTTGAATTCGGCAACGCTGCTCGCCCCATTTTTATAACCGCGCGAGCCAGAACCGGCAACGAGCTTGGTGAGGCGCGAACTCGGATCAACCGTACGCACGCGCTGAGATCCCGTGTCTGAAAAATAGAGCTGCCCGTCCGCGCTCATTTTTACATACTCCGGATACGAGAGGACTGCATTCGTACCGATCGCCTCACGGTATCCCGCGGAGCCGTTGCCAACAAGGGTGCTGACCGTATTTGTCGCAAGCTCAATTTTCCGTATCGCATGGTTGTTCGAATCGGCAACGTACAGATTGGTACCGGAACCGTCAATCGCGATTCCAAACGGCCGGTCAAATTGCGCATCAGCGCCGATGCCGTTCTTGTACCCGTCTGCGCCCGATCCGGCAACGAGCCAGGTTTGGCCGTCTGATATTCGGACTTTACGGATGCGGTTATTGCCAGTATCCGCAATGTATAAATAGGTATCGGTCTGATCAATGGCAATGCCGGATGGAGCACGAAAATATGAGCACCCGGCTGCGCCGGTTGTTAGAACGTCCTGCGAACATCGTGTGCCTTCTTTGTACCCATTATTATCCGTTCCGCGAGTGTTGATAAGGCCTGCACCGGTCACGAGGAATGTCCGGACAGGATCTGCGGTCAAGTTTACGCCCCTGATCCTGTTGTTCCAGCGGTCAACAACATAGAGCCGTGTTCCCGTAGAATTGACCGCGATGCCCTGGATGGTCGAAAAACGGATAGGCAGGCTATCGTAGTCAGTTCCCTCGCCTCGATAATTATCGATGCTCGAACCGATGACGTGGCTGACGGTGCCGGCGGCAATATCTACCTTGCGAATTTTATTGTTATCCGCAATATATAAATACTTCCCGTCATGTGTCATCGTGATGTCGTACGGCCGGCCGAAAAGCGCATCGTCGATGTCCCCATTTAAATTTCCGAAGCGGTCGCCGCCCGCGAATTTATTATTCGTATCGCCGTCATTCTTGTCGAACCGATGGATAGTCCCCATGCCCGCATTAACCGTATAGACGTAATCCCCCGCGACCACGACGCCAGACGGGTAAATCATTTCATTCTGCCGAGTGTCCTGGTACACGAGCGTGGTTTTCTTTGTAGAAATGTTAATTTTTCGAATACGGTCAACTGTCCAGTTGTCATGGTCTGAAACGTAGAGGTACCCGCCATCGAGCGCGACACCCCAGACGTTTTCGAACTGCGCACCGGTTCCGGTCCCCTCCTTGTACCCCGATGTGCCTGATCCAGCGATTACGGTAAGAACACCCGTCGCGGTGTTAATAGCAACAACGCGATGATTACCGTTATCCGCTACGTACAACGTACTGCCGTCAATCGAGATATCCATATGCCGCGGATCCGAAAGCGACGAGGTCAGCGTTGTAACGCTGCCTCCGCTTGTGGAAACGTATTTAACGGCATTATGGCCCGAATCAGTGAAATACAGCCGCGTTCCGTACGGTTTTACCCCAATCGGCGATGACAAACCAGAGCTTACGAGCGTTGATACGGTGCCGCTCGATGAAACTTTTTTGATTTTATTATTTGCTGTGTCGGCTATGTAAACGCTGCCGTTTGAACCGACTGCCACGCCTCGCGGCAGGGCAAACTCTGCGGACTTCCTCGCGCCATCGGTATCGCCATATGAACCCGTGCCGGCATACGTCGTAACAATACCGCTGGATGAAATCTTTCGGATGGCGTTATTATACGTATCGGCAACGTAAAAATTTCCTGAACTGTCGCGGCTGAGGTCTTCCGGGAAATCAAAATTCGCCTCCAGCTTATCAAGGCCATCGCCGCCGATAATTTTTCCTGTATACGTGCTCACATCACCATAGGCAGCGAGTGCGGTTCCGGCACCTAAAAACGCAGTGCCTACCAAAAACCCAGCGATGAGCACCGCCTGTACTATTCGTTTCATACGAAAAGAAATCATACGTGTGGTTTTTGTTTTTGGTTTTTGATTTTATACAGCCATTATAGCATATTATTGAAAAAAAATCAAGTAAAAATAAAAAAGGAGCGGGATGCCTGCAATAGGCTCCCCGCTCCAGAAAAAGTCAAATCCTCCTTTGTTATAGAACGACTATACTACCGCGAAATACCCGCTTGGGTAACGGCGGTTGTCGAAATCCCATAAGCAGACCATCAGCCAGCGTATGCCTGGCTGGAGGGGCTCAAACCGGATAACCGCTTCATACGAATCTCCGGGATTGAGCTGCTTTGCCTGCTTCGGCTTCAATCCGGTCACGTATTCGAGAATCCGATAACACGTATCCGGATCGGTGCTTCGTAGATAGGTGAATTTCTTGACGCACGCAACGATGCGCTCGTGAGCATTCTTCATGCCTGGTGGAACAACCCAGACGAACTTAACGTCCGTCCCTTGCGCGAAGGATACAATCTCGGTAACCCCGATACGTAATCCCTCCGTGCTGTCAAGCCAGAGAGTGTCTGGGAACTCCTTTTCGAAGACCATAACCTGTTCACTCGACGGCATATACGAACCCTCTCCGAGATCGTCCGTCTGTACGTTCGTCGGAACAGCATCGGCAACCTGGCTTACCGATTCGTCATCCGGCACAACAGAAGCATACTGGTCTGTTGTGGACGGTTGTTGAACCGGCTGCAGCTGCTGCCGTTGCGGCACAATCGGCTCGCCTGCCGGCTCCTGAGGAGAAGCCGGCTGGTGCATGCCGTACTGTGTTGCATTCGGCACCCGTGTTTCCATGGGCATCGGCGCAGCGTTTTTCGGCGGCTTCGCAAGGAAACCCCGCAGGAGAACGGCGTCGATGGAATCCACCTTACCGTCGCCGTCATAGTCCCCTTTCAGGTACCACGCGCCGCCGATCTTCATCATCAGGTGATTGTTGTCCATACGGAATGCCAGATCATTCTGGATAATGTCCGCATCGACCGAATCAACCTTGTCGCTCAAGTCAACGTCCAGAAGCTGGCCGACTGGTCCGAGCGAAGAGAACGACGTAGCTATATTGCCCGCCAGCTCAACACCCCGGACGCCGCCGTCGATGATCTTCTGGACTGGCGCCGGCAAGTGGCCGTACGTCAAGTGTGCGAACGTGAACAATCCAACGCACGCCAATACGAGGACGGATGCCGCCCTGACACGGTAGCGCCACGTATCGTTCACGATGAACAGCGCAATCTGCGACAGCGCGAAAAGCGCGAATGTCTCGGGCTCGTGGTTCCACGGCTCGTACAGCAGGAACGCCGCCATCACGGCGACATCCCAGTACAGGATGTGCTGGAAGAGTTCACCAATCGTGGCCACTCCCTGCTTCGCAAACGCACCGCCTGCCTTGAGACTCGCGAGCAGAAGCACCGCGAACACCAGAAGCATGCAGTACATGACGAGCAGCAGGGACGCTATTCCGAAAATTGCCACATAGAAGCCACCATGGAACACGTACATGAACATGCCGCACACGGTGACAAGGGCAAGGAGCAGAAAAAACCTGCCCTGCGCCTTTTTCCAGATCATGCTGGCGACATCGCCAGCCGTGCGCGCACCCTGCATGACATTGTCAATAAGCTGCTCGGCGAACTTGAACCCGAGCAGATGAAGGATGATGGTCCCGATGACCGTGGCCTGGATCGGGCCGATCGAGAACAAACCCTTCTTCCTTTTCTTTTCCGCGCCGGCTTTTCCGTCGGCGGGATCAGGACTTAGGCTGGTCTTAGGCATGATGAGCACCTCCTTCAATGACAGCAGTGACGCTGAGGACCTGCTCAACAACCGGCTTCGATGCTTCGATGAACCTGTTGTACAAGTACACAGCGATTGCGACTCCAGCGACCGCCACAACAAGCCCGCTCGGAATGCCGACCCACGCACCGTATTCGACAGTCAGCAAACTGCCAACAGTAAACGCGGTAGCGAGGAATACAATGATGATTACCGCCGCAAGGATGAGCGCGCCAAGCAGGCCGGTGCTTCGGGGGGGCGTATCGGTTGGCACCGCTGCAGGATTAGCCGGGGTCGTACGCTGGCGCCGTACCGGCAACCGCTTCCTCGCCGCCAGGACAATCCCGACAGCGATGAGTGCGATGCCGATCGGCACGCCGATCCACGGACTGTGCTGGTAGCTTAGGCCTACTCCGAGAAACACGCCCAGACCCGTGAACAAGCTCACGATCTTGACGCGATCCCAGAACAAACCCTTTGCTTTCGCATTGTGGCTTGTCTCCTGAAGCCATGCCTGGAATTCCTCGTTGTGCGGAATTTCCCACTGGCGCGCCGTGTCGTACAGCTCCCAACCCTTGTGGGCCAGGAAGCCACTCACCTCAGCGACGTTTTTCACTCGATGCTCAGCATCAAGCTGGAACGCCGTATTGGTGTAGTCAACCACCATCCCGGATCCTTTTTCTGCCAGTTCCTTTGCGACTCGCTTGGCTTCGCTATACGCATCTTTGCCCATGATGACACCGTGGGCAAAGAGTTCCTCGATTCGATCAAAGAGCAGGCGAAATTCGCCCGGCGCGTCGCCTGTCGCGATATCAGTCCCGCCGCGAATGGCGAGCCCGATCGTCAACAAGTTAAGCAAGCCCATGACGGTCTTGTTCTCGATTCCCAGAGGGAATTTCACTTTTTCCACAAGCCCTTGAATCCGCTTGAACAAATCCCAAGACGGCTTTTCTGAAGCTGGTGGAGTGTCAACCGACGCATCAGCCACAGCAGCTGTGGCTTCAGCAGCAGTTGTATCGGTTACGATATTGTCATCTGCCATTAGACTTCTCCTCCTGCGGGATCAGCGGGGACGACAAGCGTCCCATGGATCTGCGCCCAGAGCGCGTCAATGCGCGTCCGGTTTTCTTTATGCAGGGTATCGTTTCGTTTACGGGCTTCTTCGTGGGCGTCTCGCCTTTTTTGAAGCCAATCCTCAATCCGATCCCAGAATTCTGAATCACCTTGGCGCCGATGCTCCGAGAGGAGCAGCGAACACCGATGGTCATGTGTTGGCATGCTGGCCAGGCGTTCAAACTCCTGGTTGTTCCAGCTTGCCATCAATTGCCGAACTTTCTTGACCGCGTCGTTGCCGAACTTCTCCTGGACGTAGTCCAGGAAGTCGACGATAGTCAGGCGCGTTACCTCATCAAGTGCCAGGATCGCCATGATCGCCTTGGTTTCACGTTCTTCCGGCGCGCCGTGCTTTTCGTCGCCCGGGAGGAATCCCATGACGTCGAAAATACCGAATAGCGTGCTGAAGTCCGGAACCGTGCCGCGCTGCATGCGCTGCGCGATCTTCTCGACCTGCTGCGGCTTCATGGCAGCGAATATCGCCGAAACGCGCTTACGCTTCGCCTCATCGAGCTCTTCGAGCCCGGCGAGCCACGCAGCCCATACGTCTTCGCCGACGTTCAGGGCAAACATCGAAAAGTTCGCCATGCCGTCGAGCGTCTGTTTCAGGTCAGCGATCGCGCCCTTGACCGCAGCCGGATGCTCTTGCGGAGCACCCACGCGGCCTTCGAGCCGGTCCTTCACCGACTTTTCCCACGCAGCGACGAATCGCGTGCGCAGGTCGTCGATCAGCGGCGGCGTGTTCGTCACGCGCGCGATGCCGATCGACAGGTACTTCGTCAACCATGACGACAGATCGAGGAGTTTCCTCGTCGCTGGGTCGTCAAAGGCCTTCTGGGGTATCTGGCGAACCAGGTACTCCACGGCCGGGCCCATGCCCGTATCCACGAACTGCTGCGTAACATCGGCTCCCCACGATTTCTTCGGTGGGGCCGACGCGGCGTTGGCGTTGGCATTGCTGCCTCCGCCTGATCCGGACGTACGTTCATCCCGGCGATTTTTATCGCGCCGAAAATCCCGCCGCCCCCTGTCTTTTCTGTGGTCATTTCTGTCCACGATACTCACCTCCTTGTAGGTGATGTTAGGTTAAAGGTTACAACAGTTGTATCTATACAACATTTACATGTTTTCATAGTGCTCATGGCACCTCCTTTTGTTTGTACCTCAACTCCCTTCATCACGAGGGGTGAGTATATGGTTTTCACAGAAATATAAAACCCACACAGTACTCTTGCCAGTCCAGTAATTGGATTGTCAATGAACCACATGGATTTCCTGGAGCAAAACGCAAAAATGGCATTTTACTTCAGCTTGCTACCTTACAACAAAAATACCTCCTTTGTCAAGGTGGATAACGCTTACTCAGGATCTGTGCGTCTGAACTCTCTACGGTAGTATACGGACTGCTGTTCCGTCACTTACCATCCGTATGTCCCCCACCTCATCCGTCCGAAACGTCCTCATGCCAAATTTCTGAAGCAACATTATTACTGACCGGTGGGGGTGACCGTAGCTGTTGCCTGCTCCAACGGAGATAATGGCGTATTCTGGATCAATGGTCTCCAGAAATTCCTCCGACGACGAATACCTACTGCCGTGGTGCCCAACCTTGAGAACATCGCTTCCAAGTGCCGAATTATTTTTTTCGACAAGTACTTTTTCAACTTCCGTGGGCGCGTCGCCGGTTAACAGAAACGAAGTGTTTTGGTATGAAACGCGCACAACGATTGACATCGCATTCAGGTTTTTTGGTTTAGCCTGTTCGTTGTTTACTTCTGGAAACAGCACATGAATGCTCGTCAGGCCGAACGTGAACGCCTGCCCTCCATGCGGTTCAACCACCGGAATATTTTTCTCCCGAACCATCTCGCGCAACGCAACAACGCACGGCGACTCTGACCCCGCATCTTCGTAGAGCAACGCGCGTACCGCGTACCGCTCTAGCACGTCAACGAGCCCGCACGCATGGTCAGCATGTTCATGCGTCAGGACGACAAGGTCGATGGTATGGTCGTAAAACGGCAAGGCATTCCCGATCTTCGGTAAAACGCCTGCGTCTGGACCGCCGTCGACAAGGATCGAATCGCCAGATGGAGTCTGGACAAATATACTGTCGCCCTGGCCAACATCAAAGAAAGTAACACGCAGGTCTTTACTTCTCTGGTTCGCATAGAAAGCAAGGGTTGCAAGTGCTCCCCCAACAATAACGGTACCTATGGCAATCCGAATATGTCTCTTCCTTTGAGCTGTCATACAGGCAATGATGCGCGTTTCTTTCTTCTGCTCAACACCAACAGTGTGCCGAAAAGCACACAATACAGGATGGCGAGGAGGGACGTTTGGATCCTCAGAGAATCAATTGACGAAAATGAAAATTGGGCAAACGTCCGCACGATAAACAAGATATACCCCAGCACCAGCCACACAACCCACCCAACCGCCTGGCCAAGCGGAACCCATACGATTGCACATACGCCCGCAATAAAACCAAACGCCATCGCAAGGGGCACCATCGGCAAAATGAGAACATTCACCAGCGGCGCAACGACCGACATCCTGCCGAATTGGTACATTATGAGCGGCAACGTCATCATTGTTGCTGAAAGCGTCGCAACGAGGTTCGCTCGGAATTCAAACGGATTTGGCATCCATCTAAACAGCCGTTCAATATGCGGCGATGCATACACGAGACCAACCGTTGCGAGGAAAGAAAGCTGGAAGCCGGCATCAAACGCGAGTATGCGGGGGTTCCACATAAGCATGGCAACGGCAGCGAACACCAAGCTATTGGTGACCCTGCTCATACGGCCTGCCTGCGTAGCGAGCAATACGAGCATGCCCATCACCGCTGCCCGTACAACAGATGCCTGCGCTCCTGTAATGGCGACAAAAAAACCAATTGCCCCAAGCGACACCCAGAACGCCTTTTTTCGCGGTATCAACAATCGCTTGCATACGTTCATGATCATCACCGCGATAATGGTAATGTTGTATCCGGAAAGCGCGACGATGTGCGTTGTACCGGTGCGGCTGAAACTCTGCATTAATTCGTCGGGAATTGCCCGCTTTGCACCGAGTACGAGTCCCGCGAGGAATGATGCATGCGGCTCCGGAAGCGACTGCTGCACAGCGCGGACAAAGCCCGCCTTGACGGAAAGCATGGCATGCATCACTGGATTGCCATATCGACGTCCAGTTTCAACAACTTCAGACTTTATGCATAATGAATAAATGCCATACCGCGCAAGATACTGGTCGTAGCGGAACGTACGCTGGCCATTACCGACATCCGTGACGATTGGTTCTGGCGTTTTTAACACGCACGAACATTCCACCAGAGAACCGTACTCATATGCAGGGTACCGTGGCACTGTCACGAGTACCTTTCCCCGAACCTGCGCTGGCAATCCTTCCAACCCCTGCGATGCGCTCAGTGTAAGCTTCACCGTATCCTGGCGAATGTCCGGCTCAACTGACACAGTGCCGCGAAACCGCACTTCCCTGCCATTATATGCCTGGATGTCGTGATTGCCGACGCGCGGAATTGACAATTCATAGCGGACGATGCCAGCTGCACACGCGAGAATACATACTCCCGCAATCCATACGGTGCTGCGTGAGTGCCCGAATAGCATGCCACACAAACCAACTATAATAACACCATAAACAACAGCTGTGCCCAAAGGTGCGAACGACCGCAACCCCACACCGGTGATAAACCCAAGGCAGATGACAAGAAATACTTTATAGTTCGGGAGTTTCCCCATAAACGAAAAACTTTCCGCGAATAAACGGGGAAAGTTTTTCTACTACCAACCTACTATAGTCTCAAATGAATGTCAAGCTGTCTATTCCACGGTTACGGACTTCGCCAAGTTCCGCGGTTTGTCCGGATCGTGGCCGCGTAATACCGCAATCTCGTACGCCAGCAACTGCAGGGGAACCGTCGCGAGCACCGGAACCAGGTGCGCGAGCGTGTTCGGCACCTCGATGACCCATTCAGCCATCTTCGAAATTTCATCGTCGCCCTCGTTCACGACTGCGATTATCCGGCCGCCACGGGCACGAACTTCTTCTGCGTTTGATGCGATCTTTTTATAACTCTCCGGCTCTTCGCTGTCGTGCGGTGCGATAATCACGACCGGCATATTCCGGTCAATGAGCGCGATCGGCCCGTGCTTCATCTCTGCAGCCGAATAACCCTCGGCATGGATATATGAGATTTCCTTCAACTTCAAAGCCCCTTCCAGGGCGATCGGGTAATTGTATCCCCGTCCGAGATAAAGGAAGTTGTTTGTATTTTTATACTCTCGCGCGATTTGTTGGACAATGCCGTCGCCGGTGTCTTTATGATAGACGGTCTGCAATACCCGCTCGATTTTCTCAGGGAGCGAGAGAAGTTCGTGGACGATTTTTAGCGCATCCTTGTCAGGAATACGCTTTGTGCCGTCCGCGAGCGGCTGCCGTTGGTCCATAAAATGCGACAAGCCCAGGTTCAGAAGTGAAAACGCGACAACCTGCGAAGAAAACGCCTTGGTCGACGCGACACCGATCTCGGGACCAGCATGGAGATACACTCCCCCGTCAACCATGCGTGCAATCGTCGAGCCGACGACATTCACAATGCCCATACTGTACGCCCCGAGCTTCTTCGCGAGCTGCGCTGCACCTTTTGTGTCTGCCGTCTCTCCGGACTGGGACACGCTCACGGCGAGCGAATTGGGGACCATGACTGGCTGCCGATACCTGAATTCCGACGCCTGTTCACATGTTACGGGCACCTTAAGCAGTTTTTCCATAAGGAAGGCGCCAACCAGCCCTGCGTGCCACGATGTGCCGCATGCTAAAATTTTAATGGCATCGATGCGCGATACGTGCTCCGGAAAACCGTTCTGCAGGCAACGCATGCGCACATCGGTCTCATTCTTCTTGATCTTGCCGCCCAGTAAATTTCGAATTGATTGGGGCTGCTCATAAATTTCTTTCAGCATGAAGTGCGGAAAACCGCCCTTCTCAATCATTTCCAGGTCCCATGTGATTTTCTCAACTTCCTTCTTAACATCCTTGTTATCGAGAGTCATTGTTCGATACCCATCCTTCGTGACAACAGCCATTTCACCATCTTCGAGGTATACCACGTTACGCGTATAGGGAAGCAATGCGGCTGCATCCGACGCGACAAAAAACTCTCCCTGCGCGACCCCGATCACGATAGGGCTCCCATTGCGCGCGACAACGAGCTTCTTGGGTTCCTTCGTGCATATCGCGACCAATCCATACGTTCCTTCGAGCTGGGCAAGCGCTTTCTGCACTGCAATCTCAAAATCCCGCCCTTCATAATAGCGTTCGATGAGATGGGCTATCACTTCCGTGTCTGTCGCGGAACGGAACGTATGCCCTTCTTTCTGGAGAAGCTGCTTCAATGACCGGTAGTTCTCTATGATGCCATTATGCGCGATCGCAATATTCCCCTCGGAATCGGTGTGGGGATGGGCATTAACCTCAGATGGCTCGCCATGGGTAGCCCAGCGGGTATGGGCAATTCCGACTGTGCCGAAAAGGGAGTTGTCGAGTAGTTTTTTTTCGAGTGCCGCAATTCTCCCGACTGCTTTGATGATATTGATGCCGTCGCTGACAGTCGCAATGCCCGCAGAATCATACCCGCGGTATTCAAGACGCTTCAAGCCATCGAGGAGCACTGGGGTTGCTTCTCGTGAACCGATATATCCGACTATCCCACACATATTATTTTTTTACCGTTAATCGTAAATAATGTTCAATGAAGCTGTCGATCATGCCATCCAACACCGATGCGACATCGGCTGTTTCGTGTTTCGTCCGATGGTCTTTCACCATCGTATACGGCTGCAATACGTACGAGCGAACCTGATTGCCCCAGGCTGCTTCCTGGTACTCCCCGCGGAGCTGCTGTTTCTCTTTCTGCTGGTCCTGCACCCGCAAGGCGTGGAGTTTGCTCCGAAGTATTTTTAAGGCTGTTTCCCTATTCTGCTGCTGCGAACGTTCATTCTGGCACGCAACCGTGATCCCGGTCGGCTTATGAACGATGCGAACTGCCGAATACGTCGTATTCACCGATTGCCCGCCGTGCCCGGACGAGAGGTACGTGTCAACGCGAATATCCTTTTCATCGATCTTCTCCTCTTGGACGTCCGTCATTTCGGGGAGCACCTCCACGAGCGCGAATGAGGTATGCCGCATCTTCTCCGCGTCAAAAGGTGATATTCGCACCAGGCGGTGCACGCCGGCCTCGGCTTTCAGAAACCCATACGCATACCGACCCCGTACTTCCATCGTAATGCTCTTGATACCGGCCTCGTTCCCGATGGATTCATCAACAACGCGCACGATCCACCCTTTCCGCTCCGCAAACCGGAGATACATCCGCAAGAGCATAGCCGCCCAATCTTGTGCATCAACGCCGCCAGTGCCTGCGTGGATAGCTACAATCGCATTACGTTCATCATACTCTCCGGATAACAGGATGTAAAACTCAAGCGAATCAAACGTTTTTTGGAGTTTTTGGAGTTGCTCCTCGAAATACGCCTTCATCGTATGCTCGTTCTCCCGTTCAGCCTCCTCCGCGATTGCCAGCAAATCATGCGTTTCCCGCTCTATCTGTTCCCACCGCTGGAGCTCGCTTTTCAGCTCGTCTAAACGCTGGCTCTTGGCTTTTGCCCTGTCTTGCTGGGACCAGAAATCAGGCTCAGACATCTCAGACTCGAGCGTTGTTATCTCGTTTTTTACGCTATCCAGGTCAAAGAAACCTCCATGTACGGAAGATTTTTTCCTGCAAAACCCGAATCTTCTCGATTAACTCCTTCATAGCTCTGCGCTCAAAGATATAGTGGCATAATAGCGGAAACCTCCCGGTTTGGCAAATTTGACATGACAGGCCCCAGGATGATACGCTTACTCCGGAACATACGATTGCATAAATGTAAAAAACTGGCTGCGGACGACGCGCAACTTTGCCCCGTTTCCCGCATTCTCTTTTTTATTAATAAATACCTAACGAACCAGCCTATGAGGCAAAAAAAGCCAACGAGCGTCGACGAATTATTCGAAAAAATGAACGAAAAGAATGTCGCGTTCATCAGGCTGCTCTTCACTGATATCCTCGGCATGCTCAAGAGCATAAGCGTTTCGCGCCGGGAGATCGAAAAAATCCTGACGCACGGCCAAGCAATAGATGGATCGTCAATTGAGGGCTTTGCGCGCATCGAAGAGTCAGATCTGGTTATCAAACCGGACATCCACACGTTTAAAGTATTCCCGTGGCAGATTAACGGCGACACGGTCGGTTCTATGTTTTGCGATGTGGGAACACCGGACGGGAAACCATACGAGGGTGACCCCCGCTACATACTCAAACAGATGGTTGAGCGCGCAACTAGCGAAGGTTATATCCCCAAAGTCGGCCCCGAAATCGAATACTTCTATTTCAAGGACGGCGCCAGCACCGAACTGATAGACCACAACGGTTATTTTGACGCCTCGACAGTCGACCAAGGCACCCGCGCACGCAAACGGGCGGTAACCGCACTGGAACAAATGGGGGTAAAGGTTGAGAGCCTGCACCATGAAGTCGGCCATTCACAGCATGAGATCGATCCTCACTACCACCGCCCGATAAAAATGGCAGACCAAGTCATGACCGCCCGGTTTATTATCAAAGAAACAGCGATCCAGGAACAAATTTATGCAACGTTCATGCCAAAACCAATACCGGACCAGAATGGATCAGGTATGCACGTGCACCTCTCGCTTTCTCAGGAAGCGCATGGGAGCCAGCGCAATATTTTTTACGACCCAAAAGGCGCCTGCTCACTGTCACCAATCGCCTACCAATGCATCGGCGGCCTTCTCCGCCACAGCAAAGCGATGTGCCTCGTCACCAACCAGTGGGTCAATTCCTACAAACGCATTATCCCCGGTTTTGAAGCTCCGGTGTATATTTCGTACGGTACGTGGAACCGGAGCTCTCTCATACGCATACCGATCTGCAAAAACCCGCAGTCTGCCCGCATTGAGCTCCGGAATCCGGATCCGGCATGTAATCCCTACCTCGTTTTCGCGGTCATGCTCGCGGCTGCGCTTGACGGCATCAAAAACCCCCAGCCCTTGCCGCCGCCTGTTGAGGATGATGTGTATACGATGACGGAAGCCCGGCGCGAAGAACTGAATATCGACTCCTTGCCGGCAAACTTAAATGAGGCGATTGAGCATTTCCAGTCAGATCCGCTCATGAAGCAAACGCTTGGGGAACACGCGTTTAAATCCCTCATAGCTAACAAGCGGATCGAGTGGGATAATTTCAGGCGTGCCATTACGGACTACGAGCTGAAAAACTACCTCCCAATTCTTTAGAATACGACCAAAAAGCCCAGCATGATGCATGCCGGGCTTTTTGTATTATTACTCGATATTTCTTTATGCTGCCATACTGAGTCTTTCCTGTTGTGCATTCGTGCCCTTGGCGATCGCATCATAAAACTCGGCGCAAGGAGTTTTCGGGGCCATTGCTTTCCGCTGGGATATGCTCACCCAGAAATCACGGGCACCCTTTGCTTGTCGTGCTTCAGCCATCAGCTGGTTGAATAATCGATCTTGTTCGCCATGCACCGTGACGCCTCCTTGTTCGAGTACATTGCGCAGCGTATCGATGAGTGAACGGATTTCTGGGCTATGCTCATAGATTCTCAAAACTGTCCATTCCTCACCCCGGTAGTACTTGCGCATCGTATCGTAGAATTGCTCGAGATCACCCTTCCACGATTCAAATAGTGCCTCTGCATCGAGAGGACCCTCAACGCTCGCTTCTTGCTTTTCAGCAATCGTGTGCCTCCTATCATCTGGCGCCTGCTTGTCAGTATCCCCGCGGACCGGACTACCAGACCGTCCTGTGCCGTCTTCCGCGACAAACATATCGTCCTGCTCCTGGCGTTCGTGCATTGCCATATGCGTGATTTTATATAATGATTATCCCGCAGCTTCTTCAAGAGTCGCCTGAATTGATTTTTCTTCACCGTCATGCATAATCTTGAGGCTAACGACGTCGCCAGGGTCATACTTCTGGAGTTCTCCAGCGAGGCTGTGATCATCATCAATCCGCTGGCCGTCGATTTCCAAGATAATATCGTTCTCGACAAGGCCCGCTTTATCAGCCGGGCTCCCTGATACGATCGCAAGTTCGCCGACACTGTCGCCGCGCACGATCAGTGCGCCATAATTCACCGATAGGTTGTTTTGTTTGGCAATTTCCTCGTTAATGATAATATACCGCACGCCAAGATATGGCCGTACAATTTTACCGAACTCCTCCACGCTCGCGATTGCCTTCTTGGCCTGATTGATCGGGATTGCGAATCCGATTAACTGCCCCTCCCGGCTGATCGCGGTATTTATGCCAATGACTTGGCCATCCAAATTCAGCAGTGGGCCACCCGAATTGCCGGAATTGATTGACGCGTCAGTCTGAATAATATCTTCAAGGGTTTCGGCGCTTCCCTGCCCGTCGCTCGCGTTGATCGTACGAGACAATCCCGAGACGACGCCTCGCGTAACGGTGTTCTGGTATTGGCCGAGGGAATTGCCGATCGCGATGACCGTTTGGCCGATCTGTAAAGCATCGGAATCTCCGAGCTGAACAACCGGCAAGTTGTTCGCGTCAATTTTTATCAGTGCAATGTCATTGAATGGATCCTCGTCGATGACGGTTGCAGTATATTCTGTCTGGTCGTTCATGACGACCGTATATTCAGCCCCCTCGGTCGAAACAACGTGCTTATTCGTCAGGATCATGCCGTCAGCCGAAACAATAAAACCGGTACCTGCCCCTACCTGCTGCATGCCCTGGGATTCTTGCTGGTCAGACGGGGTGCCAAAAATATTGAAGGGAAACTGCCCGGAACCGGTCATCCCATAAATTTTGCTCAAATCCTGAGAAATGACAATGCTGACAACTGCAGGACTGGCTTTTTTTACGACATCGATCGTTGCTGAATTTTCCTGAACCGTGATACTCTTTATATCACCCGCCAGCACTGACTGTGCGGCTGCCTTTACGGACGAATTTGCGGACTCCTCGCTACCAAATACATTCTCCCGAACCCACGCAGCGGCATCCTGGTCAGTCGCCATCCACGCAGCGAACACGGCGCCTGATAACCCACTGATAAGAATACTGACAATTACTACTCCGATAATAATTCGTGGCACAGATTGCACTGGGCCTGCGTGTGCTGGCATGCCGCGAGAACCCGGACTCTGCTCACTGAGTACTGAACTTGGATTTGCTGATTTCTTGCTGAGAATAGCCATACGCACTATGATAAATGATAAGCTGCATACTATATTATGCGGCGAATTTTTACCCCATGTCAATACGTGAAAAACTATAAAAAAACAGGGAATGAGCCTGTGAACGAGCTTTTGTACACTCTGAGTACGCTATGATGTGAAAATCGTGTGAAGATCAACGATTTCAAATCCCTTTGCCTTTAGCTGTGTGATAATATCGGGTAAAATTTCCGCTGTTGTTGAGTTGGCTGCCTGCATTAATATTATTGAACCATTGCCCACGGTTGAGAGAATCCGCTCCTTGGATTGTTGTGCCGTATAGTCCGATGACCAATCCATGGCATCAACCGTCCACGTGATAGGACAGTACCCCGCTTCTTTCACGGCCGTAACCACATCTTCGTCCGCTTCGCCATAGGGCGGGCGGAAAAATGGTTTTGTGGTTTTACCAGTCTTCGCTGATACTGCAGTTTCAGTTTTTGCGAGCTGTTCCGCAATCCCGCTCTCGGGCATATCATTGAAATGCGGGTGGTTATAGCTCAAATTATATACGGGATGCCCTGCGTTACTGATCTTTACTATTAAATCCGGATTATTCTCCGCAACGTCACCCCGCGCAAAAAAGCTCGCGGGCGTATCGTTCGTAGTAAGCGCGTCAAGTACTGTTTGCAATTGCCCTTCTTTGGCCGTACCGACATTAAACGTCAGGCTGACCCGCTTTTGAGCAGTCTTTCCCCGGGAAAGGACGCCGGTGCATCCGGTAAGATCAAAATCATCGGCGCCAGCCATGTCGACGGTAGTATTAGTATTAACATTTGAGTTCGCGGCACTATTTATATTGCTATTTGCGTCTTGATTGGTACCAGTCGTGTTAGTCTGCTCAGTAGCAAATGCATTCGAATTCGGCAATACGGATTCGACCTCCTGAGTACCGCTAAAAACTGACCGGCCAATCAAATATACTACAAAAACAATGCCAACAAGAATCAAGCCATTGAGGATCCGGGATTTCGAGATGGTCCGCCGCGGTCGGTACCGCTGGTACTGCTGGGATTGACGGTATGGTTGCATACGTAGATCAATCAGACTTTGCTTGGTACTAGTATATCAAAAAAGGAATGAAAAATAAAGACGCTCGCCTCGCGTTCATCCGCATGCGCCCGCAAAGAGGGATCTATGGGGAGCTACTCGACTGCAACCGCTTCGTACCGCAGAAGGACCGAGTCGCCGAACACGATGGCATCGCTGGTACTCCAGGAAGTTTTCCGTTCCCCATTAACATACAGGTTCCATGCCTTCTCGCCATCTTGGTTTGCGAAATCGCCAACTGACGCAACAGACATCCCCGATGCGCCCACCGGTAATGCGATCGGGAGGCCGAATGCTGATGCGGCTTCCCGCAACACTTCAGAAACACCGATCGTGCCGTTCAATGGCACCTCAGCAGCGAGCGTCGTCCCGAGACCGCGATCAATAACGACCCGGACAACTTGTATTTCGGTACCCGCAACAGTACCGCTGAGCCGCCCGACGACGATATCGGCGGACTGTGCAAGAAAATCCACCTCCTCGAAAACAGTAAAGGATACCGCCGTAATTAGCATCACCGCTGCGAGGGTAATCCCAAGGAGGCCGATTGTCCCACTAATTGTTTGGATGCGCTTCATAGTTTATATAAATCAACCCTCCCTCGTTAATATTTGCTTCTTATTGTCCTTGCTTGAACCGTTCCCTGCCCAAGAGTTTCTTGAGCTCATGCTGGAACGTCTGGGCGTCCTTGAAGGAACGGTACACCGAAGCAAACCTGATATACGCGACCTGGTCCTGCTTCCGCAAATGCTTCATGATGATTTCCCCGATCTTGCTTGTCTTAATTTCATCCTTTGCATTAAGCTGGATATCACGCTCGATCTGGCTGACAAGCAGCCGGAACTCGTCCTGCGTAATCGGCCGTTTTTCGAAAGACTTCCTCAGCCCATTCTCCATCTTGGTCTTCGAGTACGGCTCACGCCTACCGTCACGCTTGATAACCGACAAATTTAAAATTTCAACCTCCTCATACGTCGAGAACCGGAAGGCGCATTTCAAACACTCACGCCGCCGCCGGATCGCCATTCCGTCATCAACAATGCGGGAATCGGTCACCTTGGTATCAGGATTATGGCATGCGGGACATCGCATAAGAATATACTGCTCTTTATTGTATATCTACTTTACAGCATCAAACGAAGAAGCGCAACCGCATAGAGCACACGGTGCCTTCCGATGAACAAGGGCTCGCGATGGCAGCGCATTCTTGCGCCCCTACATCATCTTCTTCCTGATGAATGCGGGAATCTCCAGGTCGTCCTCTTCTTTCTGCTTCTGGGGTTCTTTGCGGACTTCTGGCATGGGCTGCCGCGGAGTAACAACCGGGCGTCGTTCGAATGCAGACCGCATCGGTGCGGGAGAAAACGCACTGTCGCGCTGATCACGATTTGAGGTTCCGAAATCTACTGGCTTGATCTTCTTGATAGTCTTCTGCTTCCCGCCGAAGCCTGTCGCGATGACGGTAATTTTTACACTGTCTTTCATCGAATCTTCGATAACAGAACCAAAAATTACTCGTGCATTCGGCTCTGCGGATGATGTAATAATTCGAGCGGCTTCGTTCACCTCATACATGCCGAGATCGGGTCCGCCGGTAATCGTGAAAAGAATTCCTTTCGCACCTTCGATAGAAAGCTCGAGAAGTGGACTATCGATCGCCGCCTTCGCTGCATCAATAGCCCTATTTTCGCCGGAACCCCGACCGATACCCATGAGTGCCGATCCTGCGCTTTCCATGATCGAGCGGACATCCGCAAAATCGACGTTTATCAAACCAGGCACCGTAATGAGATCGGAAATCCCCTGCACGCCTTGGCGAAGAACTTCATCGACGGTAGAAAACGCATCCAGAAGTGATGTCTTTTTGTCAATAATCTGGAGGATTCTATCATTGGGAATCGTAATGATCGTATCGACTTTATCGGAAAGCTCTCCCAAGCCCGAATCAGCGATCGATTTCCGCTGTGCGCCCTCGAATGAAAAAGGCTTCGTCACGACAGCGACAGTGAGAGCACCGACATCTTTGGCAATATCGGCAATGAGGGGCCCAGCCCCCGTCCCGGTACCTCCGCCGAGGCCACACGTGATAAATACCATATCAGAACCTTTCAGCGTTTCATGAATCTCGTCTTGGTCTTCTTCGGCAGCTTTCCGCCCTAATTCAGGATCCATGCCCGCACCTAAACCACGCGTCGCTGTTTTTCCAATATGCAGCTTATGGGGCGCTTTCGAATGATGAAGTGCCTGGGCATCCGTATTTACCGCGATAAACTCTACGCCTCGGATTTTATCACTAATCATTCGGTCGATTGCAGCGCCTCCTGAGCCGCCAACACCGACAACCTTGATTTTTGCAAACGTCTCAATGTCGGGCTTAATTTCCATAGTATTCCGATTATTATTTTTATTCCTCATACCGCGGCCATCAACAAATAGTTCCCTAGGGAATTAATGACTTAAACCACTTCTTCATTTTATCGGTGGCGTCGGAAACAGCGGAAAATTTCGGCAGAGAGCCGCGTCGTCCGCCGGATTCGCGCTCAGCTATGCCCATACCCCAATATAAGAGTCCAATGGCCGTGGAAAAATTCGGATCATTCACTTTGTCAACCGCCGTTGAACCCAGATCGATCGGATGCCCCAGTGATGCTGGTAATTTAAATTCACGCTTCGCGACTTCGACAAGGCCAGGAAGTTTGGATCCTCCACCGGTCAAAATAATGCCCGCAGGGAGCAAGCCCGACCGGTCAATTTTTTGAAGTTCTTTATCCGCCATTTTAAATATTTCTTCACAGCGCGCTTCAATAATCTCCGCAATATGGCGCTGCGACACCACTCCCTCTTCACGTGAATCGATCTCCGCAAGATTTATCTCCTGCCGTTTATTTACTTCGTCGGGTAGCGCAGAGCCATACTCCAATTTAATCTTTTCCGCCAGGTCGATCGATGTTCGGAGACCAATCGCGATGTCATTCGTAATATGACTTGACCCAATCGGCAGAATAGCGGTATGGAGCACCTCCCCTTCTTCGAATACCAGCAAGCTGGTCGTCGAGCCTCCGATATTAAGGAGCGCAACGCCGAGATCCCGCTGCTTCTTCGTTAATACCGCCTCCGAGGCTGCAAGGACGCCAAGAACAAGGTCATCGATATCGATGCCGGTTCGATAAATGCATTTCGTCAAATTTTTAATCTGCGATGTCAAACCCTGGATAATCTGAGCGTCGACCTCGAGCCGGATACCGGTCATCCCGACAGGATCCTTAATACCCTTCTGATTGTCTACCGTGAAACTCCGGGGAATGACGTGTAATATCTCATAATTGGGAGGAGTAGCTACTGCTTGCGCAGCCTCAATTACCCGTTCAACGTCTTCCTCCTTGATTTCCCCGTCGGATTTCGATACAGCGATCACGCCGTGGCTGTCCTGGGACGTGATATGGCTGCCATTGATTCCGACAAACGCATGTTCAACGGGGATGCCAGTCATTCGCTCAACACTCTCGAGCGAAGCCGAAAGTGCCGACACCGCATCTTCAATGCTTGTTACTGAGCCCTTGCTGATACCTTCTGCCGGATGCTCAGCAGCCCCTAAAACATGGATTTTCCGGTCATGGGGATTAACCTGGCCAACGACAATCCGAATCGCCGTCGAACCAATATCGAGCCCTGTGAAAATCTCTTCCTTTGCCATATCGTGGATAAAAAATATATACCTGTATTATACGCTATCCTGTCCGTATATGCAAAAGTCCTCCCCAAGCCTACCGTGACCAAATATATGGGGCAAACACCAGAATGCCCACTATTATCGCTCCGGCGGACGAAACAAGGACGGCGGCAGCCATAACATCCTTGATTACCTCTGCATAAAAATGGATGCGGGGTTGCAACATGTCAACCAATTTCTCAAAAATGGTGTTAATAAGCTCCAAAACAAGAACAAACATCATTACCATGAGTAAAATAATTGCCTGCCAAAGCGTTACCTTGAGTACCACCATTAACGCGATAACTACCATGCTGACCACTATTTGTATTCGGAGGTTTTGCTCAGACTTAAAGACAAACCAGAAACCGCGGAAGGCATACCTGAAACTCTTACCAAGCTTGCGAATATCAACCAGTGACATAGTATTTATATTAACGACGGAGCCATTCACCCTGAATGCGCTCTTGGATTTTATTCATCTCCCGTTCTGCCGAGTCCGTATGGTGGTCAAAACCAACGAGGTGCAAAAACCCATGGACAAGCAACAGTGAGAGGCGTCGCCGTATACGAATCCCGTCACGGCGCGCTTCAGCGCGGGCTCGAGGGTATGAAATGATGATTTCACCCACATACGAACCTTCAACATTCGGCAATCTCGCCGGGCCTTCCGGAAACGACAAAACGTTCGTTGCCCGGTTCTTTCCCCGGTACCTGCGGTTCAGCGTTCGAACCGCAGCTGAACTAAGAAATGCGACCGACACTGCGGCATTCCGGTATCGCGGGAGAATTTTCGCAATTGATGAAAAAACAGCTCTCACCGCTTCGCGTCGTACCGGAAACCTACCCCGAACATGTATATCAACCCTCATGGCGCTTATGCTACCGTCATGCGTCCCGAGGTACTTACGCTGTTTGTGTTGGAGTTTGAGTTCGTGTTGGTATTTGTGGTGGTATTCGTATTTGTATTTGTGTTGGAGTTGCTGTTGCTGAACCAGTTAATATTGGAATTCGTATTCGAGTTTGAGTTCTTGTTGGAATTCGTATTCGAGTTTGAGTTTGAATTTGAATTCGAATTCGTACCCGGGACTACCGCTGCTGGCTCAAAACTCTTATAGAGCATTTCAAATGTCGCCGCGTAGTTCGCTTCACTCAAAACGGTCGTGCTGTACGTGATTACATACACGGAATCATTTCTCGTATAGTAGACCGTTTTCCCGTCAACGCTTTTAACGCCGGACAATGTTTTGTCCCAGTTCGCTACCGAGAGGACCTGACTCGCAACGACACCCGGCGATTTTGTCAGATACCAGTCCCGCGCAGAAATCCGTGCGGGGTTGCTCTCAATTGTCACCTCGACGAATTCTCCGTTCGGTGCACTGAACATTCTGCCTCCTGCGGTAATCGGGTCTTCTGCTGGATCCCACGACGCAGGATACAAAAGCGCATACCCGTACTGGTCATTTAAATATCGGCGAACGGTACTGTAATTCTCAAGTTTTCCCGTTCCGTTTGGATTGTAGCCGCTCAGGACCTCATGCCCGTCGGAATACGTGTCCTGATCAGTATCGGGGTTATTCAGGCTCGTGCCATAAATCGCTTCCTCGATATCAGTCAGGCCGTCCAAGTCCGTATCCCGCCCGGTCGCAACACTATTAACATTCATGTTGGCATTGGTATTGACGGCTGTATTCGAGAATAAATTCGCAATAATCTGGGAATTGCTGTTCCGATTCGACGTGCTATTTGTGTTCATGGCGTTGTTTGAATTGCCAGCATTTATGACATTCGCGCTGTTCGAGGAATTATTCACACGATTTTCGTTTTCACTGTTCGTCTCATCATTAGCCAAGGTTTCGTTCGTCGATCCACCGCCATACTTCTGCATCAGCCAAAACGCTCCTGCGCCAACGACAAGGAGAAAAAAAATTGCCACCAAGATAAAAAGGAGTGTCCCCTTCTTGCCGCCCTCCCGCGTATCTTCAATATAGAATTTATCCGGCATCGTGTGGATGCGCACCTGCTTCGGCGCCCCCGATGGGGCATCCTTGGAATTGTCCGTCGGCTCTACCATACTATAGTTTATTTATTCTATCCCTTACCTTATTCCAGTTTTTTTATTTCCTCCATCAGGTCATACAGCTTACCGCTCCCTTTCGGATTGTAACCGCTGGCTACTTCCGCTCCATCGGTATTGCCGTCACTGTCGGTATCGCTCATGAGGGGGTTTGTTTCATACACCTTCACCTCGTCGCGATCAGATAAGTCATCCCCATCAGTATCAGCCAATAATGAATTTGTTTTTAGCTTCTTCTCTTCCGTATCAGTCAGGCCATCACCGTCGGTATCGTCTGTCGTGGTATCGACTACTGGCGCCGTAGACTCATTAGCATTGGGCACCAACGACCGATTTGTGGTTGCCGCCGTATTCGAAGATGCATTCGCCTGAGAAGTGTTAGCGGTCGTTTCCGTATTGGAATTCGTAAATACCCCCGACAGGAAAACAATTACAGCGCCAACGATTATAACTACGGCGGCAACAATTAAAATCATCCACAGCGCGCGCGCCGGTTTCCGCCGTACAGGAAGGGGGGTGGTGCTCCCAGCCTGCGGCACTGCCGCAGGCCGATTCGCACGTGCTGCTTGGCGTTTGCGTACGACAGCTGGTTGCTGTTCGTTTACATCCTCAGTGTCTGCAAAAATATCCTCAACGTTTTTTTTCTTTTGTGATGGCATGTTTGGTCAATGAATGTATCACCTTTACTGAGCAAATTAATCTAGAGCGCGGGTGCCTGGTTCTGCTGCACTGCATCATCGTAACAGTTGCATGAATATGTACTCGTGATCGGAGTCGTAACTGTCACATAAGCGCTCTCACCATATAAGTCCTCTGCGTCATACGCGCGCGCATATAATGGCTGGGAATAATACGTCGTGGATGTACACGTGGAACAAACGATTGTCGCATTCGCAACCGGAATAAACGGAAGTCTCCACTTGGCTCTAGCTGCTGGCTCCATCGCATACTGTGAAATTCCGCTCTCAACGTATGCCTGGGCAGTTGCCGTTGCATTCCAGGAAAAAGTCGTATTGACGGTCGCGCCAGATGTCGTATTCTCGCCAATCATCCCGTAGCCAGATCGAAACAGCCGAACCATAGTAACAGACGTATCATCGGTTGCAGTCACGCCAACGTTGACGATGCCTGAAACTACCGCCCCGTTCGCGGGAGTCGTTATTGTTGCAGTCGGCGCGGTATTCGAGCTTGGGATATTGATAATCACATTCCGGGAAGCGGTCGTCGTTAGGCCGGGTGCATTATACGCACGTGCCTGAATCTGTGTGGTCGCGGGTGCTGTATTCGGCACACCGCCAAGATCCCAGATCCACGTCCATAATCCATCCCCACCAGGCGCATACTGAGTTTCTCGGAGAATGCCTCCATAGTAAAATTCTACGCGCTGTACCGGCGTCTCGGGATCTGTAGCACTAACTTTCACCGAATAGGGCGTTGCGGTAATTTCAAACCCGTCGGTTGCCGGGGCAGTAAATGAAACAATGGGTGGCGTCGTATCCACACAGTTATTATCATTCGAAGGGACACAGGCAGTTGGACAGTAACCGTCATCATCCGCACATTCGGTAATTACCGTATGAGTGCACGAAACAGGGCACAATGTCGTATTGCATACATCAGCAGTTGACGCGCTCCCGTCATCACAGTCTGCATCGGTGGCGCATGAGTCGACTGAACATACTCCCGGGGGCAGACAGCACTTCTGGCCTGCATCGCAATCAAAATTGTTCGCGCACGGCCCCTGACCAATCATAAACTGGCCGCTACCGGTGGATTCACTCTGATTTCCGAGCCGGTCTACCATCAGAATATCAACGGTGTATGTTCCATCAGCATTATTGCCGACGTTCCACGCTTCTCCCCATATGCCATCCAGGCGGGAGGCATCATGGTGCGCTCCGTCGTCATACAACGCAATAAGCGCAACCTGCGTATTACCAGCATTCTTTATGCGCGCTTGCACGCCTTGGACGCCGGATGGATCGGTCGCGCGGAGAGTCATGGTGATAACTTGATTTTTCTCGACTGATCCGGGGCTGACGTTAACGGTTGCATTCCACACACCATCGCATGCGTTGGCGCAACTGACAGGATCGGTACAGGTCGTATTACTGCATGAACCGAGCATAGGACCAGCTGAAGAAGCAATCTCAAAGCTGGGCACTGCCGTCTGGTCCGTTTGCGCCATCGCAATGTATGCAACAAGAGATGCACCGCCGATTAAAACTACCGCGAGCAGTAACTTTTTGTAGGTGTTCATACGCATCGTATATATTAATTATTGCTTAATCGTAGTATACAGTATTATATGCCTTTTTTGTAGTAAAATCGGATTGTTTTTTAATCGAATGAAACGCACGTACGTGTACTGGTCCCGATATCGCGCCATATCAAGATACATCACGGGAATACCCGGCTATCCTATGGCGGCGTGATGACGGCAACGCACGCGGCATTATTCATACGGCTTACGTTGCCGAACCCATCCTCTGCTTCATAATCAACATAGAACGCTCCTGAATACCCAGTGGAATCCCATGTCCCAGTATAGAAATTATCAACTGGCGCTACATCATTAAGGCCGACACGCAAAATCTCAGCGCCATCCGGCTGCTGGATTATCGCGTCAACCCGACCAATGCCATCCGCATCCGTTACGAGCGTACCAAAATTGATGAGTGTGCCCGAACCAGCACTGCACGGGCTCACCTGTCCCATCGTGATTGACGGCGCTCCTTCTCCACGGACGTTTACGCGTATCTCGATGCTGGCACTCCGGTTCCCCGCTGCGTCAAGGGCATCAGCCTGGATCGTATGCCAACCATCTGAATATAACAGAGTGTTCAGCGGCCATGTCCACGCCCAGACAGACGCGCACGCGCCCTCACAGGCCGCCTCTGTATTGCAGGCGGGGGCCGGATTCTGGCAAGCCGCTCCGCCGAGCGTAGCGCGCTGCAGATAGTCAACGTAGAAGTTAACGCGAGTCACTCCAATTTCATCAAAAGCATCGACGGTAATATCGGCAACACCATCTACCGCCGTGCCATCCGCTGGTGTATTCGGTATGAAGACAACCGTCGGGGGCGTTTCGTCCTTTTCCGGATTATCTATGCTCACCGTAATCCCTGCTGCGGCCGCAGAATTGCCTGCCAGGTCAAACGCGTACGCATCAATATCATGGCTCCCATTTTCATACAGCTGCGTGTCGAGCACGGCGATAAAATCATCGCCACCGACCGGATTTGCTGACGCAAGAAACAGATTATCAATATATACATCAACGCGCGCAATACCGCGGTCATCAACCGCGTGAACCCTGACGTCAACGTCATCGCTGATGGTAGCGCCATCCGCCGGCTCGGTGATTGCGACCGGATTCGGGGGATTGGGATCGTCATTATTGACGGTCACTGAAATGCCGACCTCCTTGGTATTCAATGCCTGATCATAGGCAACTGCCGCAAGGGTATGCGCACCATTCAGCACCGCGGTGGTATCCCACACGTGCTGGCATGTCAGCGTACCCTCAGTGCCATTGCACGTACGGACAATCACGCCATCAATCGATATTTCAATATGATCGACGACTCTATTATCAGTCGCGAATGCATCAATCACAACCGCTGCACCGAATACCGTACTGCCTCCCACGGGCGACTTGAGCTCGATATATGGAGTTGTCCCATCCGGACCGCCACCATTGTCAATCAGAATACGATACGAAATGCTCGACCAATTTCCGAGCGTGTCATAGGCGATCACAAGAACGGTATGCTCTGCGTCGGTATACCCGGTGGTATTAAAATTCCACACCCATGCAGGCGGGCCATCCGTCCCATCGCTGTCAGTATACGTACGAACGCCGTCAACGTAGAATTCCACACGGTCAACGCCGCTCTCCGCATCACTGGCGCTCACATCGAGCGCCCGCGTCCCGCTGAGAACCGTTACCCCGTTTCGTACAAGGCTATCAACGCCCGTGATTTCTGGCCCGGTCCGATCTGCCGCGGATCCAACGATATTTCGCGCATAGTTCACGCACGCGCAGTCAGCATTGGCAATTCCGCTGCATGGATCACCAACTGGCGGTACTGTCACCCACCCCTCTGGCCCGGTATACTCCATATTCGCGTACAGATTGGCGATTTCCCCCGTTGGATTCGTAATATACAAATAGATATACGAATCAGGAATTATAGGCGGATCGTCTGGACATTGGTATGCCTTATCCGTATCGTCCCAGCAGGTTTCCTGGTTATAACCATCTGCCTCGGTGCATTCAGTCCCCCCTTCTTCATACGTATTCAGGGGGTCGACCGGCAGATCGCCACCCAGGGCATCACCGAGCGCTTCCTGCCATGACGGCCAACGCGACGTGCTCATGCCGTTAATATACGAGCCGCCTTCAAGCAGCGGATAATGGCCGTTTGCTGCTTTATATTCAAGAAGCTTAATCCAGATGTCATCGAGATCGCCGACGCGCTGGATGTCCCGCTGGAGACTCTCTTTCTGTCCTGGAAGCAGATTCACGTTAAATTCCCAGTTATCAAGCATGCGGTTGAAAATATCGATCGTCTGCGCTGAAGAATCGGGATGGTAGGACATCAGGTATATATTGGTGTATACGCGGCCGGCGACGAGGTTTGTCGCATTCACGTATACGGTCGTGCCGTCGCGGATCGCTGGATAACCATCAATAGTCAGCCCTTGGCCCTGTTGTGGCGGATACCCGAGCTGCAGCTGGTACCACTCGCGCAGGGACTTACCGCCCTCATTCTCAAACACGAGAATACCGATAGCGTCATCAGATGTCTTGGTCCATGACGCGCCAGCCTCGACGCACGTTGTCTCCGTGGTAAACGCGGCAATGCTGCACGTACCGGGGTACACGAATAGGTACGACTTCAGCTTGCTGTCTATCCCGTCGTTCAGATTAACCGTTGCGGGATCGGCTTCCGTCACAATCACTTCATCTGTGGACGCGAGCAGCGGCAGGTCGGTGCCATCACGGCAGTACCAGGTCGAGAAATTCATCACATAATTATTGTTGCCCCTTGTTGGAAATGGCGAATTATCAAGCTTCGGATACAATCCTGAATCCTCGAATGCAGGGTCATCATTGGTCGGCGGCAGTATGTTAGGCCAGGGACTCGAACACATCCTCGCAAGTATAATGCCCGCGTCAGTCACCTTGCCGATGCCGCCCGGGAGCAACGTCGATGCAGAGCCGTCCGCGGTCACGACCCATCGGCCGCGGCCGCTTGCATTATCTGACGTCAGAAGGCATGCCAAACTATTTGAGCTCTCGGCAGGGCAGGGACCTTCGAAATTCGGCGGAACGATATCGCTCCCGTTATGGGTTGGAGTAAATACATTCTTTGGATCGTCTTCCTTCCAGGTAATTCTGATCGGATTGGGTGCTGGGCTAATTAAATTTGTGCCATCTTCGCTTACTGATTGTACGCTCCAAAATTGTTGGTACCCATCGGGAGGGGTTGCGGGATGATCCCCCGGTGCGCAATTGCTCGTTGAACACGTCATATATGAGGGTGAGGGGCGCGTCCACGCACCGTCCCACCATTGGAACTTGAGATGGTCAATCGTGCAAATCCGGTTACCTGCATTGAAACCGCGCAAATATGTCACCCCGACATTATCTCCAATAGCGACGCCAAAGGTATTTGTAGTCCTGCCAGTAGCTATCCAAACGTTAAAATTCTCGCTCGGATCAAATATCTCGTCAGGCGTAAAGGTAAATGACGTGTCCGTGTGTGTTAGCTTCCCAGGAATTACGCTGCCTCCAGAAATGGCAGATACTGTCGTCTCCGGAACTGTATTATCACCATAGACGAACGTACTCCAGTCCATAGACTGGGAAAAGGTGAATGTAACGCTAATATTCCGGCACTGCGTCGCTGCGCTCGGCGACCAGCCGGCAATTTCCGGCCGCGGGTAGCAGCAATGGTCTGTGCGCTCGTCATCAAACCCGCATCCCATCGCAGAAACATCGCCGCAGTCCGAGTCCTCATCGCAACCGCAATACAAGCCGCGTTCATTGTTACCCGGCGCTGTGCAGTTCCATACGTCAGGCGTACACTTCAGCGTGCCAAGGGTCATCGCGCCGCCAGGTTCATCGTTCATATCGCCGTCATTGTCCTGGTCAGGATCGCAACACACCGTGCAGTCGTTTTCACCAACAGGCGGGTATGCGGCGCTATTAGGTGGCGTCGGTGCCTGATGCCGTGCTGTATCAATACATAAATAGTCTTCGGGGATATCGTCCAGCTCCGCGCCGGTCGAACATGTGCCGTTATTAGCAATATTGGATGGGAGCTGGCACCGGTCGCCGGGTACGCCAGTCGCGCACTCTGCCGCATCGACGCATACGCTGTACCCGAGTCCGCCGTCATACCGGCAACAATTCGTCGTAGTACAGTCCGCGTTTGAATTGCACTTCACCTTAAACGGCAGCGGATTGGACGGGCACATCGTATTTACCACATGCACGCCGCCGGACGATGCACCGACTTGCACCTCTGAACGAGTGATGCCGTCAACCGCCCACGATCCGACTCGTGCAATAATATCATCGAATGTATCAATTAATCCTGGTGAAAACTGGACACCGCTCACCCCTGGTATTCCGACTGGTGCGAGCTTCGAGCCTGACATAGATATCAAGTCGCCTTCTTCTCCGGTTTTTGGAGATAACGGGGGGCAGAGTACCGGCAATCCAGCTGCTGGAATTGGCTGCGGCGCCATGCAGTTTCCGCTCGCGCAATCTCCATTATCATCGCAGAAATTATATCCCTCGCCGAGCGCTGTCTGGGTACATATCCGCGCACAGTTGTTTCCAGTAACGTCAAACCCATACACAGCGGGGTCGTTCTGCAGGCTGTCAATTGCCGTTGAGAGTCCGCCAGTTGCCGTGGATGTATTCACGTCAATGAGGTTTTGGCTCCCATTAGGATTCCCCGGCTCCTCGGCGATGATAAGCTCATTTGTCCAGCCGTTTTCGCAAATCTCAACATTGCCAGCGTCTCCGCCGATCTGCACATAGCTCGACGCAGGGTCATATGCTCTAAAGTAGCACCCCTCGATTGAAATCGGTTGGCCGGGTGGTCCATTATCGGGCAAAATAGAATTAATAACCGGCCGGCACCGATCACGGACTTCATCGCATGTGCTCATGGGACACTCATCAAAACCGTCATTATCAGGATCAGAGCAATAATCCGGCCTGCTGAACGCGCATGAATCCAAATCAACATTCACACGCCCCCGCGCTACTACGCTCTCGGCGGGAATGCGGGCATTCACATACGTTCTTCCCGAACCGGCGGACGTAACGGTACCGACATTGACCACGTTCGCGACGGTCGCCACGCCCGCGGCGTCCGTGTCCCATGCCCATGTATAATCGCCGGGATCGACTATCGTACAGGCTGGGCCGAGCGCCATGGACGTATAGTCAAAATTCTGGCCGGTCGCGTTGAACGTATGCGACGTCGGATTCATGGTCAACCGTTCAACCGGGCATGGGTCTGTATTGTCCTTAGTCAAAAATTTCCAATAATAATCCTGGTTCATGCGAACGCCTGATGAGCTCGTCACGTCGCGGGTGACCCGCATTTCATACCACGTCGCTGGCGTCAGGGCACCGTCTGGATCCAGGACGGTTCCTTCTTCCCCTGCGCCTCCCCAGACAAAACGGGTAAGCCCACCCCCGACGAGGTCACCCAAGACTGTACATGCTTCAGTCGTGCATGGGCGCAGGAAAACATTCGCGGGGTTGATAATCGATCCGTCATTCATATCATGCGTGAACCGCACACCGATATTCACATTGACGCATATGTCGTCAGTGTTTTTATACGGATTCGGTGATGGATAATCCGTCACCTGGCATGCACCGTCAGGACACTGGTCGTTATTGGTGCAGGCATCGCCCTCATTGGCGCCGCCGACGCACGTCGAGGAACACGCGGTACTTTCAACGACCCGCGGAACGCCGCCGCACGGGACCTCAAACGGGATGCCATTGCTCTCGCCGATCGGATTCACGACCGTTACCTCATACGGATCGCCCGCATTCGGGACATCCGGAACTGAAATATTAATCTGCTGGTCAGCCCAGGGGGGGGTAATCGGCGCGTTTTCGGTCGTCGCATTGAGGGTAAACGGCACCGTGCCGGCAACATCACCAAAACCCTCGCCGTACAGTCTGACCGGATCAGTTACGACGCCGCATTCAACGTCGCTGCCGCACAGGCCTGGTCCTGGGTCTTCATTCGTATACACAAATTCACCGATGTTCGTCCGCGTATTGTCGCTTCCGCGTACGAGCTGGATGCCGACACGTGAGGGAACCGGACAATTATTCCAATCATTGCCCGGCACTGCTGAAATATCGCACGGCGTAACGCCAATCGCCGCTTCAAGTTCGGTAATTTCATTTACTTTTATTATGACGTAGCTATTCTTCCAGGTCTCCTCACAGGGCGGATCAGGCGGCACTTCAGCCTGGACTGACTGGCCAGTCGCCAGGTTTCGGAAATATGCCTGGCCGCTGTCGCCAAAACCCGCGTCAGTATCGCCTCGTTTCCATACTGCAATATACTGCCCCTTACCGCCGTGGGGTTGCTTGGATAATCCCGAAATCTTTCCGACCTGCGGGCTCCGCACGTCGAGATCAGCCGCATTACTGTCCGTCACGCACGTACCTCTAGGGCATTCCGTCGGGATCGCTGCCGGATTGCACGGGCCGAGGTCATTGTCTCCGCCAGAACACACGCCCGGGATAATCCGCACCACAACGCCACCGTCCACAGCACCGGACGTTGCCGTATCACCGTAAAATTGAGGGCGGCCACCAGGAACATGGGTTTCAATTGCGGTATCAGACCATCCCGCCCCCTGAATACAGCTCTGCGTCGGAAATTCATTGAAGTTCGGCGGGATATTATCATCGAAACACGTATCGGTATGACCTACATTCCGTGAAAAATACAGGTTACCGCCGAGTCCAAAATTACTTCCATCAATCCGGACATGATTTGCCGCATTGTCGTACTGGCCGCTCGATGCGCCAAGGTCGGTAATACCCGTAATTTCAGGAATGCACCGGTTATTTGTCGTGTCGTCGTCCGCGAAAAAATTCCATGGAGCAGCTTCGTTCGGCGGATTTGGCTCTGGATAGCCATCAACGGTCATAAAATCGTCAACGACTGATCCTTCGTCAGCCGCGTTAAAATTGCCGTCGAGATGATTACCGCATACGTCCTGAATGCCGAAGGTTTTGTCCCCGACAGTTCCAGCGAGCAATCTTACTGAGTACTGCTCGCTTTCTTGAAGCATCTGCAACGGCCGAGTTGAGAACATCTTTGGATCAGGATAGTAGATACGCTTCAATCCAGCCGGGACGCCAGCGACGTGCTCAAAACGGACCGTCCCTGTACATGTGTCACCAGGACCGCCCGGACAGTCACCGTCAACCAAGCACGGTTGCGTCTTTGTAACAGAACAATACGACGCCTTGATTGACGAAACGCGCATCTTGCTCGTGAAACGCGCTTGCACGGGAGTATTAAGGCAGATATCAGTACCGCCATCCAGCGGATTGATCGCTTCTACTTGCGGTGGCTCAGTGAGTGTGGTTTCGCCAGTTGAAAATATCCAGCTGTCACCGAGGAATGGATCATACGTCGCCGCGGCGTCATCTATGCCGGCAGTATCCAGTGTCACTAAATACGTCGTATTCTGGAGATAATCAGCAGTTGGCTCAAACACGACAATTTGCGGGTCAGTATCTACAGACCAGTTTCCTGCTACTTCATCGCCGACGCAATTCCCCGCACAGTCGCCAGACGCGCAATCAGTATCATTCACGCAACCGGCTCCGCCCGCAGCGCCCCCCTGCACTGCGAGATGCGCGTTTCCCGCAACAGAACCAGCGGCAACGTCAGCATTGAAATATACCTGGATAATACTGCACAACGGCACGTCATCTTCGGCGCGGCCCGGATCAACCCAGACGATATTCAGCCGCGGATTGCCGCCGCCTGGCAGCGATCCGGGTCCGCCTGCGCCACCGCCTGCGCCGGTGGCTTCCTGCACCCGCCGCATAATAAAGAAAACGATCGCCCATGCGAGTAATATAATAATCAACCCAATAACCGCGCGCAGGAGTGTCTTCTTCGCGCGCGCGATCTGCTCTTCGTTCCCCCGCGCCGTCATCCACAAAAAACCGCCATACATAATCATGATGACTGCAACAAGCCCTAAAAAGCCAAGAAACCATTGTACGATCCGGATAACTGTCGACATCAAATCCGCAGTGCCGAGCCCAAACGTCGCGCCGTATTCCGGATTGATATTGACCTGTGCAAACACGGGGCTTGCGGTACCCAAAGCAACAGCGCCAAGGAGAATAGCTGCAGATATAAAACCAGCGATCACTCCAAGTAAAATTTGCTTTGAGCTACCGTTCCGCATGGTGGTAGGTAAACCTTTTTAAAAATATTTATCTCCGATGCTGAGTAAAATGCTTTATGCAGGATCGGGGGTAAGCTCTTTTTTCACAACCCGGGAAACAAACGTCCCGTCTGCTCTCCCCTTTACCTTTTTCATGACCGCTCCCATGACAGCTCCAAAAGCGGCGTTGTCTCCGAACATAGCGACGGTCTCCTGAACAACTTTTTTAACCGCAGCCTCATCGAGCTGCTGGGGGAGATATGCATTGATGACCGCAAGTTCCTTTCGCTCCTTTGCAGCGAGCTCCGGCCTGCCCCCCTTCTCAAACGCGTCGGCTGCTTCCCGCCGCTTCTTCGCCTGGGAATTCATGACTGCCATTGCTTCTTCGTCGGTGAGGCCTGCCTTCTGTTTTTTCAGGGTGATTGCCTCGTTATGCAGTGCACTTTTGACAAAACGCAATACGGACACATCGAATTCTCGATGCGCCCGGAGCGCTTCGCGTAAATCGCGTTCAATTGTTTCGAGCATGCCCATGTGTAATTCGCGCTTACGTACACTTTTACCAACGCACTCGCGCTTCGAGAATTTTCTTGATGGTGCCGCGTTTTTTCGGCCGCCGCGGGTCGATAAAATCGTCAAGTTTACCGATTTTTCGCAACAATTCTTTCTTATCACGGATCATCTTGCGTCTCGTAGCCTCCTGTTTCAATTTCAGCTTACTTTTCGTGCGTTCATGGAACCTGCCCCTCTTTGCGCGAATCAAAACCCCGCTCGCTTGTACCTTCTTGGTAAACCGCCGCACGAGACTTTCTGGAGATTCGCCTTCTTTACGTCGTACTTCTACTGGCACAGTACATTCACCTCCTTAAGATGGATGTAATCAATTAATTAATTTTGAAAACCTTCTGAACCGGTTTTACGCCGGACTTTTGAAAAATTGTGAGCTTAATATACCACACGTTTTACACTTTTGTCAACGCAAATCCCACAATACACCGCTCTTGGCTTGTATTGTACGCGATAACTTCAAAATGTGCGCTAATATTAGAGGATTCCTTCTAATTTCTTCCCCCCGAGCAGATGGATATGAATATGCCCAACTGCCTGGCCGCTATCTGGCCCAGTGTTCAAAACGATCTTGTAACCACTGCCGGCGATACCATGTTCTTGCGCAAGCTGCTTCGCCGCATAGAGCATGTTCCCGAGCAGGGATTGGTCAGCCGCTGAGGCATCGTTCAGGGATACGATATGCTTCTTGGGAATCAACAAGAGATGAATGGGCGCCTTGGGAGCGATATCGGGAATAACGATAAAATCATCAGTCTCTCGGATAAACCGTGCTGGCAGCTTTTTCTCAATTACTTTGCAGAAAATGCAGTCCGACATACTACGGGTGAGCTTGATCGGCGGATGGCGTCGGTATCTTGCCGTCACGCTTTTCCACCACACCATATTTTTCGAGTCGCTTCCGAACCTCAGCAGTTATCTTCTGAAAATCGACGGTCTCCTGAATGCCACTCTCCATATCACGGATGAGAATCGTGCCATCCATCATCTCTTTCTGGCCGATGATGAGCGCATACTTTGTCCCGAGTTTATTGGCAAGCTCCATCTGCGGCTTCAAACCGTCTTTTGCAAAACTCTCAGCAACCTTGAAACCAGCCTGGCGCAGATCTTCGAAAAGCTTCAAGGCCTTTTTCCGCGCGAGCGCTCCGAGCTGTGCGATAAAAAGCTCAGGCCGATATCCGGCGCCGATCGAAATCGCACGGTCCTTCAGCTCGATAATGCATCGCTCAATGCCTCCCGCATATCCAATCGCAGGCGTCGGTTGGCCCCCGAGTGTCTCAACGAGCGTATCATAGCGGCCTCCGCCGCCGAGCGCACTTTGTGCTGATTGTTTCACGCTACCATCAGTCCCCGGAGCGATGGCGGCGTTCGGCTCAGGCCAGATTTCGAAAACTGTCCCTGTATAATAATCGAGGCCTCGGACAAGGCGTGAATTCAGGACATAAGGAATCTCAACCTCATCCAAATGTTCGAGGACCTGGACAAAATGTTTGTTCGATTCTTCATCGAGATGGTCGATGATCTGGGGTGCATCCTGGGCGAGCACCTGGCAGTCAGGAACTTTGCAATCCAAGAGGCGCATCGGGTTTTTCTGCAGCCGCTGCCGGCAATCCTCGCACAACGAGTTTTTCCGGGACTTGTAGTACTCAATCAGCGCTTTCCGGTAATCAGCCCGCGACTCGGGTGATCCGATACTGTTTACCTGCAGTGATACGGGTAATTTCGCACCAGCATAAAAATTATATGCAAGCATCATGAGCTGCGCGTCAATCACGGGATGGCGCTCCCCGATAACTTCAAACCCGAATTGGTAAAACTGGCGATACCTCCCTGCTTGCGGACGATCATATCGGAAAAATGGGCCGATGTAAAACAGCTTCACTGGCTGTGGACGGCTCAGCATCCCATGTTCAATATATGCTCGAACAACGCTCGCGGTACCCTCTGGAGCCAGTGAAACTGATTCTCCGCCTTTATCTTGAAACGTGTACATTTCTTTCTCAACAATGTCAGTGTCTTTCCCGACCGAACGCACGAACAGCCCTGTTTCCTCTATGAGAGGTGTCTTAATAAGCCCGAATCCATACGCCTGTGCAATCGTTGCGAGACGATCCTGAATAAAATCCCAATACTGCTGTTCTTCCGGAAGAACGTCTTTCATGCCCCGTAACAGCTGGATCTGTTTTTTAGGGCGCTCGGCTGTCTTTTTTGGTGCCTCTTCTTTTGGCATAGATAAAATCTATTGATTATATGCAGGAACAGTAAAATGCTGGAACTCATCAAATGGCCATACCCGCAACCATGCCCGACCGACAATATACTCCCGATTCAGGGGACCGAATATCCTTGAATCCAAGCTCACCGTCCGATTATCCCCGAGCACGTAATACTCCTCTTCCCCAAGCTGAATCGTAATTTCACCGGAGGTCTTTGTCCCCTCTGCCAAATAGCTCTCGCGTATCATGAATCCATCGATGTTCTGGTTGTTATATATGTATACGTTTCCTTCCCGCAACTCAATCGTCTCCCCAGGAAGGCCAATAATCCGTTTGATAAAAAATTCTGAGTGGCGGTCAGGATTCTTCACAACGACTACCTCGCCGCGCTTCGGTTCTGTAAAACGATAGGTAATCTCATCGATAATCAAATATTCACTGTCGTGGAATGACGGCTCCATTGATGCGCCCCGGACATAGAACGGTTGGAAAAGAAAATACCGTATGGGAATGATCACCGCGAGCGCGATGAGAACGATTTTTACGAGTTCGATGATGAAGGCGCGCGGAGACTGCGCAAACGAGGCGCTCGTATCTTCTACCTTGCCCTGGCGCTTCTCTTGTTTTATTTCCTTCTCCCGCTGCTCGCTTGATCCGAATGATAGTCGCATAATTGTGTCAAATCATTATTCTGTACTTATATCTCATGCTGTATGGTGGGTTCGAGAGGAGTTGAACCTCTGACCTCCACAATGTCAATGTGGCGCTCTAACCAACTGAGCTACGAACCCATACGAGCATCAATTGTAAATGGATTCCGCGGGAGCAGTCCTGAGGGCCGACGATCCAGCTATACAATGGCCATGGTCGCGGCTGGAGTCGAACCAGCGACCTCTGCAATGTGAATGCAGCGCTCTAACCAACTGAGCTACGCGACCGCGGTTGGTACGAACAATTTCGGCGAAAACACCTTAAAAAACAGCACAAGTAGGAACAGTATACCAAAAAAAACTGGCAAAGTAAAGCTTTGGGGATTGAACATTTTTCTGGAGGTTTATGTGTTCTGTTTGCGATCGTCCGCTTTCTTTTGATTTTGGAAACGCAATAACAGTACTTTCCAAAAACTTTCGACCATAATACCGACATTAAATTTCGATACTCCTGCCCGCCGTTCAATGAAAAATATCGGAATCTCGCGGATACGAAAACCTTGCCGGAGTGCCTTGTAGGTCAGTTCAATCTGAAAATTATATCCGCGTGATTCAAGGTGGCTAAAATCGAGCGTTTCGAGCACCTGCCGCCGAAAACATTTAAACCCGCCCGTCAGATCGTGGACTGGAACGCCTAAAATTACCCGTATGAAAGCGTTTGCGAATCGGCTGATGCACCGCCGTACGAATCCCCAGTTCTCCACGCCCCCTCCCTGCATATATCGCGAACCGAGTACGACGTCCGCTCGCGATATTTCCTCGAGGAACTGTGGGAGATATTTTGGCTGATGTGAAAAATCGGCATCCATCTCAAACACATAGGCACACGCGGGATCCTTAAGCACATGCTGAAATCCAGCGATATACGCCTTACCGAGTCCTTCTTTACATGACCGGTGAAGTACCGCAATCTCCTGATAGCGCTGCGCCAGAGTGTCAGCGAGTGCGCCGGTACCGTCAGGTGAATTGTCATCAACGATGAGAATTGAGAGCCCTGGGATCTTCTGCTCGAGTATTGCTCGGGTAATTCCCGCAAGGTTTTCCCGCTCATTGAATGTTGGGAGGATGACGACTGATTTCATATTATGAATAGTGGCATAGTGGCATTGTACCACGTTGGATTGCGGCATGTACAGCAATGCAACGCATCCTCCTGGCACAATCTGCTTTCCTATTGCTGTACTTTTGACGATGTGTCGTCTTCCTATTATAATATAGCTACATTCTATGCCTGATTTATTAAAGGTTACCGAACCGGCCACCAAGGTGGACCCGAGCGTCTACCATACAACAAAAATCCCAAAGAGATCGTCGCTCTTATGGCGTTCGACCGTGCTTTTGCTCGTGATAGTAATCCTCATCGGCATCGGCTTTCTCGCAAAAGCAGTGCTCGCCATAAACAGTACCAATGATGCTTCGGGCAAAAAAATCGGTTTTTTTGAACAAATCAAGAATTTGGTGGTAAATCCTAGCGACCAGCTTGACGGTGAGAAAGACGACAGGATTAACATTCTACTCGCAGGGATCGGAGGCGCGGGGCATGATGGGGCGTATCTCGCCGATACTATTATCGTCGCAAGCATCAAACCGTCGACCAACGAGGTTGCCATGCTCTCAATCCCGCGCGATCTGTACGTAGAAATCCCAGGATACGGATCGCGAAAAATCAATAATGCTCTTGCGTTCGGTCAAATGAAAGATTCAAACGGCGGCGGGGAAGCACTGCTCGCACAAACTGTCGAATCGGTCATCGGAATCCCCATCCACTATTACGCACGCCTTGACTTCGAAGGTTTTCGAAAAGCAATCGATGATCTCGGCGGCGTCGACATCACGGTTGACCAGAGTTTTTCCGATTCACAGTACCCTGACTATAACCATGGATACCAGCCAATCTCATTTACCACAGGCGAGCAGCATATGTCAGGGGAGCGCGCCCTCCAATACGTCCGCTCACGGCATGGGACAAATGGCGAAGGATCCGACTTCGCACGTTCAAAGCGGCAGCAAAAGGTGTTGCTGGCGCTGAAGAATAAATTTTTTTCGCTCAATTCACTTGTGAACCCTGCGCGTATCGTTTCCGCGCTCGATGATCTCGGCGATCATAACCGCACAAACCTTCAAATATGGGAAATTGTAAAAATCGCAAAACTCGCCCAGAATATCACATCCGACAGTTTGATTACACAAGTGCTGGAAACAGGTCCGGAAGGAGTGCTCGTCTCCGACATGACAGAGGACGGGGCATACATACTTCGCCCGAAATCGGGTGACTTCTCAGAAATTAAATACCTCGTAAAAAATATTTTTTCTGAAAATTTGATACGGGAAGAAAACGCGAGCATCGAAGTGCAAAACGGAACGTCGGTCGCCGGACTCGCCACGATAACAGCCGAATGGTTGCGCGGCATGAAGTACACGGTCGATAAAGTTGGCAACGCCGGAGTCGGCACGACGTATGAAAAAACAACCATTTACGATCTTACCGGCGGGGCAAAACCGTATACGCTCGTCAGCCTCCGCAATCTGCTCAATGCTACCATTTCACCAACCCTCCCCCCCTTCATGACGCATGGCGATTTAAATTACGAAACCCTCACGGGATTGGACAATGCGACGAATGTTAATCCGAGTTCGGAAGATATCGATGTCGTCATTGTCGTCGGTACCGATCGTGCTGAAGACTCACAAAATGCTGCCAACTAGGAACGGTTCAATTGCAGTACCTCAATAATGCCACGCATATGAATACTCGATTGCCGAAAGTAGCCCTCGTCGGGCGAATTAATGCTGGAAAATCAACGCTCTTCAATACCCTCACCGAGAGAGGCAAGGCAATCGTTTCCCCGGAGCCGGGAACGACGCGGGATTTAAATTACGCCACAATCAACTGGCGGGGAATCCCGTTTGAAGTTATCGATACGGGCGGGCTCGATGCGGCGACGCTTGGTGAAATCGAACAGTTTGTTGAACGAAAAGCCCTTGAAGCGATCGCAAAAGCGGATCTCGTCGTTTTCGTTATCGACGGCAGGACTGAAATTTCATCTGACGACCGGGTAATCGCCCGTTCACTGGTGCGAAAGAAAAAAGGCCGTGTTATCCTTGCCGTGAATAAAATTGACGGCCCGAGTTTGCGTTCGGCGATCCCGCCAGAAGTATATCGGCTTGGAATCCCAAATCTGCTCATCATATCAGCGCTTGTTGGCGTCGGTACCGGCGACCTCCTGGACGCGATCGTTGAGCGGCTTCCCCACCGCAGTGCGCCAGACACCGCCGTCGATGGCACGCTTTCGATCATCGGCAGGCCCAATGTTGGAAAGTCGCAGCTCTTGAACGCCCTACTCGGCGAGGAGCGCGTTCTTGTCACTCCTCTTCCCCATACAACACGAGAGTCCCACGATATAATACTAACATACAAAAATAAACGCATCCTCCTCGTCGATACGGCTGGTTTGCGCAAGCACGCTATTCGAGTGGATGACATCGAACGCGAAAGCATCGCGAGGACGATGCATTCAATCCAGCGGTCAGATGTGTCGCTCATCATCACGGATGTGTCGGAACCATTGACGAGCCAGGACCAGGCGATCGCCCAGATCGCCCTCGCACATAACAACGGCGTTATCCTCGTTGCAAACAAATGGGACCTCATCCAAGATAAAACGCCAGAAAACCAAGCTGCAATCACCACACGGTACTACCGATATTTCCAGTCCATGCGCTGGGCACCGGTCGCCTTCACCTCCGCGCTGAGGCGCAAGGGGATCACGCCACTATTAAAAACTGCGATCGGCATCATGGAACGCCGCGCAGCGACAATCAGCCAACCGGCGCTCGATGCAGTCGTCCGGCGGATAAAACTGAAAAAAGCGCACCCGCGGAAGGGCACGAAATCAGGAACTGTCCTGCGCCTCGTGCAAACAGGCACCAATCCCCCGGCCTTCTGCCTCATCGCGCGGGACGCAGCGCGGATTCACGGAGCATTTCTTGACTTGCTGCGGAATACGCTCCGCGATACTTTTAATCTGCAGGGGACGCCGGTAATCGTAACCATCAAAGACCAATAATCATCCTATGAAAAAACTTATCATCGGCTTGGGAAACCCCGGTAAAAAATATCAAGCAACGCGACATAATTTAGGTTTTATGGCCATCGAGGCATACCTCAACGCATTCCCAGAGCTCAGGAGATTACGTGCCAACGCACATCTTCACTGCAAGCTTTCTGAAAATCCAGGCCTTATCCTCGCACAACCAACCACGTTCATGAACAATTCTGCGAGCGCAATCGAATCTATCATTGACTATTATAAACTCGATCGAACCAAACCAGATACTATTCTTGAATTGCACGATGACCTGGATATTCCATTTGGACAGATAAAAATCCAAAAGGGACACGGTTCAGCCGGCCACAAGGGGGTCATTTCGACCATGGAAGTCCTCCCCCACGACAGCTTTTGGCGTATGCGGATTGGCATCGCAGGCGCAACAAAAGATACTACCCCGGGAGATGCGTATGTTCTGTCCACTTTTTCTCGTGAGGAGAATGCAGCGCTCCCTGCCATAATGGCACGTGCCGTTGAGGCGATGCAGACATTCCTTACCGAGGGCCCTGAAAAAGCAGCACAAATCTATAACCAAAAACCTTAAAAAGCGTTATACTACATATATTAATACCTTCAACATATGGATACCCAAGGCAAACTAGCACTCGATAATATTCTCAGCACGGCAGCTGAACAAAAAGCATCGGATCTCCACCTGTCCGTGGGCAGCGCCCCGATTTTACGCATTGACGGCAAGCTCTTCCCCCTCAAAGACGAGCCGATCATCACGAAGGAATTCATGGAAGGATTCGTGACCGCCGTGCTCGATATTGAACAGCTCAAGACTCTCGAACAACAGAAAGAGGTCGTGCTGTCCTATCAGTTCCAAAAACGTGCTCGATTTCGAATCAACGTCTTTTACCAGAAACGGGTGCTCGGTGCATATCTCCGCCTCATCGGCGACCGAATCCTGCCCCTTCTGCAGCTCGGGCTGCCGCTGTCAATCGAGAATATTGCGCAAATACGGGAAGGGCTTTTGGTCGTCAGCGGGACATTCGGATCAGGAAAGACGACGACATCGGCATCAATCATCGATTATATAAATAAAAATCGGCAAGCGTACATCCTCACGATCGAAAAACCGATAGAATATATTTTTAATAATCAGTCGAGTATCATCGAACAGCGTGAAGTCGGGCGCGACACAGTTTCATTCGACCAAGCCCTGGCCTCAATTATCCAAGAAGATGTTGACGTCCTGTTCGTATCCGAGCTTTCCTCGCCAGATGTCATCAAGCATGTTCTCTCGATCGCTGCTTCGGGCCGGCTCGTCGTCGTGAATGTCGAAGCGGACACGACGATTCGAACGCTCGAATATATTATTAATGCTTTTTCTGCGAATGAACAGCAGCAAATACGGGACCAGCTCTCCCAGAACCTCGCAGGTATCATCTGCCAGCGACTCGTGCCGAAGATCGGTGGCGGGCAAGTGGCGGTTGCCGAAATCATGACCGCAACCCCCCCGATAAAATCTCTGATAAAAGAAGGCTCCCTCTATAAACTCGACACCATCATCCAAACATCCCGCGAGGATGGAATGGTTTCACTCGACTGGTCCTTGGCCGAACTGGTAAAAACCAACCAGGTGCTGATCGACGACGCGCTCGAGAATGCGGGCGATCCACAGCAGCTGAAATACATGCTCCGGGCTTAAATTATCCCATATACAACTGTACCCATACTATGCCTTTTTTCAAAAATAAACTCACCTCAGTGCTCGGTGTCGATCTCGGCACGAGTTCAGTTAAACTCGTGGATCTCAGGGGCACAGCTGGTAAAGCGTCACTCGCAACGTACGGGATCGCTGAGCTGTCCCGCGGCGGTGGCACACTCACGCCGTATGAAAAACCGGAGGAAATCGCTGAGGTGATACAAGATCTGATTTCCCAAGCGCACGCTTCGGCAACGGCTACTGTCGGTGCGCTATCCTCACTGAGCGTTTTTACGACAGTGCTGAGCCTGCCAGCCATGCCGGAACGTGAAATTGCCCAGGCAATCCAATGGGAAGCGCGGAAGCTGCTCCCCCTACCACTGGAAAAGATGAAGCTTGATTGGCACATTCTAAAACCGGAAAACAGCGAGGCGAAAAAACAACAAACGATGGATATCATTTTAACTGCCGCGCCGACCGACGTCATCGAACGGTATCTCCTGATTTTCAAAATAGCAGGCCTCAGTCTCGTCGGCCTCGAAACGGAAGCTGCTGCGATAGGCCGGTCGCTGCTCCCGCCGCACGGCGGCAATGTCCTCGTCATCGACACTGGTGCCACGACAACAAATTTAATCGTTTTTTCGGATAATACGCCGGTCGTGGTACGTCATAGCGATATCGGGGGATCAACAATTAACCATAACATTGCAAACGCCCTGAACGTCACGATTGAACGCGCGCAGCAGTTTAAGCACACCCTTGGCATCCAGATGAGCGGCGAATACACCCACCCGGCGGCGCGAGCGATAAAATTCGTCATCGACAACATGATTATCCAGGAAGTTCGGCGGGTAGCCGGCGCATTCAATGATATGGGCCGCGGAGTGATTGATTCCATCATTTTAACCGGCGGCGGATCATTATTGAAAAATTTTCCGATATACCTCCAGGAAATTCTGAAAATCCCAGTTACGATCGGAAATCCGTGGAATAAAGTATCATGCCCACCAGGGCTCGCCCAGGAGCTTGAGTACAACAAAGAAGCAATGGCAATCGCGATCGGACTCGGCCTGAAACTATTTTAATGCTCTCCCGGAACCGCTCGTTAAAGCAGATGAACAACGCCGGAAAACAAAAAAACACCGAGATTGCTGCCTCCAAGCGTAAGATTCCACAGAATAAACCGTAAAACCTTAACTTGAGGTTATTAGCAAGGCTAGGAGGGGTTGCCTCACGTTCACCGCTTGGTAGGCAGAAAACTTAGTGTTTTCCTGCTTGTTCGCCACTTGTCGTTTCAAAAAAACTAGTGTAATATTAGATACTAGCAGACCAGCCGTATTGTGTCAAGGTCTCGCCTCTACGCAGGGACGGAAGGGCGATCTTTTCGATCATTCCCCGCATCGATCGGCCGGCCACCATGCGGAGCCCTCCATAAATACGGGTTATTATCACATAGCACTGCAAACACGTGACAGCACGAAGTTCTGGCGAAGGAACGGTACCAGAAATGTTTAGCAAAACATCGCTCTTGTTGAACAAGAGCCGACTTGCTGAGCTATCCGGCTTACCGAGCCTCACGTCTCAAACATATTACCTCGCAGCAAACCCCCTGCTTGAAAAAAGGACTGTTTTTTGGCTGCTCGAAAGCGCACACCTTGCACATGTCCATGCGCTCCTCACCTACTGGCTCCGAGTCTACAAGGTGCAGCGGCCAGTGTGGCACCTCGAAGAGATAACGCCGCGGCGGCTTGCGCGACTCATTAAAAAACAACCTCAAATCATCCTGGTTAACGCAAGCACTGCTATGGAGAAGTACCCCTCTCCTGACTGTATGGAGCAGCACGAGATGACGATCTCCCCCGGCCAACAAGAATCCCCGGCCACGCTCTCACAGCACCTAATCCGATTCGGGTATGAATTCACCGGCCAAGCAGCCCAAGCAGGCTATTTCTCCCGCCGGGGCGGCGTTGTCGATGTATACCCGGTCGGATGCGAGCAGCCGGTCCGCATCGAGTTTTCTGATAATGCCGTGATATCACTTCACGAATTCAATCCGATCAACAAGCGTATCACCACGGAACTTGACAGCTGTTCGGTGACGGCAAAAAAGTTTACCCACATCAATAACCGGACAACGCTCTCCGGATATTTGGACACGGCTGGCGATCCCGTCATCATCTACCATGATACCGAGGAGCTGCGAACTGAAGCACAGCGATGGGATCCTATAGTGCGAACATTGAAAGAATACGACCGCTGTGTTATTTCTGACTTCTCAAAAAACAGCTACGACATGGGGTTCGAACACGCACCGTTCTACCGTAAGAATTTCCAGAAACTCCTTGAAGACGTGCGCACTTTGAGTGGAAAAAAATGGCACATCGCATGTGCGACAAACCGGGCCCGGGAACTGAAGCAGCTCTTCAAAGAAAAACGCATCGACACGGCACTCATACAGTTCTGGCCGTTCCTCCATGAACTCGAGGGATTTAATAACTCGCCAGCAAAGCTTCTCCTCCTCACTGACCGTGAAATTTTCGGGGAGGAATCAATGATCGATACGTCACCGCGGCGGCGCGTCGACCGGGCTTTTATCCTCGGGCTCAAGCCGGGAGACTATGTCGTCCACCTCGACCATGGAATCGGCCGATTTTTAAAAATGGCGGATACTGAAGTTGAAGGAATCACAAGAGAGTATTTCGTACTCCAATACGCCGAAGGAGACAAGCTCTCGGTTCCTGTCGAAACGGCTGATAAAATTTCTAAATACATCGGCATCGCGCACCCAAAACTGCACCGCCTCTCCGGTGGCCAGTGGTACCAGCTAACCAGAAAGGTCAAGCAGGAGGCGAAAATACTTGCCCAAGAGCTGCTAAAAATCTACGCGAAACGGGAAATGACGAAAATCAAGCCATTCATTAAAGATACGCCCCAGGAACTCGAGCTGGCGCGCTTATTCCCCTACCAGGAAACGCGTGACCAAGAAGAGGCTATCGCTGATGTTCGCAACGACCTGGAAAAAGAAACACCGATGGACCGGCTGATATGCGGTGATGTGGGGTTCGGCAAAACCGAAGTTGCAGTCCGCGCGGCTTTTAAAGCAGTTATGAATAAAAAACAGGTAGCCCTCCTCGCTCCGACAACAATTCTGACCCAGCAGCATTTCGATACATTCAGGGTACGTCTCGAAAAATTCCCGGTAAAAATCGGGATTCTCTCACGGTTCGAAACAGATAAAGAACAAGAGGCGACAATCCAGCAACTTAAAACCGGGGTCATCGATATCGTTATCGGCACGCACCGTCTGCTGTCACCCGACGTCAACTTCAAAGACCTGGGCCTCCTCATTATCGACGAGGAGCAGCGATTCGGCGTCAAAGCAAAAGAAAAACTGAAAAGCCTGAGGACGCATGCGCATATACTCACGCTCACCGCAACCCCGATTCCCCGTACGCTCAATATCGCGCTTTCCGGTGTCCGCGATGTGAGCATTATCGAAACGCCGCCTGAGGGGCGGCTGCCCATTGAAACAAGCATCGAACCATACGACGAAACGATGGTAAAGAAAGTCATGGAGGAAGAGCTGAATCGCGACGGCCAGGTGTACTACCTGCATAACAAGGTTGAGACAATCGCATTCGCCGGCCAGACGATTGAAAAACTCGTACCAAAAGCCCGGATCGGCATCGCCCACGGCCGCTTGCCCGAGAAAGACCTGGCCTCGGCTATGTCAGACTTTGATACAAGAAAAACAAACGTGCTGGTATGCTCCACCATCATCGAAAACGGCCTTGACTTGCCGAATGTCAACACGCTTATCGTTGATAATGCGACCCATTTTGGCCTTGCCCAGCTCTATCAGCTCCGCGGCCGCATCGGCCGGGGCGAACGCCAGGCGTACGCGTATTTCCTGTACCACCGTAAGCAGCTGAAAGGCAATGCAAAGAAACGCTTACAGGCGCTCCTCGAAGCGAAAAAACTCGGGAGCGGATTCCAGCTGGCGCTCCGCGACCTTGAAATCCGCGGGGCCGGCAATATCCTTGGCCGCGAGCAGCACGGCAAGGTGTCCGCAATCGGCCTGTCACTATATACGCGGCTTCTCGCCCAGGCGATCGAGGAGCTGAAGTTCGGTAAGGTGCAGGAACCGATACGTGACATATTGATCGACCTGCCCCTCGAAGCGTACATACCAAAAGAGTTTCTGCCCGAAGAAGAGCGCCTGATCCTTTACCAAAAAATGGCGAGTATAACTAAACTGCCCGAGCTGAAAGAGCTCCACGAACAAATTATGCGCTCCCGGACGCGAGAAGAACAACGATTGTTTCCCCAGCAGATCACAAACCTGTTCGAAGTTCTTGAAATTCGGATCTTGGCACAAAAAACGGACATTTCACACATCGACACAACACTCATGGCCGACGAATATGGGCACAAAAAACGCCGGCTTCTGATAAAATTCCTGTTCCCCCTGAAACCAGAACAGCTTGCCCGCCTGCTCCAGCACAATCCGAACTGGCAATTCAACGATGACAGCGTAAAGGTGAGCCTTGAGAAACTCGGGGATGGATGGCTTGAAGATTTAAAAACGTCTATCCGCTACTTCCAGCACCCCGACCAGAAAAAATAAAAAGGCGCCGCGCGTAAAGGGAGGGGGGTATACGCGGGCGCCCCTGAGGGCAACGTGTAACACGTGCCCTACGTTTTGATTGCAATCCCATGGTGGCTGCGCGCAAACCGCGCACTTGGGTGGTTGATCGAGCAATACCACGCGATCAGAAAGAGCGACAGGCTGAATGGCAGCGCGGCAAGCATAAGGCACAATCCAAGCAACCCCCCAACCACCACAAAAATACCCAAACCGATAAGAACAATGTATCGCATCAAATCTCCTTGCTGGTACCGATTTTCAATACATAAATCCTAGCGCACTACCCGGGTTATCGTCAATATCGTTTGTCTACCCTCCGCCGCTATGGTATACTTCTGGATGAAAACCTTCCCCGTTCGGAAGGCTTTTATTAGTATGGAAAAACAAGAAAATAAAGACACCGATACGCCGTACTGGGTCGCATTCTCGCGCATCAGCGGGATCGGCGCGAAGAAAACCATTATGCTCGCGAGTTACTTTGGTTCGCTCCAGCGCGCATGGCACGCGGAAGCTCGCGAATTGCGCAAAGCTGGGCTCGGTGAAAACGGAGCATACGCCCTGGCACAGCAACGGTTGGACATTGACCCATGTGGCGTTGCTGACGAGCTTACACAGATGGGCATCCAATGTTGTACATTCCACCATCCGGCATATCCACCGCAACTGAAGGAAATCTATTCCCCGCCCGCTGTACTGTATGTGAAAGGCTCCCTCCCCGAACGATCGTGCGTTTTGCTTGCCGTCGTCGGAACGCGCAAAACAAGCACCTACGGCAGATCAATCACCCCGCGTATCGTCTACGATCTTGCCTCAAGCGGCATGACCATCGTATCTGGGCTTGCGCTCGGCATCGATGCGCTCGCGCACCAATCCGCGATCGATGCCGGCGGTCGCACGCTCGCCGTTCTCGGCTGTGGCCTCGACGCAATGTACCCCCGATCAAACGCCGCGCTCGCCGAAAAAATTATTGAAACTGGCGGCGCGCTTCTGTCTGAATACCCGCCCGGCACGCTCCCACTGAAGCAAAATTTTCCGGCCCGCAACAGGATCATTTCCGGGCTGTCACGCGGCGTCCTGGTGATTGAAGGGGGCGACGATTCCGGCTCCCTCATCACCGCCCAGTTCGCCCTTGACCAGAACCGGGACGTCTTTGCGGTGCCCGGCAATGTATCGAATGAAACGTCCCGCGGCCCCAATAAACTGATTAAAATGGGGGCTACCGTCGTAACGTGCGCAGATGACGTTATCCAAGCGTTTGAGATAAGCCTCCCGCCCACGGCAGGTATGCCGAAAAAGGCGTTTGAGCCCGCGAACGACGTTGAAGCGGCAATCGTGAAGCATCTGTCCGCTGACCCGGTCCATATTGACGAAATTATTGAGGCGTGTAAACTAGAAACCAGTATCGTAAATGCTACCCTCGCAATTCTTGAGATGAAGGGCGTGGTACGCCACGCGGGGAGCATGCACTACGCGCTCACTCACACATAAACCAAACACCGCCATGCCGCGAAAGCGCAAGGACCTCATCATCGTGGAATCGCCGACAAAGGCAAAAACGATTTCCCGCTTCCTGGGAAATGATTTTGTAATTGAATCATCCTACGGCCACATCCGTGACCTCCCCCGATCAAAAATGGGAGTCGATATCGAGCATGATTTCACCCCCCAGTATGTTATTCCCCGGAAAAACCAGAAGCTCGTAACGAAGCTGCGGAAGCTGGCTGCAACATCTCCTACCATCTACTTCGCAACTGACGAAGACCGCGAGGGCGAAGCGATCGCATGGCATTTGCTGGAAGCATTCCAAAAAAATGGAAAAAAGGAAATCGCCAACCCTGAAGAGCTTACAAGCAAATCAAAACGCATCGTGTTCCACGAAATCACCGAGGAAGCAGTTAAAGAAGCACTTCAAAATCCCCGGCAGATTAATCTCAGCCTCGTCGACGCCCAGCAAGCGCGTAGGGTACTCGACCGCCTCGTGGGGTACGAACTATCCCCCTTCCTCTGGAAAAAAGTTGCCAAAGGCTTGTCAGCGGGACGCGTACAGTCGGTTGCCCTGCGCCTGATCGTCGAACGCGAACGCGAAATTCAGGCTTTTAAGCCGGCCGAATACTGGACGATCGAGGCGACGTTCCGGAAACAGAGCAGTGCCCATGAAACATTCAGCGCCCGACTTGTAAAAATTGACGGGAAAACGATCGATAAGCTCGGCATTCCGAACGCTGACAGTGCCACTACAATCGTCACAACGCTGAAAGCAGCAAAATTCCATATCGCCGACATCAAAGAAAAGGAAGCGAAAAAGTACCCGGCACCGCCATTTACGACCTCAGCGCTCCAGCAGGAAGCGAACCGCAAACTCGGTTTTTCGGCGCGCCAAACGATGTTCATCGCGCAGCAGCTGTACGAAGGCATTGACCTCGGCAACCGTGGCGCGGAAGGCTTGATAACGTACATGCGCACCGACTCGGTCAACCTGGCTGATAAATTCCTGCGCGAATCCCACGATTTCATTTCCAAAACATTCGGAAAACAATACGCACTCGAAACACCGCGGCGGTTTAAGGCCAAATCAAAACTCGCCCAGGAAGCCCATGAGGCAATCAGGCCAACGGAAGTCACGTATACACCGGAAAGTATCAAGCAATACCTCGACCCGCGGCAGTACAAGCTGTACGACCTCGTATGGCGCCGCGCAGTCGCCTGCCAGATGCCGGATGCAGTCCTGAAAGGCACGACAGTCGACATCAACGATTCGAACAATGCGTATACGTTCCGCGCGACCGGTTCGACCGTGACGTTTGACGGCTTTATGAAAGTTTACAACAGCGCCCACGATATCCTGCTGCCCGCGCTCGCATCCGGGGAGCCGCTGGATGCGGCTTCCATCGACCCGGCACAGCATTTCACGGAGCCGCCTGCCCGGTATTCCGAAGCGGGCCTCGTCCACGCACTGGAAGAACGTGGCATCGGCCGGCCGTCAACATACGCACCGACCATTGCGACGATTATCGGCCGCGGATATGTGGATCGCGAGCAAAAACGCCTGTCCCCGACGGAAATAGGGACGCTCGTAAACGATGTCCTTGTCGAACACTTCCCCGTCGTGCTTGATTATACCTTCACTGCTCATATGGAGGATGACCTCGATGAGGTCGCAAACGGTGCCAAACAGTGGGTGCCGGTTATTAAAGAGTTTTATACGCCTTTCAAGGAAAACCTTATGAATAAAATGGAAGCGGTCAGCAAGAAAGAGCTGACCGAAACAGCGACGGACCAGACGTGCGAAAAATGCGGCAAACCGATGGTCATCAAGATCGGACGCTTCGGCAAGTTCCTCGCGTGTACCGGCTACCCGGAATGCAAGAATACAAAACCCCTCGACCGCAACGGCGAGATCGTGGAGCATACGATCGAAGAATCAAAACAGACGTGCGAAAAATGCGGCAAACCGATGGTGGTGAAGCACGGGCGCTTCGGGCCGTTCCTCGCGTGTTCAGGATATCCCGATTGCAAGAATATTAAAAACATCGAGCAGAAAACCGGCGTCACCTGCCCCCAGTGCGGCAAGGGCGATATCGTCGCGAAGCGTTCAAAGCGCGGCCGGACGTTCTACTCGTGCAACAAATACCCGGACTGCAAATTTGCCCTCTGGTCAAAGCCGACCGGCGAGAAGTGCCCGCAATGCGGATCGCTCCTCGTATACGCTGCCGGCGGCAAAGTGCGGTGCTCCAGCAAGGAATGTAAGTTCGAAAAAACAGCCGAAGCGGCAGAATAAATTCCAAACAATACAACTCCAAACGCGGGCCGCCGTGCCCGCGTTTGATTTTTAAAAAAGACTCCGGGCGGGGGTAAGATACCCACCCGGAGCTTTTGGCAATGTGGCGTAGCGCTCTGAAGAGCACTACAGCCAACATTCAAGAATCACTTCGCCAAAGACCGACCAGCTTGGTCAGGCCGACGCGTGATTCAAACCGCCGTTCTTGATCGCCGTATTCTTCTCGACAAATACTACCTGCGCCGACTGCTCGGCGCCACCGACAATTTCCGCCTCGGTAACCCTGCTCTCTCTTTGCATCGCGGGCTTCGCCATAGTCGTCACCACGCCCATACTCCATACGTCGGTGGAACTGGGCGGCGAATTGGTCAGCTGCCGGAAATTGGTGTTGGTGTAGTTCTTGGTTACCATCATGTTGGCGTCACTGCTTCCCGTCGTGTTGGAAGTGTACGCCATCGTCGAATCGATCGTCATCGCCGGGCCGGTCTCGAAGTTGGCCGGCGGTGAACTTGAAACCATCGTCGAATCGGAGAAAACACTCGCTACCTGCACATTGATCTCCGCCGGCGGCGAGTTCTGGTCGGTCTGGCTCATCAGGTTCGTCAACGTCTCGCTACATCCGGGCGAAATGTTGGCGTTGAACGGGTTCGGGTAAGCGGAAACGCTCTCGCCGAACACCATCACCATTACCATGACTGCCAGAAGCAATAAGAGCCTCTTAAACATAACGCTCTCCTTCTAGTTGAGTTTTGGCAGTGTATACAACCACCGAACTTCTACTTTGCCACATTCTATATGGCGGTTTCTGGCACCTCCTCCTCAGGGTACCAGGGGCATTTATGTATTGAAGAATGTAGCGTCCCGACATCCATGAATGGGACAGCAGAGTTTATCGGCTTTTTGTCAAATAACGAATCGAAAAACGAAAAAAGAGCTACGAAAATCGCTCATTTGCCTGTCAATTTATTCAATACTAACAATGCACGTTTCTCTTGTCAAGCACAAAAGTTTCATACAGAGAGGGTTTTTCCTCTATCGATTCTTCGATAAGCAGAACTAAAACTAACAGACGCACAATAAAAAAGTTGTCAGTTTTTGACGAATCCACTATACTTGGGACTATGTGTTTATAACGTAACGAGGATACTATGCCAAAAATACTCATTACTGGCGCGTGCGGCCAGATCGGCTCCGAAATGACCCTGGCACTCCGCGAGCGATACGGAAAGGACAACGTGCTTGCGACGGATATCAGGGAGCCGGAAGACGAAAACTTGCGCGCGAGCGGGGCATTCGAATACCTGAATGTGCTGGAAGAGCAGCATATCGCCCGCCTCGTCCAAAAATATAAAATTGATACCATTTACCATCTCGTCGGCATTCTCTCTGCGGCGGGCGAGAAGAACCCCGATAACGCCTGGATGGTAAACGTCAACAGCCTGAAAAACGTACTCGATCTGGCAAAAAACCTCGGCTTACGTCAGGTATTTTGGCCAAGCTCCATCGCTGCGTTCGGTCCCGGTTCTCCCCGTGAAAACACGCCCCAGGCTACCATCATGGACCCGAATACGATCTACGGCATCACCAAATGGACTGGAGAACTCTTATGCAACTATTATTACAATAAATACCGCCTGGATGTACGAAGCTTACGGTACCCAGGCCTGATCAGTTACGTTACCCCGCCAGGCGGAGGGACGACGGACTATGCGATAGATATTTTCTACCAGGCGATCAAGACAAAGCAGTATATCTGCTTCCTGCGCGAAGATACCATGCTGCCTATGATGTACATGGATGACGCTATCGGAGGAACGGTCAAGCTCATGGAAGCGCCGGCACATGCCATTCGCACGCGGCTCGCGTATAACTTTACGGCTATCAGTTTCACGCCAAAACAGATCGCGGACGAAATAAAAAAACACATCCCTGGCTTCGTCTGCACGTATGCACCGGACCGCCGGCAGACGATCGCCGATACATGGCCCCGCTCTGTCGACGATTCAGTCGCGCAACGCGACTGGGGTTGGAAGCCACAATATACCCTGAGTGCGATGGTTGAGGATATGCTCAAGCACCTCAAGAAGAAGCTGAAAACCTAGCGTAAACAGGACAAAACCGTTATTCAGCCGGTTCTTCGTTTGTCTGGCCAGTAGGATCAAGTTGCCCCTGCAATTCTGTCCGTTGGGCTGCGGCTTTACTGTCATCGGGATCAATGTCCAGCACCACATCAAGCTCCGCAATCGCTTCAGCGATTTTCCCCTGCGCTTCGTATGCGGAAGCGAGCTGCCGGTGGGCCTCTATAGAATTTGGCTGTGCCGAAATAACCTGCTGAAACGCGCGCACCGCCTTTTCGAAATCGCCTTTTACGCGATAGGCAAGCCCAATATTGAAATCTACCTCCACGAAGCCGTTTTTTAATTGTCCTGCATGGGAAAAGTCTGCAAGCGCCTGGTCAATAAGCCCCGTTGCCTCGCTCTCGCCGGTTTCATCGCTGCCAGACTGTAGCCGGTACTGGCCGGCAAGCAACCGCGCCCGGCCAAGATTTAAGTGCACGAGTGGGCTTGTCGGTTCCAGCTCGGCTGCTTTCGAATACGCTTTAATCGACAATTCGTCGATATTCCCGATAAGGTTGCGCATGCTATTGTACAGCCGTGCCTGTTGTTCGTACACGACAGGGTCATCTGGAGCAATCGAAGAAGCGATCCTTAGTTCATCCAGTGTGCGCTGGGTGAGTGCTTGGACGTCTGCGGTAACCTCGTTTGCTTCGGCGGCCTCTAGCTGCGCCTTCGTGACGTAGCCTTGCGCCAAGCTGACATGGTATGAAGACTCGTGGGGATTCAGGGCGATCGCGCGTTCAAGGTTCTGGAGTATTGACCCGATCCCTTCCTGTTTCTCGATCCCGTCCTGGGCGCGCACATAGTACCTATCCGCAAGCACAATCCGTGTTCCGAAGAATATGGTTAGAACTGTACCCGTAAGAATAATACAAAGAAGGACTGTTCCTCCGACAGCAGCCCACGGAGACTTCTGGAACGAATACGACGCCTCGGGCATCCCGCGCCATAACAACGCACGTACGCCAAGTGCGAAAAGCAGCCACCAGGTAAATTGCAGCGTGAAACTAAATGGAACCATACAGCTCATCACCAGGAGTGCAAGCCAGGAACATACAAGCGAAACTCGTACCACCCAGGACATTCCCGGCCGCTTCTCAGCACCGACCATACGCATCCCCCATGCCAAGTACCAGACCGCGATTGCACAGAGAGCGAGCGCCCCACCAAGCCCTACCCCCGTGCTCAAGCTAAACCACTCATTGGACGGTTTGATAAACCGCAGATTCCAGAGGGGCGTTTCATTGAACGAGACCGGCCGATAGCTAGCAAAATCATACGTAAACGTCTGCGGACCAGAACCCCAGAACGGAGAATGTTTCATACTTTGCCATGTAATCTGGGCGGATGTACCCTGATCCAAAAGGACCGTATCACTCACCGATGCGTAGAGTAATTTTGATGAATCAATAAAAATCCCGACAGTCGCAATAACAACGATACAGGTTGGGACAAAAACCCACCAGACCGGCAGTGCCTTTGAGCGTAGCGCAAGAACGCAGAGTAACACAAACGCCCCTACCATGAGGGCGTAGAGTGCTGCGTGTTTATCGAGGAGCATGACAACAGCAAGCATAGGCACCAGAAGACCACCGATGCACAACCGCTGCCATAATTTAGTATGGAAGAACAGCATGCCGGTGCCGAGGATAATTCCGAGTGCCGAAATAAGCGCCGGAGCAGTCGAAGAGTGGGCGATCAGATTAAAACTGTAATCGTGGGTAAATTGCCATGGGAGTATATACACCTCATACGCCTGAAAAATTGTGAATACCGCAGCGAGAGCTATAGAAGCAAGCAAGCCCCATAGAAAGCGGAGGATATCAGCTTCGCGCCGAACGGTCTGAATGATTAAGTATGCAAAGATGATATAACAGAGTGTTACGATAATACCAGAACTGAAATAGCCCCCAACTCCCACAGTGCTCACGTAGTAGCTCTGGGATGCAGCGAATGCGACGCAGAAAAAAATGATAAAAACGACCATTAGCCGGTCGAATGGCGTCCGGAAATGGCTGCCACGGCGTGCGATTACCGCGCGAAGTAAATAGAGTGTAGCGGCTGCTAACACTGCTCCGGAAAATAGCATAACTTTCGGCAGCTCAACCTGGTACCGCAGCCCGGGGAGAAAAAACAACGGGAGGAGCACCACAATACCAAACAATCCCCAGTAGACTCCATGGTCAAGTGCCCGTACGGTTCGCTCGCCATTCACCATTCCAAAAAAACGTCGAATTTCCATATACCTTTATCATGAAACAATTTTTCGAATGATCGCGCCAAGCTCCTCGGCCGAATAAAAGTGAACGGTAATGGTGCCGCGCTGCCCCTGCCGGCGTAATTCAACACGCGTTCCGAGCGCTTCCTCGAGATCCTGCTCGTGCTGGCGAAGATTCGGGTCTTTCTGCCCGCGCCGTGAACGCCGGCGCGCTCCTCCTGCATGGGCTTTGTCTTCAGTATCCCGCACTGTAAGCCCACCCGCGATAATCGACTTGAACAACCGGTCACGGTCTCCTGCGTCCTTGATTGCAAGCAGCGCTTTCGCATGGCCTTCTGTCAGGCCCCCCTCGGCGATAGCGCGCTGGATTTCAGGAGAGAGCGTCAAGAGCCGCAATGTATTTGCAACGGTCGCCCTGTTCTGGCCTACCTTCTTCGCAACTGCCTCCTGTGTCAAAGTGAATTCCTCCATCAGGCGTTCATACCCGTACGCCTTCTCGATAGGATTTAAATTCTGGCGTTGTACGTTTTCAACGAGCGCAAGCTCCAATTTTTCCTGCTCGGATGCGCTCCTGACGATTGCCGGCACCGTCGTCAGACCAAGCATCTTTGCCGCTCGCAATCGGCGTTCACCCGCAATCAGCTCATACCCATCCTTAAGCTTAATCACGATGAGCGGCTGGATAATGCCGTGCTCTTTGATGGAACCAATAAGATCTTCGAGTGACGGACGGTCAAAGTGTTGCCGCGGCTGTTGTGGATTCGGTTGGATAGCGCCGATTGGAATATGGAGGACGGAGTCACCGCTTACTTCCGATGATTGTTGAATGCTCGAACCGCTGGACGGCAGCTTCTGAGGTATCAACGAACCTAATCCCCTCCCAAGTGTGCTTTTTACCATACATGTACAATAATTATTGCTTTTTAGGAAATTTCGATGTCCTGCTCAAGGATTTCCCGAGCGAGACGATGGTACGCCTTACCACCCGGAGACCGCCGGGCATACTGAATGATGCTCTGGCCAAAACTCGGCGCTTCAGCGAGCTTAACATTCCGCGGCACGACAGTCCGAAATATTTTATTCGGGAAATACTTATACAGTTCGGTAAATACGTCCTGCGAGAGCTTATTCCTGTCATCGTACATCGTCATCACCGCACCGGTAATCTGCAATTCCGGCTTGAGATTCTGTTTCACGAGGTCAATCGTGGCAATGAGCTGGCTGAGGCCTTCCAGCGCATAATACTCCGTTTGGACCGGTATCAGTACCTCTTCTGAAGCAACGAGACCATTCACGGTTAACAAGCAAAGTGATGGCGGGCAGTCAATGATGATAAAATCATAATCATTCCGCACTTCAAGGATGCCATCGTGGAGCCGGAATTCACGCCGGTCGATGTTCACGAGCTCAATACGCGCACCGGCAAGATCAATAGTCGATGGGGCAACCCTGAGCCCGTCGATCGCCGTGGATTGGGCGATATCTCGCATTGATACACCGTCGATCAGGGTGTGGTAAACCCCCCGATCCGTTTCACTGAGGCGGACGCCGATACCAGACGATGCATTACCCTGCGGATCAAGGTCAACGAGCAGGACGAACTTCCCCATGTGCGCGAGGCACGAAGCAAGATTGATGGCCGTCGTCGTCTTCCCGACGCCCCCCTTCTGATTCACAACGGAGATTATCCTCGGCATAGGTCGATAGGTAATGGATACAGTATATCAGAAAATCATTGACAAAAACAGCATTTTTCCATACAATCGTACACACACCAACACGCGCCGGGATGGCGGAATTGGTAGACGCACAGGACCTGCCTGCCGGCAGGCAGGCTCAAAATCGCCTCGTGATGCATATGACAACCGTGTACGCTATAAAAAGCAGACTTAGAAACTATATCTATGTTGGCATGACGGGCAATCTCAACGACAGACTCACCCAGCACGCACGGGGGTACAGTAAAACAACAAAACCATATCGACCATTTAGATTGATATATTCTAAGGTATTCCGTACGCGTTTCGAGGCGCGGGCGGAAGAAAAACGCCTTAAAAGTGGTATCGGCAAAGAGTGGTTACGTTCGCTGCAATCATGAGCCGGGATGGCGGAATTGGTAGACGCACAGGACTCAAAATCCTGCGATGGCAACATCATGAGAGTTCGATTCTCTCTCCCGGCACCAACGCACTTGCGCAGAAACGCACAGTCGTATATACTAGCATGGACTCTTACTTTCTTCGCCGAGTCCGCCCATGGGTGGACGAGGAAATGAGCAATGCACGAAGGGTGAAGTCCGCCCATGGGCGGACGGAACCCGAAGTGCCATTGCAACGCCGCCGGGTAGAGCAGTGGCAGCTCGCGGGGCTCATAATCCCGAGGTCGGGGGTTCGAATCCCCCCCCGGCAACCACGCCAGCGTTTGCCTAAAGCAGACAAGGGCGAGACCAAAATATTTACATCCGAGCTGAATCAGCGATTCAGCGAGGAAAGGAGAAACGGCATGGAGGGCGGAGTTTTCGATTGACGGATCGGAAACGGAGCCCGGAGCGCCGTTTGGACGCGCCAGGGTAGCTCAGCTGGTTAGAGCGTGGGACTCATAAGCCCAAGGTCGTGGGTTCGATCCCCACCCCTGGTACGGTCAGGTGGGCAGCTGCTTGTATCGGATTTCAATATGTACGCAACGACACACGTCCTGGCAGGGATCGTCATAAGCCAACACACTCCCAATATATGGTGGGCGTTCTTCCTGTCCCTACTGTCGCACTATGCGCTTGATTTTATCCCGCACGGCGACCGCCCCGTTGAACGGTGGATCAAGCGTGGCCCGCATCTCGCCCGCTCGATTACCGTACTCTCGATCGATTTTGCACTGCTCATGGTCATTCTCGCGACTACCTATCACCAGTTAAAGCTCCCGGCTCCCTCAGTCCTCACCGCAGCGCTCATCGGAAGCCTGCTCCCGGATTTCCTCTGGATTGTCTACGACCTCTACGTGCGCCACATGAAAAAACATCGTCTGTTCAGCCCGCTCTTCAAGCGGTGGTACACAAGGATTCTTATTACCTACATTGAACCGACGCTCAACCACCACAAACGGATCCACAGCTACATCGACAGTGTGCTCAATACCCATCATTTCCCCGCACTTATTGGCACGATAATTCAAATCACCTTCGCGGGGGTATTTGCCCTTTTAGCTGTGTATTTCTGGTGATCGCTTCCGCAAACGTAACGCGAAGAGCAACCCGGCTCCCAACAACAACGCTATACATAACCATTGGGTAAGGAGCAACGGCCCGGCAGAGAACATCCCGATCCGTAAAAAATCGAGGCAAAATCGGATACTGGAAAACAGCATGATATAGATAAGTGTCAGGCTGCCAGTTTGAAGTGCACGGAATCGATACAACGCGCCAATGATCCCGAACACCACCAGCATGAAAAGCGACTCATACAGGAAAAGCGGATGGTAATATTCGACAGTAAAATAACCGGGAAGACGGTGTGCCATATCGATCGGTATGCCCCACGCTGCATCTGTCGGTGTTCCGTATAATTCTTGGTTGAAGTAGTTCCCCCACCGGCCGATTGCTTGCATGAGCGGCAAGGAAACCACGATAACGTCAGTGATAAGCCAGAACGACAAACGCTTCATTCTCGCGTAGACCGCAGTTGCAATCAGGCATGCAAACAAAACTCCATGAAACGCAAGCCCCCCGTCCCAGATGCGCACCATTGTCTCGGGATGCGCCGAGTAGTATTGCCATTCGCCGATGATATGGCCGATCCTGCCGCCGATCACCCCGGCGAATGCAAGCAGAAAAAACAGGTTGTAGATATGGTACTCTCGAACCTGTTTTTTCCGTGCTATTGAAAGTGTGATAATGAACCCGACGAGCACCGCGACTGCCATGATAACCCCGTACCAGTAAACAACCACTGATCCCAGTGTCAATGCAATTGCGTCCGGATGTGCTGTATGGAGGACGTTCATGGATTGAACGCCGGATGCGCTACTTAGTCCTGCTCAAGCGCGAGGTCCACGACAGCCTTGAAATACGCGTACGGCCGTGCGCCCGAAACCAACCGTCCGTTCACAAACGTTGCGGGGGTGCCGTTGACGCCGAGGGCTGCTCCTGCAGTAATACTATCCTCAACCTTAGTCGTATATTTGCCATCATCAAGACATTTGTTGAATGTCGCCGTATTCAGCCCTAAATCCTTCGCATAGGTCTTCAAATTGTCGACCGCCAACGCATCCTGGTTTTCGAACATCTTGTCATGCATTTCCCAGAACTTTCCCTGGTCAGCGGCGCATTCTGATGCTTCAGCTGCTTTCTGGGCGTTATCATGCAATGAGGTGAGGGGGAAGTGCCGGTATATGAGCTCAACCTGGCCAGCATAGTCTTCCATCAATTGATCAATTGACGCCAAAACTCTGCTGCAATATGGGCATTCGAAATCTGAATACTGGACAATGGTAATGGGAGCGTCTTTCGTGCCGGTTGTATGGTCTGTGTCGGCCACCGCAACATCCACCTTGGTAAGTGAAGCGGCATATTCTTCGGGAGTCGGCTCAGTATTCGTATTAGCCGCCGCCGTGTTCGTAGTATTTGTGGTGGCAACTGAATTGTTCGTATTCGTCACGTCAGACTTGAGAAGCGAGAATGTCAATAAAAATGCAGTCAGCGATGCTACCGTAATACCCACGAGGATGCCCATGGTGAATGCCATTTTGGGCGGTGTCCGGAAAACAACTTTATCGTCCCCCTTGTTGAATTCATTTTGCATGATCGTATACCTTTCGTTCTTATTAATTAATTTTAATTATTTGTGTATCAATGATAACAAACACAAAGAGCATGTCAAGGACTGACGGTATTCGAAGAGGCATAAATCGAGAGGAGTTGGTCGATTATCGTTTGAAATTCTGCAAACGTGACGGTACCCTGGAACTTACGGCCGTTGATAAAGAACGTTGGCGTACTGGTCGCGCCGACGATATACCCATCAGCGAAGTCCGCCTGTACCTCATCAGCGTACTTCCCCGAGTCGAGGCATTCGGAAAAACGATTGAAATCAAGGCCAATTTGAGTTGCGAAATTTTTATAGGCAGTTACTGAGAGATCGACCTGGTTCTGAAAAAGCTTATCGTGCATCTCCCAGAAGCGGCCCTGCTCGTGAGCACATTCAGCGGCTTCCGAAGCTTTAATGTGGGCTTCGGCAGTCGGCAGGTCACGATAAATTATCTTGATGTCATCCCCATACACCGAGGCGAGCTCACGAATGACCGGGAATGCCTGGTTGCAGTACGGGCAAAAAAAGTCGGCAAACTCAACAATGACAACCTGGGCGTTTTCCCCCCCCATGTACGGATCATCGGCCGATTGAATGATCTTCTGTGCTACCGAGCCTGTCACGCCGCCATTCACATTGTTAATGTTCTGCCTCACAAGGACGTAAAAATATACCGCGAACGAAGCGACGCACAGGAAAATGAAACCAAACCCAACGAGCCACCATTTCCACATGGCCCGCTTCTTCACTGGCTTACTCGACTCCATTGGTTCCATATAATGCCGATTGGCTTGCGTTTACTACGGAAACAGGCGTTTGTCACTATCGTCATAGATTTCGATTGCCTGTGTTGGGCATGATTTTGCCGCATCCATAATGGTTTGCTCGTCAGCGCCAGTCGGGTTTTTCAATACGACCTTGCCCTCTGCGTCGAGCTCAAAAACATCAGGGGCAATAGCAACACACGAGCCCGCCGAAATGCACTTATCCCGAATCAATTTAATCTTCATACGTACCGTGGTTAATGGTAAATAGTATGCAGACTGTATTATAGCACGCCCGCGTGAACACGTCATGAATGGGGCGCCACCAGTAAACCAACAGCCCCTTTTTTACTGCCCTCCATTGCGCTTACCGAGCTTTGCATCAAGCATATAGAGGGCATGGGTCTGGTTGCCGATCTGATCCAGTCTTTCAGCAATTTCGAGAGTGCTTGCCTCTTCCTCAACCTGCTCCTTGATAAACCAGTGCAATAACTCCTCAAATGCATAGTCTTTTTGGGCATGCGCGAGTTCATACAGCTGGTTGATTTTTTCGGTAATGTACTGCTCATGTTCATAGGCGAGTCTGAACGCTTTGTTTGCCGGGGGTAACTGTGTGGGTGGTTGCTTGATTGTCTTCAATGACACGGTACCTGCACGAGCGATCATGAAATTGTAAAACTTCATCGCATGTTCAATCTCTTCTTTGGCTTGGGCTTCGAGCCATGTGCCAATCCCCTTCAGGTTGAATGCGTGATAGTGCGCAGCAAGGGCGAGGTACAAATATGCGGAGTAGAGCTCTTCGTTGATCTGGTCATTGATTGCGTCTTGGATTTTTTTTGAAATCATAAAATTGAAGATTGATTACTTACTCGTTAGTGCGGCTGATAACTTCTTAGTTACGGCATCCCAGTTGACGACGCTCCAGAATGCTTTGATATAATCAGGGCGCAGATTACGGTACTTCAAGTAATACGCATGTTCCCAAACATCGAGGGCCAGTATCGGTGTACGCCCCGATGACAGTGGGGTGTCCTGATTTGAAGTTTTCTCGACAGAGAGTGTGCCATCAGAAACCACAAGCCACGCCCACCCGGAGCCAAACTGCGTTGTTGCAGCTTCTTCAAACAGTTTTTTAAACTTTTCGAAAGTGCCGAAATCACGTTCAATCGCTTTCTTGAGATCTCCGGCCGGTTCGCCGCCGGCGTGTGGACCCATAATTTCCCAGAAAAGCGCGTGGTTGACGTGCCCTCCACCGTTGTTACGGACAGCGCCTCGAACATCTTCTGGGATTGTATCAATCGTACGAAGAATTTCCTCCGGGCTTTTGGAATAAAACTCAGGGTATTTCTCAAGTGCTGCATTCAGTTTTGTCGTGTAAGCGACATGATGCTTGTCGTGGTGGACATGCATTGTTTCGGCATCGATGTACGGTTCAAGCGCGTCGTATTCATACGATAGATTGGGGGTTACAAATTGTTTTTTCATAAATGTGCTGGAATTAAAAATTACCTTAGTATTTTTATACTAGCAAGTAACCAAAAAAGTGCAAAACGTTCATTTCGGATATCTGCTCGTTTTCCGGATCAATGGTTTTTCGATGCCGACCGCTGTCCGTAACGCTTCGAGCGCAAGCAGCGCGCATTTCTTACGGGCTGGAGTAATCGGAACGCCCATATCAGCTATAAAGTCTCCGTCAGTATATACCGCAAGCTCCTTGATGGTTTTTCCCTTCACGAATTCGGTCAACATAGATGCGCCTGCTCGCGTCAGGCTGCAGCCGGTGCCCTCAAACTTGACGCTCAATAGTTTTTTTTTCTTTCCGTCGAGCTTATATGCGATCACTATACGATCGCCGCACAATGGATTATCCCGCTCCGCGGAACCATCGGGGTGTCGCATAATACCCTTGTTACGCGGGTTTTTATAATGGTCCATGATAATTTCACGGTACAATATACTCTCTGTCATACACGAAATATTTTTTTTACCTTATAAACTCCGCGGATAAGCGCTTCGATATCAGCCGGCGTATTGTACAGGTAGAAACTCGCGCGCGCTGTCGCAGGCACGCCCAATTTTTCGTGCAATGGCTGGGCACAGTGGTCGCCCGCCCGAATAGCGATCCCCTCCTCGTCAAATATTGATGCGATATCGTGGGGATGGGCATCGCCGACGCTAAACGCGATCGCACTGCTGCGATCCCTTGTTTCTTTCGGCCCATACACTTCAACGCCAGGGATGGCGAGGAGCGCTGGTAATGCCCGTGCGGTAAGTTTCTCCTCATACGCCTGGACAGTTTTCATGCCAAACGCGGAAAGATAATCGAGTGCCGCACCGAATCCGATCACGCCCGCGATATCGGGCGTCCCTGCTTCAAACTTCCACGGCAGATCATTCCATTGGGCTCCCTCGAACGTTACCTTCGAAATCATATCGCCACCGGTCATGAAAGGGCGCATTTCGCTGAGAATCTCCTCCCTGCCGTGCAGAACGCCTACCCCAGACGGCCCGAGCATCTTGTGCGCGGAGAATACATAGAAATCAGCGCCAATCGCCTGCACGTCAACTGGCAGATGCGGTACGCTTTGGGCGCCGTCAACCAACACAATGGCCGGCGACTTTTTACGTGCAATTTGAACCAGCTTCGCGGCTGGATTAATTGTGCCGAGAACATTCGATACGTGGGCAAATGCGACAATCTTCGTCTTCACTGATATCATGGATTCAAACGCATCGAGATCAAGCCGGCCTCGTCCAGTTATTGGAACATACCGTACTTTCGCACCATGCTCCTTTGCAAGCTCCTGCCAGGGTACCAGATTCGCATGGTGTTCCATCTCGGTAATGAGTATCTCGTCCCCTTTTCGAATATTCGCCTTGCCCCATGAATACGCGACGAGATTGATGCTCTCGGTCGCATTTCGGGTAAAAATAATCTCCCGAGTGCTTCCGGCATTGATGAACGACCGAACTTTCTCGCGAACCTCTTCGTACGCTTCGGATGCACGCTCGGAAAACTGATAAATCCCGCGGTGGACGTTCGCATAATAATTTTTATAGCATGCGCTCATCGCATCAATGACAGCCTGCGGCTTCTGGGTAGACGCTGCGGAATCGAGAAATACAAAACGCTTGCCATGAACTCGTTTCTTAAGTATGGGAAAATCGCGAATGCATGCGGCGCTCAGTTTTTTGTTTTTAAACACCATAATTCTTTTTTATTCCTACACTGGTCGGTATTTATCCCATACGGCTTGGACCCGCTGGGCGTGTCCTTTCGTCGCTTGAGCGAGCTTTGACAAGAGCTCCCTGAATTCCGCCAAATCTGATTTAAATACGGTATAATACTCTTTTTCAATCAATGATGACTCAATATCATGGGCGATTGAGAGCGCATTGATAAGCTCGAGACCGCCCTGTTCCGCCTGTGCTATGAGCGTAGCGAGGTATTGCAGTGTTGATTCGATGGATGATTCATTGAATCTGCCTTTCTGGAAAAAAACGAGTCCCTCGTCAACCCTAGGCATGAGCCTCTTCACCCATGTCGCATGCTGCGCTTCTTCCCCGGCGATCGTCATCCAGAAATCTTTTTCTTCGGGAAAACGCCCCGCGTACAGATTATACAAGCGGTTCATGGACTCCTCCAGGAGTGCCAGCTTGTTCAACATCGTGATTTGAAAATTTTCCAGTGCCATACCTGTTATCCTTAGTTAATTAATGTCGTTCGTTACGTTCATCAGCTGCGTGAACCAATGTGCGCGGTTAGAAAGCTGCCGGCAATCATCCGACGTGCAGTTCCTGGAGTAATTCCCCGGGACGAAAGGTAGAATAACTCTTCGCCACTGACAGTCCGGATCGTCGCGCTATGAGATGCGCGCACGTCATCAGTCTGAATCTCAAGCGTTGGCACCGATAGTGCACTCGCATGGTCGAATAAAAGGGCATGGCCCGAATAATGAGCGACTGTCCGGTGGGCATCCGGTTCAATGACGATGAGGCCTGCCATTGTGCCAGATGAGTTGCCCTCATACACCCCCCGTAACAGTATATCACTCTTTGTATTCCGTACATTATGGTGGAGCACAACACGCACCTGATGCCGATCAGCGCGGGTGCCATGAAATGCGCCCACCACAACAGCTTCAGCGCCTGGTTGGTTCAAATGAATAACAAGGTTCGCCGATACACGTACCTGCGGTTGTACAACACAACTCAGATAAATACGCGAGCGCTTGCCAAGCATAACCGTGAGGGAGCTTGCAGCAACTGGCTGCCAAAAAACAGTCGCCGCAACGCCACCGCGGACGTTAATGCGTGCTGATGCACGGAGTGTAATTTTTTTCGATGTGGCAACGTTTATGATTTTCATATTACCCGACGGCATTACTCATCTCATATTCCAGCAATCTATTGAGCTCAACGGCATATTCGAGCGGCAACTCTTTGGCAATCGGCTCCACGAAGCCGGCAACGATCATGCTGACCGCTTCTTGCTCAGAGAGGCCGCGGCTCTGCAGGTAAAAAAGCTGCTCCTCGCCGATCCTGCCGACCGACGCCTCGTGCCCCACGCGTGCCTGGGGCTCATACACTTCCATACGCGGATACGTATCGGAGCGGGCGCGTGGATTGAGAAGGAGGGCATCGCAGCTGACATGGGAAGCGCTCCCTCGCATCCCGCGCGGTATGCGCACCAAGCCGCGATAGGATGTTCGGCCGGTACCTTTTGATATTGATTTGGAAATGATCCGCGACGACGTTTCCGGGGCACCATGGATCGCGCGTGCCCCAGCATCGATGACCTGGCCGGTCCCCGCACATGCCATCGAGAGTACCTCCCCTCTTGCCTTCCGCCCAAGCAGATAAACCGACGGGTATTTCATGGTAACACCGCTGCCAATATTACCGTCAACCCATTCCATAATACCCTCTTCGTAAACAAATGAACGTTTCGTCACGAGATTGAAAACGTTCTTCGACCAATTCTGCACAGTGGTGTATCGGACACGCGCGCCTTTTTTCACAATAATTTCAACAACCGCCGAATGCAGAGAACTCGTGCTGTATCGCGGCGCGGTGCAGCCTTCGACGTAGTGCACGTAGCTGCCCGGCTCGGCAATAATGAGCGTCCGCTCAAACTGCCCGACCTGCGGCGCATTGATGCGGTAGTACGCCTGAAGGGGCAATGCGACACGAACTCCTGCGGGCACGTACACGAAGCTGCCGCCGCTCCAGACCGCCGTATTGAGCGCCGAAAATTTGTTATCAGCCGCAGGAACGACTGTCCCAAAATACCTCTGGATGATTTCTGGATGCTGCCGTACTGCCGTATCCATATCCGTAAATATGACACCGGTTTGCGCCAGTTTTTCCTGAATACTGTGGTACACCGCTTCTGACTCATACTGCGCCATCACGCCCATCAGGTATTTCCGCTCTGCCCGCGGGATGCCGATCCGATCGTACGTTTTACGGATCGGTGCTGGCACATCTGACCACCGCTGTGCAACTTTTTCTGTCGGTCTGATATAGTAATGCAGATTCGCAAAGTCAACCGACGCTATATCAGGCCCCCACACAGGCGCCTTCCGCCGGAGAAACGTCTGGTGCGCAGACAGACGAACCCTCCGCATCCATTCAGGCTCCTTTTTTACATACGCGATCTCTTCGACGATCCGCTTCGATAATCCTCTCGGGGTTCGGTGGATATACGAAACTTTATCAGGCGCGAAAAGCCCATCCTGCACGTTGCTCCGCCGCATATTCGCTGTTCCCTGTCTTCCCCGCGATCCCATAACGGTATATATCAACTGTTACGCCGTACAATTTTCGTGCCGTCCACTGACTTTTCATACCCACGGCGCTCAATCGCATTCGCCAGTGCAGCCCGGCCAGACTTTACGATGGTACCGCCAATGAGAATGTGGACACGGTCCGGCTTAAGGTACTTCAAAATTCGAGCATAGTGAGTAATGAGGAGGACACTGGTGCCTTTCCGGGCACGTGCACGGATTGCTTGCGCGATAAGTTTCAGGGCATCTACGTCAAGCCCTGAATCGATCTCGTCGAGAACGACAACCCGCGGCTCAAGAACAAGCATCTGCAACACTTCGAGTTTCTTGCGCTCACCGCCGGAAAATCCCTCGTTCAGGAACCGGCGTGCGAGGTCAATACTGATCCGCAAACGATTCGCGTACATTTCGAAACGCGTACGGAATTCAACCGGCCCCAGGCGTGTACGCGGGTGAGTAGTGTTATACGCGGTCCGGAGGAAATGTTCGGTTGAAAGCCCCGGCACTTCGACAGGATGCTGGAACGACATAAACAATCCTGCGTGTGCGCGTTTTTCGGGGTCCAACTTCCGGATTTCTTTCCCGAATAAGCGAATACTGCCGCTCTGGACTGCGCAATCCGGCCGACCCATGATTGTAGCTGCGAATGTTGATTTCCCTGAACCATTGGGGCCCATGATCGCATGAATTTCCCGCGGCGCCATCGACAGGCTCACGTCCTGGAGGATCCGCGTACCCCCGATCGCAACCCGTAACTTCTTTATCTCAAGTGATTTCATGTTTTTCGCATATTACTCGTGCCAAAACGGCGAATGGCGCTTGTTGGCCCATAGTATGAACAATTCGTCTGGAAACAGCACGACTTGCATACGGGCGCGTCCTTCTTGAGGTCATCGAGGAGCGACCCGCATGCCATGCAAAAAAGTTCCGGGGTAAGCAGGTGGGGCGAATGGCGCTTGCTGCATTTTCGGCAAATACCCTGGACTTCAAAATTCTCTGACCGTATGTAAAATGCGTTGCTCTGCGCGAGATTCTTCACCTCGCTGAAAAATGCTGAACCGCGCGTATCATCAACGTCGGTAATCGAGTGGCACTTCTCACAGACGAAATGAATATGCGAATCGACCCGCGCCTCGAACCGCGCGACCTTGTCAATCACGCATTCTTTCAGGTATCCGTGGCCGCGGAGAAAATTCAGGTTGCGGTATACGGTGCCAAAACTAATATGAGGCAGTCGCTTCTTTACCGCATTGAATATTTTTTCAGCAGTTGGGTGTGATTTGTCTTTGCGGACGTAATCGAGTATCACCATGCGCTGCGTGGTGAGCCGATGATCCGCCTTTTTTCGCAGAGGCATTCGAAAGCTATTAAGAATGATTCTCAATAATTATAAATCACCCCCCTTGTATTGTCAAACGGGACAATCCAAGTATTTCCGCTCCCCTGTAAGTGCCAAATAGCTAAATTTAAGCAACTTTGAAGATTTGCTTGACTTTTACTTTTATGGCAGTAAGATAAGCCAATATACAATAAAACCGAATAACCGAAAATAAACCAAAAAACCAAAAGCATTAGAAAGGAAGGTGCCACATGGCACACCCGCACTTTGAGAACCTGCTTAAGGTACTCATTACCGCAAACCGTTTCGGCCGTCTCAAGAACATCCTTGAGTGGGACAAGCGGACCAATCTCCCGCCTACAGCCAAGCCCCAGCAGGGTGAACTGATGGCATGGGTCATCGGCGAATCCCACAAGGCATTCATCGACCCGAGAGTCGGTGACGCGATCGCCACGTGTAAGTCCATACTCTCCGAGCTGTCGTACGTGGAGCAGCTCGTTGTCCAGAGGCTCGACCTGTGCTACCGTCGCGCAACCGCACTCCCCATCGAGTTTGTCACCCGCAGCGAGGAAGTCCAATCTGCCGCATTTGCAGCGTGGCTCCAGGCGAAACAGGAGAACAAGTTCAGCATATTCCAGGAGCACCTCGGGAATGCCTTTGACATCGCGCGCCAAGAAGCCGTGCTCCTTGGGGCGACTCCCGGCGACGCTGACTCGCTGTACAACACGCTCTTCTCCCGGTACGAACCAGGTATGACACTCGCCGAACTGCGCCCGGTCCTCGAGGGACTCCGCGCGTGGGTCGTGGAATTTCTCCAGAGAATCCGCGAAACCGGAATCGTCCGCACCGACGAGGCGCTCCGCAGCGAGTTCCCGGTCCACATGCAAGACCAGATCATCAGGAAGCTCCTTACGGCCATCGGGTACGACTTCAGCCGGGGCAACCTCAGCCCGACTGAGCATCCGTTCTCGGCGACCATCGGTCCCGGCGACCACCGCATCACGAACCACTGCTACCCTGACCGGCTCATCCCCGGATTGACCGGCAGCCTGCACGAAGCCGGCCACTCCTTGTACGACCAGGGAACCGATCCGATCATGTGGCTGATCGACAATTCCGACCTGTTACTCTCGTTAGGGATCCACGAGTCGCAGTCGCGCACGTGGGAAAACCTCGTTGGCCGCAGCCGCGCGTTCTGGCAGTACGCCCTGCCCCTCGTGCGGCAAGCGTTCCCGCAGCTCTCACATCTGTCCGTCGGCGATATCTACTCGCTCGTGAATATCGTACAGCCGAGCCTTATCCGCATCTATGCGGACGAAGCGACGTACAACTCGCACATCCTCGTACGTTTAGAAATCGAACTGGCGCTCCTCGCCGGCACGCTCAAGCCTGCGGATGCCGCCCAAGCATTCGCCGACAAAATGAAAGAGTACGTCGGGATTCGCCCTGAGGACGATCTCCATGGAATCCTTCAGGACGTGCACTGGTCAACCGGCGCGGTCGGATACTTCCCCACTTATACGCTCGGCAACCTGGCAGCGGCGCAGCTCTTCGCGTCATTTACCGCGGCGGTTCCCGACTACCAGGAACAGTTCGCGCGAGGCGACTTCGGCTGTTTGCTCGCCTGGCAGCGCGAGCATATCCATGCCACCGGCCACCTCGAGACACTGAGCGGCCTGCTCGTGAGAGTCACGGGCAAGCCCCTAGGCCTGGACGACTTCGCGGCCTACATGGATGCGAAGTTCGGCGAGCTGTATCCCCCGAAAGCAGCCTGAGGCAGACGAGACAGCATATAGTAACATCTCTCTCGATTGCGCCCAACACCTCGTAACTGAACTATAACAGTTACGCGGGATAGACGGTCCGGTACAGTTCACACCTGCTAGTGGACTTGCCGGACCGTTCTTTTTTTCAATAATAATATTAAGTGAAGCCGAAGACCACCTCCTCAATAGCGCGGGCATGATATTCCTCTCAGCTTTTACTTTCATATTGTCAAACGAGCAAATACAAAAACCCTCAACCTGTGCAAGACAGACTCAGTATTGAACGATAATTTACAAATTCGGCAACGTTACGCAGTCCGTATGCGCTGCGTCTGTACAGCAACCGGCAGTCTCGTATGTATAATCCCCATAGTTGCACCATGGACGCTCATCGGAGCATTTCGTAACGACTTCCTTGGAAATATAATCAATAACCTCCTGTGGCCACACCCAGTTGCAGTAGTACTGAGTCCCGGGCGCAGCGTTCGGGTTCAAAACCGCGTTCGTGGTCCGCTGCGTGTTCGTGTTGGCACTGTGATTCGTATTCACCGCGGTATTCGTGGCTGGTTGAACGGTCTTTGTAGTAGCGGCCGTATGGTTGATGTTCGCGATAATATCCATGATCTCCGGGCCAGTCGGCTGGTAGCCAGTGTTTTTCGTGCACTGCTCGGGGCAGTACTGCTTTGACGAATCCGACAAGACGACCTCATAGCAGGTCTCCATGCAGTTCTCAAAACGCTGTTTATCTGTAAGCCCTCCGCGAAAAACGAAATACAACGCTGCAGCGCCAACGAGAATGCACACCACCACAACGATACGCACGATGTTTTTCTTGGCCATTGGTTATTGGATGCTTAATAAGTCCTCCTACCCGGCGATGCTTTCCTTCGCCGTTACACGGACAATTTTGAAGATCCGGCGCTTACGGAGCGCTTCAAGCGCAAGATCAATGCGGTCCTGGCTCTGGGCGTAGAGCGTGTACAGCCGTTCGCCCTTCCGGATCCGCTGATTGACATGCTTATTGATATAAATGCCAGCTAGTTTTTCGTGCGGTGCTCCGAGTATGCGTGCAACCTGGTCGATCATTTCATCGTCAACCTCCAGTACCTTGCCGTTGTACGGAGCATAGCAGCGGCTGCGCATTGCTGCCATGGTCAAATCCTCGGAGTCAACGTCGGGATTGCCTCCTTGGGCTGTAATGATTTCTTGCATCTTTTTCCATGCTTTACCGGACGAGAGCGCCTCAACCGCCATCATATGGCCTTTCCCCGGCTTCGCTTTGCCGGCTAATTCCAGAAGTTTCGCTGCCAATCGGACGCTCTTTTTCTGCAAATCAGACGGCCGGTAGTCTTTCTGCTGGAGTACCCGGAGAACGTCCCGTGCTTCCAGCGCAGGCCCGATCCCGCGGCCGACAGGTTCGCTTGTTTCGGTCAGCACAACCTCAATCTTGATCCCGAATCGCTTCGCGAGGTACTCGAAATGGGTTTTCACGGAAATGGCGCGTTCACGAGTCGGCACTTTCACGTTTGTACCGTACGGCAAATCAACAACAAGGTGCGTGACGCCCATCGCAATTTTTTTTGCCATGATCGAGACAACCATTTTATCGAGAGGCTCGAGGCGGAGCGAATGCTGAACCCGGATAATGTAATCATCCGCAGGCGCGAGCCGGAAACTGCCGCCCCAAATAAGGCAGCAATTAATCTTCTTGATAATCTGTTGGACCTGATCGAGTGGTATGGAAACGTTGGCAAGCACCTCCATCGTATCCGCAGTTCCGGCCGGCGAGGTGATGGCCCGCGATGATGTTTTTGGTATGACAACGCCGAGGGATGCCACGATCGGAACCACGACCATCGTCGTGCGGTTACCGGCAACGCCACCAACTGAATGCTTGTCAGCGATTACTTTGCCGGGGAACTTGAGCGTCTCGCCCGTTTCGGCCATCGCCTTGGTCATGAAGTACAATTCATTATCGGAAAACTCTTTCACAAAACTCGACGCAACGAAGTACGTCGTCTCAACCTTGCCGAGCTTATGGTGGACGATGTCTGAAATGATAGAGCGCATTTCTTGGTACGACAGCTCTTCCCCCAAAAGCTTTTTCCGTATTGCCTCGATGGAGGGCGGCCGTGACAGTACGCGTAAAGAAACCGGTTCATCGTGCCGAACCTTCCGGTATTTCCAGATCTCCTTGAAAAAACCGATTTGCCCCGGCCTCACTTTAGAACGGGTATAGTACGCGATGACGGTTGCACGATTATTTTTCCAACGGATCTCCAAAAGGTCTCCCATCACGATGCCAAATGAGCGCGCTTCATCCTCCTGCAAAACGACGACCCATGGCTGGCCGCCGGAAGAGAAATCAAGCTTACGCGCTCGTAAAAAAAATGGCATAGTGATGCCGGGGAGAATAATGTGTTAAATTTTATTTCTCTTCCGCGAAACGGTGATGATTAAAATGATAGTTGCGGCAAGAAAAATAAAAACGAGCACCCATCCAATAGGGTGCTCAGCGAACGGCAAGCCTTTGACGTTCATACCGTAGATGCTCGCGACCAGGGTCATGGGAAGCAATGCAACGGAGATAACGGTCAGTGTTTTGATTACCTCGTTTGTTTTTTGGTTGATCAGGGACTCATTGGTATCATACAGGCCGTCAACCGTATCACGATAACTTTCGAGCGCTGACCAGATATTCTCGAGGTAGTCATGCACGTCATCAAAATACACAGAAAGTTTATCGGAGATAAGGGAACTTTTGATATGGACGATCTTGTCGACCATCCGGATCTGTGGCTCAAGAATCCGGCGGAGTGTCAGAATATTCCGCCGAATAATGGCCAAGTCAGCAGTTGCCTCCTTATTTCGGTGGGTAAACACTTCCTCCTCAACGTCTGGGATGTAGTGCCCGATTTCATTGACGATCGGCAAGCTCTTCCGATACCGGAGGTCCAGTATTTTATACAGCAGGTACGAGGCGCTGTTTTTCATCGAATCATAGGTGACGGCGCTGCGCTTTTTACTGCGGAAATGGGTGAAGTAGCTGTCGAGAATCTCGTCTGGCTCTGACGTGAGGGTGATAAGGAAATTTTTACCGACAAAAACATTAAGCGTAGTAGCCGAAACTCTCCGCGTTTCCTGGTTAAACAGCGGAAAATGGAAAATCATAAAAAGGTAGCTTGCGTAGATATCAAGCTTTGGTCGCTGCACGCCTTCACGGCAATCTCGGATGTCCAGCTGGTGGAATCGAAATCGCTGCTCAAGGTAATCCAAGTCTTCTTCCCGGATTCCGCTGATATGGATCCACTCGAGGCGAAAAATTTGTGCCGTTTTCACAGCCATACGAACCGTCCTCTCCTAATATTCGCTCATCTGTACCACTCAGTATATCACATTTCAACTTAAAAATAAAGGCCGAGAACGGTACCCGCATCAGGTATGCCAGAGGATGGCAAACCAGCGAGGCAGAATGTTTCCCGCCGCCCACCATTGATTACTCCCCGCGTACTGCCCGATTGATGTCTTTCAGCAGGGACTCGAGGGGAATCCCGTGTACCGCCGCACCAGCTTCAAGCGATTCATACGGAGAGACCATACAACCGATGCAGTGAAAACCATAGTGCAATAGTACCTGCTCAGTCTCCGGATGCTTCCGTATAAGATCGCCAATCAGGATATCTTTCGTAATGCTTACGCGATTCGTTGCTTTTCGGCGACGTTCATGCTGCCGCGCGTGTATCTTTTTTGATCGTTTCATATGCTACGAATGAAATTATACCTGTACTGTACGGGATACGATTGTACTCGTCAAATAGCGTAAAAACGCTCATTGTTCGCAAACGGGCAGCAATGATCCGTGTCATTATTCAATCAGCAGAAACAGCGCCATCACCCCGACGCCGGCAAGGAATGCAATAAGCTGAATAATCGACTTCCGCAGCTCAGTTTCCTTTTTAAGTTCGGGGATTAAATCAGCCGATGCGATATATACAAATCCGCCGATCGTAAACGCAACCAGCACGTCCTGGAAGCCTTGCAATGATATACCGATGCTGAGTACTACTAGCGCGCCGACAATCGCCAAACACGCGGAAAGGAAATTATAGAGGAGCGCTTTTCGCTTAGTCAAGCCTGCGTGAATCAAGATGCCGAAATCGCCCATCTCCTGGGGAATTTCATGGAGGAGCACTGCGACAGTGGTCGTAAAGCCGAGGTGCGGATTTACCAGATACGCGGCCGCGATGACCATACCGTCAATAAAATTATGCAGCCCATCGCCGATAAAATTGCTCACTGCGACGGGATGCGGATGGTCCTGGGACGTCACGACATGGCAGTGGCGCCAGTGGATTATCTTCTCAAGAACAAAAAACATGGTGATCCCGAACAGGATCCAAAATGCAAGCATACGTGTATCGGGCAGCGCTTCTGCCGCTTCCGGCAACAAATGCAGCAACGCACCGCCGAGGAGAGAACCAGCTGCGAAACTGACGAGTATGAGCAACAGCTTCCGCAGCCGCTCATCACTGAACGAAAGCGTAACAACCCCGATCAGCGAAACGACACTGATTGCTAAAACGCTTAACAATGTATAACTCCACTCGACAAACATATTTCGAGAAGCTTTAGTATTTCTGGGCAGCTAAATTATACCAGATCACCCCAGTCGCTCCAAATAATTGGGCAAATTAAAAAAAGCCGCACGTTTTCATGCGGCCTTTTTCAGTCGCCGATGGATTCGACCAACCTTACGCACTTGCCATCACGGCAGAGCGTTCCGGTGAACGCATCGGTAAAACGACAATGCTATATGCTGCTGCAATTCCGACAACTGAGTATATAATCCGCGAGAGAGCTGCACCGCCGCCAAATACCGCTGCTACGAGATCGAAATTAAAAATTCCGACTAAACCCCAGTTCAACCCGCCCACAACGAGTACTACCAGCATCACCCAATCAATCGTGTTTAACTTTTTCATAGCGTATGTATCCTTGAATGTTATTACTATATATCGACCTTGTTCATTTTGAGAATAAGTGATATACTTAAATCATGCAAAACGTGCATTTTACACCACCACAACTCGCCCCCCTTTTTGGGGTCAATGTTTCCACCATCAAGCGGTGGGTTAATCAGGGCTACCTGAAAGCTGAGATTACACCTGGTGGCCACCGACGCATTTCTCGCGAACAGCTGACCGAATTCATTGAGGTGCACCCAAAGTATGCGAAAAACTCTTACGTCCTCCGTCGGCTGAAACAACACTCAAACTGCCCGAACAATGATTGCTGGAAACGGTACTACCGCTTCTTGCTGGATAACAACTCGACGGAAGCAGCGCAGCTCCTCGATAAGCTGTACCTCAGCGGATCCCCAATTCTCGATATTCTCTCGAAAGTAATCACACCGACGATGCGCTATATCGCGGACCAGTGGACATCTGAAAAAATTTCCGTCTACGAAGAGCACCGGATGAGTTTCATGATGCGGAGCCATATTCTCCACCTGGAGCAGTACGTTCCCGATACTGCTGATGACAAGTCCGCCACTGCCCTCCTCGCATGTGCACCGGGTGAATTCCATGAGCTCCCCCTCGAACTCATCGCTCTCGTTCTTAAAATCAACGGATGGAGAACCCACATTCTCGGCATCAATATCAGCATCGGTGAATTGATCAAGGCAGCGCGAAAAATCCATCCGAAATTTATTAGTATTACCAAAACATACGCCACGAACGAATCCGAGGCGTACTTCAAGAAGCTATTTTCCTTCGCGGAAGAAAATAACATCTGCGTTGCCATGGGTGGTGCAGCATGGCAAAAGAGTATTGCAAAAAAAAGCATCAAAATGCCTTCCTGTGTGCGCTTTTTCCCTGCATTGAAACTCTTTAGCGAACACCTCGCGAACTACAAACGAAAAGGTACGATTCCAAAATAATAATACAGTTTTTCTCTATAAAACTTCAAGGGGTATTATCCAAACATCCCTTGCTTTTACGCGAGAACTCTACACATCCCCCGGCTCGATGATCCTCACGTTGGGTCCGCCGTTTGAGCGGGGCATGACGAGGATCTCGTCCTCGCCGTCATCGTCAATGTCGCCACCGGCGACCATGACGCCGCCCAGGTAGTTGGTGCCGAACGCAAAGAACTCCTGCTGGAGCTCCTCGCGGATGTTGTACCGGCGGACAAGGGGTGTTGCATTGTCGCCAACACCCACAATGAGCTCTTTCTCACCATTGCCATCCGTATCCACACCGGCAACCTGCACGCCGCCGCGGTAATCGATGTTGAAAGCATAGAAGCCGGGTGATAAGCGCTTTACCTCATTGGGCCGAATCTTGAATATCTGGACATGGGGAGCGCCCCACTGAGGGCCAGTCACAATCTCGTCCTTGCCGTCCCCGTCCATATCAATGGTGGTAACGTTAATCCCCCCACGGAAATTAGGGTCGTATGCCATGAAATTGGTGAGTACTTTACCGTTCTGGTTGTACACGAGCACATGGGGGCCGCCGCCCTGGCGTGCGGCGACGACAATCTCCTGGATGCCGTCGCCGTCGGTATCGCCGCAGGAGAGGTTAACGCCACCCGTGTACTTGCCGTCCAGTACATAAAATTCGTCTGCTAACTGGGTACCGTACGCATTAAAAATGCGGACCAGCGGCCAGCCGCCCTTGCCCTGGGCCGTGACGATCTCATCGTGGCCGTCTGCGTTTACGTCGCAGGCTGACACGGTGACGCCATTGCGCAAACCCTGGTCATACGCAAAAAACTGGGACCTCTTGTTGCCATTGGAATCAAATACCTGTACATGGGGACCCATGCCGTCACCAGTACCCGTAATGATCTCTTCCCTGGCATTCCCTATGACGTTCCCGGAAGATATCTGGTACCCACCCCGGATGGTTTGGGCGTAGGCGAAAAACGAGGTGCCGGAGGCGACGGGGGCGGTGTATTGATTTGAACCTGAAGAACCCGCCTGAAACGTGAGATACCAATTCCACGATGGCTTAGGGGAAAAATCCGTTTTCAGGAGACCGAAATCGTTCTCATATGGATCACCAGTATCACGGTCTATAACATTGAACAGCAAAACCTTTTCTACTTTACCAGTCGAAAGTAGGTACGGCACTGCTGCCTGAAAATACTGGTTCTGGAAATCTTCGCTGTAATTTGAATATGTCGAACATCCAAGTTCGGTGATCCAAATTTTATCCGAAGGCCGATACTGATTTACGACAGCGAGCGCATTAGCGAAGTCGCGCTGCAGCGCGCTCAGATTGCCGCTCGATTTGTACTGGTCGCAGTAGTACACATGGAACGCGGGTGCGTCGAAGTAGTTTCCTGCTTGCTGGTACAAACCTTCGAGAAAGGATGCATTCGGCGACGAAATCGGCGCATTGAGAACCAATGCGTCTGGATCAACCGCTTTCACTGCTTCATACCCGGCTTTTAAGTACGGAATATACGCCGCGACCGTATTCGGCGAGAAATACTTTTCCAGATCTGGCTCGTTCCACATTTCCCACACTTTAATATAGTCCTTGTGTTCCGTGACGACCTCGGTAACAAATTCACTCCACTCAGTAAGACCGGGTAGCGCATCAACTCCGCTTCCAAGCATGCCGACGATATTGATATCGTTCCCCCGATAGAAATTTCGTACTGTTTCATACCGTTCTGGCGTACCTGCTTGGCTGTACCAGGTAATATCGAATCGCTCACGTACCCAACGAGTACCTGATTCTTTCAGTTTTTCTATCATCAACGAATCAAATCCAGCGCCGCTCGACAGCGCCAGATGGACATTAAGCCCGACTGTATCCTTTGAAACCAAGCGCGTATTGACCCCATTAAGCAGGGAACTGATCGATTGCGATTCGTTTGCATCGGGAACCTCAACATACCCCTCCTCGTTGGTATGCTCACCATTAACGTAATAATCTGCCGATATAATCGTGCCCTCGCCAACTGTAATCGTGAACGTCCGCAACAGCTTCGTGAGATCAACCGGAATGGGATACTGCGATTCTTCGCACGTTTCATAATCATCATATAACCAAACGGTATACGCCCCCGTTTCCCGATACAACCAGTACCCCTGATAGGTCATCACCTGGTCGTCGTACGTTGGTGTTTCACCGGTTTTCGCCATGACCATGCGAACATTCGCATGTCTGATACCATTATCCTCAATAATTCTACCTGATATATTAGGCTCCTGGAAATATACGTCTCCGACATTGACCGTCTTTGTGTTTGGCACGACACCAAGATCAATCCTTGCCGGCGAACTCTGCCGCTGATAGACGCCCTCAGCGTCCTTCAATAAAATTTTATCATCCTTATTGAAATTGAGGTACACATGGTATGTATCCGGATCATACTCGTCAACATCGTTATCCGTATACCAATCCGTACCATACCCATCAAAATATTGCGAGAAACTTTGCCAGTCCCAGGACCGTATCTGAAATGTACCGTCGGCGCTGTCGATATTTTGTTGTCCGATTACTATTTGTTGACTGGAAATATTATTATCCGGCCCAACAACCAATCGGAGAGTAACTCCACCCGTTACAGGGGTTCCGTCATAACCATACAGCGTACCGGAAACGGTGATCCGCGGAAGCGTTGATTCAGTGACGGCATCCATGGCATGCGGACCGAATAACATGAAGATGCCCATAACGAACGCAATGCTGATAATGACGTAGATGCGTATTTTCATTTTTCTTGGAATTATTATTTACTCATCCCCCGCCTCAATGATACTTACGTTGGAATCGTTGCAATCCCTTGAACTCCTCAGATGTATATACATAAAACCAACATGTAATTGAAACACGTTGTGCGCTCCCAAGTTAAGGAGTAGGTTTCTCATAGTCGGTGCTTTGTGGTTTTTATTTTTCTACTATAACTATAGCACAAAAATGCCTCCTTGGCAAGAAGTTATACGGATAAAAAATTATTCGAAAAAAATTTCCTACGAACTCGCTGATGCTTCGATCACTACAAAAACACCAGGCTCGCTGTCGCTGATGTCAACACGTACAGTCCGGCTGTCCTTTTCCCCCCGTACAATCGTATTGTTTTGAACGCCCGCTTCGACTGATACCGACCAGCCGTCCGCACTTAGATTCTGTTCGTATTGAGATTGTGCGGTTTGCCGATCCGCGAGAGACTGAATCGTTACAACATATCCTCGATCCCCCGACGGTTCCTCATATGCTGTCACGGTGCCGTCAATGAGAAATATATCCTCGGGGAAATTCGCAAGTAATTCCGGCCGATTACGCGTCAGCGAAGAATCAGCAGGTGGCTCCGGGGCCGGCAGGCCTTCGCGGCTATTTGTTGCACGCACGTTATTTGAATTATTCGTTCCCTCGTGGCGGGCGCGCCCAATAGCGAACAAGATGACCACGATTGCAATCAGAACCAGTGGAATAATGATGAACGCTCGACGTTTTGTTGTGCCGCTATCAGCCATACGCATCAACGTAATACCCATAGTATAGCATACTCGAAACGCTACATACTACCCGCCTCGATAACCCGTACCTGGGGCCCGCCGCTACTGCGCGGCGCGACGATAAGCTCCTCGGAACCATCATTATCAACATCCCCGCCAGCCACGTTCACTCCCCCGAGAAAATTCGTCTCAAAGACGAAAAATTCCTTTTGCATCTCCTCTCGAATGTTGTATATGCGCACTAGCGGCGTCGCGTTGCCGCCAACGCCCACGACGAGCTCTTTCGTGCCATCGCCGTCGGTATCAACTCCCGCGACAGACACCCCGCCCCGGTAATCCGCATTGAAGGCATAAAAACCCGGCGATAAACGCTTCAACTCATTCGGGCGTATCTGGAAAATTTGCACGTGCGGTGCGCCAACTTCCGGGCCAGTCACAATCTCATCCCTGCCGTCACCGTCCATGTCAATCGTTGAAACCCGAATTCCCCCCCGAAAACCAGTATCATACGCCATAAAATTCGTGAGGATTTTGCCTGAAGCATTGTATACGAGCACGTGCGGCCCGCCACCGGCGCTTGCCGCAACCACAATTTCCGATGTACCGTCGCCATCCGTATCGCCACACGAGAGATTGACGCCCCCTGTGTATTTGCCGTCTAATACGTAAAACTCGTGCTCGACCTGCGTCCCATACGCATTAAAGATTCGAACGATTGGCCAGCCCCCTTTCCCCTGCGCCGTGACTATTTCCTCGAACCCGTCAGCGTTCACATCGCATGCCGTGACTCGGACGCCATTGCGCAAATTTTGGTCGTACGCAAAAAACTGCGCTTTCCTGTTCCCATCGGCGTCGAACACCTGGACCTGGGGACCCATGCCGGTTTCCGTGCCTGCGAGTATCTCATCACGCGCGTCTCCCGTAACATTCCCGGACGAAACACTATACCCGCCGCGGACTGCAGTATCATACGCGAAGAACGACGTACCCGAAGCAACCGGCGGCGAGTACTGTTCACCGGTATCGACGAACACAACCGCGTTCGGCATGTTGCGGCCAGGCCCGACACCATACTGGCCGTTATAGTACAGTGCGGACGATCCGCCGCCATCGAGATTCATTGCGTACTGCATGCCCATAGCCTGCATCGCGTACCCGAGATCCATTACCGTCGCTGAAGATGCGACAACGAGGTACATGTTATCGCCCTTGAACCCAATGCCAGAACGGTTTGATTTTATCGTGCGCTGCTTGGTATCGAGCTCACTGGGCGAAACCGTCAGTTTGCTTTCGTAGATCAGCCCTGGTCCGTTCGAAATGAGTGCCTGGAGTTTTGTGTTGTTGCTCGCCTCAAACGCTTCCTTACCGGGCCAATCTTCCGCGACCTTGAAATAGTGCAGTTGATTTTCGGAATCAAATGCGATAACCGGGCCTGGATTAAACTGGTTCTGGTACGAATTCACGAATGTGCCCTTCAATGAATCGTACCACATCCAATAGTATGACCCTTCTTTGCCGGCGCAGGACGAATAATCGGATGGGCAGAAGTAACTGCCGTTGATGCCAGCGAACCCGCCGACCTGGTCCACGTACGATTGGAGCGGCCGTATCGGACTGGCGACGTTCATCCGCTCGCCGGAAACGTCGGTTAATGAGCGTATCTGCAGCCCAGGATCGCTCATATTGATCCGCACTAACCGGACCGAGACGACCCCCGCGTCTGTGAGAACTGACAAGCTCTCCCATCCGGCATCAATGGCGTGCACGCCACGCGGCAATAAAAATAATGCTCCTACCACAAATGCGGATAGGATGCTTAACCAATTTATATTCAACCGTTTCATCATATGGTTGTGGTGGTTTCATTATACTCGAAAGTATGATTAGCACAAACGTACTTCGTGGGGTTCCAAGCGGGGAAAATGCGGCTCCGATTAAAAAAAGCGGGGATCCCCATTGGGAAACCCCCGCTCGCTTGGACATCGGATGATTATCGATTCCATACCCAATCGCGTAGTACGACGCTCAGATGATGCCTCCACCGCGGACGGCGGATGTACCCGCGCGGATACTGAATCAGCTTGACTGCCTCCCCGACGGAAGCAGGTAAAAAACCTCCTGCGACGAGCACGCCGGTTTTCTGTAAAACCATACACGCCTGGCTCGCATTGATCTGCCGCAACTCCGCAAATCCATCACTATTGAAAATCCCCAGGAGTGTGGATTTTCGGACATTGCCCAGAGACCGTGGCCCCGTGCAAAAAGCGCACAGACGGACGTCACCGCTCGGATCAATCGAAACATATGCATGTCCTGCACGGCACTGTGAATAGTGGATAATCCGTAACGGGCTATTGAGGGCGACGAGACGCCGCTCAACCGCCCAGAACGAATCTTCGTGCAGGACGAACCGCTGGTCGTCCGCGACACCGACGGGAATGTAGTGGAAATGGAATGCAAAGAGCGCACCGCGCCTGACTAACTCTTTCATGCAGCTCAGGGATGTGACGTTGAGGTAGTTCTCCTGCGTTATCGTTATCGACGCGCCAGCAATCACACCATGCTCCTGCGCGAGCTCCAATGCGCGGAACGCCCCACTGTCATCCTTCCGACCGGAATAGACATTGATCGCGAGAGCGATCCCCAAACGCCGGAAATCGATAACGTCCTGCTCGGTAACAAGATCTCCATTGGTAAAAACTATGAAGATCATTTCATCGCCGAGACGCTTTTTGATGCGCTTGATCATCTCCTTCATGAGCATCGGCTCTCCGCCAAGAATCAGAATGATCATGCACCCATTTACAATGGATTCCTTACCGAGCTTGACCCAATCATCCTCAGTCATGTCCTCGATTGCAGCTTTCTCCGACTTTGGGCAACCAGGACACGCCCGATTGCACCGATTCGTGAGAAACCACGTCTGTGCTGACGGGAAGAAAAGCCCGCGCTGGCGAAGACGCCGGTTACGGGTGCTGTTGAGGAGCGTATTCTCAAGAATCCGCATCCAGTGGGAAAAATCCGGCGGACTCCGATGGTACGCCAGTCCAATCCAATTCTGGCGAAATTGGTGCAGGAACAAATACAGGAGTACCGTCCCCCACAAATAGAGCTTTACAGTCAGCCGTGACGTGATAATCCAAACAACAAGTGACTTCACCGTTTGTCCCATGAACAATCCTCCAATCTATTCGAAAATATCAACGTTCGAACGAACAATAAACAAACAATCGGTTTACCTTACCATTGTTGAAAAAAATGTCAACCCCCTTGTTGAATGGCTCTGGGTGCTGACTTCGAACCAGCATCACCGCATGAACCCGCCTGCCTCAACGAACTCTAGGGGGAGGACTCGAACCTCCAACTTCTGCATTAACAGTGCAGCGTTCTACCAATTGAACTACCCTAGAGTTCGGCGGGCAGGCAGTGCAGGGTTTTACCAATTTAAACTACCCCGGAATAAAAAAATTCCCGCTTGTCGGCGGGACTTTATTCTATTTGATTACACAATGAAAATCACGCCGATGCGAAACGGTTGTTCTTGTTATTATTCGATGTGTGGACGGGATATTTCATAGTGTCTGTATTGTATGCCAATGCTCTGCTTGCTGTCAATACGCGCTTACGCTTCCGGCGCCGTATCTTTCGAAAATACTTTTTCCACGGTAACGGCCACGAGCATTATGAGCAGAATAATGAACGCATAACCGAGCCGCGCGCCGCCGGATGCGGACAGGAGCTTGCTGCCGAACGTCGTGAGAATGGACAGGTTGATGGCAAAACCGACGGTTATAATAAAGAGAAACCGGCGGTACTTCATATCGGCAAGCCCGATGACGTAGCCAAACATGTCCAGTGGAAAAATCGGCACCGCGTACATCGCGAGCACGAGGAAACGGTTCCGGCGCAGGAATTTATCATACTTGGCAATAGTCCGCTCTTTGATAATCTTCTGCACGATCGGCCGGCCGAGCTTGCGCGCGATCCAGAACGAACATGTGGAACCGATAATATTCGCGACCCAGACGTACAGCATTCCCGGCCATACGCCGTACAGCACGCCCGCGCCGATGGAAATGAACGTGCCCGGAAGGGGCGCGATTATTGACTCAATCACGACTGTCAGCATAAGCGCGAGCGGGCCGCTCGCACCGAAGCGGCTGACCCACTCAGTCACGTCGCTCTTGGTCGGCAATGAGGGATTCCATACCACGAAGGCAAGTACAAGTGCGAGAAAAACGCCGATAATGATAAGGTCCGTCTTCCATAAATCCTTATGGGTGCGGAATACCCGGTCGTATGCTGTATGGATAAAACTCATGCGTATATTGTACCCTATTTTAATAAAAATAAAGAGTGGCATATGATAAACAGAATGCCAATTGGAGTGCTTTATAAAAATATCCCGACAAACACTTGATTGCTGCTACCCGACAAGCGCGAGCCATCCGGGTTTGAACACAAGCACGATCCCGAGCAGCAGGATGACAATGCCGCCGATCAGCGTCGCGTATCGCGAATACTTGCCGCTCGTACCGACTGCTTTCGCCGTTACCATGGCAATAGCGAATACGATCATGTCGTCGAGCATGAAAATAATCACGTACAGCGCCAGGTACAGGTAGTACTGGAAACGCGACAAGTTGTTTAATGCAAGTACCTGGGTAAATATTGCGGGTAGGCCGACTGAACACGCAAGCTCAATCAAATTTACGATAAATGCGACAACAATAATCGCGGGAATGGCGAGCCAGAGCGCGCGCGTCTGGACTGCCTTTTTTATGCGTTCAGTAATACTGCGGCGCTGTTCAACGTTCGTGGCCTCGCATTCCCCTGGTTTCATCTTCGTAAACCGGCGGATGTAGTACGCGCCAACGCCGAGCGCACATACGCCAATCAGTACCTGGACAAACCTGACCATGCCGATAAAGTGGAAAAACTCCAGCCACGCGGCGAGAAAAACGAAATAAATAAAAGCAGACGCTCCGATAAATGTCAGCCCCAGGAGCCACATGCGCCGGCGGTTCTTCATCGGCAGCATCATGCTGATGAGGATGATAAGCACCCACATAGCGCACGGATTAAACCCGTCAATCGCGGCAACAACTGCGGTCATTCCGACGATTGAAAACCTCGACAAATCAACCTGCCCGACAATTGGCAGCGTCACCAGGAGCGGATTCTCCTGCTCACACTTCATTTCCTCCAGGCACTGGTCGATGATGCCCCGGATGCGGGAGCCAGTATCCGATTCGGTATTGAACCCGACAACCACCTCATCGCGGATAAATGTCGCCGGTACGCCAGTAATCGATTGGCCGGAATCTTTGATGAACTTGATAAAGAGGTCACGGTTTTCCGTACTCGATTGGATTTCGTACCTATTGATATGGATCTGGCTGCCGTACTCCTGCTCGAGTGTGTCCAAAAACGGCTCCTCTTTCGCACAGTGGGGGCACCCCTCGCGCCAAAAAAAATTGATCTCAAGTGGCTCCGCTGCCGCCCGCGTGATGGCAGGAAACAGCGCACCAATAACGGCAGCTGAAACAACGAATACGATAATAAAATTTCGGAATGCTCTCATAGGAGGATGGTACACATCATACAGGGTAATTCCGCCGGCTGCAATATGAGGAAATCAACTCCCGATCGGATGCAGATAAAAAAGGAAGCGGATGGCGACACGGACCACCCGCTTGGGGAAAATATGATCAATTCCTCCTATCCTTGAGGCGCTTCGGCGTCTCCAGCCGGCAATCCGTGCACTGCAAGCTGGCGGTTGCGGTACCGCTTGTCATACGTTACCTCTCTGATGATCGGCCAGTCAGCGGGTGGTACGAAGGCATTTGCGGCTTGTTCAGACTCGAATTCAATCTCGAGTATGAAGAGTCCGGCAAGGCTGCCCTGGAACACGTCCACTTCGAATGTGAGGTTGCCGACACGTATGGAGTACCGGTACTTTTCCAGGCGCCTGCCCTGAGTCAACGGCCAATCAGTGCAGAACACCCACCGCGGGATCTCGGTTTCCCATTCCCGGCGGCTCAACTGGCCGCCGTTCTTCACCGTCATGAAGTACTCGTAACGATAGCGCTTTGGGCCCTTGGTGCCGCATTGCCGTAACCGCGGAGCGCTTTTTCCATCCAGATACCCCTGGCGGATAAGAATTCCGGGATCGCCCCCTATGCATCCTGGCACCTCGCTGAGCACAAATTTGCGCTCAACTTCCATATGGCTTGCGCCACCGAGATTCGTTTTCAATCAAACACCTCCTTACTCCTCTACAAGAACACGTGACTCAATTGAATGCTGAATGGTACCAAAAAACTGCACTCATGTCAAGCGAGTAGCTTCTTCTTGCCGCTTATTACTGGTGCACAATCCGACCGTCTCGCATCTCGATGGTACGCTGGGCGTGTTTCGCGATATCCAACGCATGGGTAACGACAATCAGTGTCACCCCTTTTTCGCGATTAAGCTTTTCGAGGATGTCCATGATTTGCAGGCCTGCTTTTGTGTCCACGTCACCAGTCGGCTCATCGCCGAGGATGACAAGAGGATCGTTTGCGAGAGCACGGGCGATTGCGACGCGCTGGCGCTCACCGCCGGACATACGAGTCGGGCGTTTGCCAGCAAGGTGCCCGACACCGATAAGCTCGAGGAGTAACCGGGCTTTTGCCTCCTTGGCTGACGCGGATCCGGAGATTTCATGCATCGGGATAATAACATTCTCCAGTGCGGTCAGCTGCGGAAGGAGGTTATGGAGCTGAAAAATGAAGCCAACTTTGTGGCTTCGCACCTCGTCCAAAGCAGCGAAAGTTGCAAGATCGGCGCCGTCCAAGAAGACCTGGCCGGACGTCGGCCGGTCTAACGCCGATATCATATTGAGGAGTGTTGATTTGCCGCACCCGGACGGGCCAATAATCGAGATGTATTCACCTCGGCGTATGGAAATATCAACACCGTCCAAGGCCTTCACCCGGCCCTCCTCGAAGTATTTTTTCAGATCGTGAGTTTCGATAATGGAATCGTTCATATGCGTTTACTCGTAGCGCAACGCTTCCATCGGGGAAAAACGCGACGCACGGTATGCGGGGTAGAGAGCGCCGAGAATAACGACAACGACGGCGACCAGCAGTGCTTGCAGGAAAATTTCAGCTTCCATGGTGATGTCCAGCCAGGATTTTGCCATATTGGTCTGCATCATCAGCCAGACGACCCCGAGCCCGAGAGCGATACCGATAATGGCAGCCCCCAGCGAAATGACGATCGCCTCGCCGAGAATCATGGCCATCACCCGCCTCCGCTTCCAGCCGACGGCGCGCAGCACTCCGATTTCCCGCGTACGTTCGAATACCGACATGATAATCGTGTTCATAACGCCAATGCCGCCGATGACCATAGCAAGGACGGAAATCGCCCACGATACGGAATCAATAATGCTCAAACCTTGGTCCAGGGAACCGAAATCATCCATGTCGACCACGCATAAGAGCGCAGTATCTCGTGCTTCGACAGCGTCTGCCACAGCCCGCGGATCCAACCCCGGATTGATATTGACCATTGCCATGCTGACCTGATTATCGGTATAAGAATTCAAGCGCTGAGTTTCCGCGATTGTCGTCGCAGCGCCGCCATCCTGCATTGTCACGCCGGACTCAAAAATGCCAACAATCGCATAATCCTTATTATTGAGCACAATAGTGTCTCCGACTTTCAGGTTATAGTTTTTTGCGGCAATGCGCCCAATGGCAACCTCGTCGCCGTTTCGGTATATCCGCCCGTCGGTAATCCGTGCACCGAGGAGATCAAGGTCATTCGGGTCAATTCCGCCCAGAATAAAGTAAGGATTACCAGTGAACGGCGCGAGGGACATAACATATGGGACGACGGACTCGACACCCTCGGTATTACGCACGGTCTGGAGTTGCTCCCGGGTAACGACGCTCAGTATCATGTCGGCAACGTCTGCTTTTGCAACGGTAAAATCCGCCTTCCCCGGTTTAAAGGCCGTAGACATGCTGTTTGTCAGCCCGTTCGAAACCATACCGAAGATAATGATCGTCGCGATGCCGATGCTAATGCCGACGATGGTCAGGATAGTCCGCGTCTTGCGATTGAACAGATTTTTTATGATGAGGCGTAGAAAAAGCATATGTAGTATTGCAATACAGTATAGTAAAAAAGCTAAGTACAACAATCATAATTTCGCTTTATTCTCCCAGTTTTCTCGGTCATAACAAAATTTTCAACTTATCGCGATCATCCGCCGATACAATAGTACCGCGCGGTCCCGCACGGGTAGCCTGGTGTTCCTGGTCTGGCGCTTGACGAATGCGGTGATTTGTTTGGAAGATTTCAACGTCTCATCATCAAAACCGGCGAACACGTCAAGCAAATGCCCTATCACGATATTGCCGCATTCAGGCGACGGCTTCCCTTTATTGTAGTACATAACTTTTTCCACCCCGAGTAAAGCTTTGAGAATCTTGCTTCGTAATCGCGGCTTATGCGCGGCGATTTTACCCAATGCATTCACTGCATTACTTGCGGTGATCAGTGACGGGGCTTTGGTAAAGCGCAGTAACCGGGGCACCAGTTTCGTTATCCGGCCTTGGGCATCTGCGGCCGAAAGATTGCCGATGACAATCAAACCGGTCCAGCGGAGCACGTTGTTTTCTCCGTCCAGCAACCGGACAAAGGTATTCAACTGTGGGTACAGCGTTTGGGGATTCTTTTCTGAAACGGCGATCGCCCGCTTCGCACAATGATACTTAATTTCCGGTTTGTCTGATTTGAAATCGTGTAAATTAATCATACGCGCAATGGCTTCCTCGTTAAGTACGACAGAAACAATATTTATATTGTAAATCCATTTTTATTTTTAAACAAGTAAAAACTTCGCAGGTACCTGCGAAGTTTTTATTAGATACAACGATGGTAATTGCTATTCGTACCGGAGCGCATCAACAGGGTTCAGGCGGCTGGAACGGACTGCCGGCCCCAAGCCTGACAGCAATCCGATGACTGTGGTAAATGCGAGGACGCCGACGATAAGCCACCAGGGAAACGAAGCCACTTTATCGAACGGCAGGTCAATAGACGAAGCGTATTTGTCAGCAATAATGTTTGCCGCCTTCCCAATCCCATAACTCAATGCCAGCCCAAAAACTCCGCCGATAAATCCGAGGAGCGCCGCCTCAAACGTGAACAGCCGGCGAATGGTTTTTCTGGTTGCGCCGCACGCCCGCATGACGCCAATTTCACGGATCCGTTCGTAGCCGGCCATGACCATCGTATTGATAATGCCGATTGCCGCGACAAAGAGTGAGATGCCGCCAATGGCACCGAAAACAGCGCCGATTGCCATGAGCATGTTGTTGGTTTCATCCAACATGTCCTGCGCGGTGGAAACGCCATAGCCCAGCTTGCTAATAGCGTCGGAGACGCCTTTTATATTACTCGTATCGTCCGTTTTCAGGATAATAGAACCATAGCCATTCTTCGCAGAATCGTCGTTTTTAACCAATACCTGTGTTCCACTGCAATCCTTTTCGGGACCCCGATAGGTCTTGTCTTTCATTGCCTGCTGTTCCTCCTGGGAACAGCTGCTCTGCCATTCCCATCGTACGTGTGTCATGAGCTTTCTCGCCCACGCGATGTTGATATAGTTTTGGCTGCTGTCAAATGTGCTGCTCTTGGCAACGCCGACAATTTCCGCATTAATTTCAATTATCTTTTTCTGCTGCTCCTCCCAATACGCCTTATCATCGCCCTCGAGGGGTTTTTCCGGGGTCAAGCCGCCCCAGTCGGGAATATCCCCTCCCTGGAACATTAAAACAACGTTCTTGCCAAGGAGGTTTTCCGGATTTCCGCTCGAGCCATACGTCTTGGCGAATTCCGTACTCACGATTATTTTGTCCATGTCCTCGCCGGTCAGGTTGCGCCCTGCCGCAAGCGGCATATTGAAAACCTTAGTTTCTGGATCATATGAAATGAGATTGGCCCACATCTTTTTATCCTGGCCCTCCAACTTCATATTCTTGATCCACAGGCCAGATCCGATCGGGGTAGCATCAGCGACGTGGGGCAGGGCTTTCAGCGTCGCCACGGTCGTATCGTCAAGTATTTTGCCGCTCTCATCGCTCCCGCCCGTATCCCCGCGGATCAAGCCGCTTCCGCTGTCAGCAGCGTTCGGATCCGGTGTAACGGTAACGAGCGTAAAAGCATCCATACTCGCAAAGAAGTCCTGGACAGACTGCCGGATCGTCACCAGCAGCGACACCATGAGAATAATCGACAGCGAGCCGATGGTAATCGCGACAATTGTTAAAAACGTCCTGACTTTGTGCCGGACAAGGTTTTTAAATGCGCTTCGGAAATAATCAAGGAATCTCATACTGAATTATTTTACTTTGCCGTCAGTAATCGTCAGTTTCTTTTTTGCCTGCACGGCAACGTTCGGATCGTGGGTAATGACAATAATTGTGACGCCGAGTTCTTTGTTCAGGTGCTTCAAGATATCAACAATTTCAGCGCTCTTTTTTGTGTCCAAGTTGCCGGTCGGTTCATCTGCGATTATAATACGGGGGTTATTCGCCAACGCCCGTGCAATGCACACCCGCTGCCGCTGGCCGCCTGACAGCTGGGTTGGCCGGTGGTTCATGCGATCGCCGAGCCCAACCGCCTTGAGGCATTCGGTCGCGTGCTTCTTCCGTTCGGATAATTTGACTTTTGCGAAAACGAGCGGCACCATTACATTTTCGAGTGCCGTGTAATTCGGCTGAAGGTTAAAATTTTGGAACACAAACCCAACCATCTTATTGCGATAGTGGGAGAGCGCCTTGTCGTTTGCTTTCGCAAGGCTTTGGCCGTCAACGAAAACGTCGCCATCGTCCGGCGTATCAAGGCCGCCGATGACGTTTGCGAGCGTTGATTTACCCGAACCAGACGGTCCTGTAACAGCGATAAAATCACCGTCATCAACATCCAGGGTGACACGGTCAAGCGCGTGTATCTTCTCGCCGCCGAGCTCGTATATCTTTGATACTTGCTTGAGTTGTATCATTCGCTCGTTTTTAATTTTGGTGTTTGTTTGATTGTATTATAGCATGATTCCACGAAAAAAACAAGGCTTCCTAACATCGATGCGCTGCTAAAAATTTTTCAAATTGCGTATCAGGATACAGGTAGTGCCAGATTGATCCCCTCGTGGAAAAAAACTTCAAAATGGGCGTGAGAAAATTAATATACACGCGCGCATTTTGTTCGCCCGACCATTCATAAATTCCCAAATAGTCTTTCGTCTTCGGATCCACCATCCAAAGTTTCACCCTGAACCCACGGAAGCCGCTCCAAAACGGCGTTGTTAGGATGCACACGCGCTGGAACAGCCAATGAAAAAACGGATTGGAGCCGATGAGCTTGAGGCGGAAACCGAACACAAGCACGGCTGACGCATCCTGCGTGCGAGGCAGCTGCGACACTGTTTCGCGGAATATAGTATACGTGCCGTACGGAGAAACACTATACAGAGTACCAATCCTGTCGTGCCGCAGCTCCATCTGCCACGCCATGGTGGTCATAAAACAGAGGCACGAGAAAAAAGTTTGTTTGAGAAGAGACACCGTGGTCATTATTTACCTTTATTCTTTCCAGCGGTACTTTCGTTTTTTCGCTTTCAAGACATCCAGCTGGCACGAGTAGCACAAACCATTATGGCAGCAAATGGTCCCACCGCACTTCTTGCAGGTCCATTTCTTCCGTTGGTCAGCGAGAAATGCTCTCATCCCCTTGTGTTTTATATACTTCAAGTTTTCGAGCATGCTCATGTGGTAATGGGCACGGTACCGCTTGTCTATGTGCTCCAAACGGTCGCATGGGCACGTGTCGCAGTGGAAACAATACGCCCAGCCATTGCGCAGACGCTTCGGGCATTTTTTAATCAAACAGTACACACAACTTGCAGGCTTGTTTTTGTTTTTAAAAAGGCAGCCCGGGCATTTATTCTTTTCGCGTAAATACGCGGCGCAGATGGCGCAGTTCATACCGCAGGGCGCGATGAGTTGTTTCGTGATGGGCATTATATTGGCATGCACCATTATTCTAAAGTCCTAACTATAGTACTACCCGCCACAACACCAATAACCATCCGGCAACCATAATCGGGGTGAACAGATGTTTATTGTATTTTGCCAGCCAGCGTGGCAGGTAAATGTCGAAATTCGGCGAACGGTCCTCCGTGTACCGCGCGGCAATCGGAGTGAGCGGGCACGTCCATTTATTTACAAGGATAACGATTGCTTCGCCAATGGAAAGTGCAACGCCGATCCAGGTAAATACATTTATCTGGCCAATGGCAGCCGAATAAACCATATATACTATCGACGGGCCGATGATAAGCCAAACCAGCGTATGGAGCAGTTTGATGGCGGTTAATTTTTGCATCATCATAGGTTTCATGAACACATTGTAACCTGACCGAAATCCAATAACAAGAGGCGCAAGAGCGCACGCAGAAGCGCCTGTACTTGGAAAAAAATCACCCGCATCTACTCTTTTGGGCGTCGATGATTCTCGCTTTCCCTGCCCGCGGCAGTTTTTTAATGCGCGCTTCCTCGCGTGAAGCAGCGGACCGCGTACGGTATTTCCGCATGTAGACGACTCTCACCGGCCCCCTGCCTCTCGTATACTTCGCGCCGCGCATCGACGCACGGTGCTCCGCCACCCGGCGCGCAAGGTCAGTCGTAATGCCGGTGTACAATGTTTTGTCTTTGCATTTCAGAATGTAGAGGGTGTACATAATACTATCGTATCATGAAGCGCTGAGAAATCGCCAGCTGCCAGTTGCACGAAAATGCATTATACGGTACAGTAACCCAACGGCAAACCAATTGACCTCGTCGTGGTCAACCTGTACCCGTTCCAGGAAACGCTCAAAAAGCCCGGCGTCACGCATGCCGAGCTGGTCGAAAAGATCGACATCGGCGGCCCAACCTGGCTCCGAGCAGGAGGCAAGAACTACCTCGACGTGACCGTACTCTCGTCACCCGCTGACTACCAGCTGTTTATCGACGAGATGAGAGAGCACGGCGGCCAGACCACCCTGAAATTCAGGGGGGAATGCGCTGCGAGGACATTCGCCCTGGTTCGCGAGTATGATGAGGCAATCGCCAACTACTTCGCTTCCCGTGTGGCAGGGTAGTAAACCATTTCGCCGAGTACGAAATGCAGGACCGCCGGTTACGTATGACTGGCGGTTCTTTTTTTAATTTATTAAAATGGACATAATTCAAGCGGGTGCAAACTGCATCCGCTTGATACTGCTTTGATTCGCTGATTGGGTAAGCTACACGAAGACGTGTATAAGCCGAAATACGAACAGGATCACTCCGTATACGAATACATACCTCAGTGCCACTTTAAAAATATGGGCATTGATATACCCCGCCTCGTCATTGGTTGGCCATACCCCGAGTGAACAGTTCGCGCCCCGGCCATTAATGCCCCCAATGACGCTGCTGATACCCATAAACAGGAGAATTGTTGTGGCAACAGCGCGCCACATTGAGAATCCCACGGGCGCAGCGATCGGGTCCATGATGATTTCCCCCATCTCATTGAGGGCAGCGAACGCCGCGATCGGAATGAAAAGCCACTCGAAGAACTTGCCTTTCACATGGGGTCCCCAGCCGCGGAAAACCATCCCGCTGATAAAGATAAAGAGGGACGCCACGTAAAAATACCGCAACACGCTCCACGCCGCGATGATCGTTCCGGCATCACCTGTCGGATGGCGCAGATAGAGTACGAAGACGCCAATTGACATGACCACTTCCACAAACACCAGAATGCGTAGGACTTTTGCATACCAGCGCAGGTCACCGTCGACCATCTCCTTCGAGTACGCACCGTGCTCATCACGAAATATTCCCATTGCTACACCTCGCTTTGTATTGAACTGTTTCGCTATTCTTGTTTATTTTCAATACACCTTAACACGGCAACCGAAATACTACAAGGGGAGTATTTGCTGCCATGCCGAACCCAACCCCCGCTTGCCATTGCGAGGACCTGCCTATGGGCAGGGGTGAAGCAATCTCATCACCGTTTCTCAACCATGCCAATCGCTTTCAGCACCCACTGGTGCCGCATCTGTTTTTTCATTTTCAGAATTTCCCGCCAGGCAAACCAACGGCAATCCATAATTTCCTTCGAACGTGCTTGCAACCTGCCGCCGATAATCCTGCCTTCAAATGCGTGGCGCACTGGCCCGCCAACTGTACTATGGTCGACGAATAATTCACGTATCAGTTTCACGCGGAAACCGGACTCTTCATACACCTCTTTAGCAGCGCGCTTCTCAACCGTGTCGCCAACCTCAACGCGGCCAGCCGGTACGTTCCACAACCCGCGCGCTTGCCGCTTGCCTTCCTGGACGAGCAGGTATTTCCCGTTTTTCCGGATTACAGTACCGACGACAACCTGTACGCGCAGGTATTTATTTCCCATGTTTTTGCATACTAATAGTATAGCTTAGCCTGCAAAAAACTTGAGCGCTTCATACACGAAAAATACCGGCCACACGATTGCCTTCAGGAATCCCAGAACACCGACCCAGAAGCCGGTGGCCGTCGAGATGAAGTAAATCGCCGCGCCAATGAACCCGAGGCCATACACTGCTTCTCCGCCATGTTTATGAACGTTGACATCCATCATATACGTAATACATTACTTGATAATTCTTCGTTGACCTACGACGGTAACGGTACGGATCCTACGAGGTCGGTGATGCCGCTGTTTGCGCCATCGGCTGAACTGAAGCGCTCGGCTGAACACCGTGGAGTGTTTTGTACAGGTATACAAACGCGAGCCACACAACCGGCATCGCGACGAAAATGCCGACGCCGAGGCAGATCGCGCCGAGGATAATGACACCGAGTGCGGTTAAACCAAAGCCGAACAGGGACCATTTAATGCCATCAGTCATGGCAGTGCTCTGCTTCATCGCCTCACCGATGTCGAGCTTCTTGTCGATGATGAGCGGTACGGTAAACATGAACCGCAGCGCCAGGTAAATGCCGGGGATAACCAGGGCGATAAACCCGAGTGCCACGATGATGCACACCACGATCGTCGCGCCCAGCACGCGCCAGTACTGCGTAAACTGGGTAAACACGTCGGTGATCTCACGCATCGTGCCCCCGTAATAATCCAGAATGATCGTGAGGTACCCGCAGGCCATCCAGGCGCTCAGGAACGGCCCGAGGATGTTGAACAGTGTCCCGTCATCGTCATACCCGGTACCGACGCTTTCGATGACGAGCACGATCGCCGCGAGCCCGACGAAGTACCAGAAGTTTTTCTTGACTTCCGCCCAGCCATACCGAAATGCTTGGCTGGTAGCGACGTGCTGTGTTGGCATTGGAGTAAAAATTAAAAAATTGTTAAAAATTACTCAATCTGCCCCATAATCACGACGTAATTCTTCCCATACTTTTTCGCGCACTTCGGGCAGGTCGTGTACCACATGTACCACTTCTTGATGTCATTGTACCCCTGCTGTTTTGCGTACGCTTCGAAATCCTTGCACCACTTACCGGTGTCCCTGAAATCGCCCTCGTATACTTTGCTCAAATACTTGCCGCTCAACGTGACGTTTTCCGCGCCCGTGACTTCCTTGTCCACGGCAATGTACAGGTCCATGTTCCATTTCGAGGTATGGTCAGAAAGCGACATCCAGTCGAGCGCCTTGGCGCCCGATGCATCAATCTTCGCGTTCATCCGGGTAACGACCTTACCAAAATTGATCGGGACATTGAACGCGGTACACACCCTATCCTTTATAAACTTCTTATTCTGCCATTCGAACGTTTTGCTGTCCCACGGCGCGGGGTCAAAGCGCGGGCAGCAGTCGGTTTTGGGGTTGTAGGTTTCCATGGTTTCGGTAATTAATACTCTTGGTGCAGTGCCCCCAGTATACCATTTTCGGGGCTGCCGTTGAATGCGGCGCACGTTGACAAGAGGCAGGCATCCGGTATAGTATGCAATAATAAAACAGAACACACTATTGACATTACGGAAGACGAATCACCAGCAAAACCGACAAGGAGGAAAAAAGGATGTCGAAAAAATCAAAGCTGGGCATTTTATTCGTGGCGATCGTAACAGGCGTGTTTGCGCTGAGTATCCCGAGCGGCAATGTCGGGGACCCCGGCACAACACCGGCTGGCGAGAACAGAGTTCCGCCTCGCCCGAATCCGCTGACCATCGCCGACGTGGCGATGCGCAGCTCGGCCAGCGGCACGGTCGTATCCCTCGATTTAGGAATCGACGACGGCGTCTGCTGCCCGTACACGGAATTCTACATCACGTGGAACGAGATGGACTCATTGCTGGTCAATGGCCATCTCCTCGCGGACCTGCTCATTGCGGCTGACTCGAACAGCGTGCTCCTGTGCGACTGCGCCCACGACGGCAGCGAGACATACAAATCCATCATCATGTATGTCGAGCAGCTGGACGGTGAACCGGGGCTCAAGATCGCCCTGCGCCAGAAAGTGTACCTGCGGTGGACCGATATTTCGGAAAACCTCAGGAAAGCTCTGGAGCCGAGCAAGGCAGCCATTTTCTACGGAAATGATTACAAAGTGATTTAATCGATTTCCCGCCCAGACAGAATTAGATCCGGTGCTCCCCTGCGCCGGGTCTTTTATTTTTGGCTTTCAATAAGTCCTGACTTATTACCAGCACCCATTTAAAAACGCACCGATGCAGTTAAATAGTATCGAGTCTCCTTCATCTCCTTTGACTCCGCAGACTTTATATAAAAATTTCACTTCTTCAAGTTGCTTTTCAGCTTCAAGCATATTTTTTATACAATACGATTTGTGAAAAAATACATTAACTCTTTTGTTCAAGTCCTTTTATTAATACCTGAACTAATAATTGAGCAATTAATGGATGTTTAATTATTTTTTCATGGATCCAAGTGGACATTTCTTTTAATCTTCCCAAAATACTCTTAACATCCCTTGGCGATGGAGTTGGTTTATTCAGCTCCAACTTTAATAACTTGATTTCCCTAAGTAAAGTAGTCTTTTCAATATCCCCGAAGTCGGGTTTATTTAAAATATCATTTTCGATTTCTGTAAATACAACATTGACGTTACTATTGATAAAACTATTTTGATTCCCAACGACCGTCATGCCAACATTACCTGCAACATTTGTTGTATTATAAATTACGGTTGATGGTATCAGGGAGTCAAATCTTTCTGGATCCTCAATGATATCAACCCCGGTTTTACTAATTTGAGCCGCCGTGTAGCCTGACATATCTTCTGATACATTAGTTAAGTACCCGCCCTCATTCAAATATTTAATATTTCTATCAATTGCTTCGGGTGGAACATTGTCCACTTGTGCATTTATTTCTTCTTTTAACAATAAACCATGGGGATCTTTCTGCCATCTTTTATAGGCTAGTTGCAAAATTTTCCTTCTTATTCCTTTATCTGTCATATAAAATTGTTCTTGATTTAATTTCTCTCTAGTCTTTTCGGGGGTCGGTTCGACCTGTGAGGATGTAAATATATATATATAACCATCCGACTTATTCCCCTTGGTGATTTCGAGTTTTATTTTTTCTAGCGCCAAACTAACCATTTCATCTATCAATTCATTTGGCTTATCATATTTCATCCAGCTTGCGATGAGCGTACCGGATACACCAATTGTAAATCCAAATTGTACCTCGTTATCTTCCACGTTAGTAATAAAATAGTATAAATCTATATGATCACCCACCTTTGGTGAAGGAAAAACTTGGATTTTATACCTCGTACCCTGCACATTAATTTCTTTTTCATCGATTAGAGTATCAATTTGATCCCTCTGGAAAAACTTTAAACCATTAAAGTAACCAGTAATGGACGTTGCATAAATATCATACTGATCCGATTTATTAAATACTAAATCACCAAGCTTTTGCCATTTTTGAGACACCTCTAATTTCCATTTATCGAGTAATTCCGTTGTAATCTCGTTCGTTCGAAAATAATCCCATAGATATTCCGCCGACGCTAGAACATATATTGTTGACTTTTTCTTACCATCGTCGGTCTCACAAGCTATTGTAAACCAAAAAACATCTCTCATGAATTCCTCTTTGATACTTGTTGCATGCATTTTCATCCTGATGGCAATATATTGATTATTTTTCCGTGTGACGAGTGACCACTTCACAAACTCATCTCTCGATCCCCCTTATAAAATCCACAATCGGCTGGATGTCGGATTTATCAACTTCAGCCGGAGCGCTGGCCTGGGTGGATTTGGCGATCATTTTTTGCCAGAAGTTCAGCTTGTCCACGTCCACCTTGCCGGGAATTTTGACGTAACCGGCAAGGCCGTTGCGCACCTCTTCCGCAATCATCTCATACGATTGCTTGCCCTGTTCGGAATTAGCCGGGACCAGGCCGACGGCAAACAGGTACACTTTCTTGCCCTTCAAGCCATGCCAGTTTTCCTCGAGCCAATTTTTCGCCGCGATCCTGCCCATGTACGTGCGGGAGCCGACGACGACCATGCCGTAATCGTGCAGTGTGTCCGCGCCGTACTCGTCGAGATTGCCGATCTCGGTGCCAGCGACTGCCTCGTGGATCCACTCAGCGTACTGCTTGGTGGTGCCCCACTGGGTTTTGTACAGAATGATAGTTTTCATAATCCCCTCCATGAAATTAATATCCAAATTCTAATAACCAATTCCCAATAAATTTCCAAATCCCAATTTCCAGAGTTACGGTTGCATGGGCGGCTGGGACGCCGACTTTACTGCAGGAGGTTGGCCCTGTTTTACGTACTTATAATAATGCACTATATACAGCGCGCCGATAATGGCAAAAGGAAGTGCGATGGCTAAAATCCCCACCAGTTCAAACTTGGCGATGAATACAAATACGGCGCTGAATGCGATAAACAGCCAGCCGCCGATGAGCTCCCGTTTCCACGCGACAATGATTAAAATGATCCCTGCAATCGACGGCAGGAGGTGCATGAAGAGCGCGAGCGCCGTTTCCCAGGCGGTTTGGCCCTCCTCGAACACGTCAAACGCGAACAGGGAGATAAAGCATACCATAATAATGCCCAGAAACCGCGGTGCCCAATAGAGAAATTTTTTCATAGCCGTGCGTTCATTAATGCTTGTAAAAATTCGTCGGTCTTCTTGCTGCCGATGAGGATCCGGCGGCCATTGGCCAATTCGAACTGCACCCCGCGAGTTTCATCAAAATACACGTACGCCATAACCCACGTCGAGCCTTTTCGCAAACCATACCGGATGCCCCAGCCCCAGAAGTCGCGCATGGCATTGAATTCGCGGGGGTAATATTTTTCAACCTGGTCCCAAGCGAACGTAGTTTTCCAGAACGGCACGTACGATGAGGAAATATTTTTTCCGTCAAACGTGATGACCTGCTTCCCTGCCCAGAACAGCCAGGGCAAGCCGATGCCGCACGCGAGGAAAATCAACCATACGCCAAAGTCAGGCGCTGGGTTATTGCCGAAGGGCTTGCCGAAAATGATCTGCTGGACAAAGCTCCACGCGGAAAACACAACCAAGGGACCGATGATCAGGTACATCCACCAGGGTTTCGCGTCTTGGACTTCATGATACAGATATGGAGTGGACATATGCCTCTATCGTATACCTTTTGGGGGGGATGTTCAAATATTACCCACCCGCACCTTGACAAATAAAAAAATTTGGCATATACTTCTCTGAAAACAAACTACCGAAAATTGCGGAGGTATAACCACATGATGAAGAATCGACGCCTGTGGAGGCAACTCTGGCGGGCCAGAAAATTGGGATTGCCACGGCCGACGTTTGAAATGTCGCCCGAAGACGCCCAGTCAGGGGACCGCAGACAGTATGACTTTTGGAACTTCTGCATCAGAAACAGTGATGTAGTCCAACTTCCCACACCGGAGCCTATCTCAATGAGATAGGCTTCTTTTATCCACAACGCTGAAGGATTATCCGGGCTGTTTGCTCGCGATGGAGAGAAATCAACGGATAGTGTTTATGTTTTTGGACTTCGTGGTAGGAGTAAGCGTCAGCCATCTTTTTTGTCATAAAACTCTACTCGGCCGCCGAAGTGCTCAATCGCCTCTTTCACCGTGGCAAACGACTCTACCGCCGCCGGCTTCGTCGGGCGGTCAGTTTGGTATGTATGGCCAGTGCCTTCGCCGGACGTGAGCGTAAAATTCCCGCCTGGCATCGTGTAGACATGGACGGGAACATTCAGGCGTTCCTGCTGGTCAACGGGTACGCGGAAAAGGACGCCGTCTTTTTCAACGGACAGTTCAAACCCTTCATTGCTTCCCCACAGGAATGCGTGCGCGGCGGAAAAAGCGGGGTTATCCGAAGCATAGATTAATTTTGGCTGGGTTTCCGGGTCAGCACCGCCGGGAATGGACCGCCGGCGCGGTTCAAATTCTTCAACCGCAGTCGCGGTCGTACCGTGATACAGCGTACTCGGTACTGGCTCTTTCTCTGGATTGTGCTCTTGTTCGTACTCCGACATGGGACCTTGTTGATTAAAAAATATTCTACAACCAGTTTTTATCCTGGTATTTTTCCTCTGCTGCTACGATATTAATTTGTTTCCGTATTTCAGCGATGTCCGTCTCGTTCAATGGCTTGAACGCATCATAGAATCCCGTTGACCGGTCCGGCAAATACACTGCCTCTCGGAACGGCTGGTGCACGGCGTTTTTCGCGCGGCCGTAGATGTGCAGGTGGAACACAGGCTGTTTGCCGGATTTGTACGCCCAGTTGCCCATGTCGTGGTAATTTATCCGCATGATTTCCAGTCCCCTATTTTTCATCGCCTGTTCAAACGCCTTGCCGACGATCATAGTGAGGCGGATGAATTCAATCGCCATTGCCGGTGACATTTCCGTGCGGTTGGAAATTTTTTGCTTCGGGAATATCTTGATATGCCCGCCTTCTTCTCGCGAGACATGTGGCTTATCAAACGCCTCGACGACGAATGACTTTGTTTCAAAAATTGTTGCCATCGAATTACGAATTTAAAAAATCATCGACGTCACGCATCGTCTGTTCAATGGGCCTGTCGGTATTGATCATTTTGTGTGGGATTCGTATCGGCTGCCACCGAGCTTTCACTTCACGATACAATATAGGCGTACGGTCAGTTGCGATATGGTCTGTAATGGCTTTGATGCGTGCGATCGCCACGTCTTCAGGGCAATCGCAGTAAATCATTTTAAGGCGGACTTTTGCCCTGTTTGCAACAAACGCTGCGCTCTTCACCGCCCATTCTTGGCTGAACGACGGGCAATCGAGGGCGACTTTCTCGCCTTTTTGGAGATAGTACAGGGCTACCATCAACATAACTTTGAACGCGGTATCTTTTTGCTCGCGTGAGCTGAAATCAGCCGGCTTAAATAATTTTAAAATAAACTCGTCCCGATGCAAGCCACGGAAGCCCTGCTTTTCAAGCTGTTCACATACGGTTGTTTTTCCTGATGCCGGTAACCCGGCGATTGCCACTAACATACCTGCTAATAATTCAATTAGTTATGAGGCTAAAAGCTTCCTAACCGCTTTTGAAACATCCGGATAGTCCTTGATAACAAATCCCGAGAACTGTTTCTGCTCAAGCTCGTTGAGCCGGCCGATCTTTTCCATGGGCCACCATTCAAGGCTGGTCGCTTTACCGTGCTCGAATTGCACCGTATCAACGCCGTCTTTGAAACGGTACGCGAACAGCACGCGCATGGCCTTGTTCAGCATACCATTCGGCTGTGGCCCGCTGAAGCGTTTATTCTGCGCGATGCGGACCAGTTCCTCAGGACGTGCGCGGATGCCGGTCTCTTCCGCCAATTCTTTCAGCGCCGCTTGTTCGTACGTCTCGCCAATGCCGACATGCCCGCCGGCAGAGGTATCCAACAGGTTGGGGGCGATGTCTTTATCAGGCGCGCGCCGCTGCAAGAGCAGCTCGCCGGCGCCATTATAAATCCAGATGCCGACTTCCCGGTGCCACAGCCCCCGCGTGTGGATGGCCGTGCGCGTTTCCTGGCCGATCACACGGTCGTTTTCGTCGACGACGTTCAGTTTTTCTTCAGGAGCGTGCGGCATAATCATACTTCCTCCCATTTCACCTCATCCGGAAACATGAGCTGGAACGGATAGCCGAGGTAGTTGCGTTCAATTTTTCTGCAGCCGAGGCTCTTCAGAAACTCCACCATCCTGTCCGTCTCCTCTTTCGGATCCGGATGTTCTGAGCCTTTGTACTCAATTTCTACGAAATCGCCCAGTCCCGCAATCTGGTCAACGGACACTTCCCAGTTTTTATACAGCCAAGCTTTCCGCACTTTATCCACGGTCACAATTTTCCGATATCGGAGTGCGGTAAATATATTGCGGATTTGTTCGATGCCCAGAAGCTGCGTTTCGTATTCATCACAGTAGTTGCTTGTGCCGTCGGTATCGTAGTGCCAATTTTTGTAATTGAGCGAATACACACCTTCGGCATCCCGCAACCGCAGCCATTCCTTCACCGGCCGTACGCTGGTAAAGTCGCGGTGTGGCGGGGTGTAGTATTCATCAATCTGCTGCCTCTCGAACCGGAACTTTCCGCCGGCTTCAAGCGCCTTGATGAGGGAATCGGCGGTCGCGAGCCGCACCTGGATTTCGATTTCTTTGGGCATAGTAATTCACAGCTCCTATTGCACACTTTCAATAATTTCCTGGTACGCTTGCATGCTCCGATCCATGGAACCCTCTGCTGGTTCCTGTTTTTCGCTCATATCCGTACGCGTATCCGCAAAATCGTAGCGGGTAAAGAAGATTTTCTGCGCACCGGCCGCGATCGCATTATCGACGCTCGTTTGGGTTTGTTCGGCGTTCTGGTCGAATCCCTGCCGGCCCATTTGCTCAGCCTCGGTTACCCAGATCGGCTTATTAATGCCTAATTCATCCAGGAGCGCCTTATAATCGCCAACGTTAAAGTCCAGCGTGTTCTTGTCATTCGAAATGCAGTGGATATTGGCGATATCGAAATACCCTTTTGCTTCCGGCATGGCATTGAACACCGCGCGGTAAAAGCCGAGGAACGTATCATCGGCGCCGGCCGCGCCGGCGATCAGGACGGACGCGCTGCTGTCAGCCAGCTTTACTGCCTGGTACGTGCGCTTCAGGAGTTCCGCGTATTCTGCCGGGCCCTGCGCATAAAAATCCAGGGACCCGTCCCCGAGCAAATCAGGCTCGTTCATGACTTCCCAATATTTGATCGGGTACCGCAAATCATTCATGTCGAATTCGCCGTCACCGTCGTATCGGTCAACGACAGCGGTGACAAACTGTTCATACGCGACCCAGTCATTCGGATTGCATCGGTGAAGCGGCAGGTATGACGGCCTCCCTTTTTTATTGTTATCAGGCAAGAATTCATCGTTGGCGGACACCGCGCAATCTGCCACATCCTCACGGTTTGCCTGGTCCCATTCGGCAAATGGCCATAGGGTAATAACCAAATTCAGGCCGTACAATTCGGCAAGCCTCACCAACCCGTCCATCTTGGCAAAATCATACTCCGCCGGTTCTCCTCCCTGGATCATGTCCCACACGGCCGGGCCCGGATGCGGCCGCATCCACCCACCGCCTGATTGCCTGATGAAACCCATATCCGTGCCGTCCTCGCCAGCCCCCAGCCATCCAAACGCATTCTCGAGAGGAACCTGCGAAAAATTCTCGCTCGGTTTTACCACCCCCTTGTTCGTTGTTCCGCCCGAACCAGGGCATGCGGTCGTCGGCTTTGCTGCCGACGGGTTGCCGTGCTTGACCCATGCGCCTTTTTCGCATATCCACGTGTCTTCATCCCCGCCGGCTACGAAACGGAGATATCCGACAACGGCGATTGCCGCGATGATAACCGCGATTACGATGTAGATTGTTTTTTTCATACTATTCTTCGTTTTAATATTTTTTGAAAAGTTTTTTTACCTCTTGCTTGAGCGGCGTGCGCCAGTCATCCAGCAATTGGGATTTGAAAAAGCGAACCAGGCGCTTGTCCTGTTTTGACAGGCGCATTGTTTCCAGGCGCTTGCAGGTAACCAAAATCTCCTCATCCTGCCTGGTTTTCAGGACGTACTGCTTCCGGTCGTGTTTGGTAATGACTGGCTGTTCCATACGGTTATATTTCACATATTACGCCCGAAAAGGCCGAATAACAAGGCAACCCATGGATAAAATTTATCAAGTAATCAAAAAGCACCGCGCAAGGGTATGCGCGGTGCGAATGGTTACCGGAATACGTCCGGCTCCCTACGACCTACCAGCCGTATAGTGAACGACGACGTGGATACTCCATTTCAGCAATGGCAATCCGCCGCGTTCTCTGTTCAGCAATGATTCGGTTGACTTCCTGCGCCTTACGAGTGATCAGTTCCTGGACACTGATGCCTAGTCTGTCAGCCTCCTGTTGCATTCGTATGCGTTTCTCCTCGCGAACGCGCTTCTTACGCGCTTGTGCCCTCACCATGTTCGGTGTGTTCCCAGCGCGGAGCGGAATGAATCTCATTGCCACCTCCATATGCAAAACGGTTTGTTTGAGTTTCGGTTTATTGGAATACTATAACTGCAAACCAATACAACTGTTAATACAAGCCGCAAACGGCAAAAGCCCGCTATAAGCATGGAGCGGGCTTTTGGGAATGGGACAAGCCGTAGGAATACTCACGGTTAATGATTAGAATCCCGGCTCATCCGCTACCCCTCCCCGGAAAACAGCAGTCGTACGTGCATCGAAAGCAAACGGTCGTCCGGGTGTGGGGAAGGTATTGTTATGAAAGAGCGTCTTCCCTCATCCGGTCCCTTGGGGGGTTTGCAAGGGGGTGCCGGAGGGGGTTGCCGGAACCGCGGACGCTACCTCATTTTCTCGTCCGGCAGTGTGAATAAAGTATCGGTTTGAATCATGGGCCTATCGTGGTTAATTGTTAACGCATGAGCGCTCAACAGTATCGTAGCACCGTAAGTTGAATTTCCCGTGAATGCTGCCTTATACCGTTGGGAATGCTGGTAAATAAAAAAGGCTCTGCTGCACGCAATGCGCAGCAGAGCCATCGTCAATCAAAGAAGCATGGATAGCAGGTATCAATTGATACCGTACAGCCCGCCGATCCGGTCGGTGATGTAATCGATCCAGTGGTGGGGGTCCAGTTCCTCACCGGTCGCATCGATCATCGCGCGGTCGAACGACTTCACGTACCCGTACGGGTACACGCGCTCCTGCTAACCGGTTTACCGCGGCATCCCGTCATTCAACGGGACAAATTGTGGCGTAGCAGGCAGTACAGTACGTCTCCCTGGGCATTCGGGTCTAAATTTTCCCTTTGACAACAAAATAACCGAGCGCCAATGCAACCACCATGACACCCAAACCAACCAACTGCCAGTTTCGTTGCGCGGCATGATGCCGACCAGAGACTGAAGCCGCTGAAGTGTTGGTAGTTACGGAATTTGTAATCGTATTTGTATTGATAATGGCACTATTCACATTGGTACCCTCTTCCGCGGCCTCGGGGGGGCTATACTGCGCATTCTGCCATTCGTACGCCTTGGGGGCATCCTGGATATAGCGCTCAATAGCATCCGCGGTTGCTGAATCATACGGACGGATTTTTGAAACATACAGTTCCAAAAAATCCTCGTGCTTCAAGGTATGGGTCGCATAATCAATTGTCAGTGGCGTATCACCGAGCCCTCCTCGGTCGAAATATAAGTCGTAGCGGCAGTTTGTGTCATCGGCTGCACAATCCGGAAAAGAAAATAATGCTTTCGTTTCTGACGGGGTCGGAGGCGTCCAGCCATCATAAAGCTGCGCATCACCGAACATGAACGAAGCTAGTGTTCGATCCAACTCGTCTTGTGACGACGCCTGTTCCAAAGCTTCTGAATAATCCGAGAGTGCCATATCCGCGGCCTTCCCCGTGCAAAAAGCGCAATGCGGGCCGCCGGATAGGGCGCGGAGCGCGCTGGCAAGCTCAAGGGTGTTTCCAAAGCTTGCCGCATTACCCTTGAGGTTTTCGGCCTGATTCACCAGGTCAAAATCGTATACACCGAGAACAATCACGGTGTCAGACTCCGGTTCGTAATCCTTCAGCGGCACGGTAATCGTATTGCCTACCACGGTAAACGGTAAAACGTTTTCCCCGACCAACGGAACGTCTTCAACCACACTATAGTCTGTCAGCGTCTCGGGCATTTCAAATTTTACCGTACCGCTCCCGATCGGCCCTTTCCAGCCCCGGCCGGTGCCGAGCACATAGGTTAAGTAGTACACCTCGTAGTCCTTGCCGCTTTTGGCGTCATACGAAATCGCTAACGTTGTATCTTCTCCGGGCAAAAAAGTTTCCTGCCATTGGTACACACGGATAGACTGCTCTTCGTTGTCAATATTCGCTGTGAGGTGGCCGAGATCGCCCTCTCCCAGTACGCGGCCATTCACGGTAAAGTTTTCAACCGTGCCATAACCCCCCTCGAAGCCGCTCACAAAAGCACTGTCGCTTGACGGAAAGTAGACGCGCAGAGTTTCCGCTTCCGTTCCCGTATTCCGCATTATAAAGGTGGCAGTCACATGAACTGGCATCACCTCGCCCCACATGTCATCTTGTTGGGGTTGGCTATACTTCAATACAACATCCTCGCTTGCCATCGTTACGTTTGTCGCCTCAGCATCGGTTTGCACAATGCCCCCCTGCGTAAAAACAGGTGGTGGACCGACGTCAGCACTCGCAGGACGCACCCAAACAAATAGGGTGCCTACGCTCATAAGGCAGAGTAACAGGAATGTTTTCATATAATAATGGTAGTTTGTTAATCACTCGATAGTCCCTGCCCATTAGTATACTCGAGATATCTGAAAACCCCAAAGCTCGACGAGTTGAATTGTCCCGCCTATTTTCTTTAAAAATTTTGCCAGAAAAAAAGAATGTATTTATTCGTCTATACTGTGGATAAATACGTTTGACAAATAAGACATACTAGTATTAACTTATTAATAGTAATAACTTAATGGTATTCAAACACCCAAAAAATAGGCATTTTTTCAATGAAATAAGATATATACCCACATGACTGAAGACATCGCAATAGACAAGAAATTCCAAAAAGAGCTTAATGCGGGCATTGTGGCACTCATTTTGTTAAGCATTTTAGATAAATCAAATAGTCCGCAATACGGATACCAAATTGCCAAAAAGATGGAAGCGACAAACACCGGGACCGTTTCCAAGCTGGGAACATTATACCCGGTTCTGAGATCGCTCGAGGCCAGCGACCTTCTCCAGAGCAGCGTTAAACCGTCGGTATCCGGCCCCCCGCGCCGCTACTACACTATCACACTGAAAGGCCGCGCCACGCTCAAACGATGGGTCAACATTTGGACGCAGATAAAAAGTAACTTAGATACTACCATTAACGAATCGCCCCATGACTAATCATATCGAAGATTATCTTATACAGCTCAAGGAAAATCTATCCGGCTGCGATCCGGCCATGATCCAGGACGCCCTATCGGATGCCGAAGAATATTTACGGAGCGAACTGGAATATTCCCGAAAAAACAATCCAACTGCGGACTCCGACAAACTGCTGGCCGAAATAATTGATAAGTACGGAACTCCGACGGAGATTGCCGCCTCATACAAAGACGCTGAAGCAAGACTGTCCCCTACCGTAGTACTTCATCCCCGCCCCGAGAACAAGGGCGCGTTGTCTGGATTTTTCTATATTTTTTCCGATCCGAGGGCTTGGAGCGGATTGCTTTATGGGATTTTTTCGTTAATAACAGGAATTATTTATTTCACCTGGGCCGTAACCGGCGTCTCTTTGTCCCTCGGCTTAATCATCCTGATAATCGGTTTGCCTGTCACGGGCCTCTTCCTGCTGTCAGTAAAAGGGATCTCTTTTGTCGAGGGCCGCATTGTTGAGGGACTGTTAGGCATCCGCATGCCCCGAAAATCACAGTCGAACGATATGCATCTCAGCATGTGGGGCCGTTTCAAATCACTATTCACTGACTCCAAAATATGGCTTTCTGTCTTGTATATGATATTGATGTTACCGCTTGGCGTAATCTACTTTAGTGTTTACGTCACATTGTTCACGGTCTCGCTGTCAATAATCGTATCGCCTCTTGTAAGGATTTTTTACGATGCCGCAATTATCGAAACTGCACATGCCTCATACACTATCCCTCCCTACTTATTTCCGCTGACTTTAGTCATTGGCGTTATTATGCTCGCCACCACGTTACATCTAGCAAAAAAAATCGGCGGTTGGCATGGCCTCCTGGCCAAATCAATGCTGGTAAGGCAATAGTGTCATGACGGCAAACTCGCTACAGGACAGGCAGCCTCAGCTAGAGGCTGACCAAACTTTGGCGGGGGTTGCTCATCCCGGCGCTCAGCGGCGGTGCCCGCATCGCTGAGCCCGCCTCGTCGGCCGCGGCTGAAGCAGTTCAGCCGCTTTCCCCGTCTCGGCCCATTGAGCTATATGGATATCCAAAAACCCCAAAGCTCCGCGAGTCGGATTCGGACCGACAACCTACCGGTTAACAGCCGGTTGCTCTACCATTGAGCTATCGCGGAGCTTTGGGGTTGAAGGCAACAAACGCTCTAGTAATCCCGCAGTTTTTTCATCCCCGTGTGCTCTTCAATCTTCTCGAGGGCCTTCGCTTCGATCTGGCGGATGCGCTCGCGGGTGACGCCGAATTCCTGGCCGACCTCCTCGAGCGTATGCGATACGCCGTCAGACAGACCGAAACGCATCTCAAGGATCTTCTGCTCGCGCGGGGAAAGCTCTTTGATGATTTCCTGCACGTGGTCCTTGAGGAGCTGCATTGCGGCAACACGGTCTGGCGTGACTGTTTTCACGTCTTCGATGAAATCCCCGAGGACCGAATCTTCATCATCGCTGTCGCCCACTGACGTTTCGAGGGATACGGTATCTTGGGATATTTTAATGATATGATGGATTTTGTCAACAGTTTCGCCCATCTCAGCGGCAATTTCCTCGGGAAGCGGCTCGCGCCCGAGATCCTGTATCAGCTGCCGTTCGATCTGCTGGAACCGGTTGATGGTCTCAACCATATGCACGGGAATACGGATCGTCCGCGACTGGTCGGCGAGCGCACGCGTGATCGCCTGGCGGATCCACCAGGTCGCGTACGTGGAAAATTTATAGCCCTTGCGGTAATCGAACTTTTCGACGGCACGGAACAGGCCAATGTTCCCCTCTTGGATCAGATCAAGCAGTGATAATGACCTGCCAGTGAATTTCTTGGCGATCGAAACGACCAGGCGCAAGTTCGCCTCAACGAGCCGCCGCTGGGCTTCCACGTCACCCGCTTCTTTGCGCTTCGCGAGCTGGGTTTCCTCTTCGCCGGACAAGAGCGGCACCTTGCCGATTTCACGGAGGTACATCTGTATCGAATCGTTTGAAATATCAGACAGGTCCAATCGGCGCTTGTCCACGTCGTTTTTTCCGGCTGGTTTCGCTTCCTCAACCTCGCCGATCAGCGAACCGGTGTTCTCGACAACCTGAATGCCGCTTCCTTCCAGTTTCGTCAAAAACTCCTCATATAATGGCAGGCATTCTTCCAGCTCAGGGAAGGCGTAGAGGATTTCCGTCTCGGTCAAAAAACCGCGCGAGCGTGCTTTCTCATACAGCTTCGCGAGTTTCTCTGGTGAAGGTATCTGGGCGACCGGCTTTTCCGGTGTTTTCCTGGCAGCAGGCTTTGCACCCTTCCGGGCTCCCTTTTTCAGTGCTGGCTTCTTCGCGCTGGACTTGGCCTTGGTTGTCGATTTTTTTGATTTCTTTTTTGCTTTTACTGCCATAAATATATAGACATCGCCCGCGGGGACATTATGATAAAATGTGAAATTTATTCGAGCTGCTTGAGCTCTGCCGTCAGCTCGGAGAAATGCTGAGCGTACTGCTGTATCTTCTGCTCATCCTTGTCCGTTTCAGCGTCGCGGAGTGCCGCCTCAACCTCCCGGAGCTTTCGCTGGATCGCTGAATGCCGCAACTCACGAGAGCTCTGCACGACAACCTGGCGGAGCGAATCGTCATCAAATGAGCCGTACGCATGCTCAGCGTGCATAGCCAAAACCTCAGCAAATGTGGCGAGATTCTTATTTTCCGCAGGAATTGTACGGACAAAATCCGTAGAGTCAAAAAGATGGTTCTTAGTATAGTACACAATTGCCTGTTTGTAAAGTTGCTGCTGCTTGACAGTGGGAAAGTGCTCCGGCTCGACGTGTTCAATACAATAGTTCAGATGGTCGGGATATTGGAGCACGACGCCCAAGAGATCATCGCCGATTGACTCGTGCCGGTCGCGCACCGGTGCAGTCGCAGCATGCACTGCCTTCGTGCCGGGAGTTTGCTTCGAGCGGATCGACTTCAGCTTGTCGCGAAGCACGTCTTCGCCGACATGGAGGAGCGAGCTCAGTTTTTGGAGGTAATGAGTCTGCTCGATCGTATCACCGAGTTTCGCGATGACCGGCAGCAGCGCTTTGGTCGCGCGTTTTTTATGCTCGACGTTCGATAGGTCCGCGTTGCGGAACGTCGTATCAAAATAGTAGTCCATAATGGACCGGGCACCCTCAATGGCCTTGCGCCACGCACCGACGCCCTGCTTCGCCACAAGCTCGTCGGGATCCTTTGCGCCCGCCGGCAAGACGATGACCTTGGTGCCCATTTCGAGCTCCCATGCCACGTCAATGCCGCGTTTTGACGCCGTATCGCCAGCAGTATCCTGGTCAAATGCGAATGCCAAATCACCCGTAAACCGCTTGAGGAGCCGCACCTGGTCGTGTGTCAGCGCGGTGCCCGAAGACGCCACAACATTCGTGACGCCAGCCTGGTGGGATGCGATGCAGTCCATATACCCTTCGACGATGATGGCGAGCTTTTCTTTCTTAATCGCGACTTTTGCCTTGTCAATGCCGTAGAGAACCGCACTCTTGTTGTAGACGACCGTCTGGGGCGTATTGATGTATTTCGCGATGTCCTTCTCCAGCCCAAGCCACCGTCCGCCGAACCCGATCACGTTCCCGTGGGTGTCTGCAATCGGAAACATCAGCCGGTTCCTAAAACGGTCGTTGTAACCAACCCCGCGGTCTTTCTTCAACGTGAGGCCTGCCTGGAAAATATCATCCGTTGAAAATTTCCGCTGTACTAAATGTGTGTTCAGTACGTCCCATGCGTCCGGCGCGAACCCGAGCTGCCACGCGTCAATCGTTTCAGCAGCAACCTGCCGCTTCGCAAGGTAGTCGCGGACGTACTGTGCTTTTGGATGTTCGAGCAACAGCCGGTGGTAAAAATCGGCCGCTGCCTTGCATACGTCGAGAACTCTCGTCTTCTGGTTTGACAGCGCGGGGTCCTGGTACTGGAGCTGGACACCCGCTTTTTTCGCCAGCGTGCGGAGCGCCTCAGGGAATTCCAGGCCTTCCATCTTTTGGACGAACTCGAAAATGTCACCGCCCTCGCCGCAACCGAAGCAGTGCCAAATCTGTTTATCGCGGGATATCACGAACGACGGCGTTTTCTCATTATGGAACGGGCACAGTGCCTTGAAACTGTTCGTGCCCGCCGGCTTCACCTGGATGTACTCCTGGATGAGGTCGACGACGTCGACTTTGGACTTGATTTCTTCAATGTTATTATCGGTTGCCATGGGCGTACGGTAATTTGGAAATGCTAACGTCGGACACCTTTTGGTTGTTATCCAGCTTTGCGGTCAGGAAAAAAACCGCATCGCCGGCAACGATATCCTTGAAACAGTAGTTCAAATCATCCACCAATTCGTACTCGCTGTCAAGCACCTTATCCTTATGGATCCAGAGGAGGTCGCCATCCTTGGTGTGGGTACCATGTGGCACCTTTTTAGACGGCACTGAAGTTTTAAAATACAACATGACCCAGTCTTCATCATACCCGCCCTCAAGTTTTACCACCCCCACCAGTGTAATCTGCTCGCTGGCAATACGGTACCCTGTTTCTTCCTCTGTTTCCCGGATCACCGCATCGAGAAAATTCTCCCCTGGCTCGACCCTGCCACCGATGGAATTCAGACGATTCGGGTCAATCCAACTATCTGGCTTCCGGTGCAACATTAAATACTCATCCCCGTGGAACAAAAAGTTGTTCACTGACGTCTGGACCTTGCGGATGTACTTCGGGTGGCTCATAAGGTTCCACCGGTTATGCTGCCGCTATCGCCTCTGCCTTCAATGGCATCAACGATCCGCTGGCCGAGGAGCGGCGCAACGCGGGTCGAAAACGTTTCGTTGGGATGCGAATCATCGCTGCTCGCCGCGTATTCGGATTTCAAATACAGGCCGCCGCCGGTTTCCAAGCTTCGGAAATCCCAGACGAAAATGTTGTCTCCGCGCACATCCCATTCATCCCGGACCCACGCGGCGAATCCGTTCGCCCGTTCAGCCTGTTCAGCGCTCATCGCTCCCTCAACCTGCGCTGAGCCGGTCCACACGATAAATGTAGTGTTCGGAAACGTAAGCATTTTTGCTCTCAACGCTCCGTATTGCAGCTTGTAATTCTCCAGTGTTTTATCAGACGAATCAACGCTCGGACTGCCAGTATCAGGCTCGATGTCGCTCACGGGAAAACAGTGTTTCCAAACAATCACGTCGTACTCCTGGGTGAGCGTTTCAAGCGTCGGCTCCTCCTGGTACGCTTCCGCACCCGCGTGGTTTACCCAGATGTTCCAATAATCGTACGGGTAATTCTCCCAGCCGTACGGCGAATCCTTGGGGAACGCTTGCTCGGTGATTGCGTACGCCGTGCCATGGCTGGCATTATACTCGTCAAACCACGCGCTCACGCCGCCATCCCAAACGTTCTGGCCGGTGCTGTGGTGGAGGAATATGATTTGCTCGCCGTTAGAACTGCTATCCTGCTCAGCAAGTGTATTAACTAGAGCGTTGGTGGTAGTGTTCGTGGCTGTATCAACAGATGCGGCATTCGTATTCTGAATATTCTGCGCCGTCATCGTATTCGAATTCTTAGAAGTTTTTTCCGTGCACCCTGTCACAATGAACAGCAAACACGCGGCAAGTGCACACATGCCGACGGATACGCTCGATCGAATAATCTTCTCTTTCATAGTATTCAATTTTTATACGCTGGCTAGGGCTCGATAGGGAAAGCTCACGCCAAATTATATTGTTTAATGAAACGGCCCATCTCTTCATTCACCACTCGGATCACTTGAGGGTGATAGCGATAGCCATGCCCGCTCACGATTACTTTAAGCATTTTCGGTTCGGGAATAGCTTCAAATGATTTCCTGGCGGTATCGAGCGGGGTGAATTCGTCGCCGGTCCCGAAAATTAGAAGTTTTGGTTTGGTGCATTTTTGCAATGCCTCGCCCGGATTATATTTTTTACCATCAGTCCAATAGGCAATCGGCAGCCTGAACTCCTTCTGCTTTTTCGTCTTTGAAGTGCCCGGCGGAAAATCCCGATAGGAAAGCATGAACCCCTTTTGCATATCCTCTTTACATGGCGCAGAAGGTGCACCCAAGTTCGGCATAATCGCCACGATACCGATCACAGCCGAATTCACCATGCTCGAGAGTATTGCAGCCGCAGCTCCTCGGCTATGCCCAACGAGCAAGGTCGGCTTATGACCGAAGTACTCAATCAATTCGTTGATAGCCTTGAGATAATTTGTCGTGGTGCAGAGATCAATGCCGCCGGGGCTATCCCACGTGCCGGGCGGATCGAAGGCAACTGCAAGAAATCCTCGTTTTGCCAGATAATCGGCATGGCTGACAAAATTGGCATAGTCTTTGGTGTCTAGTCTTCCGGGAATTAACAAGGCAAGGTATTTTGCATTTTCATCCCCGCTTGTAAAAACTGCCAATTCGAATGTTTTCGTTCTGATAGTTTGCATAGTACGATACTTCAGCAGAGCGGAGAGGGCGGCCCCGCTATCCCCTTCGTTTCACTCAGGGTCAGCGGGATTTCGCCATCTGGCCGAATTTTTGTTCTCAAGATTCGAACCTACAAGACCCGTATAAAGCGGAGACGAGAGGATTTGAACCTCTGATACCCTTTTGAGGTATACGTCCTTTCCAGGGACGCCCGATCAACCACTCCGGCACGTCTCCGCCCTATAAAGGTCGCTCACGCACTCGACCACGGAGCCTGCCCTGAGTGAGCCCGCAAGCGCGGGCGAACCGAAGGGCGACCTCTCCCCGTACTTAAAAACATACCAATTTTCCGCTGTTTCAGTATACCATAGCACCCAGCGCCTAAAAAGCAAAGGCCGCCCTTGACACGATTTCCTCTGTTCTATAAGATGCGGGCATGGATACGGAGGGCAATATGGTTGGTTCATTGATTCTCTGTTTGTTGCCCGCATCCTATCCATGCCTTATCCCGGGCAAATCGTTGCCCGGAACCAGGCAGTTGGCTGAAACTGCGGCAATCGCTATGAGCTCCCTGGAAGCAATTCCGGGCGCTGCGGTTGGTGCAGTAGCCGACTTTGTCGCATTTCATCGCGGATCCCTTCGTGGATCCTGGAAAATCCAACCGGCTTATACGACAAAGTGCGAGATGCGGGCGTAACGACCCTTTTACAAACCTCGAGTTATGTATATTACTCGAGCCGATGTGAGTTCCCTCATAGGAACATCTTTGGTTAGAAACAACCGCCATGCACACAGTATCCTGCGATACGACAGTGCAAATAAGAGATGTTTCCTCTCAGGAAAGGTTTCCCTTTGGCAAGGAAAGTTGGGCCGTTACTCTTTCAGTTATTTTCTACTTCAATACGAAGCGCTTCAGGAGGGTCTGTCCTCACGCAGACCCTCTCTTTTTTATTGACACCATACGTGCACATGCTAGGCTGGCAGTAGCGGTACAGGGCGGGCATCAACAACGTTCACCACCAGGAGGCGTCCAATCCTGTATCCCGAAAACTAACCTGTGAATCTTTGTACAGGATGCAACCCAAAGGGCGGCACCATTTCCCCGGAGCCGCCCTGGATTATTTTTCACTTTTATTCTTATTGAATAAAGCCGCCTGCCTGGAGTTCCCACAACCGGCGATATACGCCAGCCGTTCGCATCAACGCAGCGTGCGATCCCTGTTCAACGATGCCTCCTTGGTCAATCACCACAATACGGTCCATCTTCCGAATCGTCGACAAACGGTGGGCGATCGCAATGACGGTCCTGCCTGCTATCAGCCCCTCCAGGGCGTCCTGGATCATGCGCTCGGATTCAGAATCCAAGCTCGACGTCGCTTCATCCAACACGAGGATCGGGGCACTGCTTAATATCGCCCGAGCTATGGCAACTCGCTGCCGCTCGCCACTCGAGAGTTTGACGCCGCGCTCACCAACGTACGTCTGGTACCCATCACTTAAGTTGCTGATAAATTCATGGCAGTGCGCACGCTTCGCTGCTTCGATGACCGCGGCGTCTGACACCGAGGGATTGCTGTAGCGGATATTTTCCAGAATCGAGCGGTGGAACAAAACGGGATCCTGGGGCACGAGGCTGATCGCCTGCCGCAGGCTCTGCTGGGTAATGTCGTGTATATCCTGGCCATCAACGAGGATTTTTCCGCCATCAATTTCATGTATCCGCAGCAGCAGCCGTACGAGTGTTGATTTTCCCGCACCCGACGGCCCGACCACCGCAACATGCTCGCGAGGCTTGATATCGAGGTTGAATTTCTTCAGCACCGGCCGCGTCTGGTTGTAGAAAAAGTCGACGTGCCGGAACGAAATAGCTCCCTCAACAACGCGGAGCGCGGTTGCGCCTGGCCGGTCCTTGATTTCATGGGGCGTTTCAAGAATCACGGCCATTTCCTCCGCGTCAGCGAGGTGCTCATAAATCTGCCGGATAACTTTTCCAAAATCCCACAAGCGGCTGAAAATATTGATCAGGTACGCCTGGATCAGTACAAAATCGCCAATGGTCAAGATTCCCCGCTGCCATAGGCGGATTGCGAGGTAAAAAATGCCGATTTCGAGGCCAACCATAAGAACGCCCTGCAGTGCTTCGAAGACGTTCCCGAGATCCCAGGTGATCCGCCGCAATTTCCGCAAAGCCTCGCTCGCACGGTCGAAACTCCGGGCTTCACGCGGCAGCCCGTTGAACAATTTCACCGTCCCCTGATTCGCAATCGTATCAGCGAGCAGTCCGGTTGTTTCCGTTTCAGCTGCGCTGCGGCGGAGGTCGTACTTCATCTTAAACCGCACGAAAAACCCGTTGAGCACCAAAAACAAGATTACCCAGCAGACAATGCCGCTCCCCAGCCAAACGTCACGGCGGAACAGTACGAAAGCGATCACCCCGATATTCACGAAGAGGGGCGTTAAATTCCAGAGAATGCGGTCGCTGATGACCTCGTATGAACGCCCGAACCATTTGACCTTCTTCACGAGCGATCCGACGAAATTGTCGTTGAAAAATCGGAATGAATGCTGGTGAAGGTAAGAGAAACAGGTATTCGCGAGGTCGAGCATGACCTTTGGTTGGAAGTAGCTGGCCGTAAATGTTGCGACTCGCCAGCATGCCCAGTTGGCCATTTCCAAAACCGCGATCGCCAGCAGTATCGAAATCAGGTGTGGCGCGATATCATCCGGCGCTGAACTGCCAGTGAGCAGATTGAAAAAATCCTTGAAATACAACGGTACGATTACATTTGCGACGGCAGCGCCAACAATGCCGGCGATGCTGAACAAAACCGGCATTTTGTATTTCCACGTGGCTTCCCAGTAGAGCGAGATTGTTTTCCGTCGCCCAAATTTCATACAGATTGATTACGGATGTTCATTGATTTATTATGCGGCAGCGCTCCGAACGGACAACAAGCGTACCCCTCCCAAACGAAGGGTTCGCCGCGAGTATTGCTGATGCGCAACGCTTACCTTCGCTTCTCCAGCTTCAAAAGATTGATAGTCGTCTTGATAACGCGGTCAGGCGTGACTGAAACGCTGTTAATCCCTTCATTCGCCAGAAATTCCGCGTACCCGGGATGGTCGGACGGCGCTTGGCCGCAAATGCCGATATCCCGCTTGTTCTTCCGCGCTGCGCGGATGACCTGCGCGATCAGCCGTTTGACCGCAGGGTTCGTCTCGTCACCGACGTGGGTGAGCGTACCGGCGTCGCGGTCGAGGCCCAGGGTCAGCTGAGTCAGGTCATTGGAACCGATTGAGAAGCCATCAAATATTTTGCTGAATTCGTCGGCGAGAATGACATTGGACGGAATCTCGCACATCACGTACAGCTGTAAGCCATTAACGTGTTTGCGCAGGCCGTTCTGCGCCATGGCAGCGACGACTTTCTCCGCTTCCTCCACGGTGCGGCAGAATGGCACCATGACCTTAACGTTCGTCAAACCCATGACATCGCGGACGTACTTGAGCGCCTTGCACTCCATGTCGAATGCGGGGCGGTAGACCGGGTCATAGTACCGCGATGCGCCGCGCCACCCGAGCATGGGATTGTGCTCCACGGGCTCGAATTCTGCGCCGCCGATCAAACCGGCGTATTCATTGGTTTTAAAGTCGGATAATCGAACAATGATCTCGCGCGGATAGAACGCAGCGGCGATAGTCGCGATGCCGTACGCAAGCTTGTCAACATAATACTGCCGTTTATCCGTATAACCAACAGTCATCTCCTCAATCAGCTTTTTTGCCTTCGGATCTTTCAGTTTGGGATAGTGGACCAACGCTAACGGGTGAATTTTAATGTATGAAGTAATGATAAACTCTTCGCGGGCGAGCCCAACGCCGTCATTCGGTATCTGCGACGTTTGGAATGCAAGCTCCGGCGTGCCAAAAATCAGTTTGACTTTGGTCTTTTTTGGCCGGCCCATGGCAGCGAGGTTTGTCCGCTTCACCGAGAACGGCAGCTTGCCGGCATACACGTGGCCGACGTCGCCCTCCGAACAGCTCACGGTGACGTCAATGCCATGCTTGATTTTCCGCGTCGCATTGCTGGTGCCGACGATTGCAGGGATGCCGAGCTCGCGCGATACGATGGCCGCGTGCGACGTCCGGCCGCCTTCATTCGTCACGATCGCAGACGCAATCTTCATGATCGGCTCCCAATCGGGATCCGTCATGTGGGTCACGAGGACTTCGCCTTTCTTGAACTTCATGATGCCTTTCACGTCCTTGATGACGTTCGTACGGCCGACACCGATCTTCTGGCCAACGGGCGAACCGGATGTAATAATTTTTCCCTTCTTCTTGAGCGAATATTCCTCAAGGACTCCCGCGTTCCGCTGGGATACGACCGTCTCGGGACGCGCCTGGACAATGAATAATTCGCCGGTCATGCCGTCTTTCGCCCATTCAGTATCCATCGGCTTGAAATGCCCCGCTTCCTTGGAGTAATGGTCTTCGATAATAATCGCCCATTTCGCAAGCTGCAGCGCTTCCGCGTCAGTGATGCAATACCGTTTGCGGTCTGCCTCGGGCGTTGGGATATTTTTCGTCGGGTGGGCGCCGCCGGCGTAAATCATCTTAATGCGCTTGGTGCCCATGGTCTTCGAAACGATCGGCCTAAACCCCTTGCGGAGCGTTGGTTTGTGGATATAAAACTCATCAGGGCTGACAGCGCCCTGCACGACGTTTTCGCCGAGGCCGTAGGATCCGTTGATGAGCACCATGTCTTTGTGGCCGGATTCGGTATCGATCGTGAACATGACGCCGGATGCTGCTTTATCAGAACGGACCATCTTCTGCACGCCGATCGACAGCCCGATTGAAAAATGGTCAAAATGCTTGTCTTCGCGGTAGGAAATCGCCCGGTCAGTAAACAGCGAGGCGAAACAGCGATGGCACGCATCAATGAGCGCCTTTGGCCCGCGGATATTGAGATAGGTTTCTTGCTGGCCAGCGAAGGACGCGTCTGGCAGGTCCTCTGCCGTCGCTGATGATCGAACCGCGACATCAACGCCCTTCCCGTACTGTTTCTCCAGTTTATGGTAATTCTTTATGATAAGCTCTTCTAAATCTTTGGGGAATGGCGCGGACAAAACGAGCTTCCGCACTTTCTTCCCGCGTTCCTGCAGGTTACGCAGGTTGTGGGTGTTGAGATCCGAGAGGATCCGCTTAACCTCATTGCGAATCCCAGCTTTCTTAAGCAAATAAAAATACGCTGTTGCTGTTATCGCAAACCCATTCGGCACCTTTACTCCATGCCGAGTGAGATTCTGATACATTTCGCCCAATGAAGCGTTCTTGCCTCCAACCAGCGGAACGTCCTTGATGCCAAGCTCCGAAAACCATAGGATAAGCGCTCGTTTTCTCGATTGTGCATTCGCCATACAAAAAATATGTTACTGATCTTTTCGCATTTTACATATTGAAGTATACCACAAAAAGCCCGGAATCACGAATCCCGGGCCTTTCGCGTTGTATTGAAAAATTTCGGAACCGATTATACGTGAATTTTTTCTGCAATATCGCCGATGACCGGGATTTTGTATCGCTCGCCTGAGAGCGCCTTGATAAAACCGATAATCATGAGCACGACGACGACAAACCACACGACCCAGCCGATCACCGGGATAACCCCGATGAACGACGCAATGAACAGAATGAGCCCCTGCTTGGCGTGAAATTTTACGAACTCATCCTCCTTCTTGATAATAAGCATGACTATGCTGAGGATCCAAACATACGAGAGTGCCGCCATCAGGTTGCTGTCTCCGGTGGCAGCCGGTTTTACTGGGTTATTCTTTTGTTCTTCCATACATGACACCTCCTTTCGCATCACTGCGATTTCGCTTAGTAGTTAATGTTTGATATATAAGATACGTACCAAAGGTGATGGCAATCCCGATGCATCCTGTGATGAACGGCCGCCTGATGATATTGAGGAGATACACAAGTTCACGGTACCACGCGAGGTCAAAAATTACCAAGAGGAGGCCGGCGATACATGAAACATAGATTGCCGCCGCAATTGCCGTCGACAGGCGCACCTGGTATCGCTTGAGGAGCCACCCAGTCATCAGAACAAAGGCAATTGCATCTGCAATCCACGGGCCGTATGGCAAAAAAAGATCATAGACGACCGCACCAATTTCTAACAAGATGAGAAGCACTATAATAATGCGTGTCGCCCGCCAATAGAAGAGAAGGCTCTTGCCGGCGATGGATGCATCATCAGCCGGTCCTGTCGCCGCGAATGCATTGTGGACTGCCAGCTCATCCATACGTACTGTGATAAACTCCTCTGTTTCCCTATAAGTATACTGAAAATCAACGGGAATAGCAACAAACAAAAATCCCGATGTTCATCGGGATTTTTGCTGTATATCGAATGTGTACACAACGAAACTGATTATCGTCGAACCTGCATAGTATCGTGGGTTGCGGTTTTGCCGGCCGTACCGATATCATTTTATAGCCGAATAACACAAACGTTAAACGATACGAGCTGCCTAAACTCAAACGCAAACCTTCCATCATTTTCCCCAATCGCTCCTCTACCTCTTCTTGCCTTTTTACATATCCATGCCCATACCGCCCATGCCAGGCATACCGCCGCCCATGCCGCCAGGCATACCAGCTTCTTTCTTTTCAGGGAGATCGGTGACAACCGCTTCCGTGGTCAATAACATAGCTGCGGCTGAAGCTGCATTTTGTAATGCAGAACGCGTTACTTTGGTGGGGTCAACGATACCCGCAGCGACGAGATCCTCGAAGACTTCAGTCGCGGCATTATAGCCTTCGTTGCCTTTCAATTTCTTAATTTCCTCAACGATGACAGATCCTTCCTTCCCGGCGTTCATGGCGATTTGCCGTGCCGGCTCTTCAAGCGAACGCCGGAGAATAGCAATGCCGATTTTTTCGTCACCCTCGGCCTTGACGCCATCAAGGACGTGCATAGCGCGGATGAGCGCAACGCCGCCGCCAGGGACAATTCCTTCTTCCACGGCTGCGCGTGTCGCATGCAGGGCATCCTCAATCCGGTGCTTCTTTTCTTTCAATTCCGTTTCCGTCGCAGCGCCAACTTTTACAACAGCAACGCCGCCGGACAACTTGCCTAACCGTTCTTGCAGCTTCTCACGGTCAAAATCCGAGGTTGTATCTTTGATTTCCTTCTTCAATTGCGCGATCCGATTCTTAATTTCACCCGCGTCGCCTTTGCCCTCGACGATCGTGGTCGTTTCTTTGGTTGCGACGACCCGGCGTGCTTGGCCGAGAACTTCCGGAGTTGCATTTTCCAATTTCAGGCCAATATCTTCCGAGATGACTTTACCGCCCGTAAGGACGGCGATATCTTGCAGCATGTCCTTGCGGCGGTCGCCGAATCCCGGCGCCTTCACGGCGAGAACATTAAAAGTTCCCCGGATTTTATTCACGACAAACGTTGCGAGCGCTTCACCCTCGATCTCGTCAGCAATGATAACAAGCTCCTTACGGCCGGACTGCGCGAGCTTTTCGAGCAGGGGCAAAATTTCCGTTAAAGCGGATACTTTCTTATCGGTGATCAGGATCGGAACATCCTTATATTCCGCTTCCATCCGCTCGGGATTGGTGACCATGTAGGCGGACACCATGCCTTTATCGAACTGCAGGCCCTCAACAACCTCTTTGGACAAACCGAATGTCTGTGATTCTTCAACGGTCACCACGCCATCTTTACTTACCTTTTCCATGACTTCTGCGATCAATCTGCCGACCTCAGGGTCCTGGGACGAGATGGTGCCGACCTGGGCAATTTCTTCGTTTGTCTTTACTGGTTTTGAAATTCTCTTGAGTTCCTCGATGATAGCCTTAACGCCTTTCTCAATACCGAGCTTGATCACCATCGGGTTTGCGCCGGCAGCGACGTTCTTGAATCCCTCAGCGACAATCCGCTGTGCCAGTAACGTTGCTGTCGTGGTGCCATCACCGGCGACATCGTTGGTCTTGGATGCGACTTCCTGAACGACCTGCGCACCGACGTTCTGGAATTTATCCTCGAGCTCGATCTCCTTCGCGATCGTCACGCCGTCATTGGTGATCGTCGGGGATCCGAAGCCCTTATCCAGGACGACGTTCCGCCCTTTGGGGCCGAGCGTGACTTTCACGGCGTTCGCGAGTTGGTCAACGCCTTCCTTGATAAGCTTCCGCGCTTTCTCATCAAATAGTATTTGCTTTGCCATATGCGTAATAGTTTCGTTAATGATTAATGATTACTTTTCAACTTTTGCTAACACGTCTTCTTCCTTCAACACTTTGTACTCGACATCGTCAACGGTGACCTCTTCGCCTGAGTACTTCCCGAAAATGACGATGTCCGCTTTCTTCAGGCCGAGCTTCTTGATCTTTTCTCCTTCTCCGACGGCAATAACCTCGCCTTCCTCTTTCTTTTCTTTTTCAACGGTATCGGGTAACACAATACCGGCCTTGGTAACCTCTTCGTCGGTTACCGGCTTGACGATGACTCTGTCTCCCAATGGGACTAGTTTCATAGTATTTGCTCCTTACTTAGTTATTTTTGGCTTGAAATTAGCACTCATTAATCAAGAGTGCTAATCAGTAGTTTCCATTGTATAGAATGCAAAAACCAGTGTCAAGGCGTGCAATTACTTCAAGTTATCCACAAAAAACTCCTCATACCGCTTTGCCCAGAGCCCGAGAATGAGCCAGAAAAATAATACGCCGAATGAGAGGCTCCAGAGATAATGGTCGACGGCCCCGAGCGCGAGGAGGACCACAAACGCAAGGCTGTATGCCGAAAACCAGCTGACCATCATGAATTTTTTCCGGTGTTCCCAAAATGCCATGGAGCACACCGTTCCGCACAGGACGACAAACGCCAATCCGCCGAACACGCCCGTCTCAGCAGTAATGAGAAGGTATATCGAATGCACCGGCTGGTAGTCCCACACGTTCCTGCCAGGCATGCGTTGCTGGGTGGCGGCTGTATAGCTGCCGATCCCAACGCCCTGGTACCATGAATCCTCGATGACCTCAGCCGCTTCCCGGTATGAAGACAGCCGCTCGGTGTTTGATTTCACCTCGAGCCTGCCACCCTCGACACGCGTCTGCCATACATCCGGCAGCAGGAGGACGCTGAACGCTGTCACGAGCACGATCCAGAATAAAACCGGTGTCAAAATTTTTACGCGGTAGGTGTCGCGATGCACGAGCGCAACGAAGAACAGCACGAGACAGGCACACCACCACGCGATGATCGCTGCTCGGGAAAACGTCAGTATCAACCCATAATACAAAATGACAAGCGAGGTTACAGCACACAGGATACCGGCGATATTCTGCGACCGGTTGCGGTACGCACGGAACAGGTACGCGACAACAATGAGCAGGCATATGACGAGCAGCGCAGCGAGCATGTTTGGATGCGGCAAACCGCCGTACGCCCGCAGAAATCGGCCTGATGCTGTTTCAACAACGAAATCCCCCAGCACATCCGGACTATGGCTCGCGATGCCCAAAATCGTGCTTGCCTCGATGCGCTGGGAGAAAAACTGGTAAATTCCTAACACTGCCTGGATCACGCCCGCTGCCACGAACGCAGCGCCGATTCGTTCCCAGCGGAACCGGACGCGGATGCACGTCCAAAAAAGCACGATTCCCTCCAGGAGCTTCGCAGCCGCATACCACGACGCGTCAGCATTTTTTGACCAAAAAATCGAGCTGAACGCGATTGCGAACAGCACAACGATTACCGCCCGAATCTGGTGCAGCGGCTTATACGCGGCAACTTTAGGGGCGCTCAGGCTCAGGAGCGCGACGACGATGAGAATAATATCAGCGAGGTACAAACTGCATGTTCCGTACTCCCAGTGCCCGCCAGCGAGGAACCCCTGATGCCAGATCCAGCGGGTTTGCCACGGGAGGAAAAATACGAAAAGGTATATTCCGTATTCGGCGCATTTTTCAAAAATTTTTTTCATAGGATTCGGGCAGCGCGCTTGCGCCATTCCGCTAAGTAGACAGAACGACGGTCGTTGTCATGGAACTTAAGCATCCGGTCGGTGACGATCACGCGGGAATCTTTATTCGCAACATCCCGCAACCGCGCCGGCATAATCCGCAACTGGTACTTCTTGAAAATCGACTCGGGCACCAGGGCGCATAGTGCCTGCGTGAACTGCTGCAACCAGCGAACCGGCTGCACCGTACGGCGCGGTGTGGGTGCCACGGTAATCCAATGCGGAATCGTTTTCCACACCCAATTGTTTGCCGCGACGAAACGATCGTACGCACCATCATCGTACACCGGTACAACCTGCGCGGTCCAATACGGCAAATAGATGTCGTCGCGAAGCTGCAGCTGCTCGATACTGAGCGCATCGTCAGACAGAAAAAAAGAAGCGCAGAACGTGTCACGGGTTCGTCCGGGCCGCGGCCGAACATTCAACAGACGCAGCAATCCGACGACCCAGAAACGTGACTGCCATATGCGGCCGTGCCGGGTAATGATGAACAGGTCGATGTCCGCGTCGGGGCGGCTGTTATTGAACGCGAGCGTGTTGCACACGCCGACCATGCGGACGAACGGGACAAACCGCAAAAGTTTCAGCATACGGACTGTCCGGCTGAATTTCTGTTCAGCAAACCGGTACCGATCCATCCGCTGATGGACGATGCCATCTCTGCCGGTGAGAAAATAAAAACCATACTTCGCGCTGACCGCGCCGCGCAGCGGAGCACTCGTTTCGAGAAGGGCAACGATATCAACAAGGGTTACAGCTGCAAGATCGCGGTTTTCAGCGCCGGTATACAGCCACTTCCACAGCTCAAAAGACGTCAATGGATAATCGAAAATATCGAAGTAGCACAGCGTCTTGAGTATTGCTTGTTCGAGGGCATCCATACGCTATAGTATACCGTGTTCTGCTGGTTACGGAAACTGACGCATTCAAAACAAATCCCGGTTATCACCGTAACCGGGATCATTTCTTGCCCCCAACGAGCATCTCGCCAATTAAGAACCAGATAAATACCCAGACGGCAACGAGCACTGACGCAGCCACTGAGCTGAACGCGCGCTGCAACCACGGTCCGTCGCCGAAAATCATTCCGGCCGAACCGTAAACGGCGAGGCAGAACACGAGCACCCAGACGCCCGTCCGACGAATACTCCGGACTGACATGATTTCCTCCCTTGGTTTCTGGCAAATGACATTCACTAATTCAAATGATGGTACTCCAAAACAGGACGCTTGTCAAGGTATGGCATGCCGTTGCTCAAATAATCCCAATTCAATTCCAAACAGAAAGAAGGGGTGGCCCCCTATTTCAAAACGCTCTTCAGGAACTGGCCGGTATAACTCCGCTTCACCTTTGAAATATCCCGCGGTGTGCCTTGGGCGACTATTTCGCCGCCTTTGTCGCCGCCCTCGGGCCCGAGGTCAACAATCCAGTCCGCTGACTTGATAACATCCAGATTATGCTCGATAACAAGAACGGTGTTGCCCTTGTCGACAAGCTGGCTTAGGACGTTGAGCAGGCGTTTTACGTCATCAAAATGCAAACCAGTGGTCGGTTCGTCAAGGATATAGAGCGTCTTCCCTGTCGCGCGGCGCGATAATTCTGTCGCAAGCTTCACGCGCTGGGCTTCGCCGCCGGAGAGCGTCGTCGCTGACTGGCCGAGATGCACGTACCCAAGGCCGACCTCATAGAGCGTTTGAAGTTTATTGAAAATCGCTGGTTGATTGCGGAAAAACTCCATCGCCTCCTCAACGGTCATCCCGAGTATATCCGCAATAGTTTTCCCTTTATAATGTATTTCAAGTGTTTGTTCGTTGTACCGGTGGCCTTTACATTCTTCGCATTCGACATACACGTCCGGCAGAAACTGCATCTCAATCTTTACCAAACCGTCACCTTCACACGCTTCACACCGGCCCCCTGACACATTGAAGCTAAACCTGCCTGGCCCGTAGCCGCGTATCTTGGCCTCAGGCACCTGGGTGAAAAGGTCGCGGATATAAGTAAAAACACCGGTGTAGGTTGCGGGGTTTGACCGCGGTGTGCGGCCGATCGGCGACTGGTCAATATTGATAACCTTATCGAGGTGCTCCGTACCCTCAATCCGTTTGTACGCACCCGGCTCGTCTTTGGCATTGTAAAATTTCTGCGCGAGAGCTTTCGCGAGGATATCAGTCATGAGTGTCGATTTTCCGGAACCGGAGACGCCGGTGATGCACACGAACGTGCCGAGCGGCATGCTGACATCGATGTTTTTCAAATTGAATTCTTTCGCGCCTCGGATGACCAGGCGTTTGCCGTTGCCCGGACGGTATTTCTTCGGCGTGGGGATCGAGAGGGTGCCTGATAAGTATTTGCCGGTTAATGAATTCTTGTTGCGCATGATCTCAGCCGGTGTGCCTGCCGCAACTACCTTGCCGCCATGTTCACCCGCTCCCGGCCCGATGTCGATGACGTAGTCAGACGCCTGAATGGTCCCCTCGTCGTGTTCGACAACGATAACCGTATTGCCCAATGATTTGAGCGCCTGGAGTGTTGCGATCAGCTTCGTATTATCCCGCTGGTGCAATCCGATGGACGGTTCATCAAGAATATACACGACACCGACGAGCGATGACCCAATTTGGGTCGCCAGGCGGATGCGCTGCGCTTCGCCACCGGCAAGCGTCGCTGCGGCGCGGTCGAGCGTCAGGTAATCGAGCCCGACATTGTGCAAGAAGAGCAGGCGGGCGACGATCTCTTTCAGTATCTGGCGCGCGACTATCTTCTCTTTTTCAGAACGCAAAACCAGCGAGCTGAAAAACTTTCTTGCTTCTTCGACTGTCATTGCGGCGACGTCGGATATCGACTTGTCGGCAACTGTCACCGACAGCGCTTCGGGCTTCAATCGCTTTCCCTTGCACATCGGGCACAGGAGCACGCGCATGTACTTCTCGATTTCAGAACGGATATAGTCAGACTGCGTTTCCTTGTACCGGCGCATGAGATTCGGGATAACTCCTTCAAAATTTCTCGTTAATTCGCCTTGGAACCGGTCACTGGCATACTCCATCGTGTACTCTTTGCTGCCGCTGCCATAGAGAATTAAATTCAGCTGTTCCTTGGTTAAATCTTTTACGGGAACATCAAGCGAAAACTTGTGCGCATCCGCGACCTGCTCCAGGAACCGGATGTACCACGCCTGGTTTGCTGATGTCCGCGCCCACGGGCGGATAGCGCCCTCAGCGACGGTCAGCCGCGGGTTCGGGATGATGAGCTGTGGATCAATTTCAAGCCGCGTACCGAGGCCGGTGCATTCAGGGCAGGCGCCGTGCGGGCTGTTGAATGAAAAATTCCGCGGCTCGATCGGTGGCAGGTTGATGCCACAGTGCGGGCAGGAAAAATGCTGCGAGAAGAGGAGGTCTTCCTGGGTATCGAGCCGCTCGATGATGACGAGGCCGTCCCCGAGATCAAGGGCGGATTCGAGAGAGCTGATCAGACGCGTTCGCTCCAAGGCCGCATCATTCGTCAATCGGTCAACAACAACATCAACAGTATGTTTCTTCTTCTTATCAACGCGCAGGTCCTCCGCCTCCTCGACGGAATAGATCGTGCCGTCGAACCGGACGCGGACGTACCCTGCCTTGCGCACTTCTTCGACAACCTTCTTGTGCTCGCCCTTCTGGTCCCGGATAACTGGCGCGAGAACGATAAACTGGGTGCCCGACGGCAATGAGGTAACCCGCTCGGCGATCTGGTCGATTGTTTGCTTTGAAACAACGCGGCCGCACGACGGGCAATGCGGAATGCCGACGCGCGCAAATAAAAGCCGGAGGTAGTCATACACTTCGGTAACGGTTCCCACGGTCGACCGAGGATTCCGGGATGTCGATTTCTGGTCAATGGAAATCGCTGGCGAGAGGCCATCAATCTGGTCAACGTCAGGCTTATCCATTAAACCCAAAAACTGCCGCGCGTACGCTGACAGGGATTCGACGTACCGGCGCTGGCCTTCGGCGTAGATCGTATCGAATGCAAGGGAAGACTTGCCTGAACCTGAAATGCCGGTGATCACCACGAGTTTGTCCCGCGGGATGTCCACGTCAATATTCTTCAGGTTGTGGACCCGCGCTCCGCGTATCGTTATCATCTTTGGTTCATGAGTTCGCACTGGCATGAGGATTGCAAAAAAAGTGGGTATGAATTCGGGTCTCAGTATACACCCCCTGTCAAGAGCAGTCAAGGGCTATTACGGCAATCTCCAATTCTTCCAAAGACCCTTGACAGGAAGACTCCAAGGTGCTATTCTTTCCCATTCACCAAACAGATAATATAGTTAGTAGTCAGAGGAAATGGTATGGTGATTACCATTCCACATCGCACCCTTAACTCGAGGTGTTTAATGCCCAAGAGAAGCGGAAGAACCAAAACCGGTCATGGTAAATCGAGAGTCAAGATCGCCGGCAAGAAAGGGCTCAGGGTCGATTTGACCCTCCATGTATTTGGCACTGTCGAGCAGACAGGCGAAGGAGGTCTCGATTTCGGATCACTGCTTAGTCTGATGGGGCCGATGCTGGCCAAGGCCGGCCGCCACAACCCGCACGAAGAATAGGACGTCAAACCCCTTTCCAGCGTGAGGGAGCCAACGTCAAACGAGTCCCGTGCACTACGCTCAACGCGCGGGACTCGTTTTTTTGTACAATGGCCCGCTGAGGGGATATACTGAACATATGGACAAGCATAATAAAGCTACCATTAACCTCACGCTCGTCCCCCGAAAGCCCGGGGTGTACATTTTTAAAAACGAGAAGGGGGAGATTTTATATATCGGCAAGGCAAAACTGCTGAAAAGCCGCGTTTCGTCGTACTTCCACAAATCCGCACAGCTGGCGCCCGGCAAGCAGTTGATGATTCCAAAAATTGTAAAAATGGAATTCATCATTACGTCCTCAGAGGCTGAAGCGTTGCTTTTGGAATCGACCCTGATCAAAAAACACCAGCCGCCGTACAATGTCGACCTCAAGGACGATAAAAATTTCCAATACATCAAGATTACGACGGGCGAGGAATTCCCCCGAGTGTTCACGGTCCGGCGTATCGAGCGGGACAAAGCGAAATATTTCGGCCCGTACGTCTCCGGTTTGTCGGTTCGCCGCACGCTGCGGTTCCTCAGAAAATTATTCCCCCACCGGAGCTTCACCCGCGCGCCGCAAAGCCACCAGCTGCGCTACCTCGTCAAACGGTACCAGAAACTGATCGGCCCTGCCGACCCCCGCGAATACCGAAAAACGATCGACCGCATTATCAGTTTCTTGAACGGCAATTACCAGGGCATCGTGAACGAGCTTCAACGCGGCATGGAAGAGCGCTCTCGTGAGCAGAAATTCGAACAAGCGGCCGCGCTCCGTGATAAAATCCAAGCGATCGAACGGATCATGGAACGCCAGAAAGTGGTATCCGCAAAACCGGAGGACCAGGACATCTTGAACATCGCGCGTGAGGGCAGCCGCGCAGCGGTCAGCGTGTTTACCGTACGCGCAGGCAAGCTTATCGGCCAACAGAATTTTCTGCTTACAAACACCGAGGGACAAGGCGACGCCGAGCTCATGCAAACATTCATTGAACGGTATTACAGCCAGCATGCAAACGTACCGGATACGCTGATTGTACCGGCGAAACTGCCCAATATGCCGCTCATACAAAAAACGTTCGGCCTTACTGTTCTGGTGCCCCAGCGCGGCATTAAAAAACGATACCTCGCTATGGGTTTTGAAAACGCACGCCACTACGTGCTGCTCCAGAAAGCTTCATGGGAACGGACTGAACATGCGATACAAAACGCACTGAATCAATTTCAAAAGACACTCCGGCTCCCCTCTGCGCCACACCGCATTGAAGCATTCGATATCTCAAACATCCAGGGAACAAATCCTGTCGGCTCGATGGTAGTGTTTACAGACGGCAAACCGGACAAGAAATGGTACCGGAAATTTAAAATCACGTCAGTGCGCGGTGCCAATGACCCGGCGATGATGGCTGAAGTCATTTCCCGCCGCTTCAAACACATTACCGCGGAGGGCCAAACGCCTCGTGCCAAGAAAAAACATCCGACAGCAGACTGGCCCAAGCCAGATCTTGTTATCCTGGACGGCGGCATGGGGCAGCTGAACGCCGCCCTTAAAGTACTGCGGTTCGCTCTTCCCCTCATCGCGCTCGCGAAGCAAGAAGAGAGCATTTACGTGCCCGGGCGGAAGTTGCCCATACGATTTCCGGCACAGTCAGACGCCCTATTCCTTATCCAGCGGATTCGCGACGAAGCGCACCGGTTCGCTATTACCTTTTACCGGAAAACCCACGGGAGCGGGCTCCAACGCTCCGTGCTCGACGAAATCCCCGGGGTCGGCCCTGCGACGAGAAAAAAACTCATCCGTACCTTTGGGTCAGTACGGGGCGTGCGAAGTGCCTCACCGGACGAGCTCAAAGCAGCCGTGGGCACCCGAATCGCTCAACAATTATCCCGCTCATTATGAAACACTACCATGTCGATGCCGAAGAGGCGCAGCGTGCGGTTGAAACGGCAGCAGCGCGCCGCGTGCGGAAGCGGCTGCCCCGCATGAAGCTGTCAGGCGCGCGTGTCAAGGACCTCCAGCGTTTAATTATTGACAAAGGGCGGCGCGCGCACCATGCTTGACAAGAGCACCGGAGTTTGATACTGTTTATGGTGCTTTGCAAACCTTATTTTTTTATAGCGATATGCTCGAACTCACCCTCAATATTGTACAAATTGTCCTTGCCGGAATTTTAATGGCTGCGGTCCTGTTGCAGAACCGCGGAGCCGGCTTAGGCGGCGTATTCGGCGGAGAGGGAAACGTATATCGTACGAAGCGCGGATTTGATAAAATCCTTTTTGTCGTCACCATCATTGTCAGTATTGCCTTTTTCGGTACTGCGATGACGAATATCCTCATCCGCCAGTAGCATTCACTAAGACCGCCACCGCATTGTGAAACAGTTCGCGTTAAATTTTTTCAAAAGACTCAAAAACGGAAGTACAAAAGGAGCAGACGAAACGAGCCAACCCTTGAAAATCCCGTCTGTCCTCGAAGACAAGGATGAGCTTGATAAAAAGCTTGTTTTTTCGTTAGCGAAACAACGGTTTCCGACGTGGCAGCAAGTACAGTACCTCTCGCAATACCTTTCAAAAAAAGAAAAGCTCCTGATCCGCGGGCTTATCGTGATCACGCTGGCCGCCCTCGTCATCCTGGCCATCCGGTTTTATTTCCGGCATGTGGAATATCTTCCCCAAAACGGCGGTACGTATACCGAAGCGCTCGTTGGCCAGCCACAATACATCAATCCAGTCCTCGCACAGGGAGATATCGACCGAGATATCACCTCGCTGGTCTACGCCGGCCTGTTCCGGTACGATGCGGGATTGAAGCTTGTCACCGATCTCGCATCATCCTACGAACTGTCGGAAGATAAAAAAACGTATACGATACATTTGCGGGAAAATGTATACTGGCACAATGGCAACGCGATACTGGCTGACGATGTCGTATTTACGTTCGAAACAATCCAGGACCCGGAATACAAGAGTCCCTACTACCAAAACTTCCAGGGTGTCGCTATCGAGCGGATTGACGACCGTACGGTGACATTCACACTCCCCGAACCATTTGCCCCATTCCTTTCCAACCTAACCGTCGGGATCATCCCCGGCCATATCTGGGGTGATATCGGACCGAGCAATTTCCATCTCGCGGAATATAACACCAGGCCTGTCGGTTCTGGGCCGCTGCAGTTCAAGAAACTTACAAAAGACCGCTCGGGGAACATTAAATCATACGAACTTACCCGCTACGGCAGCTACCACGGATCGCGGACGTACATTGACGGCATTATATTTAAATTCTACCCGGATTTCGAGTCGGCCATTACTGCGGTAAAAAATAATAATGTTGACGGCATCAGCTACCTGCCCAAGGAATCCCGGAATACGCTCAATGGAAAACGCGGGTACCGTACGTATTCATTCCAACTGCCCCAATACACCGCTGTATTCTTTAACCAGAAAAATGAACTTCTGAAAAACAAAGAGCTCAAACAGGCTCTCGCCTATGCGACCGATAAAAAGCGTATCCTCACCGAAGCGCTGAAGGGGCTTGGCAAAAGCATTAATGGGCCGATCCTTCCAGGATTTCTTGGTTACCACCCTGATATAAAAAAATACTCCTTTGATCCGGCAAAAGCAGCCGAATTGCTTGATCAGGCGGGCTGGAAAGTGCCAGAGGGCGGCGGCCTAAGGGCTAAGAATGGCGCCGAACTTAAATTTTCCCTTACCACTGTGGACCAGACGGAATACCTCAATACCGCCAATATTCTCCGTGAGAATTGGGAAGCGATAGGCGTCGGCATCGAACTGAAGATCATGAATCCGCTCCGCGTCGACAAGGAAGTGATCAAGCCAAAGGACTACGAGGCTTTCCTCTACGGCGAGATACTCGGCTCTGACCCGGACCCATACCCATTCTGGCATTCAAGCCAGAGCACGAATGGCGGCCTCAATCTTTCCAATTATTACAATAAAGAGGTTGACAAGTTGCTTGAAGAGGGGCGCAAAATCGATGCCACAGACGAGCGTGCACAGAAGTACCGCGACTTCCAGAATATCATCGCCGAGGAAATGCCAGCGCTCTTTCTCTACTCCCCGTCCTACGACTATTATACTTCGGACACTATTAAAGGCATCACGACAACACGGATTAACATCCCGTCAGATCGCTTCAGTGGCATCTCGGGCTGGTATATAAAGACACGCCTGGGGTGGCAATAAGCACGTAGGGAAACGCGCCGCGGGGCTGCCCGCAGACGCCGCTCATACTCCATTGCTGGGTAAGCTGGCAGGGCACCCTCGGACTATTTCACATTCACAACAATCTGCCGGAGTGGTGAAATTGGTATACACGCATGGTTCAGAGCCATGTGCCCGCAAGGGCTTGGAGGTTCAAGTCCTCTCTCCGGCACCAGTTACGCACCCCTCACCGAATGAACGAAGGGAATCATCGTGTTGGGTTCTCCGCGGCATTCACTAACGAAAACACGCACTGAATACTATTCTCATGAAACAATCATACAACCAATATAAACAAGGCAGCCGCCGCCGGCAGCACAACAAACAGCGGCAGCCGCAGCGATCAAACGTATCACTCCGCATCATTCCTCTTGGCGGCCAAGAAGAGGTCGGCCGGAATATGACGGTTTTTGAATACGGAAATGACATTATCATCCTCGATATGGGGCTTCAGTTCCCCGAAGAAGACATGCCGGGCATTGATTACATCATTCCAAACACAACATACCTCAGAGGCAAAGAAAAGCGGATTCGTGCCGTCGTGTTCAGCCACGGCCACCTCGACCATATCGGCGCGGCCCCAATCCTCCTGCAGCAACTTGGGTACCCATTGGTAATCGGGAGGCCCCTCACCATAGCGCTGATAAAAAACCGCCTCGAGGATTTTTCCCGCGGCGCAGTAGCCCAACTGAAAAGCCAGCAAATAAAAACGCTCAATAATTCGTTTCGGTTTGGCCCCTTCACGGTCCGATTCTTCCAGGTTGACCACTCGATCATGGACGCAGTGGGGGTCATCGTGCAAACACCGAGCGGCACCGTCATCCATCCCGGGGACTGGACATACGAAAAAAATCCGATCGGCAGAAAAGCGATCACGTACCGCCATTTGTCGTCGCTCCCCCGACCGACACTACTTATGCTCGAAAGCCTTGGCGCGATAGCCCCGCATGCGCGGACGCCAGAGCGTACCATGTACCAAAATCTCGAAAACCTCATCCGCCAAGCGCGCGGCAGAGTTATCATTGGCACATTTTCCTCGCAACTCGAACGCATCCGCCAGATTATCGAATACGCCCAGCGAATTGATAAAAAAGTTGCGCTCGACGGGTACAGTATGCGCATGAACGTTGAAGTCGCCAAGCAGCTCGGGTACATCAAGGCGGGTAAAAAAACCTTGATACCGATCAATCAAATCCATAATTTCCCAGACAGGCGCATCGTTGTTTTGTGCACGGGCGCGCAGGGAGAAGGCAACGCTGTCCTCTCGAGGATTGTCAGTGGCGACCACCGGTTTGTAAAAATAAAGCGTGACGATACGATCGTATTTTCATCCTCCGTGATACCAGGCAATGAACGCACAGTCCAGCGGTTGAAAGACAATCTCTACCGGCTATGCGACAATGTCATACATACTGATATCATGGAAGTTCACTCGGGCGGGCATAGCAATGCTGAAGACATCGTCGAGTTGCTTCGGCAAATACAACCCACGTACTTCCTCCCGGTATACGCGAACCACTATATGCTGAAAGAGGCCGGTAAACTTGCAGTCCGTCATGGATTCAACCAGAAAAACATCGCAATCCTCGACAATGGCTCAGTGCTTGAGCTCCGGAATCGTGAAATGAAAGTGTTGCCAAAGAAGGTGCCGACCGACCATGTCTTCGTGGATGGGCTCGGCGTTGGTGATGTTTCAAACGTCGTACTCCGTGACCGCCAGTTACTCGCAAAGGACGGCATTTTTATCGTGATTGTGACAATCGAAGGGCGGACCGGCCGGCTCGTTGGCGACCCGGACATTACAACCCATGGGTTCATCCAGCCGCGTGAAAACCAAGAGCTTATCGAAAACGTGCGGCGAAAAGTGAAAAAAATCCTCCGTGATGGCAACCCACGCACAGGAGCGGACGAACCATATATTAAAAATCAGATCAGGGACAAAATCGGCCAGTATCTCTTCACGAAGACTGAACGCCGGCCGATGGTACTTCCCGTCGTAATAGAAGTATAGGCCGACGTGCCCCGTAAAGTCATACGTAGCGGGGTGGTACGGCAGGTGGTAATCGAGGCGCAGCAGATATAATAAAATTGGATTGCAAAATCCGTATAAAACGTCTATCATAGAGACATGAAACATGTCATTTTTTCAGGCATCCAGCCGTCAGGCCAGCTCCACATCGGCAACTATTTTGGAGCGATTCGGTCGTGGCTTGATCTGCAGAAGCAGCCAGGAACGACATGTATTTTTGCGATTGTCGACTACCACGCACTGACCGAGGGTCCAGACCCAAAAGAATTGGAACAGCGCATTTTTGATACCACGGTGGACTTCCTGGCGGCTGGCCTCAACCCGCAGAAAAGCACGATTATGCTGCAGTCGCTCGTCCCGGAACATACCGACCTCGCGTGGATCCTCAACTGCGTAACGCCGATCTCATGGCTCGAACGCGTACCCACGTTTAAGGAAAAGGCAGCGCAGTTCAAAAATAACCTCAATATGGGCTTGATGGACTATCCCATCTTGATGGCCGCCGACATCCTGCTGTACAACGCCACACTTGTGCCAGTCGGCCTGGACCAACTGCCACACCTAGAACTTGCCCGCGAGATCGCGAGAAGCTTCAACGCGCGGTACGGGAAGACGTTCGTGGAACCAGCGGATAGAATAACACCGACGCCAAAAATCATGAGCCTTACGGATCCCACTAAAAAAATGTCGAAGAGCCTGGGGATAAAAGCATACATCGCCCTCTCCGACGAACCAGCAGTTATCGAGAAAAAGATCGCGTCGCTCCCGACCGCGACCGGCAATGAGGCAACCATCATCCAGGAACTTCTCAAGAGTACCAAAGAAATCCATGAGGAATTCAAGGACATCACGGCGAGCAAAACGGCAGATCGACAGATCACGACGGAAGCTGACCTGAACGCGCTCCGGAAAAAGCTCGGTGACGCGAAATACCGGACGTTCATGGCACTCTACAACTTTTACATGCTCCTGTACATCTTCGCATCGGCGCATGACCGGCGCCGCTTCCTGGACGAACTCCAAAAAGGGACAGCGCAGTTTTCGGTATACAAGAAATTGCTCTCAAACCGCATTGCAACGTACCCGCCGTTTGTCGCATTCCGCAAGAAACGCGCCGAGCTTGTCCGCAACCCCAAACAGGTGGAAAAAACGCTCCGCGACGGCAGCGCACGCGCGCGGCGCCATGCAATCCGCAATCTCACCATCATCAAGAAAAAAATCGGCCTGGCATAAATAGATAACCCGCACCTTCTCTATTACTGACGCCGTCAGTCTCTGAAAATCGGAGGGTGCGATTTTGGAATACTTAGGAAAACAAAGAAAAAAGGAAATACAAGGAGGTAACAATGCCCTTTACAGACCACCGACTGGACGGCTGTGTCCACGAACTCGTAGAGTCCCCTTTTGATGGCGGATTCACCATTGTACGGCACTTACCAGAGGTACCACCTGACCAACAAGAGGCGTATATTCGTGAACTGCTGTCACATTGGCGCTCAAGGGCAACGAATCGAACTGGGCTGATGCCGCTTGAAGAATGGTGTTTCTACTGCGGAAACGACAGGCAGTATACGTATCCTGATGAGGCAACCCATCAGACAGACTCAGGTCTCATCCGTGTAGTCACCTTGAAACAAGTTCCGCTTCGAACCGGAATCCCGATTGACCGGACCCCAGCTGACGAGACGTACAGCAGGAAAAACGCGTACGGGGCACTCGAGCGGATCATCCTGCCGAGCCACGACCGCCGCATTGCTGAACTCGACGCCGGTACCTTCGGCCTCTGCCTGCAGATTGCCGCCAGCCGAATCGCAGACCTGGCCCGAGACCCGAACCTGAAATACGTCACGTTCTTCGTCGACGGCAATGGCGTAGTTGAGGATTGCGGCTTCATCCACACTCAGCTTCAGGTCATCGGCGTAACCGACGTACCGAAAATCAGAATCGCCCCCCAGTTGCAACGCTCTCTTGGATTCTACTATGGCCAGCAGAAAGAGCGCTGCCTTACCTGCGAAACGATCGGCACGGAGCTGAAGAGGATTGACCGAATCGTTCTCACAACCGACCATTTCCTGTCGTGGATTCCATACGCGTCCCGGAGCCCCCTCGAAGTATGTTTCACGCCCCTTGACCATGCCGCGTCATATGAAGAAACGCCGCCGAGCCAGTTCGCTGAACTCGCCGGCCTCATCCTGGATGTGGTCCGGAAGCTCGAACTGCTCCTCGGTACGCGGTTCCCATACCAGCTCAAGCTATTCAACGCGCCAGTCTGGTCATTCGGCCGTTTCCCCAATGGAAGCCCGGAAGTGAAGCGTGAGCACATTCAAAACGCATTCCATTGGCGCCTCGTCCTCGACCCAAACCTTGAGATCCCGGCTGTTATCAGGGAAGTCGTCGACTACGACATCAACGTGCTGCCGCCTAAGGTTGGTGCGATGCTCCTGCGCCTCCCTGACCACGAAATAAGCAAATGGACCAGCTGAAACAACGCTTGGGCATCCGTGCCAAGCACAAACACACCCGTGTGCCTTCCAAATAGGCCACGGGTGATTATTTTACAATAGAACGGCTATGCCTTCCCGACGTACTTGCCCGTATCGGTATTGAGCACTATCATGGCGCCCTCTTCGATGAAGAGCGGTGCGTCCATGACATACCCCGTTTCGAGCGTGACTTTTTTCAACACTGAACCCTGCGCCGTATCGCCCCGAATGCCCGGGGGCGCCGAGGTAACCCGGTACTCAATCTTCTTCGGGAGCTCAACGGTAATCGGATTGCCATTGAAATTGAGCACATCAACTTCGAGGTTCTCCTTCAGAAACGCAACTTTATCAGCGCCGATCTGGTCCTCGGTAACAAAAAACTGGTCGTACGTGGACGAATCCATGAAGTAATAATTTGAGTCTTCGCGGTATAAAAAATTCGCTTTCGAACGGCTGATATCAGCCGGCTCGACTTTATCCTGCCCCTTGAATGACCGGTCGAGCGTCTTGCCGGTCTTCAGCGCCTGAATCGTGGTCCGCATGACCCCCTGGCCACGCCCCATTTTCACAAAATCATGCTTCAGTATCACGTACGGCTCCCCGTCGAGGACGATATACACCCCTGCTTTGAGATCATTGATGACCAGCATACGCTACCGCAATGTATACGGCAGGAGCGCCATAAAACGCGCCCGCTTAATAGCCTCTGCAAGCTTGCGCTGGTGCTTCGCGCAAATGCCAGTTTTCTTACGGGGCAGAATTTTCCCGTACGAGGATGTAAACCGCTGGAGGAGCTTGATGTCTTTATAATCGACCTCGCTCATCGCGTTCGTGCAGAAATGGCACTCTCGCTGGACGATGACGACTTTGGTTCTTGGTTTTCGCATAATGTGTTGGCCTTTTAGGTATGAATACAAGCATGGATTGCTCAAGCGCTGCGCCTACCGATGCTAGAACGGGATATCTTCAACGTTAATTTCCGGCTCACCGGATCCTGCGGGTTCCGGCTGTGCCCCTTCCGCTGCGGCAGGTGCATTTTTTGATGATGGAGCCGCGGCCCCCGCACCTGGCCGGTCGAGCATGATCATATTTTCCGCAATAATTTCGGTCCGATAGCGTTTCACGCCGCTCTGGTCATCCCACGACCGGGTCTGGAGGCGGCCTTCGATATACACCTTGCTGCCCTTCTTGAGGTACTGCCCGACGATTTCCGCGAGCCGGCGCCATGCAACAACCGTATGGTATTCAACCTGGTCTTGCTGCTGGCCGGATTGGTTTTTCCAACGGCGGTTTGTCGCAATGCCAATGGTGGCGACATTCTGGCCTGTTGGCGTTGTACGCACCTCAGGATCGCGCGTTACATTCCCGATAAGCATAACCTTATTCAAATTCATATGCGTAAAAGCGGAGATTAAAATTCTTCCTTCAATATCTCATCGAGTTTCTTATCGAGGTCTTCAAGGCTGATTTTTGTCTCCTTTTTCGGTTCTTCCGAAACTGGCTTCGGCGGCTCAACAGGGGCAGCTGTTGCTGCTTGTTCTTGCGCGGCAACGCGTTGCTCTGCAGCACGCTTCGCCACAATTTTTTCACGCAACATGCGTTCAGCATTCACTTCCTGCGCAGTTTTCACGCGCTTGGTTAAAACCTGATACCGCAGGAGTTCCGGCATAAGTTTCAGGGTTGCATTCAAATTCTTCGGCAGAGACGACTCTGCGTCAAATTCAACCAGTACATACGCCCCATATTTCTCATGGCGTATATCATAGGCGAGTTTCCGCTTACCCCACTCCTCGGTCACGGTAACACGGCCTCCCTGCTGCACGATGCTTTCCTGGATCTTTTTCACGAGCGGCTCATGGTGCCGGTCGTCGACGCTCGATGAGATGATGAACAAAAGTTCGTAGTGCTGTACCATACGTACATTACGTTATTATTACGGGTTTCATTTGGAAAGATTTCTGCTTCGAGGAACGGCCGTCTCTGTGGATAAAAAAACCGCTCCGCTTCTAGCACTTCACAGTATGTGGAGTCTACCATACCGCCTGAAAAAACGCAAGGATGGCGCATAAGCGCCGGAACCTGCTATACTGTGAGTTGGTATGCCCATATTGTGCTTCATTCTCGGTAATAATCCGCTCCTCTCACTCGCTGAGATTTTTTGCTACGCCCAATCAAACCACTGCGAGCTGAAAATCAAGGAAATTACACGGCAAGCGCTCGTCGTTGAAGCAGGCAGTGATATTGACGTTCGTGGGTGGCAGCGTTCGCTGGGGGGTTGTGTCAAAATCGGGACTGTCGTACAGACGTACGACAGCATCGCGTCGCTGACGCACGAGATGAATGCCACCGACGTAATAAAAAAATTCCTGCACCAGACGCAGCGAAAAATCCAATTTGGAATTTCTATCTATGGAGAAATGGCACGGACCTACCAGCGGCAGCTTGAGCGGACCGCGCTCCAGGTCAAGCGCGAGCTCTCAGAGTCCGGGTTTTCCAGCCGCGTCATCACGAGCGATACCGGGGCATTGACGAGCGTCCAAATCACGAAAAATAAAATTATCGAGCGCGGCGCCGAGATACTCGTTATCGCCGGATTGAACGCGTTCTATCTCGGAAAAACTCTTACGGTCCAGGAATTCGAAGAGTACTCCTACCGCGATTATGAACGGCCGGAGCGTGATTCGCGCAGCGGCATGCTTCCGCCAAAAGTAGCGAAGATAATGATTAACTTCTCGCGCACGCCGATGGTGGACCGCCTGCTGGATCCTTTTTGCGGTTCCGGCACGATCCTGCAGGAAGCGTGCCTCCTGGGGTTCGAAAAACTCATCGGAGCTGATATCAGCGAAAAGGCAATTTCCGACACGAGGAACAACCTCCGTTGGCTGGCAGAACACTACAGCGTGCCTACGGAACAAATCCAGCTCCACATTTCTGACGTTGCGCACCTCGCTGCCATGCTCCAGCCTGAGTCGATCGATGCAATCGTGACTGAACCGTACCTCGGGCCGCCCGGGGCAAAAGACTTGAAGACAATCGACATGCTTACATTGATACCGGAACTTGAATCCCAGTACCTCACCGCGTTTGCAACATTTAAAAAAATTACCAAACCCGGAGCGCGAATCGTCATCGTCTTCCCGCTGTTCAAAACAAAACATGGAATCTATGCCCTCAAGGTCCTCGAAACCCTCCAGCAGCAGGGTTTCCGCCGCGTGAATCCGATTCCCGAGGAAGCATCGCTCTTCGCAAAAGTAGGCCCAACAGCGCGCGGGTCCCTGGTTTACAGCCGCCCGGACCAGACAGTCCAGCGGGAACTCTTTATTTTTGAGCGATAAATCAGAGCCGCGGCGAATCATGGTGCCACGGCTCATAAACGATACTCGAGGTACGCTTCCTCCTACTGGTAATTGTGCTTCTCGATACAATCCGGACGCGAGAAGTGCTTTTTTTCTGTCGAAGAGCAAGTCCGGAAGGGCAAGGCACGGGTGGCCCGCGTGCGGTAGCAGCTTTTGGCTACTCCCGGCTCGATTGCCCAAAGGGCGATCACCTCCTCTCTACACTGCGAAAATGAGGACAACAGACTTCTCCGAAAAGAGAGTGCGATCCGGGAACATACTCATGCCTCCTTTCTACTGCACGTGCCATCTCCAGCAGCACGTGCGTTGCGTTGCGATAACTCGGGCAATCCAACACCATGTCCGCGGCGGGAAATACGCTCTCCGCTTAAACAACCGGGACATTCGATTGGTACATGAATGCGGAAAAGACATCTACGGCCTCCTTCGGAGTGTGTAGACGTATGTCAAACAACATACTATCACTACTTCAAGTATAGCGCATCAGTATGGAAAAACAAGGGGTTGTGCATAACTCCTCATACTTTTTCATACGCCGGGAACCCATTAAATCCTGAAGTAAATCACATCACCGTCCTGGACAATATACTCACGGCCTTCGATCCGCACTCTGCCTTTCGCTTTCGCGCCTGTTTCACCTCCGTACGTGACGATATCCTGCCACGACGCCACCTCTGCGCGAATGAATTTCTCCTCAAAATCAGAATGGATCCTGCCGCCCGCCACCGGCGCTGGCGCGCCCCGCTGCACGGTCCAGGCATGGGTTTCCTTGGGCCCCGCGGTGAAAAACGTAATGAGGTCAAGCGTACGGTATGCCGCTGAAATAAGCCGATCCAAGCCGGTACTCGTTAATCCGAGGGTGCGAAGGTACTCGCGCGCATCTGTCTCTGGCATCTCGGCAAGTTCTGCTTCTACTTTTGCACTAATAACAACATAACCCGGTTGCTCGTGTGCTGCAGACGATTCGTCCACATTGAGGACGTAGAGCATCGGCTTCAGAGTGAGCAGGTTCAGGTCGCGGATCCCCGCTTGCTCCTCGTCTGTCAGTTGGGCGTCAGCGAGCAGTGTCCCACGGTCAAGAATGCCCCGTACTTTTTCATACAGCCCAAGAGCGATGATGCCCTCCTTGTCCCCGCTCCGCGCTCGGGGAGCGGTCTCCTCGATGCGGCGGATGACAGTCGCGAGGTCGGCATAGACAAGCTCAAGGTTGATCGTCTGCTTGTCGGATTCCGGATCCACGTGCCCGCTGACGTGCGTGACGTCGGGATCGGTAAATCCGCGGACGACCTGGCAGATCGCATCAACCGTCCTGATGTGTGACAGGAATTTATTGCCCAAGCCCTCGCCCGTGTGTGCACCCGCAACTAATCCGGCAATATCGACAAATTCAATAACGGTCGGGACGACTGCCGCGGATTGGTACACGGCGACTAATTTCTGGAGCCGGTCGTCCGGAACGGGAACGATACCGACGTTCGGATCGATCGTGCAGAACGGATAGTTTGCCGTATCGACCTGCTTCTTGGTCAGGGCTTTGAATAATGTTGACTTGCCGACGTTCGGCAAGCCGACGATGCCAACGGTAAGTTTCATATGCTTCCATTGTACCAGAGAACCCCGTATAATAGAACTATGCCGCACCGTTTTTTCATTCCATCACTGCTGATTGCCAATTCAATTGCGACAATCAGCGACCCCAAAGTGGTCCGCCAGATCACGAACGTTTTGCGGATGAAGAAAAATGACCTGTTCACCGTTTTCTCCGAACAGACAGAATACGACCTGGTTATCAAGGATATCGCGCCCCACCAGATTACGGCGACAGCGCTCGCAAGCCGGAAGCTAGAACGCGAACCAGCACGCCAGGTAATCCTGTACCAATCGCTTCTCAAGAAGGACTGGTTTGAATTTATACTCCAGAAAGGGACCGAACTGGGAATCAAAGCCTTTGTGCCCCTGATCTGCCAAAATTCGATCGTACGGGACATCTCACCGAACAAAATGGCTCGTTACCAAGCAATTCTGAAGGAAGCGACCGAGCAATGCGGCGGAGGATCAATTCCCACGCTTGAACCGGCAATACCATTCGGAGAGGCCTTGCAAATTGCATGCAGTAAGGGCGGGCAAGTACTCTTTGCCTGGGAGGGGGAAACGGTGCAAATGCTTCCGAGCGTACTTGACCGCAGCGCTCGTTCATACCATCTGATTATCGGGCCTGAGGGAGGCTTTTCTGCGGACGAAATCAAGGAGGCTGAGCGCATGAACGTGCACCGAGTCAGCCTGGGCCGGCGGATCCTGAGGGCGGAAACTGCTGCCATTGCCGCAGCAAGCCTGATTCTATTGAGCTAATACATTGAATCATGATATACTGAAAGCATAAACAAGCATTAATAAGACTCTTATGTTCGAGAATGTTCAACGCCAACAACCCGCACAGCCTGTCCCGCAGCCTGCGCCACAGAAAGATTGGGGTCCCTGGCGGCCCGTAGGACAAACGCGGTCAGCAGGACCGATGCCGCCACCGCCACTCGACCAATCACCCGTTCCGCCGCCTCCACGAGAAGGAGTCCCAATACCGGCACCGCGGCGCCAATTCCCGACACCTCCCTCAACGCCGACCTCTATGCCTCCGCTGCCTGTCGATATGGAACCCACGCCTCCGCCATCCAATAAACGGAAGCTCATCATGATTGGCGTTATCATCTTCGCACTCGTCATTGTCGTCATTGCCGGCGCTGTAGTCGCGTTGAGCTATTTCAGTAAAAACTCCAATGGGAATACCAACGTGGAAGAAAATACGAACACAGAAGCCAATACGAACGTGAATGAAAATGTGAACACCGCTGCCAACACGAACGTGAACACGAACAGCACGAGCAACGTCAATTGGTGGGCGAACGTGAACACGAACAGCAACGCAAACAGGAATACGAACGGAAATCTGAATTCAAACACGAATAGAAATGTGAATACCACTACAAACACGAATGCCACAAACGGCAATCAGAACGTCAATTACAATCTCGACAGTGATAATGACGGCCTGACTGATGAAGAGGAGGACCTCTGGACAACCGATCGGCTCGATCCGGACACTGATGGTGACGGCTACCTCGACGGCGCTGAAATAGAAAACGGATTTAACCCACTGAAGGGTGACGGCGCAAAACTCCTCTAACTCAATTCGAAAACTGAAAACCAGGGCGACCGCCCTGGTTTTTTTTATTTGAGAACCTTCAACAAATCACGCATTGCCGGCTTCATCCAGCGAAATGCCAGGCGGCTCCAGGGAATTTCCGTAGTGCGGAACCACCGCGCCTCGCTGACATCGTCCATGGGGCGCATTGTGCCGGACGCGATTTCAGCGCGATAAATGATGTTCAAAACGCTGACGGTATAATGGTTGCGGTATGTATCCATGTAAATGCCGAGGGGTGAAATATTCTTGAGCCGCACGCCGAGCTCTTCGCGGAGCTCTCGCTGAACCCCCTTGAGCGGATGCTCGCCATCCTCGAGAAAGCCGCCAGCCGCATCCCACCAATCGCGTTTCGGATTAATCGCCCGCTTCACGAGGAGAATCCGCCCGCGGCGGTCGGTTATAAAAGCTGACGCAGTCGGCTTCGAATTCTGGTAAAAAATAAAACCACACTTTTTACAGGCAAGCCGCGGCAAGCCGCCGTCGCGCCGAATCCCCAGGCGCTTGCTGCATACCGGACAGTATTTATAATACCCTTTACTTGTGGTGCTCATACGCGCTGACGACGTTTTTTAAAAGCATAGCAACGGTCATGGGACCGACGCCTCCCGGCACTGGTGTGATCCGCCCGGCGACATCCTTCACAGACGCAAAATCAACGTCACCAATAGCCCTACCCTGGACGCGGTTATACCCAACGTCGACGACCAGTGCCCCGGGCTTTACCATTTTTCCCGTTACCAGGTTCGGAGATCCGACTGCAACAATGAGAATATCCCCTGTTGGCGCTTTCCGTTGCAGCGCCTGCGCCGTCGGTTTAAATGCCGTTACGGCAACACCCCGCTGCTTGAGAAGGTACGCAAGGGGTACGCTGAATACCTTGCTATTTGCCAAAACAACGGCGTGCATGCCGGCAAGACGAACGCCTGTGCCCTCAAGGAGCTGCATTATCCCTGCCGCAAGCCCAGGCACAACGAATGGTTTCCCCGCAAGGAGCGCTGTAATATTTTCCGGCTTGAACCCGTCAACGTCTTTCTCGGGTGCAATCGTACGTATTACTGTTTGCTTCGACAAACCACGCGGCAAAGGAAACTGCACGACAATGCCATGGATATCCTGCCGCGCATTGAGCTCCTTAATACATTTGAGCACTGCTTTCTCCGGCGTCGTGGCTGGAAAAACATACTTCTCGAAATGCACCCCGATCTCGCGCGCAGCTTTTTCTTTTAAACTAACGTACGTCCGCGATGCCGGGTCTGTTCCGACGAGCACAATCGCCAAACCTGGCGTGCCGGACAAACGCGCCACGTGCTGTTTCAATTGTCTACGGATTGCCGCCGCAGTGCGCCGGCCGTCGATGATGTTCATACCGTGGAATTTATGAGAGGCCGGCGTATAACGGATGCCGCTGCGTTAATTCTGAAATTTTCTTCCGTACGCTTTCTTTCACGAGCTCTTTCTTCGGATTGTGAATCACGTCGGCGATAACGTCAGCGACAAGTTTCATGTCAACCTCGGTGAATCCGCGTGTCGTCAATGCTGGCGTCCCGAGCCTGACGCCGGACGGATCCATTGGCTTGCGGGTGTCGTAGGGTACCGTATTTTTGTTCACGGTAATGCCAACCTCATCGAGGAGCGTTTCTGCTTCGCCGCCAGACAGATTTTTATTGGACAAATCAATAAGAATCAAATGATTGTCGGTGCCGCCGGTAATCAGCCGGAAGTCGTGGGCGAGGAGCTGGTCAGCAAGCGCACGTGCGTTTTTCACGATCTGCTCTCCGTACCGCTTGAATGCGGGGGTCGACGCTTCGTCCAAAGCTGTTGCGATTGCGGCGGTTTGATGGTTATGCGGGCCGCCCTGCAATCCGGGAAATACCGCCCGGTCTATCAATTCGGCAAGGTTCCATTTTGAATCCTCATGGTATTTTTCTTTGAGGCGGTCCTCAATGCGCGGGCACATGATGATAGCGCCGCGCGGGCCACGCAAAGTCTTATGCGTTGTGGTAGTAACAACGTCGGCATATGGCACGGGCGACTGATGCACTTCGGCAATGATCAAGCCTGCGATGTGAGCGATATCAGTCAATAGATACGCGCCAACCTCCGCAGCAATCTGGCCAAACGCCTTAAAATCAATCGCACGCGGGTATGCGGTAGCGCCGGCGATAATAAGCTGCGGCCGCTCTTTTCGTGCGAGCTCGAGTACGACGTCATAATCGATGAGGTGCGTCTCTTTATCCACACCGTATGGCACGGAATGGTAGTACCGGCCGGAAAAACTTACCTTCCACCCGTGCGTCAAGTGCCCGCCGTGCGTCAGGCTCATACCCATCACCTTTTCGCCCGGCTTCAATAATGCGTAGTATACTGCCTGGTTTGCCGGCGACCCGGAATACGGCTGTACATTGGCGTGCTGTACGCCAAAAAGCTTTTTCGCGCGGCTAATGGCGAGATTCTCGATAACGTCAATGAACTCATTGCCGCCGTAGTACCGCTTGCCCGGGTACCCTTCGGAATACTTATTCGTTAATACGGAACCGAGCGCGCGCAAAACCGCCGGGGACACGAAATTTTCCGACGGGATCATTTCCAGGCCGTTCTGCTGCCGTGCGAGCTCAGCGGCAAGAGCCTCATCCAGTTTTGCATCATGGTGTTCCATACGCCTATTGTACCAGAGGTGTGCCTGGGAAATCAAAAAGGGTTAACCCCATCTTTACACTAACCAATGATTGTGCGATGATTACGCATACACAATACCAACGTCTACAATAATCACATGGAGCACTCATTCAAAGTCGGCATCAGTTTTGGCCTGACATCTGCTACCATCACGACACTTGGGCTTATGGTCGGCCTTGAAGCTGGCACGAGCTCCCGCTTAGCCGTTATTGGCGGTGTTTTAACGATCGCCATTGCCGATGCCTTCTCCGATGCCTTAGGCATCCACGTTTCCGAAGAATCAGAAAACGTCCACACGCGCAAAGAAATTTGGACTGCAACACTCTCGACATTCTTCGCAAAAGCGATATTCGCCTCGATCTTCATCATCCCGATCCTTCTCCTCCCCCTGACCACTGCGGTATGGATCAACGTGGCGATCGGCATGGTCGTGCTCGGCATCTTCAGCTACATGATTGCGAAAGACGAGGGCGGCAAACCGCGAAACGTGATTGGTGAACACCTCTTGATCGCGGTTGTTGTGATTACGATCACCCACTTCCTCGGCGTTTGGATATCGAACGTGTTCCGATAAACCGCTCCCTGCGCGGCAGCGCAGGAGCGTCATTTGACATTGGAAAAAATTTCGTGTAAACTGCCATGCATATGGAAACTATTTTTCCACAAGTGAAGAACTCTTACTGGCATCGCACCTGCGATTTTATTACTCTTGCCGAAGAGGACTCTTTACGTACGGACCAATAGTGCCATAATCAACAGCCAATAGCCAGAAAAAACCTCTTCGTACAAAACAGCAAGAGGTGTTTTTTTGCGTTGGGAAAAACAAAATCCAGAAAAACGTTTTTGAACGTCCGTTCAGCGGACGCAAGAGCGTACTATGGGAAAAACGTACTTTACCAAGGAGCAATGATGGAAACCAAAAAAATCCTGTGCACAGCCGACCAACTCAGGGAGATCGCGACCGGCCTCGGCATCGCGCCGGCCGTGGCCGAGGACCTCATCCAACAGCTGCCCAAACAGGAACCGCCGAACCCATACCCGTTCGCGGGATGCGGCGCATGGTGCTAACGCATCCAAGAATTGAAATCGTAATAAAGGAGGTAACATGAACACACCTAAAGATGAATGGTCGTGTTTACCAGACCACTCACACCTGCATCTCAGCGGTACCCGCACGGCAATGCCCCAAATCGTAAGCCGGGACGGCAGGAAACGAGTTTCCCGGTGCCCTGACTCGCCGACAGGAAAACATAAATGGCACACCCCGATGCGGCCGCCGTATGCTATCGACGATCCACCCGATTGTTGCGAGTACTGCGGCCTGCCGCGCAATGAACAACTGAAACTGAAGTAAAGGAGTATAATATGAACGAACTGAACAAACTCAGCCGACGCTACGACGAACAAGCGCCGCGCGCAGGGCTGAAGTACGGCATTATCGAAGTGACGACGCGGTGCCAGTGCGCATGCCCGGGGTGCTATATGGTCCGGCGGGACAGCCTGAATAAAGGCGCCGTACCGCTCGCCCGCGCTGTCCGCGTGCTCGACATGTGCCGCGACTATACCGGCTGCGAACTCGAAACGATGGACCTCTTGGGCGGCGATCCGCTGCTGTGGCCGCACTTGAAGGCGTACTGTACCATCCTGCTCAAACGCGGGATCCTTCCGTGGGTGTTCACCAACATGATCGCCATCACCCCTGAAATGGCACGGTGGCTGTTCGAACGGCAGGTCCATATTACCGGCAAACTGAACATCAATCCTGACAACGCGGAGGCGATGCCGCTGCAAGCCGAGATGATCGGGCAGCGTCTCGGCATCGCAAAAAAAATGCTGGCGGCGATCAGCATTTTCACTGATGCAGGCTACCGCCAACCGCTCTTCCGGCTGCAGAACCTGATCCGGCGGAGCAACATCAGCCTGGTTCCTGACTACTACCGCTGGTGCCTGCAACACGGCGTTGGTACCGATCTGGAGCTTATGGCGTCAGGCGAGCCGATCGACCAGGAATATTTCCGCATCGCGCCAAACCCGGAAGAGCTGGCCGCAATGATACAGAACGTCCAGGCGGTGCGCGCGGAATGTGGCTTGCCGGAAGCCGACGTACTCATGCCGCACGTGTTCGGCGCCTGCCCGTTCTTCGACAAAGGATTGTACTTCGCCGTCGACGGGTCGATCCGCGCGTGTTCAAATTCCAGCGTTACACTGGCAAACCTGGACGATCCTGACCCGATCCGCAAGGCGTATGAATCGCCGCTTATCTGCAACAGGCTCAAACTGTCGCAAGCGGTTGTCGGCGAACCGTGCCGCTCCTGCGACCGCTGGGAACGCTGCCGAGGCGGCTGCCGGGCGACCGCAGAAGGCACCGGAGACCCTTTCGGCGGGTACATGCTGTGCCCCGTCCCGCACCTTCTGGCCGGATAGCAAAACGGGGGCTGAAGCAAATCTAATTTGTTTCAGCCCTCCCTTTAAAACACTACCGCATTTAAAAATATTTACCGTATCTAACAACACTATGCAGAAAAAAATAATTGAAATCGCCCGGGCAACCATTCGACGATTGCAGCTCACGTACCCGCGGTTCATTAATGTCATCCTCGATGACTGGCGCGGGTACCGGCTTCATTTACGATACCGATGACGTACGGAATTGTCGGAATCGCTGCGAACAGTGCCAGCTGTACCAATTACTAAATAACGAGCAAGGCGGTACATTCACCGCCCGGTTGAAAAAAGCTTCCGAAGCTGATAAACGCCTCTTCGGGCCCCAGAACTTCCTCAACTGCAAGACGATCGCACAGTACCAGCGCTGCTACAGCAGCTTCATCTGCACGCAAATCAAAACGAAAAAGGAGCTCCAGCGCGAACTCACACTGCTCCGGGGCATGAAAATAGTTTTTACTCGCGGTAACAATAACCGCGCCCTCGAACGCCAATTTAAACGCGCAGTACTCGCCTCGTTCTCGGGCGGGTTTAAAAATTAAAGTCCGACGCATATAGAAAATGTATCCTTCTCGTAACCACCCATTACAAAGAAATGTTACAAAAACAGAGCGAGGAAGAACGGTCCCGCCTAGAGCGGGGCCGCGCCGTATTGTTTGAGCGTACGAGCGGGAGCGAGAAGCGAGTTACGGACGCGGAGTGATGACGAGCCTGTTGGCGCCTGCCCCGTAAATGCGAAGTGGCAACGGTGCATTGTACGGGGTTAATTTCTTTGTACGGGCGGAATCTCTTTTCTGCTGCTTTTCTGGATTCGCAGAAAAGCAGCGAAAAAATCATAACTCCTTTTCCATATACGTCCTTTTCAGCCGGTACCCGAGCTTCCGGTAGTACTCACGCACACCAATGCCGGCGATAACGGCAATTTTTTGATATCCTGCATTCCGCCCGATGCGTTCTGCTTCTGCCATCAAACGCTTCCCCAAACCGACGTGCTGCACCGCTTTTTTCTTTGAGCCGACTGAAACCAGCTCGCCATACGTGTGCAGCTCGCGAACAAGCGCTGTTCCTGCATCGAACGGGCCTTCTCCGAAACCGCGTATCGCAGGAAGTCGCAGCCGGACAAATGCATAGAGCCTTTTTCTGTCAGGGCTCTCAAAACTGATTAAGTGCTCAGTCCCTGCGGCTGCTGAATATTTACGGTGTACCAATCGAATGTCTTTGAGCTGGAATTTGGCTCCCCGCACTTCACGGCAACGAATGCACATGCACGTGACTCCCTGCTCGCGGAGAAGCTGGCGTAAGTTCGTGACCCGATTGCCGGCAACAATATCATGGCCCGGAATATCGCGGATCAGGCGGTTGATGCGGACGTACGGAGGCACCAGTGCCTTGATTCGAATGAGCAGCTTTTCTAACACCGCATTCGAGTATGGTTTGTACTTCCCCTGTTGATACCAACGGTACAGAAGAGAATTTTTTATTACTACGCATGGGTAGATTTTCAGCATGTCCGGCTGGAAGCGCGGATCGGAAAAAAGTTTTTTAAAAACAGCCAGGTCTTTCGCCGGCGTCGAGCCAGGAAGCCCCGGCATGATATGGTAGGTAATTTTAAATCCGAACTCCCGCAACAGCGCGGTTGCACGTGCTATGTTCTCGAGCGTGTCATCCCGATGAATATAATCGAGAATATCCTGGTGCAGCGTCTGCACACCGATCTGGACATGGGTACACCCCAATAATCGCATGTGCCGCAATTCATCAGGCGTAACATGGTCAGGCCGCGTTTCCAGTGACAATCCAATAATGCGATGGGGAGCGCGTTCGTTTTTTTTCTGCGCCAATGCCAACGTTGCCGAGGTTGAACCATTGGCGCCGTCAAAACAACGCTTCACAAACCACTCGCGGTACCGTTTCGGGTAATGCGACCACGTGCCCCCGAGGACGATGAGCTCAATTTTTCCGGCACTATGGCCATTCCCCTCGAGGACGCGGATGCGCGTGCTAACCTGCCGGTACGGGTCGAATTTGAGGAGGTGCGCCCGCTGGGCAGCTGGCTCGGACTTCAGGTAACTCTTTGGCATGCCGGCAGGCGCTGGGCAGTATACACACCTCCCGGGACACGGATATGGCTTGGTGAGCACCGTTACCGGCGCAACCCCGGACTGCGTCCGAATGCTTCGCTTGCGCAGGAGCTCGACGAACCGTTGGTCCTCCTTTCCTTTGTAAACCTGCCGATAGTTCTGCAACAGCTCTGAATTGGGTATAATGGTAGTATGGTACCGATCAGCGAGCGCACCCTTGGCGCGGCGTAGCGCAGGCCGATTCTGCACCCGCAAACGGACGAGGTCGGTGATATAGTCTTTTTGAATGGATTTCTTCATATATGAAAAACGAGGTTGCACAGCACATTGTAGAGGAAAATCGCAGAATCTACAATGTGATCGCGGAACAATTTTCGTCGACACGGTCGTCCCCGTGGCCGGAGTTCTCGTTGTTTGAAGCCTATGTACGCAGTACTGATGCGCTGCTCGACATTGGCTGCGGCAACGGCCGTATTGCGCAGTATTTCAAACCAAAAGGCGTACGGTACACTGGTTTGGACAATAGCAGTGCGCTCGTTGAACGCGCGCGGACAGCGAACCTGCACGGTACGTTTGTTGTTGGCGAAGCAACGCGGCTGCCGTTCAAGTCAGAATCATTTGACGTCATCCTGTGCGTTGCGACGCTCCACCACATCCCCTCAAACGAATTACGGCAACAGGCTGTGAACGAAGCATTCCGCACGGCAAAGCACGGCGCGTACTTCCTCCTGACCGAATGGAACCTCTGGAGCATGCGGTGGTGGCAAACCCTGCTGGCGTTCTCATGGAAAAAGGCTTGCCGCAGAAGCTCCCTCGATTGGGGTGATGTCCGGAAACCCTGGAAAAATTCGCACGGCATTGTCATGGGCGAACGGTATCTCCATTTGTTCACGCTCCGAGGGCTCACCTGCCTGCTCCGGAATGCAGGCTTTCAAGTAATCGAGCACCGTTTTACAAGCCGCACAGGCACGGCAACCCGCCTCACTGCACGAAATATCTTCACGGTTGCCCAAAAGCCTTGATTTTCCGGCAAAAAAATGGTACGGTAATAGCACGATAAAACGTATTGCACGCTCTCCTATGAAAAAACGTTCGATTGTTCTGGCTGTATTTTTTTTGCTCGCTCTGTGCATTCCGACGGTCATCAGCGCGCAGAGTGCTCTCAATACACACTATAAGAACTTCCTCGAGCCGATTCTCGACAGCATACGGGCTAATCTGCCGCAACCGGATATTACCGTACCCGAAGGCGACACTGTGAAAGATAACTATGTGCGCGCCGCCGATTCTATTACGATCGATGGCGCGGTTGACGGCGACGTAATCGTCGCAGCGTACGAAGTGACAGTAAATGGAAACGTGACGGGCGACGTGATTGCTGCCGGCGAAAAAGTCAGAATCAATGGCACCATCGGCGGTAACGTGCGGGTTGCCGGCGAAGAGGTCTTGGTAAATGGTTCAGTCGGAAAAAACTGCACGCTGCTCGCTGCAACCGCAATGATCACCGAACGCGCACATATCGGATGGTCGCTTGCATTTGCAGGATCAAACGTCACTGTGCAGGGGCCTGTCGGCGGCAGCCTCTATGGCTATGGCGGCACGATACAACTCAAAAGCACGGTCGGAACCAATGCAACATTGATTCTCGATGAAAAAGGCTCCGCTGCACTCGAAGACGGCGCGCTCATCAGCGGCGACCTGAACTACCGGAGCGACGGCAATGTTACCGTTGCACAGGGCGCGACGGTCAAGGGTGAAACAATCCATCGCTTTACGCCCCCACGGGTACTGGAAGCGCGGAAATTCCTGTCGGGTTCGTGGATATTCTTCAAAGCAATCGAACTGCTCGGCCTGCTCGTGGTCGGAACGATTATCATCAGCATATTTGAGAAGCAAGCACGTGCTGTCAGCGGAGCTCTCTGGACACGTGCCGGAATAAAAATTCTCAAGGGTCTCCTGGTACTGCTCGGAATACCATTGGCAATCATTGTCTGCGCGATAACGATCGTCGGCATGCCTGTTGCAGCCATCGCCGGCGGCATCTATTGCCTCCTCATATACATCGCCCCGGTTTGTATTGGTTTTTCAATTGGGGAGTATATACTCCGCGTCCGCGTGAAAGCGGAAAAGCCGATCGCCCCGATCTGGACGATGATGCTCGGCACGGCGATTGTTTTTATTCTTACGTCGATCCCGCGCGTCGGATGGATTTTCTCGCTCGGGAGCGCGCTGCTCTTCCTCGGAACGCTCTGGACATTTATCCCCTGGCGTAGTAAAAAGCAGGACGTCTCAAACGCAACCCTGAAAAAAAGCCAATAAAAACCGATAATAGATTACGACTCCCTATGGCTGAACGAAAAATATTTTCAAACCCAGAAGAACGCCAACGTTATCTTGGCGAACTGATAGTGGAATACCACCAGGGCATTGAAAACGCGACACCCGCCGAATTCAAAAACAACCCGGTATTTGACCTGGCGAATGACGGTTCAATTTCTCTGACCTTAACGCGCGAACGGGTCGAACTGTGGAACCTTGAAGGATGGCTCGCGAATTACAAAAAAGAGGCTGAACACTCGACAGGCGGCATCCGCGGCCCGCAAAATATATTGTACCCATGGGATCCCCGCTTCCCCTTAAACCAAATTGGCGTTGCCCTCGCAACACTCGGGAAGAGCCTCGTGTTGAAAGAAAAACTGCCGGGGCGCGATATCCATAAAATCGTTTCCGGCGAAGTCAGGTACAACACAAAACGATACATCGATATTATTTCGCGAATCCACGCGGCGAATGGCATCTACACCCACCAAGTTCCCAATAATGAAACCACGGCTGTATGGCTCGTATCATTCGTCATATTCATGCTCGACTACGACGGCGGTGAATACGTGACCTCGAGCCACGCGATGAGCAGCAAAATCGCGACGAAAGACCTCGACACCCAAGGCAGTCAATTCCTCCCTGAGATGTCGCTTGCTTTTATCGCAAAAATTGAGGAGATCATTAAAAAAGCGAAGGAGTCGCCTGATGGCTACACGATCACACTCGCCCCGAAAAAAAATCCGCATACGATCCAAGATTTCGACGGGTATGACCTGTACATGAACTACTTGCGGGATGGCGTCGCGACGGACGAGAATCTCCAGCTCATCAAAGATGCTACCCAAAACGGCATGCGGCTGATGTATGAAACCGTCGGTGGGTGCATGTACCGGACTATGGTCCCTTTGCTGAAGAAATTCGGCATCCTCGAACCATTTGAATGGAATAACAAGGAGGAAGACCCCTATTTCCACGGCATCGGCAAAACACGGCAGACCAACCCGGCAACCGGAAAAGAGCAATACTTCGACTTATCCTGCGACGCGTGCCTCTCGGAAGTCGTTGACACAATGTACTACGAGCACATCCTTCGTGATAAGCCGATCGGGTATGTCGTACTCATCACCGACCCAGATGGAGACCGGCTCGTTCTTGGGCAGGTGGAGCCCGCATCAAACGCATCGCTCATCAGCGATCTCGGTTTGTACTATATTCCGATCAATGAAGAAAAAATCGTATCGATTTACCATCCGACGTTTTCCTTCCTGATGATCATGGATTTCCACATGAAACGCCTCAAACAAACTGGGCATTGGGATGACCACGCGCGGTTCATCATGACCACGACGCCTTCGTCCCGCGCATGGGATGAATGGGCTCGAGCAAACGGAATGGCGGTCCTCACAACGCCGGTCGGCATCAAGGAAATTGCGAACCTCATGAAGAAAGCGGAAAAAAAACTATTTGCAAATCCGGCAGAGCCGGTCGTGATGGATGATGTATGGAAGCAAAACATTACGCTCGGTATCGACCCACGGATCGCGTTTGCTGGCGAGGAAAGCGGTGGTATGGTCATCGGCCCGGAAAATATTATCCAGAGTAAGGCTGGGAGAAAAGCGCTCGCCATGCGGGAAAAAAGCGCTGGCGAAGCGTCGATCATCGCGACCGCACTCGCCGCGCATCTTTACCAAGAAAAAAAATCGATGGCTGAATATTTACAGCAAATCTTCCAGGAAAATAACATCAAGTACCGGTACTACAACCGCGCGGATATCACCTACTACAACGAGAGCGAACCGGACCCGGTAAAACTTCTTGCAGAAAAAACAGCAGGTGAACAAAAACGCGACGCAATCGATCTGTACTGCCTCGGGCTCGCGCTTTCGCTAAAAGATAAGCGCATCACGATCGATGACGCCCGCACAATCCTTGCGGAGGCGATGCCGGAACTCGACTTCGCGTCGCTCGAAAACATCGTGTTCACTGGCGATGCGACGTACTTCGCGTTCCACAATATGTTCGTACAGATACGGAAATCCGGTACCGATGCCAAGCTTCGCGGATACAGCAACGGGGACAATAATGAAAAAATCAAGCGATACCTCGACGTCATGGTCCACTACTCCGGAGCGATTACCCCCCTCTATAATAAAAAAATCCCTGCAACCTTCCGCTCAACCATCTACGATACGACGAAAAAGCTGTATGATCACTACCTTTACGTGGGTTTATAACGTATGATACGCGGCGTTATCTTTGACATGGACGGGGTAATCATTGACTCGGAACCGCTGTGGGAAGAAGCGAATTCACAATTCCTTGCAAACCACGGTGCAGTTATCCAAAACACGCCCGCGCAGGAAAAGTTCTGGAATACGCACGTCAGGGGAAGGACTGAGCGTTACGGAATGCGATTGATACAGAAGCGTTTTAAACTCCAGGGCCCGCTCAATAAACTCATGGAGGAAAAAATTGCGCTCGTGCTCGCTCTGTTCAAACGCAAGCTCACCCTGGTACCAGGTTCACTGCAGCTGATAAAAAAGCTCTCTACCGAAGGATTTCGCGTCGGCCTCGCCTCATCTTCACCCCTGCGGGTAATCCAATATGTAATTCGCCGGTACCGGTTGCGGCCGTACCTAACGGCATACCTGTCAGGAAACTCGTGCCGGCACGGCAAACCGCATCCTGAATCATTCCTCAGGACAGCACGCCTCATGCATGTCGCTCCCCGCAATACAGTCGTTATCGAGGACTCAGGCAATGGTGTCACTGCCGCAATACGCGCTGGCATGCATTGCATTGCTTTGAAACAACCGTATATGCCATTGAGTCGCCTCCGTGCTGCGCATGCCATTGTCCGGAAGCTCAATCGCGCCACCATCGACCAAATAATCACCATTCTGCAATAATTACTACGGTATGAAACTCAAACGCCCCCTTGCTTTAATCATCATGGACGGATGGGGCATCGGTGAAAACGACGAACACAATCCGATTTTCCTCGCCGATACGCCAAATATTGACTTCCTCATGAAGACATACCCGCATACGATCATCGGCGCCGCAGGCGAATTTATCGGCTTAACGCCTGGGCACCAGGGATCGTCAGAAATCGGCCATTTGATCATTGGCGCGGGGAGGAACGTACTGCTCCCGCAAACGCAAATCAAGCATGCGATGGACACCGGCGAAATCATGAATAACCCGGCATACCTGCACTCGCTTGAGGTGCTCAAAAAAACCAACGGCCGGCTCCATTTAATGGGATTACTGTCTGACCAGGGAGTGCATTCATACGACAGAGCGTGCCACCTGCTCCTCAAGCTCGCAAAGGACGCGGGCGTTCCGAATGAACGAATTTTTATCCATGTTTTTTCGGACGGCCGCGATGTCGGGCCCCAAACTTCAAAACTGTACACCGGCCGGCTCGCTGCAATCGGCATCGGGCGCGTTGCGAGCATCATGGGCCGGTACTGGGCAATGGACCGCGACCACCGCTGGGAACGGGTTGAAAAAGCGTATACGATGCTCACTGAAGGAAAGGCAGACTATGAAGCGTCGTCCGTTGAAGCAGCAATTGATATGGCATATAAACGCGATGAAACGGACGAATTCATCAAACCAACAGTTATTCTGCGCGATGGATGTTTCAATGATGGCGATGTAGTATGGAACTTCTGCTACCGCGTCGATCGTGAGATTGAAATAACACAGGCGCTCATCGAAACAAGCTTCACGGAATTTAAGCGGGCGAAACGCCCCGCGATCCACTACGTCGCGATGACGGATTACTACGAGGGAATCCCATGCCCGGTCGCATTTGTCCGCCAGTTCCCGAAAAATACGCTCGGTGAAATATTGAGCAAAAACGGCCTTGCCCAATTTCGCTGTACTGAAACGGAAAAATGGGTGTACGTTACAAAAATTTTTAACGGCTTGCAGGAGGATCCGTTCCCCGGTGAAGTTCGTAAATTGATTCCGTCCGACAAAATCGCAACATACGACCTGAAGCCGGAGATGAAAGCGATGGAAATCGCGAAGGAACTCGTCCAGTACCTGCATCAACGGGCGTTCGACGTGTACATCGTCAACTTTGCAAATCCCGACATGCTCGGGCACACCGGCAACAAAAAAGCCATTATGAAAGGGATCCACGTAGTTGACACCGCAATCGGGCTCGTATACGAGGAACTTATGAACGTCGGCGGCACCGCACTCATCACCGCAGATCACGGTGATGCAGAAATCATCTGGGATAAAAAACTCCAGCAGCCGCACACGTTCCACTCCGATAACCACGTCCCTTTTATTTTCATTGATGATGAACACAAAACGGCAACGCTCCGCGAAATGGGCACACTTCGGGACGTCGCACCAACGGTACTCAACTGTATCGGCATCAAACAACCGCCGGAGATGACCGGCAGCTCACTTATTGCACGCCTATGATCGGCATATTTGACTCTGGCATCGGTGGCCTGACCATCGTACGCGAAGTATTCAAGCAGCTCCCGGACCGGCAGCTGGTATATTTTGGCGACACCGCGCGTACTCCGTACGGAAATAAAAGTGCAGACACCATTATCCAGTATGCGCTCGAGGATACGGAATTCCTCCTCTCTCAGGGCGCAAAAATCATCGTTGTCGCATGCAATACCGCGTCAGCAGTTGCCACCGACGCAATCAAAAAACGGTACCCCGACGTACCACTGTTCGAGGTGATCACCCCTGCCGTATCGGCGGCGGTCAAACGCACCAAAAACAGACGGATTGGCGTTATCGGCACCCGGGCTACGGTACAGAGCATGATTTACCAAAAAAAAATCGAAATGATGCACAATGACTGTACGATCATCAGCAAACCATGCCCGCTCTTCGTCCCCCTCGTGGAGGAAAATTTTATCAACGACCCGATCACGAAGATGATCGCGCGGCGCTATTTGCGCCCCTTGCGCTTGCAACAGATCGACACGCTCATCCTCGGCTGTACCCACTACCCGTTGATTAAAAGCATCATCCAAATTAAAATCGGCAAACGCGTATCGCTGATCGACCCAGCAGAGCAAACAGTCGCTGAGCTTAAAAAGTACATCGAGGAGCATCCTGATATCGAGCGCCAACCGCCGAAAAACAGCGAACACCACTTTTTCTTCAGTGACGTAGCGCCCCACCTCAAGCAACTTGCGGCGCAGTGGCTTGATACAAAAATACAGCCTCTGCTCCACCGCCTCCGCTAATGCACCCAGGAGGATGCCTTAGGAATCTTGCGAGGAAAGATCGCCCAAATCATGGCCTCCCGCCGCCGGTTGGGCTGGTTTCTGTTCCGGCACCGCACCTTTGCGCGTTTGCTTCGGGACAGACCGCCTACGATCCTGCCGTCCAGTTTCCCGTTTTTTCGGCATTCTGCCTTTTTCTGGCAGCGCCGCTTCGGCCGCTGCTGGTTCCTGCCCTTTTCCCCGAATTTCTGAAGCACCTCCGGAAACACCCTCGTCAACCGCTTCGAGCGTGATCACCGTGCCCTTTCCGGGAAGCGTCGGCGCTGCAGCCGCTTCTTTTGGTTTGAGCTCAACCTTCAATCGAATCAACCCTTGCCGCCTACCGACGGTAATCGGGCGGCTTTTAAACGTCTCGTATCCGTTCTTCACGGCGACGAGGTAGTATGAACCAGGGGCTACGAGTGCAGTGAACTGGCCACGGCTATTCGTCACGCGAGTACCCAGAAGCGTGCTCTTCTCTGCATTATAAATCCTGACGACTGCCATAGAAATCGGCTCGCCAGTTTCAGCGTCCTGCGTTACGCCCCACGACCGTTCGAGGATCCCGCCGATGAGATATTTAATGAAAATCAGCGCCGTATACAAACTTAATATGGCATAATTGGCAATCACAGGATCGAGTACGAGCGCAAGCCAACTCAATACAGTGCCAGTAATCAACAGTGGCGTACTGACTCGCTCAAGTATAAACCCGATGCGATTCAGGATGCGCAGCCATCGCAACCGTGACTCTGGCACGGCTTCGGTATCCGGGTCTATCGGGATATTAATATTGAGCGTACCTGCATCTTTCTCGCTGACCGTAAACGTATCCCCCCGGTAAATATTTTCATACTGGCTGATAGCTGCTGTTTTTAAAATATGTGACGGAAAAATATACCCGGGACGCACCACGGTCACGTAATACTCCCCCGGCTCAACCAAAAAGCCGAATCGGCCCTGCGCGTCGGTGATCTGGCTCTCCCGGAGTTTATTGAATTCGCGGGAAAAAATTCTCACAATCGCACGGCGGATTGGCCGGCCTGTCGTGCTGTCGAATACCGATCCCCACGACCGCTTGCGCTTGCCAAAGGCGACCGGCGCGAGCCACAGGTAGCTGAACCTGAAAAATAAATATATAATGTTTATTAACTGGAAAGACGTAATGGTAGTCGCCGTGACACCCGTTGCAACAATAATGGCGGCGGTCGTTACGGAAGGCTCAACAATCTGGTTCAGGATCGACGTGACGGTCGGGTTATTGCGAATATCGCCAATGGTATTGCCGATGGCATCCGTAATGGCGCGGATCGGCTTCGGGAGCGCTTCTTCGATTTTATCCAGTATCTTCGCTGCCGGTGGCGCGGTATCGTCATTGGTTTGGGGGGTACTTCCGTCATCGCCCGGCTGTCCATCCGGCGGAACTGGCGTCGTTGGGGCGCCAATAGTAAATGACTCCGATGCGCTGGTACTATTGCCCGCGAAGTCGTATGCGAGCGCACGGACAGTATGTTTGCCATCAGCTAATTCGGGGAGTGTATACGGCGTTGTCGCACCGACGTCAACCAGAACAACCGCGAGTCCGTCAACTGATATACCATAGTGGTGGATGCCGGATGTCGCATCGGTCGTTTCAAAACTGATGCGCGGCGTTTTATTTTGCGTTCGCTTCCCATCAAGGAGGTCGATCGAGAATTCGAGCGGAGGAGTTCTATCAATCTGGACCTTATAGTGCCCTGCTGGGCCCCAGCCATCCTCATTCTCCGCGCGAACGTGGAAATACCACGTCCCGTCACCCGTTTCCGTATAGCTTGACGACCGGCCAGTCGTATCGCGAATTGTATCAGGAGTGGTGCTTGCTTGGTCGTCAAATGCGTAGCTGAAACCAGTGACGCCGCTTTGCTGCGTCCATTCGAATGTACTGTCAGCAACCGCATACCACAGTGCTTGCTCAGGATGCGTCGGAGAGGTGATCGTCGGAGCTACGGGGAGATGCTTCTCCTCTTCAGGTGGCGGCGGGGGGGGCGGAGGTGGCTCGCCTGGTTCTGAAACTGTATATGTTCCTCCCGCACTGCCAGTGAGTACATTGGTGCCCAATCCGTCGTTCGCGAGCACGCTCGCTGAACCGATCGTCACATTTGCTGTACCCGCTACTAACGCGTGAAATGTAATAGTGATAATCCCGCCGCCAGAACCGGTATACCCTGGATTGGGCACGCCTCCCGCGAATGTTATAGTGCCGCTCGCATTCGAGTACGAAGGCGTGACCGGCCATAATGAAAATACTCCCGCTTGGGAAATGGCGGTTACCTCGAGAATATCATTAGGGTATGTTACGGTCGCCTGGGCTGAATTGATCGCAACCCCCGCCGTATTGACGCCGACAGAGACATTAAAGCTCCCGCCAACGGTCGGAGAAGCGGACGACGGTGCGAGATAGAGCGTTGCTGCATGCGCGGCAGCAGGAAACAGTACGCAACATGCAACAATCCAAAGTGCTATGGAAAAACGCCGTGCCATAGGAATGCGCTACCGTTTACGATTTGAGCGGAGCCCAAGCAGCAAAAGCGCTGAGAGCAGCAGTATCGCTGCAAGCGCAAAAAGTATTTTCGTGCCGTACGCCTGGACTGTACCCCGAGTACTCCGCTGATAGAATTGGTAGGTTGTCGAGTTGCCGGCAACGTCATATGCGACGACGCGGACTGTTTGCAAATTATCTGAGCTCTGGAGCACATGGGGAGATACTGCACGCTGGGTTCGGGTGCCGGCTTCGTACACATCGTAGTGGTCAATGCCTGACATCTTATCGGTCGCCGAAAATACAATAAACGCCTTCCCCCCGTACAGCGTCGGCTCTGCTGATGAAAAAGCGGTAACCGTCCCCGGAGAGGTGCCGTCGATCATGACGCGGCGGCTGCCGGCAATCTTCCATTCTTCGCCGGGAAGCTTTTCACGCAGGATAAAGTAATGGACGCCGTCGGCGAGATTTAAAAATGTCACAGTACCAACAACGTCTTCACGATCATCATCCGGTATCTCGCTGACTGAATCACTGACGACATAGCTGTATCCTGCACCTGGCGTAGCAGTCCAATTGACCGTGAAATCACGCTCCCGGTACCACGTCTTCTCTGAAGGGTGCGTGGGCGAAATAATAGAAAACGACGTCGCAGGCGTGATATCAACTATTCCTGAATTCAACGTCAGCGGAGCTTCGGTCCCAAGTCCATCGTTTAACAGGACGTGTGTCACATCATCTTGAAAACCAATCTCCACCCCGCCAGTTGCGAACGCCTGGAATGTAATCGTGACAACAATTCCGCCAGAAACGTAGCTGCCGCTCGGGATGCCGCCAATCATGGTGATAACGCCTGCCTCTCGGTCAACCGCCGGCTCCTCAGGCCAGAGCGTCAAAAATGATCCACCGCGTGATACGCCAATAACCTCCAACATATCTGCCGGATAGGTAACCGCTGCCTCAACAGCATTGATCACCTGCTGATCGCTGGATATATGCACGAGAACATCAAAAACCTTACCCTGTTCGAATTTCTTCTCTGCTGCATCCGCAGAAAGTGACGCAGCATCCGCATGATGGGCGATGGCAGACACGCCTGCGATGATGCCAGTTACAATGCACACGATGTATAAATATCTCTTCATACGCATATTATCCTGTCCAATAGTACAGCATGATGCTGAAATCAATGATGTCGACCGTTCCGTCTTGGTTAATATCGGCACGGGCATTGCTTGGATTTGAAGCATTCCAATAAAACAGCATGATACTAAAATCGATCAAGTTTACCGCTCCATCGCAATTGATATCACCAGGAACCGCCCCTGCACAAACATCAGGCTCGCCGGTCCCTGTCACATCAAACGACACGGTATCGCTGAACTCTGACACTGCTTGGGATATCGGTTCGGTTGCCTGTGCTTTTGCTGAATGGGTCCCCTCAACCAAATCATCCGCATTGAAAAGCTGCAGCCACCGGCCATTGGTATCCGAACTCGCGATATGAACGGCGATTTTCGTCGGATTCGAGCCCGCTCCTGCACCGACTTGCGGGGAGGTCAGCGTCACATTGACTGTGCTTTCGGGGGCAGTTGTGCCGGAGAGCGTGACGGTTTCACCGGGACCGATGCTTGGCGGAGTCCTCGTAATCGTTGGCCCGAGAAAAATCCCGCTGATTGTTGTTGTGCTTCCCTTGGAAAGCAGCAGGGTAAAATTCGACACGCGCCCGCGCGTACCATTGACGTCGGTTCCGTATACGCTGAATGTATACGTGCCAGGATCAACAATCACCGATACTTCAAACCGCGCCTGGGAATTTGCCGTAATGATTGAAATCGGTGTTCCGTCCTGCGTTATGGTAATGGTTGATCGGGGATATGCGATTCCGCTGAATACAACGGTCGTATCAGGCTCTTCGATCGGCGGTTTCTCGGGAACCGTCGCCGTGACAGTTACCTGGTAGGAAACCTGGGCAATCGCAAACGAATATCCCGCGACCACAATGATCAACGGGATAATCGATGCAAAAATGCGCCGAAATATTACATAACTTGATTGCCGCATGTACTACCCTTTTGATTTCTTTACAATCCAAGCGTTGTACCTCTTAATTGCGAGAATCAACAGAAGGACGGCGATCACGATCACGATGCCCCAAACGAGAAGTACCCGCCATGGTATGATCCAATACGATACCGATGCCTGATCGGACACGCTGTCGGAAGTTCCTGCTGTTACTGAAAGTTTCGCGGTATATTTCCCCAAGGCAAAATTATTCTTCTCGTTGCCGTACTCCTTCCAGAACGCCGTCCAGGCGTTGCCTGCCGTATCCCCGACTTGTCCGCGCTCCCAGACAGCCTCGTAGCGCCGGGTAGAATCGCGGAGAGTCGCACCGCGGCCTGCATTGAACTCTATCGTATCGCTCACCTTCCCGAACATGTTCGAGACTGCGATCGTTCCCGTCGGCCTCAGGTGGACATTACCCGTGTTCTTGAACCGGGCAAAAAACTGCACCGGAGGACGATTGAGCACATGTTTGCTACCGACGACATTGAACTCGGCAATCGAACCTTGCTCGCTGACATCGCCGGCAACTTTCGCTAAAAGGAGTGTCCCGACTTTTGACGAAATCTTGATCTGGCCTGCTTCGGGAGGGGTTGATGTAAAGAATAGGGACGCATAGTGGCCGCCCGGATCTGCATCGGACGGTGTCGAAATTGTCACCGGAACCTCATATCGCTCATTCGGAGCGATGACAATGGGACCCTTTTCGACAGAAACCCAGCTGCTCAAACCAACCTGCTCAGCATTAAAATCAAATGTCGGCTGGCCTGTCTCCCCCTGGGCTGTAAAATTCCGCGCTTCAGTATACAGCTGAAGGGTATTGGCGGTCTCATTGAACAACTTAACGATCGTCTGGGATGTCTGTCCCGGTGTCAGAGAAATTTCGAGCGACGGCGGTATGAGCGTAATCGCATGCGCAGGATAGGCGAATACGATGCTGCCCACTGCCACGATGAGTGCACAGAACGCTATACTGCAGATAAATTGTCGAGCAGACTTAACCATAGCTCGTTAATTTTATCACCGATGGTAAATGGGGAGTTTATTTAGCCGAAACCTCTGGTGCTTTAGTTCGAGCGTCCCCTTTTCGCATGAGCAGAATGGCAACGACAATAAGCACGACAAGAACAACCGCAATAATCACGATTCCCATGGTCGAAATAACCATGAAATTTGCGCTCGCGGTCTCCGTTACGGTTCCCGCGGTTATCGTGACCTTCGCAGTATACGAACCGAATGCGTTCCCGAGGTCCTTCCATGTACCAACGGCATACTCACGGGAATACCCCGGCAGTACCGCCGACTGATCCTCGTTTATCTTGAACGTCTTAACTGTCTTGCCAAACATGTTAGTAATCATTACGGTACCCATCGGCTTTAGATGGACATCCCCGGTATTCTCAATCAGTATCGGATCGAAAACGATTGGGCCTGACGTATACGTCGACTTCTCGTCTTTTGTCGCAAATTTTGCGATCTCGGCGCTCTCCGTGTAGTCTCCGGTTACTGTCGCGAGGAACGGGATTCCAACGGATGACTGGATCGTCACCTGGCCCGCAACTTGCTTTTCGCCGAAATTGAATACAACGCCTGCATAGTGGCCACCCGCTTTTGCAGTTGCTGGCACGGCAAATGTCACGGCCACCGCCTGGGTCTCATCCTTCTGAAGCGTAAAGGTACTCTCAGTAATCGTCATCCATGTAGCAATATCCGTCGGTGTCCCGGTGATATTGTAGAGAGGTTCGCCGCTCGTCTCGTCTTTTGGCGTGAAATTAACCGCCTTCGCCGTCACCTCCACTGCCTGCGGCATATCATTGGTGACGTCAATCATCGCGGTTTTTTCCTCGCCAGGCTTCAGGGTAATCTCGCGGATAGCCGGCGTGATTTCCAGCGCGTCCATTCGGCTGGGGATTAAGAGCACCGCAAAGAACAGGGTAGCTCCGAGTAAAAATGTCACTTTCTTTACCATAGTCGTGTTATGTTAACCTTATTTTCTACCCTCCCTCCTGTCGTCCAATGGCGGCTTCATCGCGCTCCGATTGCGAATCTGCCGGGGGGAGTACCCGTAAAATCTTTTTTAAAACGTGGCGGTCGCAATGTACGTTATGCTCGTCGTGTAATCGCCCGCTTCAGTACTGCCTGAAATGTTGGCGATGTAGTACAGGTCAACCGTTTCGGTCGATGTCGGGCCGGTTTCCGAAACGAGCGTCGTTGTCGTCGAAGCAGCGAAGCTATAATTATCACTCGCGTAATCGTACGCTGAAGTGATTGTCGCATCGCCGGTTGTCGATGCGGCGATAGCAAACTGCTCGGTCGTCGGTGTGCCGTCTCCATCACCAGCAATCGTCGCCGGGGTAATAGTGCCCCCGGTACCCGTCAGGGTCGCCCCATAGTAGGTGACAACATAGCCATTGTCGGCGTTCGTTGATACTTGCAGTTCGTGTGCACCGCTGCCAACCGCCTGCTGAACTGCGGTACCGGCGCCGTCTGCGGTCGCCCATCGCGCTGCTGTTGCGCTCAGCGATCCAAACCCGATCGACGTATCATTGATTGAAAACGTGATCGTCGGATCGACGGTCGCAGCTACCGCGACATCATCCTCGGTCAAAATCCGTACTGCAAGCGTTCCGGTATCGCCAAAAACGCCGGCGAGATCAATGGTCACTGCGCCTGCCGCCGGGTTCGTGAGCTGGGCATTGCCGGCTACACCAGCTGTTGCATTCAAACCTATCTGGATTTGTACGCAGCGATCCGCGGTAATTTCACCTGCCGCAGCATCGGTCGGAGGCGTCAGCGTAAGAACGCCGTCTGCAAAAGCGGCGCCCCAGGTGGCAGCGTCCGCCGCAGCTGCTAACGTTTTGTCAGTCCATGCACCGTCGCACACATTGTCATCATCAACCGCGAGGTCAATGTCGGTATAGTCAACGCTCCCGGTAGTAAATGATGCCAAATCGAGAGTGATTGTGTCTGTCGAAGCTTGAACGCCAGTCGGTGTCACGAAAATAATTTCATGATTTGCCACGGCTGTTTCTTCGACCGAACTCAGCGTGTCTTTTATGTTTCCCAACGAATCCGCATATGCTGGCAACGCAGGAACGCTGAAAGCGACGGCCATAAAAAGAGCGAACAATACGATTGCTATCCGCTTTAATTTCACCATATATTCATGGTTACGTATTAATTTATATATTAAAATTTATTATAGCCGAGCTTTACTGTCCTGCCGTCCCACTGCCGAGGCGAACCTAGCTCTCTCGGAGCATTTCCTGCATATACACTATAGCATATTTTTCCGCCAAAGTCAAAAGGTTTTCCACTAGAACGATGCCGTGGCAATATATGTTATCGCGGTCGCGTATGAACCTGCCTCAGTCTGGCCCGAGATGTTCGCTATGTAGTAAATATCGATCGTTTCGGTGCTCGTCGTCCCGCTTTCAGAGGCGATTGTCGTGGTTGTATCTGCTACAAAACTGTAATTATCAGATGAATACTGGTACGCTGCTGGAATCGTCGCGTCGCCGGTTGTCGAAGCGGCAATAGCAAACTGTTCCGTATTCTGCGTGCCATCTCCGTCGCCCGCGATGGTTGCTGGCTCAATAGTGCCCGTATCACCGCTCAGTGTTGAACCATAGTATGAAATCACGTACCCATTCTGAGCGTTTGACGAGAAAGCGAGCTCGTGGGCACCGCTGCCGGCTGCTGGCCGGCTACTGGTGCCATTTTCGTCAGCTGTCGCCCATCGCGCTGTTGATGCCGACAGGCTCCCAAAGCCGATGGAAGTGTCCGAAATGGTAAATGTCAGCGAATTCAGGAACCAGCAATCATTATTGGTCGAATCGCGGTTGGTACCGTCTGACGCGTCAATATCGGGTGGCTGGTCGCATGCGTACGAATCGCGCACGTCAGTGTTCGACACGGACCGCGTGCCAGCAACATTGATTTTCCACTGCGTGCCGGTCGATGACGAACGCAAGTACACCCGCGTACCCGTTGCCTGCCCGTCGAAATCGATATTTTGGAATGTATACGTAGCCCCCGCCTTGAATAAGAGCTGGGAATTCGCAGTTGCAGCGGTAAGTGTGTTTTGGGTTTCCGCATTAGCCCCAAGCGACACATCGGGATTCGAGGCTCCTGCATTCGTTACCGTAAGATTATAGAAGCGGTCAGATGCGCCTGTCATCTGTCCATCTAATGTCTGCCCACTCGTACCATCAACGGTCAGCGTGCCTGTCCCAGCCGTGAAATCGCCGTTATTCGTCCAGTTGCCACTGAGCGTGAATGTGGCAGTTGATGATGCTTGCAGCAAACCTTTCGAGGTGATGGCAACAGACGCAGTATCGAGCACGCGGTCATTGGTGTCGTTGTCGACCGTCGTTTTATTGCTGTCGCTGGCTTTGCCGATCGTTAATGTCCCGTTCGATTTAATCTGGCCTGAGCCGCCTGTAGCAAACGTAACTGTCCGGTCAGACGCTGATGAGTTTTCGAACGAGAGGTTTTCAAACACCCAGTCATTGGACCCTGATGTCGTGCCGAAATTCTCAGCCGCAGCAACGCGCTGCAGGAACGTGCCGCCAGTGCGGGTAATCGTGCCTGCGCCCCTGACCGTGCCGTTGACCGTCACGTTGTTCGTACCCGAGAACGTGCCGTTGGTCATTACCAAATCATTGGTAATCGTCATCGCCGCCGAATTCGACCAGCCGCCGCTCGCCCCGTTAAATTCAACGTCATAGAACGAGGACGTGTTCGGAGCGATGGTATTTCCGCTGTCAGTCGCATCAAATATCACCGAACCGGACTGTGCCGTAAAGATATCGCTGTTGGACCAATTGCCGCCTACAGTGATCGCGTTATTCTCGCCACTCTTCGCGTCGAGCACGCCACCCGTAATCGTGACATTATTATCGACATCGACAGGGTCCTCCACCTCAACAGTAAGGGTATACGTGCCTCCGCCATCGTCAACGGTCAGGTTATAGAGAGAACCGGTTCCGGCGGTAATAAGGTCGTTGGTAATATCGGTCACCGTCCCGGGCATGGTGAATTTCACTGTTGAATTGCCATGGGTGAACGTACCGCCGCTCTGCAGGTCAAAATCGTCATCCGTATCGATTTCCGTGAGGTCTTGCTCGCAATCAGGGCCCAATTCGCAGTCAGTGGCGTCCAGTGTACCGCCATTCTTAATCTTGACGCCGCCGATGCCGATATCGAGGTCATACCCGTCAGTCTCTAAAATATCTCCATTATTGATGCTCAGAGTCTTAGCAACCATGTCGGAATCCAGGTTGGTCGTATCAGGCGAGGTGCCGATCTCCACGTCGCCGAGGTCCTGCTTGGCCGCGTTTTTATCATTGAAGGTAAGATCGCCGTCGAATATCAGCACACCGCTGGTGGCTGATCGGGTAAAGGTTGTGCCGCTCTCAAGCATGAAGTTGCCGGCGACATTCAGGTTTCCTGCATCAGCCTGCTGGAATTTTCCCGTGTCATCGAGCAGGAACGCACCGTTCACGTCCATCGCGTCAGCCGCCTTGACGTCGCCCGTACCGGTAACGGAAAAATTCTCAAGCCCTTCACCCGCCGATGTCAATGTCTTTTGCGGCGCGCTCCCTGTCATGATGAAAGTATTGCCCGTTCCGGGATTATAATCGCCGTCAGTAAAATCAACATTTCCGCCAACAGTCCAGGCGCTCGTGCCACTATTGATAACTTCCATACCGCTCCCGACACCGAGGAAATCGACATCGCCGCCAATCGTTACGGAGGGATTATTATCATACCCGATGAGGCCGATATTCTGGGTATTGTCAGCGCGCAGGTAGAAATTCCCTCCGATAGTGTACGCGCCGGACGCGAGGGAAACGGTCGTTGACGACACGAGGTCCCGATTGTTATAAATTTCAACGTCTTTGCCGTACGTGCGCGCATCAATCGTCGTGGACTCAATCGCGCCCTCGGTGGAATCATAGAGCACGTCGGCGTCCATCGTGCCGGTCGTCCCCGGCCCGCATGACGTGCTAGTAAACCGCATGGTACCGTCGCCCGTCACGGTGGCAGTACCGCTGAGAATAAAGGCCATGCCAGTATGGCTTACTGTCTGGCCGCTTCCGATTGCGAACGTATCCCCGTTATTGACCTGAAGCACCCGCGATACGGTAAATCCGGTGTTCTCGGCAGTAACCGTTGCGCCCGTGCCGTCGAAAACAACGTCATACAGCGTCTTGCCGCCCGCGTTGATTGTCGTACCGTCGCCACGCATGCGGAGCATGTTTGTTCCGTGATCTATCGATGCGGTTTCGTCAATGGCCAAGTCCCCATACAATTGCACGCTCCCCAGATTATAATCAGGCGACCCGGATGCCGGCGAAAGGACAAGATTATGATAGTTCCCGCCGGTTATATTAGTGGTGTCCGTTCCCCTGAATCGGAACGTTGATTCCTCCGAAGTGTAATTTGATAAATAGAGGACATTATCTTTAATCGGTGTACCGCTACCGAGGAGGGTCCAGGTCTTGCTCACGCCGCTTGCCGCAGAGAGGTAATGGATGCTGCTGCAAGACTCGCCACAGCCACATATCTGCTGGCTAAACTCGCCCGCGATTTCAACCTCCCCCGTACCGACACCGCTCGTGGTGTAGTCGGCGCCGCTGCAGAGAGCCCCGAGCCCGAACATAAGGTTATTGAACGTCCACGTATTGCTCGAGTTGCTGAAATTACCGGTACCTCGGATTTCAACCGTACCGCCCCCCATGGTAACTGTTCCGGCACCGGCAAAATCACCGCCGATGACAGTCAAGTCTGAAGTGCCAGCGAGGGTGGTACCGGAACCGATTGACACATCGTTGTTGATGGTCGCGGTGGAAGCAACCGTCGTCGTACCGCTCCCTGAGGTAGTGAGGTTATACAGCGTGACTGCCCCAGACCCGCCGCCCAGGTTCCCCGTGCCGGACATTGTGACGGTCGGCGTACCCGAAGTTGTATTGATGATACCGGTTGTGGTAGTGGTCAGGTCACCGCCGTTGACAGCTAGGTCGGCATTAATATTGAACGTGGAATCGGTGCCAACAGACACGTCGTTCGCGACCGTGGCCGGTGAGGTTAGAGTGGTGGTGGCGGTGGTACCGCTCCCAACGGCTACATTATAAAACGTGATGGACGGCGAAGAACCGCCTCCGATAGCCCCGGTTCCGGTCATAGTGATGATTGGTGAGCCAGTGGTATAGTCAATGGTCGGCGAGGTGCCCGTCAGAATAATATCGCCGCCGTTAACAGTAACATCGGAGTCCATGTTCACTATCGTTGAGTCCACGGTGATATCATTGGCAGCGATGATATTGCCATAGGCATGCGTATTAATCATGTCGCCGCCGGTAAAAATAATATTGCCAAACGTACTATTGATGTCGGCAGACAGTGTCGTCCCCGTACCATCCATCTCCAGTACGCCGCCGCTCTCCGCGGTAAATACCCCGCCGCCTCCCGGCTCACCGGTATAGAAGAACTCCACATTACCGGAAACCGTCCATTGCCCGGCGCCGGTGTTTACCGTCCCTGTCGCCGCTGCGCTCAGCGCTTCAAGATTACCGGCGATGGTTACTGTCGGATCATTCGCAGCCCCAGTCAGGGTCATGTGGTCCTCCCCAATCACGACATTGCCGGAAAAAATATAGGTACCAGCCAGCATAGTGACCGATTGGGGCGAAGCGGATGCGGCAGTATTCTCGAGCGATACGTCTCCTCCGTAGGTCCGGGCGTTCATGGACTGGTTGCCGAATTTCCCGTCAAATGCCAAGTCAGCAGTAATGGTGCCGCCGGTAGGAAAGGCGTTACTGATAGAATAGTACCGCAGGATTCCGTCGCCTGAAATCGTGCCGGTAAGCGTCAGAGAGCTGGCGCTGTTTAGGGAAAGGGTTCTGCCTGAAGCGATTGAAAGGGTGTCGTTCGCCGCCACGGTGAGTGTGCCGGAAACGCTGAGATCAGACGCCTGGAGCGTGATGGTGCCGGTTGAAGACGGGTTGATAGTTACGTTGTTAAACGCATTACCGCCGCCGGCAATCGTATTGGCGGTGCCGGTCATGGTCACCGTGCCGCTGTTATGGGTAAACGTACCGCTATTGGCAAGGTTGCCACCGACCGAGAGCGTATCGCCGGGCGCCGTCACGGTGCCGTTGGTAATCGTGAAGTTATGGGTCACGGTTGTCGGCTTATTCGCGAAACTCCATGCCCCGCCCGTACCATCAAAAGTGACATCGTAAAAAGACGAAGAGCTATTGTCGATGGTTTCCCCGGACGTGGTCGATGTAAATGAAATATTCTCTGAACCCGCTGTGTACGTTCCGGACGTCCCGACACTCCACGAGCCGGAAACATACAATCCAGGTCCGCCTGAATTCGCAAGCGTGCCACCATTCTGGACCTCGAGATCGTGGGTGTATAGATAATCAGACCGCGGCGTTCCACCTCCAACCTGCTCAAGTGTCACGGTAGTATTTGGTAAAATGCTCAACTTTTCACTTTCATACGGCCCGCCGCCGTCCAAGTTAATGGTATAGCCGGCTGCGGATATACAATCGAACATTACGTCCTCGTCATAACCAGCATCGTATTTGTTAAAATCCGAGCCGTCGAGGCTTGGGGTGCCGCTGCCGCCAACGGACAAGACGTTTGCGCTCAAGGCCATGCCGGTGATGTTGCCGGATACAAACTTAGTAATGGCCGTCGATTCCGCTGCTAAGTCTACTAAATCGAGCCAAACGGTAATGGTGTCGCCGGCCGTCGGTGTGCCGATGGTGATAGTCCATTCCCCATTTGCCACCGAGCCTGTTTGGGCCTGTCTCGATGAATTAATCGCCGCGGCAACGATAGTATCATCGCTCGCGTTTGACGTCCCGCTTACGGTGACCGACGAGAAGTCCCAGCATTGGTTGTTGCTGACGTTGGCATTGGTGCCGTCGTACGCGCGGATGTGGTACGTACCGCTGCAGGCATTGGAATCCCGAACCGATACGTAGTGTATCGTCTGGGCAGTTCCGTTCATGTTCAGGTACCACGCGGTATCGGCTGTCTGGCTCTGGAGCGTCACGACCTGGCCCGAAGCGCCATTGAACGTAAGACTATTTGTTACAGTCGTTATCGAACCATTTGCGAACGTAATCGTCTTCGCGCCGCCGATACCCGAAACGGAAAGGTTGCGGAATGTATTGTCGCCCGAAATAGCAGCAGCGCCCGTTGATGTCAAGTACACAGTGCTATTATTATGCACAAACGCACCGCCGGTATTGAGGAAACTGCCCGCCACCGACAACGTGCCGCCGGACGGCGCGGTCAGAGTTCCGCCGGAAACCGTCAGTGTGCCGTTGAGCGTCGTCGTACCGGACATTGTCGTGCTCCCGGCCGACACCTCGAAATGGTGCAGCGACTGACCGGCGGTTGTCAGCGTCTTGCTTGAACCGTTCATTTTGAGCGTATTGCCGGATGTCGCCGTGAAAGTGGCGTTTGTGCCGGTGAAATCCACATTGCCGCCAAACGTCCATGTCCCCGTACCTGTTGTAACCGTTTTGCTGTTCGTATCAGACCCGAATGACAGGTTGCTGGCAGTTACCGTGACAGTCGGGTTATTCGTGGCACCGTCCAGGGTTATGCCGCCCGTACCGGTTGATTTGACTGTCAGGTTGCCGCTCGAAAGCGTATGGGTGCCGGAATCGAGGACGTATGAAAGGCTTGATGTCGTTCCGGTATTTTCGAATTCCAGATCAGCACCCCATGTACGTGGGTTGATAGTCACGTTCCCGCCTAAATCCTTGGCGTCATACTGGAAATCACAGTTAATGGTAGTCCCGGTGACATCAGTATTATCCCGGTATATAACGTTGCCGTCGCCCGTTAGCGTCCCGCCGATGCTGATGCCAGGAGATGCATTATCGCTGTATAGAACAGTGACCGTATGCCCCGTATCGATCGAGACTGTATCCGTTGCGCCGATATTCAGCTTGGAGGCGAGCGTCAGGTTTGAAACAAGGTTCAGTGTCTCGGCGCCGGAACTGATATTCGTCCCGATTGTGTTCAGCGTCTGGCCCCCAGCATCAAGGGTACTCGTCACACCGTCCGACCCGACAGCGATAACTGATGTTCCATAGTCCACCGTGAGCATTGCCGGGGGGGCAATCGTCAGGTCGTGCGATACGTAGAACGACTCAAAAGTGTACGTCGTTTCAGATACCGGGTCTATTTCAAGATCATAATACGAAAACGCGCCAGCGTTCACCGTCATACCACTCCCGACGTACCTGAACAGTGAGGTGCCCCCAGTCATCGTGAGAGATACCAGTGGCGATCCCGAATATGACAGTTCCCATGTCTTCGCGCCCGGATTGAGGATATGATGAAAACTACACTCATCCCCGCAGCTGCACGAACCGCCGGTAATTTGGCCTGCGATCTTCATCTTGCTCGCGCCGGACGCGGTCGATGTTGTCTTGTTTGCCGTGCAGGGCGATGGCGCGGTCAAGGAAATATTATTCAGGTTCCAGTCTGTTGCTGGTGACGCGCCGGTGCCGCCGACCGTGCCGGAAGCATTTCCGAGTGTTACGGTGCCGCCGGTCAGATTCACAATCCCAGCGCCGGTAAAGTCGCCGCCCTGGATGTCGATGCTGCTCGTACCGGACAGCGTCCCAGCTGCTACCGTGAGGTCACCGACAAGCGTCGCCCCATCCGTAAAGCTCCACCCGCCGTTCGCATTATTGAAAACAATATTATTCCAGTTGCTCATGTTCGAAATCGTCTTGCCGGTCGTGTTCGCGTCAAACGTCACCGTCCCGCTCGAATGGGTGAAAAAGTCGCCCGTCCAGTTGCCGCCGACGGTGAATGTCGCGTAACTGCCCGGCGCAACGAACGATGTGCCGCTAATAATAGTCACGTCGTTATTTACGTCCAAATCCATCAGGAACGCAGCTCCGGTTACAGTGCATCCGAAGTGGTCGCCATCGCCGATGGTTAAATTATTGTTTATGGTTATTTCTCCCGTCTGGTCATTGCTCAAAGTATGCGACGCTCCATTCACGCTGGGCTTTACCTCAAGATTGTAGTACGTCGCGTCAGGCACGAACGTACTATTGCCGCCGGTGAAACTAAACGTGGAGGTCGATGGTGTCACACTGCCCCCGATGACCAAAGGCGAACCGTTGTGCGTTAATGCCCACGTCTTTGCCCCGGCATCCAATGTATTGCCTGCCGATACCGTCAGCGTGCCGCCAACGGTGTTGGTGCCAGTACCCTGGGCTGTAACAGTATACGTGCTCCCCGAGAATGTGAGGTTATTGAATGACCAGGTTGACTCCAGACCGTCAGAACCGAAATTCCGTGCTGCCGCAACCGACTGGGTAAAGGTGCCGCCGGTAAATACCAGTGAACCGCACGTTCCGAAGCACTGGACGTCCCCATTCACCGTGACATCCTGCGAACCCCAGACCAATCCCGCCGCATGCGTTAGGTCGTTCAAGACCGACATCGCGGCAGTGTTATTCCAGCTTCCAGCAGCATTATTAAAAAATACATCATAAAACGGCTGGCCGCCTGGTGCGATCGTCTCCGTGGTAGCTGAGAGGAACTGAACCTGGGAAATGTCCTGATTAAAGGTGCCGGTAGTGGTCCATGAACCACCGATTTTGAATGTCGGACCCTTGCCGTCATTCGTGATCGTAATCGTCCCCTCATTCAGCAAGTCGTGCGTCTCGAGGGAGTCAAAAGTGCCATTTTCCTCACCCCATGTGCTCGTCATCGTAAAGGTGGTTCCTGAAAGCACTCGGAACCGCTCATCGTCGTAGTCATCAGAATAATCTATCGGCCACAGCAGTTCATTCCATCCAGGCCCATACTGATTACTTTGGTCAATCGGATAGCCATGCACAATATCCTCGTCGTAATACCGATTATATGCTTGCGTTAAGTTTGTTTTTGAAATCGTCGCGCTTTCGCTCGTGCTTCCCAGCGTCAGTGAATGGGGGGTGAGTACCATGCCGGTGATATCGCCTGAACCGTCATACTTCGTAATCGCCGTCGCTTCACTCGCCTCCCCGACGCCATCGACCCAGACAGAGATAATGGCATCCGCCGACTGGGCTCCGATCATGATGCTGAATGGGTAGGTCCCTTCGCACGTGATCTGGTCAGTCTGGGGAAGGCGATCATCGCCAACCGCGATAGCGACCGTCTGGTCGCACAGTGTCGAATCGGTAATTCCTGACACAGTTATAAACGTGAAGTCCCAGCAATGGTTATTGCTCACGTTCGAATTGGTCCCATCGTACGCCTGGATATTGTACGTGCCGGAACACGCGTCCGAATCGCGGACTGAAACATAATTGATTGTCTGTGAGGTACCATTCATCTTGAGGTTCCAGTGCACATCGTTGGTTTGGCTCTTGAGCGTGACCACCTGCCCTGAATCACCGTCAAATATCAGCGTATGGGTAACGGTCGTGGTTGAACCGTCCGCAAAGGTCACGGTCTTCGCCGCGCCTGGCTGGATGGTGAAATCGTAGAACGTATTGTTGCCTGACACTGACGCCGCAGCAGCCGTGGTAAGCGACACACTGCTGTTATTGTGGGTAAAGGTGCCGCCGGTGTTCAGGAAGCTGCCAGCGACAGACAGGGCGCCCCCGGACGGCGCGGTGAGAATACCGCCGGAGATGGTAAGCGTACCGGTGAGGGCTGCAGCGCCGACCATGGTCGTGCTGCCGGAAGCAACCTCAAAGCTATTCATAGAATTGCCCCCGGAGGTTAATGTCTTGCTGGTACCGGTCATCTTGAGGAGATTGGACGCATAGAATCCTCCAGTGCCGAAATTGACGCTGCCAGCGACCGTATAGGTTCCGGTGCCGGTCGAAATTTCCGCGCTGCCGGTGCTGTTTTCCATCAAGTAGAAACCGCCGGTAATGTCCAGCGCGGGATTGTATGTGTCGCCATTAACCGACGCGGCAAACCCGTTATCCGAAATTATATAGAATGAACCGCCGACCGTAATCGTTCCGGCCACAGTACCCAGGTAGAATGTCCTGGTGCTATCGGTGGCATTGGTGTACAGCTCCAGATCCCCACCGTACGCACGCGTTATCACGTCCGGGTTCACGCCAGCGGTTGTCGCATCGTACCGCATGACACAACTGATTGTCCCGGTCGCGGGAAACGTATTGCCCGACTGGTACGTCAGCCGGCCAGCCCCGGAGATCGTGCCGCTCAAGGTTACAGATCCTGTCGAGGTGACAGTCACCGTCCTGCTTGTTTCGATGGCCAGTTCCTTGGATGAATACACGGTGAGTGTATTAGTAACGCTGAAGTCGGTGCCAGTCACGGTCGAGAGGGTGCCATTCGCGCCGAAATTATAGAACGCAGTCCCTCCGGCAGTAATGGTTCCGCTGGCGCCGCTCATGCGTACCGTATTGTTCGCGGTGGCCGTATAGGTACACGCAGTCAAATCGATGTTACCGCCTATGGTCCACGTGCCGGTACCTGAATTGATGGTGTTGGTCGCACCGGCTGTGCACGACAAATTACCACCAATGGTAGATGACGGATTGTTCGTCGTGCCATTGACTGTGACTGCGTTAACGCCGTCGCCAATGAGCAAATTATTAGTAATTATTAAGGTTGATGGCAGCGTATACGCTGGATTGCCGGCGCCGGACGGCTGGAGGTACAGGCGATAAAACGAAAGGGAACCGTACGTCGTACTCGCAATGTTGGTTGCTCCCGTACCTGTATACCGTACCGTTGAGGTCTGCGGGGAAAACATGCCTGAGGTTGACACCAGCGGTGTGCCACTATCGGTAAAATTCCATTGCTTCGCGCCCGCGTACAGGAGGTGGCGGCAATCGTTCCTCCCCTCCATGATCATACACGTCGCGGCATATCCCTGGATCGTCATGACATTATCGACCGTCATGCTTCCACTCCCAATCGCCGTCGTAATATCGCCCGCATTGCTGCCCGTTTGCTGGAACACCAGGTTGTAAAATGTCCAGTCTGAATCGCCGCCGATCTGCCCATCATCATAGTTGCCGACAAAGCCGATGGTGACCGTAGGGGTGCCTGTTGAGTAGGTAATCGTGCCGTCGCCGGTGATGCTGCCGCCGTTCACCGTCACACTCTGATCTGCATAGAGGAACGTCCCACTCCCGACGGTCAAATTTCCGGAGAGCGTCGCTGCGTTGGTCGCGACAGTCACGCTTGCCGAACCGGACGTCGTCAGGTTATAAATTGTTTGACCGCCCGAAGTATAGTTCTTACTCGCGCCCGTCATCGTAAACGTATGCCCAGAGGTTGCGGTGAACGTGTCGCAGTTCGTCAGATCCAAATGACCACCGATTGTCCAGGTGCCAGTGCCCGTCTCCACAGTCGTTGATGCGCCGGCAGTACAGCTGAAATCAGTTCCGACGGCAATGTTTGTGTTTTGCGCCGTACCAGTCATTGTGACACTGTTCGTCCCGTTCCCTACGAGCAGGCTGCCATTGACCCGCAAGGGATTGCCGGAAGACGCATATGGCAGGGTGAAGGTAGCGGTATCAGTCGGCTGAAGCCGCAGGTCATAGTAGTAATTCGTCGTCGCATTAGTGGCACTCGCAATATTGAGCGATGTGCTGCCTGCATAGATAAATACTGACGTCGATCCGACGATCCGGCCTTGGTTCACAAATGGCGCCGATGAAGCCGCGACGTTTGCGAGCGTCCAGGTCTTCGTCCCCAAGTTGAGCGTATGGTACACGTCGCATGCATCGTCAAAATTGGTATCGGCGCAGGAGGTGGTCAAAACCCCGTTGATTGTCATGATACCGCCTCCGGCCGCTGTCGTTGTCAGGTTCGAAGAAGAAATCGAAAGGGTGAGATTATAGAACGTCCACCCGGTATCGCCACCCAGGCTACCGGTGCCTGATAGCGTGAATGTCGGCGTGCCCGAGGAATAGGTCAGGATGCCATCGCCCGTGGCGCTGCCTGTTACGGTAACTCCGGCGTTCGCATTAAGCGTCGTGCCGCTTCCGACAGTCAGCGTGCCGATCATAACAGCGGACTGGACAGTCACGGTGCCAGTTCCCGTCGTCGTCAGTGATGTTACCGTCAAGCTGGCGCCATAGAAATTGACCGACGCGCCGTTCATGACAAACACGCCGGTTGAGTTGCTGGATCCCAACGAAAAATCAATGCTGCCGGTTACGGTCCACGTGCCAGCACCTGGCGCGAGATATTCCGTGCCTGATCCCGCCCCGAGGTAATCGATGCTGCCCGTAATATTCACCGTCGGATCGTACGTATTCGCAAGTACCTGCATCCCACCGTTATTTGCCGCGGTGATATTGAAATCACCGATAAAGGTAAATGTCTGGCTAAAATCCGTGCCGAGCTGGATCTGCTTGAGGCTGGTATCGTAGCTATAGAAATCGACATTGCCGCCAAACGTCCGGCCGCCGATTTGGTACCCGCTCGGCTGGTCCGTGATATCGAACCGGACCGGGCAGGAAATCGTGCCATTGGTCGGGAATGCCGGCTGCCCGCTGACGATAAACGTGCCGGAGCCGGACAGCGTACCGCCGAAGGAGAATGACGACCCGCTCATCGTCAGGGACGTACCGCTGCCGATCGAAATCGCATTCGTCGCAGACACTATCAAAATATTAGACACGGTAATGTCCCCTGTGGTTGTGACTGTTTCGCCTGTCGCAACAGTCAAGCTGGCCAGCGTCCATGGCGTCGTACCGCCGAGGTTACCGGTCTCGTTCATGGTGACGACGCCCGTCGTGGTAAGATTGACCGTCCCGTTGCCGGTGAATCCGCCGCCGTTGATCGTGAGATTGCCGCCGCCGGAAACCGTACCAGCAGTTACCGTTACCGCGCCATCAACGCTGACGGTATTAGACTGGTCCCAGCTCCATCCGCCGCCGGAACCGTTGAACGTAAGATTATAAAATGAAATATCTCCGGTTAACGTACACCCTACACCGGTTGCGGTGAATGTCGCTGTCGGGGTGCCGCTGTAGCTCAAGGTTCCCTCGCCGGCAACAAGGTCCCCGCCGGCTGACAGCGCATTCGCAGCCATGTTCAATGTTGCAGAAGCGCCAATGTATATGTCACCGTCGGCGCCGGAGCAATCTGACGCTGGGGACGTCGTGATCGTGCCGCCAGGCGTCAAGGTATCTCCCCCCCAAATATACAGTTTGGCCCCGTCATTCACCACCAGATTGTTGGAATTGGACGTAAATGGGATATCCGTATCATCGTCATAGTCATACTGGCCGAGGTTTGCGTTCGATGTCGGTCCTGCGTCCTCATGCCGCACGATGACGCGATTCTGATACAAATTGATGCCGGTGAGATTTGATCCGCTGCTTCGGGTTACAGTTACTGCATCCGGGGTCTCGCCATCCAAGAACACGGTAACCACAGCGCCCGCAGCAGCAGTCACGCTGGAAATGCTGTAGGTGCCACCGCTGGACGTACACGTATTTGAATACGACCCCAAACCATTAACCTTCAGGGTAACCGTGAGGTTATCCGTTGAACAGTTGTATGTTGTCGAACCCTCGTTTGTATAAATAGTGCCGGAAATGGTCAGGACGGCTGAAAATGTCCAGTTGGTATTATTGGTCGAATCGACGTTTGAACTGTCCGTTGCATCAATCGTGCTTCCGATCGCATTCGAATCCTTGACATCGACGTCGTACACCACGGGGCTGCCCGAGACATTAAACCGCCACTGGGTTCCGGCCGTATTGCTGCGCAAGTATATTTTATTCGAATCCGATGAATTGAGGTTTAATGTCGATGTCACTGCAAAAGAGTACGTCGGCCCGACCGGGAACCGCAGTTTGGCATTGCCAGTTGTCACATTCAGCGTCCCAACTGAGTAATTGTACCCGCTTGCAAAAATTACCGAGGGGTCGGTCTGGGCATCAGTGCCCGAGGAATTAGTAATGGTCAGGGTGCTGAAGGTAATCGTCCCCGTAACCGTTTGCTGGCTCGCGCCGCCCAGGAGGACAGTACCGCTGCCGTGCGTGAACGTGCCGGAATTGGTAAAGTTGCCGTTTACCGTGAGGGTATCGGATGGCGGCGCTGTTACCGCACCGAGCGTAATATTCAGCGCTCCATTTAACTGGGCTCCCTCTGTAAACGCCCATGCGCCGCCAGAACCGGCAAACGTAACATTATAGAAGGACCCGCTTGGGGTTATCGTCTTACCGGTCGTTGTGGCGTCAAACGTAACAGTTGAACCGGTGGGAGCAGACGCCATGCCGCCAGTAAAGCTCCAACTCCCTCCGACGGTAAAAGTGGCAGAGTTCGAAAGCGTAAACTGACAAAACCCCGAGAGCGTCACATCACCGTTCACGTCTAGATTCCGGTCATTCGTATTGTCGGTAACCACCAAGGCATCTGACATCACGTGGTCGTTCGTGATCGTATACGCGTTACTCACAATAATTTTACCGGTGCCGCCCGCTGAATAGGTAACCGTCGGCGTGCTCGATACGGGATTGGTATGGGTAAGATTATAGAACGTCCAGTCGTTCGATCCTGACGTCGAGCCAAAACCGACGCTCGTACTCACATTATGCGTGAAGGTGCCCGCGGAAAGCGTCACGATACCGCTGCCGGTCCACCCGCCATTCGCGGTGATGCTGCCAGAACCGGATAGCGTGCCGTTGATCGCGGCAGCACCCACGACCGTCATGGTCGTGCCTGACGGCGGGGTCAGTGTTGTTGTGGCGCCGACAGTCAATGTGCTGCTGAAAGCGACCGTCGGATCCGTCGTGTCGTCCAAATCAATCGTTAGCCCGCCGCATGAGGAGCAGGTCGTGGAAACCGCGCCGCTGAACGTGTACGTTCCCGAAGCCGCTGACGTTACCGTGCGAGCAGTTCCGCTACCGCTATAGAAATTAACTGTGCCGCCGTACGTGCGCGCATCGAATACAGCCGCAGGAATGCTGCCGGCAGAAGCGTCAAACCGGACTGGAACGGTAATTGTCGCGGCCGTGCCAGGCCCGCCTGTCGTCGTGCTATTGAATATCAGCGTTCCGGTACCTGATATTGTCCCCGTGCCGGCAATATCCGTCGTGCCAGAGTGCGTCAATCCGACGACTGAGAGGGACAACGTGTCCCCGCTCGCGACAGTCAATGTCCCGGCCACAGCGAGGGCGGAAGTCTGGAGGGTTATCGTGCTCGACGACGAGGGATCAATCTCGAGGTTGGCGAGTGTCTGGCTGCCGCCGGTAATCGTTCTTGACGTGCCGGTCATCTTCACCGTCGAACCTGTCGCAGTAACCGTATCGCTTAAAACAAGATCGCCATTCATAGTGACTGTTCCGCCGCTTGCGATCGTGACGTCCGCGCCAGAGAGCGTCACGTGGTAGTACGTATCATCCGAGGTGCTCTTAAGCGTACCAGTACCGTTCATGATGAGCGTTCCGTTGGTTTCCGCTGTAAAGACGCCGTTAGCCGGAGTTTCCCCGCCAACGCCAAAATGCGCGGAACCGCTCACAGTCCACGTGCTTGCTCCCGCATTGAGGGTAGTGTGCCCGTTTGTTCCAGCTATCGTAAGGTCTCCACTGACAGCAACCGACGGATCATTCGTGGCAGCGGTAAGCGTCAGCGTAGTTGTCGGATCATCAATCATCTTCAGGTCGCCTATAACCGTAAAAGACCCCGCAAGCATCGTGACAATGCGGGCTCCTCCCAGCAGCTCTGTGCCAAGTGTGCCCACGATTACGTCCCCGGTAAACGTCCGTGCGGTAATGCTCTGGTTGTTGTTCTTGGGATTGATGTACGTTATCGCGATACTCATCGTGCCGGTGCCCGGAAACGCGGTGGATCCGTAATACACGAGTATGCCATCCCCCGTAATTGTGCCCCCTAATGATATTGAAGTGGTGACTTTAATGGTCTTGGATACATTGACGGAAAATACTGAGCTGGCGTCAACGGTCAGCGTGCCGCTGATAGTCATGCTGTGAGTGGCGGTCGTGGTCGGACCTGAAATCCGCAAACTGCTCAAGGTATTTGATGCGTCAACGCCGAGATTGCCGGATGCTCCCAACGTAACAGTCCCCGCAGTAAAATAGATCGTCCCGGTTCCCGTAATATCGCCGCCATTCACTGTCAGGTCCCCGGTACCGCCCAGTGTCGCGCTATCTGCGATTGTGATATCGAGTGCCACAGTCGTTGTCGCACCGACAGAAAACGAGGAGCCCGCATCGATCGTGACGCCGCCGGCTATCACGCTGGTCGCTGTATCAGTATACATCGCACCCGCATCGTCAACGTGCACGTTGCCGCTCGTCCCCTGTGTTGTCACGGTACCGCCCGGATCGAGAGAATCGCTCCCATTGATATGCAGCTCGATGCCAGAAGAAACAGTGAGGTTTGGCGAGGTGCCGCTGTACAGGATATCAGTATCGGACACTACGCCCTTTGCCGTGAAGATGTTCGCATTGGTAATCGTGCCCGTGTTGTCAGCGCGAACCGCGAGCCGGTCCTGGTACAGCGCGATGCCGCTCGTCGCCGCACCAGTGCTCGCCACGACCGTTGTGGCCTTTTCAGTTTCGCCGTCTAGGTACACGAGCACATTACTGCCGGACTGTACCATCACGTTGTTAATCGTCCAGTCGCCTGATGACGTTTCCGCGGTGCACGCGCCGCCGCCGCACGCAGTCGTGGAACCGTCAACAACAAGCACGACGGTTTTTGCTGCTGAAGTAATCTTGGTATTCTCATCAGTCTGATACACTGACCCCGACATGGTAACAGCGAAATACCAGTCAAGGTTATGCCCTGAGTTTACGCTATTTGAGGCATAGACTGGCGCCCATACGGAGGCATCAGAATCTCTGACGTCTACATAGCTCACGCTGATTGTTGAATAGAAGTATGTCGGATAATATGTGCCATCGGATGTGCTTCGCAAATAAATGAGATTTCCGGATGCACCGGTGAGCGTCAGCGCCCCATTGACATACCAGCCGCCCGAATCGAAATTCAGGTGCGTGCCCCCTTGGGTGGCGGTAAATGCCCCAGTGAGCTCAAAGAATCCGTTGAAGGTGACGCCCGTTGCGTTCGTATTTGTCACTTCCACCGCGCCGAAGTTACTCATGCCATCCAGGCTCCCCGAAAAACTCTGCGCTCCCGTTCCCGCGATTGTCATCTGGCCGCCATTATCAGCAAACGTACCGCCATTCGTATAATCACCAAGTACCCGGAACGCGGTATCCGAAACAGTGCTTGGCGCAGACAGTACTCCCGCCTCATTAATGGTTATTGCTCCGGTAATCGTCGTTGTGGGATCATTTGTATTTAAATCAAGCGTGACCGCAGAATAAACGGTAGTAATGTCCAACGTCGAATGGAGGGTCAGTGTGCCAGCGCCTGCTATGACGCTCATCGGACTGACGTTCGTAGAATAAATTTCTATCGGACCGTAATCCGTACGCGCACTCATGGTCTGGTTGCCGGCTGTTGCATCAAATCTTATCGTCGTGCTCCATGAGAGGGTGCCGGTCGTGGGGAACGCAGTCGTCGGCTTGTAGACAAACGTACCCGAACCGAGAATACTTGAATTATTTGGAAAGGTCAGGGTTCCCGTCGAGGCGAGGGTGAGGGCCCTGCCGGTTTCGATTTCTACCTGAGTCGTCGCAGTGATGTTCAAGGTACCCGCAACCGTTGGGTCATTGGTACCGCCGGAAGCCACGACAACTCCCCGATAGCTGCTGCCGTCACCAAGTGTTAAGTTATTGAAACTCGTATCGCTCGAGCCGTCGATCTGAACGTCCCCCGTGCTTGCCATGAGCACGGTGCCAGCATCGTGAGTAAACGTACCGTTGTCCGTCAAGTTGCCGTTGAGCGTGAGGGTCGTCGACGATGGCGCTAAAACAACTGTACTCGCGCCAATCGTGAACGCGCCACCGATGCTCACCGTCGGGTCGGTGGTGTCGTCCAGGTCCAGGGTGAGGCCGCCGATACAGCCGCTGCAGGTCGTGGTGACAGAAGAGCTGAAGGTAAACGTCCCGCTCGCCGGCGCTGTAATGAACGCGCCGAGATCAACATTACTGGCATAAAATTCCACGGGGCCACCATAGGTCCGAGCGTCAAATATCGTGCTCGTGATGTCGGCTGACGTCGCATCGAAGCGCACGACGGAACTGAGGGTGCCCCCGCTCCCGGGACCGGCTGATAGATTGTTGAATCTCAACGTGCCGGCACCTGAGATCGTGCCATTGAATGTAATCGCAACTGTCGAACTATGGGTCAGCCTGCGCCCGGCGCTGATCGATAGCGTATCGCCCGTGTCGATATTGAGGGTTCCGCCTGTCGTTATCGTCGGATCTTCGGACCCCTCAATCGTAACCGTCCCAGCTGTTGCGTCGCCGATCGTCAGGTTGTAGAACGTCGTGTCGCTCTCTCCGTTGATGCTGCCCGTGCCGACCATGCTCACGGTGCCGGAGCCAGGGACAAATGTCCCGCCGTTCGTAAAATTCCCCTCAATAGTGACTGAACGGCTGCTCGCTGTCAGAGTCCCGCTGGTATTAGTCAGGCTGCCATTCAAGTAGGTCAGCAAGTTACTGGAGTTAAAAGAATTTGCAGTATCATTAAACTTCAAATTGTAGAACTTCGGCGAATCATCTGACCACTGGTACCACGCTGCCGTGTCTAAGCCCCCAATCAGGTCGTCGACCGTCAGCGTACCGCCGCTCACTGTCGTCGTCGTGAGCGTCTCGTTATTGTATACGATGACCGCGCGCCCGATCAGTTCGCCGCCAGTCATATTGAAAGTCATCCCTCCATTGGCGTACCGCGCCAACTCGACAATGCCGTCGGCGGACACCCCGGCACGGTGCGTACCACCGCTGAGATTGACGGTGCCGGCATCCAGGAACATATGATTCCCAACATCGAGCGAACCGCCAGCAAGGTTGAGCACTGCGGTGGCACTGCAGCCATTGCCCATATTCAGGATGCCCGACGTGCTCAGCACGTCAACATTCGAACCGGCGTTGATGTTCAGGGTGCCAGCTGTACAATGGTTAATGTCGTCTTTGATAACCGTATTGCCGCCGCCGAGCGTAGCGGTACCGCCGGTAATAGTAAGGTCTTCATCGGTGCCGTCGCCAATCGTGAATGTCCCGGCGGTATGGTTCAGAATCCCCGCAGTACTGACGCCGCCATCAGCACCGCCGGTAACAGTAGTATTGGCCTCGACAGTGAGAGTGGCGCTCGCGTCAATGGCAATATTATTACCAATAGTATTTCCGGTAGTATCCAGCGAGGCAGTTGCGGAGTCGTCAACGTGCAAATCCCCGGTACCCTGGGTCGTCACGGTGCCGCCCGGGTCATACGTATCGCCCGTCCAGATATGCAGTTCCAGGTTTGAGTTAACGAGCATCGCATTCGAGTTGGATGTGAAGCCAATTTCAGTATCGCCGGTACAGTTCGTACCGGTATCGTTATCGCAGCTCGCGAGGTCTGAATTAGCGATACTGCCGGAATGCTCGTTGCGCAGGATGACCCGGTTTTGGTAGATGCTCAAACCAGTACAATTGGGCGCGTCAGTGCAGGAAGCGCCGTATTTCAGGACGAGCGTGCCGTCCGCGGTCGTATCATTGATCCAGATCGTCAGAATGTCGCCGGCGGTAGTCCCCGTAACACCAGCAATAGACCACGCGCCCGAGCCATCCGTGCCATCAGCATCAGAAAAAGTAGCCCCCGTTGTGCTATTGACCAATTTAATTGACCCGCCGCTGCTATTAAGGGTGGTGCCGGTTTCGTTCGTATACGCAGTGCCGGAGATTGTGAGGGAGCCAAAATTCCAATTGGTATTGAAGAGTGAGTTGACGTTCGACGCGTCAGAGGCGTCGATGCTGGCGCTCGCGGTCGACCGGGATACATCCACGTCGTACACGACCTGACTGGCTGGCACATTAAAGAGCCACGCAATACCTGAGTCATTGCTGCGCAGATAAATTTTATCTGAAGTCGACGAATTCAGGTTGAGGGTGGTACTGACGGTGAAGGAATAGGTCGGACCAACCGGAAACCGCAGCTTGGCGTTGCCGGTTGTGACGTTCAGGGTGCCGGTCGAGTAGTCCGTCCCGTCGGCGAAGATGACTGACGGCGACGTCTGGGGATCAGACCCTGAACTGTTTGTCACGGTCAGGGTGCTAAAGGTTATGGTGCCAGTAACGGTCTGCTGGGCGCTGCCAGCGAGCAGGACAGTGCCGCTTCCGTGGGTGAATGTGCCGGAATTGGTGAAATTACCGCTGACCGTCAGCGTCTGCCCGCTGGCGCCGGTCAGGGTGGCAGTCGCGCCGATGGATACATCGCCGGTGACGCCCAGTGGGCCTGCACCCTGGGTGAGCGCGCAGGCTGTCCCCGATCCGACAGTCAGATTGCCGCCGATGGACGTGCCGGAGATGGTGGTAGCTAATGCCGTGCCGGCCATCGTCAGGTTACCCGCGATGGTGGTGATGCCCGTCAGTATTTTTGTCCCACTCCCGGACAGGCCGAGGTGGTGGTAGGCGTTACTGTGGACGGTCTGCGACCCGCCGGTGTAATTCACGGTGTTGCCGACTGCAGTGGCGGTCATGGTGGTAATAGTGGACGTGCCGTTAATGTTCAGCGTGCCGGTAGCGCTGTTGGCCAGGATGCCGGAGCCGGCGAGCGCGGTCGACACGGTCAGCGTGCCGTTATTCGTCAGGGTGCAAAGGTTCACGGTCATGTTGGCGACTGAAATGGCGTTGGTCCCGCCAATCGCCTGGTCACTCAAATTGAAGAGGTAGACACCGGTGCCCCACGTATGGCTGACCGCACTATTATTAGTAAAGCCGCCCCGAAACGTAAAGCCTTCATTCGCGGAGTTTTTCCAGGTGCCCCCATCGTTAATGGTGACCGCACCGCTCAGGGTCTTGGTGCCGGTGGCGGAGTTGAAGGTCAAGGTTCCCGTAATAGACGTGGTGCCGCTGACTGTCAGGTTTACGGCACCAGCGGAAAAGTTCGCTGTATCATCGATGATCAGGTTGCCGGTGACAGCCAACGCCGAGGTAGCGGTGCCGGTTGCCGTACCGCTCCAGGTCAGGTTGCCTTTGACAGTAGTAAGGCTGGTCAGCGTCTTGGCACCACTGGTACCGAATCCCAGATGGTGGTAGGCGGTAGCTTTGACCGTCTGTGCGCCGCCGTACATGTAGTTCACCGTGTTACCGACCGCTGAAGCAGTGAGTGTAGTGATGCCCACCGCGCCGGAAAAACTAATGTTCAGGGTTCCGGTGGCGCTGTTGGTCAGGCCGCCGGTGCCGGCAAGCCCTTTTGTCACGGTCAGGGTGCCATTGTTTGTCAGGGTGACGCCGGTCACCGTCACGATGGTAAGGGAGATTTCATTGGTGCCGCCGATCGCCTGGGCATTGGTGTCGAACGTATAGGTGCCGGGGCCGGCAGTAAACGTGTTGGCGCTATTGTTGGTCAGGCCGCCGCGGAACGTCACGTCCGAGTCGCCGGAGTTGGTCCAGGTGCCACCCGCGTTGACAGTCACCGCGCCAACGAAAATTTTGGTGCCAGTTGGGTTACTGATGGTCAATGTCCCGGTAATAGACGTCGTGCCAGTAACGGTAAGATCATAAGCTTCAACAGTCAGCAGCCCGCTTGTATCGATAGCAAGGTTCTGGGCAATAGAGGTGGCTCCGCCGGTCGTCATGGCACCGCTATCATCGATATGCAGGCCGCCGGTACCCTGGGTCGTTACCGTGCCGGCTGGTGCATACGTCTTGCTCGTCCAAATATGCAGCTCAATATTGGAGTTCGTCAAATTGCCTACCGTGAGGGCTGGCGTGCCGGCCGTGTAGTACAGAATATCCGTATCCGCGTACGTGCCATAACCGGTCAGGATCTGGGTATTCGTAATAGATGAGCCGGTCTCGTATCGAACGATTAAATCGTTCTGGTACAGGTCAATGCCGGTCAGGTCCGAGCCGGTACCCACGGTGACGGTAGTAGCCAGCGGCGTACCGTCAGTATCAAGATAGAGCGTAAGGACATCACCGCTTACGGTAGTAATATTTGAAATTGTGTACGCGCCGCTGGTGACAGTAGCCGTACAGGCTCCGCCGCCACAGGCGGTGTTTGTGCCGTTCACGAGCAAGCGGATGGTCGGTGTGCCGGAAATAAGCGTCGATCCTTCGTCGGAGTATACGTTGCCGGATATTGACGCTCCGCTGCAACCGCCGGTGGCAGTACACTTGGCCATGACAAAATTCACGTAGGGCGGAGTGTGGTCGCTGCCGGCAGTGATGGTAGCGGTCACCGTATGGGTATGGTCATCTGGGGCAACATTCGTACCAGTAGAAAAATAGCTGTCAGTCGTTGCACCTGCGACGGTTGCAGTTGCGGCAGTGTCATCGTGCGTGGCAGAACCGCCTGTCCCGCTCTCAGTAGAAAAGCCTTGGACAAAATTATTCTGGTACGGAGAGGCGTCAGAAATAACGTCCCAGTTGGTGCCGGGATCGGCATCAAACATGCCGATCGTGTTCTGGGGGATACTCTGTGGAGTAGCATTGGTCTGCTGGTAAATCATGGTCTGCACGTACGGCGGTACGGACGTTTTGCTATCAGAAGTTGAGTTTGCGGGAGCGGCATGGGTGTGCGAATTGACGCTGTAAGAAGGCGGGACATCGGCAAAAACCAAACCGACGTTGTACGTACCGGTTGAAGCGGCTAATGATCCCCACGAGGTCATGCCATGGGTATGCGTATCGCTGCCGCCGGTGGTATGGGAGTTTGTCAGCTTGACGAGCCGGCTGTCAGCAGCGGAGAAACGGGTCCAGCTGCCGCTCTGGCTTGCCGAGGAAAACATAAACGTGTTCTGCGGTATGGTTGTCGGATTCTGGGCATTGCTCTTCCACAGGTAGAATGAGTGGAACGCCGGGTTGTTATCCGCGGGCCCAGCAGTCGGTGCGGTGGTAGTATGGGCATGGCTATACGCCGCCCTGGCGGTACAGCTCCTCAAGCATGTATGTGCAAGACCCGTGGTTGTTTGGGCAACCGTAGCGCCAGTGACCGTCGGCGTGTGGGTAGCGGTACCGCCGGTACCGCCATAGGTAGCAGCGCCGCGTAGAAACACGGCACTGGCGCCGTCATAGGTAGTCTGGTTCGTCCAGCCATCAGCTGCGGTACCTGAGGTGGCAAGCAAGTACATATACGCGGGATCAATAGCGAGTTGCCAGGCACGGTGCTCCTGCCAGTCTCCGGCCTGCGCCGGGCCGAGAGCATAGAGCGCCGGGCTCTTCTCCGGAGACTTGAATGTATAACCGAGAGTAACCGTACTGCCTGCCAGCAAATCAACGTCCCAGGCGACAGATCGGACGACGTCGGTGCCGTTATAGTACGGCTGGTTGCGGCCGCCGTTCTCCGGCTTGACATCAAAATCGATCGGAAACTCCTCCTTGATGGTACCGCGGAAATCGTCCCGCACCGTCACCTCGAGCCTCATCGGCTGGTAAATGTTCGGGAACACGCGAGTCGGGCCAAACCGTTTTACCGTAAACTGAGGCGCATCCTCTACGATAATAGTGTCCGAGAGCGAATGCGAGGTGCCCCGCACAGTCGCTACGAGATCAAGCGTATACGTGCCGGTGGCACCTGTCTGGTAGGTACCACTATAGTCCGGCTTCTGGTAGAGCTCTTTTTTCGTGCAGAAATCCGTGATTGCAATACTTCCGTCAGCAGTCTTGAGCTCCGTTTTCTTGCCGCGCGGATCAGTCACCGTGAGGACTATTTCCGCATCACATACCGTTTGGCCAATATCATCAACCGCACCAATCGAAACGGTTGCCGTTTCGCCTGCGTTGTACAGGGTTTGGTCAGGATTCATGGCGAGCGCTCCCCAGCTGAAACTCTGGCTGACAACCTCGGTCGTCGTATCCTGGGTCACTACCATGGTTACCGTATACTTGCCAGGCCTCGTGAACGATTCCGTATCAAACGCATAGGCTGCGGTAGTGACGCCGTCATCTTCGCCCTCCGCGATGGTAAGCGGCGCATCCACTTCATTGCCGAGGGGGTCAAAAACGCGAACATCGTTCACGGTACGCTCTTTGGGGCTCGCGCCGATAAAACCAAGAGGTGATTTTTCCTTCACGTCTATTTCGATCACCGGCTGCTCTCCGGGTGTAACGTCTGGCTGCTTAACATTCACGCTCCCGTGGATTTCCTCCGCGACTGGATCGGGTTCCACGAGCTCAAGGTCGAGGCGGACTCCATCAAGATACGCGATACTGCCCTCCGCCGCCGCGACCGGGTTGTACGTGACGCGGACAGCAAGGCTGGAAACGACCGACGTTTTCGTTATCTCGGGAATCGCGTATTTCCAATAGCCGCCATTCGATGAATTGCTTATGTCTTCCACGAGTGCAGTTGAATCGAGCACTTTCCATGTCGCACCGTCCATCGTATAGGATACCGTGAGAACGTCTTCGTTATTCGTAAAGCTATCAGCGGCGAGCGACAGCATAACATACGCGCTCTGGACAGGCGTGTCCGCTACAATCCCCGCTGGCAATAGAAAGTCATTCGCTTCGAATACGGGGTCAACTTCCGTAAGGGCGCTCGGATTTTCAATGGTCGTTTCTTCGCCAAGTACCATGCCCCCCGCATTCACTGCCGCATTGACCGGAATATCATCTTGTTTGGCGATATTCGTATTCGCTGATTTGTCGGATTTTATTTTTTCACTTGCCGGCTTGGCAGTGTTCGTTTTTTTAGGTGCCTCCTCTTCTGGGGCAGCGACGGGCACTTCAGTCGACACCATGGGCATATTGTTGTACACCGCTGAGTTACCATCAGTAAACACTGAAAGCTTCGAATTGCTCAGTGCGTCAATATGCTTTGCTCTATCGGGCGCTTCCCACCCCTGGACGCGGGTCGGTTCAATACGGACTACCACTGGGGGTTTCTCTTCCGCACGGGCAAGATAAACATACGTAAAAAATGAAACTTGAACGATAACAAACGTAAACGCGACGAATGCCGTGGAGTAGACAAATACGGAAAACTTCCGGCTGATGAGCAGCAGCTTCAGATACTGCAGGGAAAAACCTGGTTTGATGATATACGACTTCGGTGCCGGCGCCGGTTGCGGCTGCTTTTTCTGCCTTGGCTCAGGCTTCGCCCCATGGGATGCGTCAGGCGGGGGTGATGCCAGATAGAGCTTCCGGATAACTTCACGGTCATAGCGCCGGTCTCGGCGCGGGCCAACCCTCATTGCGGACAGCTTGCCGGACTTATCCCAATTGCGAAGCGTGTTTGGGTGCACACGAAAAATCTCACTCACCTGATCGATAGTGAGGAGCTTTGGAAGGGAAGTAAAGTCTACTTTTCCCCTGTCGGCATCGTCCTTCCTGCGAGCGAAGAGATCCCCTATTCCCTTAATAAGCGCCGGAAGCTGCACACGAATGTATTAAATTGTGCTTACGTTAGTCAAGAACCAATCTTAACTTACCAAACATTACAGCAACAGTATATCACATATTATGCGTCTTGTCCAGGACTTGAAAACAAAAGAAACGCTGGGGTTCACGGGAATCCCAGCGCTACTTGATTGGCGCGAAGCCAATTAATGATTCTGCATCTGGTCGTGGATCATGGACACGATTCCAGCATTCACCTCCTTGCATGCCATGGCAATGGCATGCTTAAACGCTTCTGGCGTAGATCGGCCATGTGCCTTGATAACTACACCGTTCACACCCAGTAATGGCACGCCACCATACCGCTGGTAATCGAAAGCCCGCTTTAAAGATCCGATTGTAGATTTGAGAAAGATTTTTCCGCCGATGAGCGCAAAAATCTTTTGGCTCAAGTGGCCCGACCGGACAATCTGCCGAAGCATATCTTCCATTGTCGGCTTGAAACCTTCGGCCATCTTCAGAACAATGTTGCCGGTGAACCCGTCAGTTACGAGGACATTGCACTCACCAGAAAATACACGATTTCCTTCGATATTACCAGAGAATACAACCTTTCCATCCTCGCTCAACCGAACGAGTAACTGGTGCACTTTTTGGGTAAGTTCATTGCCCTTACCTCTCTCGGATCCGACGTTAATCAACCCAACTCGCGGAGAATCAAAACCGAGAACCAGCCGAGCATAAATTGCTCCCATAACGGCAAACTGCTCAAGGTACACCGGCTTACAATCTGCATTGGCACCAACGTCAAGGACCAAACTCGGATTGCCGGTGAGTGTCGGGAAGGTAGCAGCGAGCGCTGGCCGACGGATACCCTCAATCCGCTGGAGTCGGCGCAGGGCAACTGCAAGCAGCGCGCCAGTATTTCCAGCGCTTAGAAATGCATCCGCCGCGCCATCTCGCACCAACTGGAGCCCGACATGCATAGAAGAATCAAGCTTGTTACGCAACATGTCACCTGGCTGGTCTCCCGGTTCGACCACCTGTGTTGTATGATGGATGCTCAATCGCGTGGTTCCATTGTGCTTATGGCGCCCGAGTTCTTGCTCAACTTTAGCCTTATCACCGATTAGTACCAGTGAAAAATCACCCGGTAGTTCTTTCAAAGCCAGCAGCGCACCATGAACAGGATGTGACGGATAAAAATCTCCGCCCATGGCGTCGACTGCAATACGAACGTGTTGTGGCATGACGCCTCCTCTGTATTCTTAAGACGAGTTAATGTTCGCTGTTTATTACACTATATGTTCGCGCATTGTACCACGCCGGGGACGTACGCACAAGAAGCCCGAAAATGAAAAAGCTCGCTGGGGCAGCAGCGAGCATTTTTTATAGATCAGCAGGATCACGTCAATCGCCAGACGTTTATTTCGGATAACTGGCAATCTGATCGTACGGGGTCCGGCACACGTCCAGGAAGCCGGCGAAGCGTTCGATAACGACCGCCAGATCGGGATACTGGTCCACGAGACTCCGTAACTCTCTCATGACGGCATCATACACTACACCGAGGGGAAAGTACGACGGGTGAATGACGCGAGCTTTTCCGCCAGCACATCCGTTGATGACGACATCCGTGCTGAGAATCCATCCGGTCGCCCCGAGCTGTCCTTCGCTTGCCTGGAGGGAAGCAAGGAGCACCTGGTAATCACGGTAAATGTTCTCTCCCGGGCCAAAGGGTGCGTACTTCCGGACTGCTACTGTACACACCGGATTACCGGGCGTTTCCGTAGCGGAGTACGAAACGTCAGCCGAGCAGAGGCGGGCGGCCATTGAACGCTTGTCGCGAACAGTCGTATGGATCTGCAATTTACAGACCCGAATAGGGGAAAACAGTGCTTCCCCCGTAAGTACCTGCTCCAGCCCTACTGTCGGCATTGCATCACACGTGCCGCGGATGAACACCCTTGATTCAACGTAGCCTGTGAGCGCCCCGAGGGCAAGTCCTAAATCAGCCATAATTCCTCCAATCGCCTAGAGCCGTCAATGGCCCATCGGCTATGGTGTAAGGTTTCAATTGTGAAAATGCTCCGGCTGCCCCCGGAGCGTTAGCTATTTTGTGTTATGGTACTGTACCAAGAGGTCTATCCGGTGTCAACCCAGAGAATATAGAAGTGCGGCACTTTCCCTGTCCCATGGAAAGTGCCGCAACGTAAGCTCCATACCCAATTCACTGCAGCTCAATCTCGAACTCCTCCTTCCCGACATACCGAGTAAACTCCTCGAGGAACGGGCATTTCTGCGCGGCAATAGTTCTCCCGACGATCTCCCACCAGTGTTCGACCTTCGAAATTATATTATCCCCGACCTGGTGCAAGACCGACGCAAGTAGTGGGTCATCGTTCAGCGCCGCTGCTAGAGCGATCCTCGTTCCGCCGTACTCGTCACCGTGAATCGACAAGAGTTCGACCTCCTCGCTCAACACTTGAAACTTGAGATAGCGATTTCCGAACGTCTTGTCTGGCATCGGATTGACAAACAATATTCGATATGACTGGGAATGCGGTCCGACTGAAATATGGATCGAGCCCCGATACCGGTGAATATGCGGCTGGAGCTGCTCGAGGTAGGTACGGACAATCATAGTAGGCATCGTTGCCTCCTTTCTCCGCGTATGGAACGTGCTGGGCCCCCGATAGTAAAGATCAGTGGAAATATTCAGACAATAATAGCCCGAAAAATTAGATTTGTCAATGGTATTCAAAAACCCGTACGGATTTTCCCCGTACGGGCCCATTATTCAACATGCTATGGAAATCCTATGCGGCGCGCTCTCGCTCTGCCTGTTCTGCTGCTTCAAAGACTTTCTTCTTGATCTCCTCGACGAGTTTCTGGTTCGCTCTCAGCGCGAGGCGCGCTGCCTCATGGCCGACGCCGAGCTTAGTTTCACCATATTCAAACGTATTGCCGACTTTTTTCACAACACCATTCAAAACGCCGGCATCGAGCACATCGCCTGCGATTGAAATTCCTTCATTATACATGATGTCAAACTCGCACGTGCGGAACGGCGGGGCAACCTTGTTCTTCACGATCTTGCACTTGACGCGGTTGCCGATCGACAGGTCGCCTTTCTTGATCTGCGCCGCGCGGCGCACTTCGATGCGGACAGAGGCGTAGAATTTCAGCGCCATGCCTCCGGTCGTGGTTTCGGGATTGCCGAAGAAGACGCCGATTTTCATGCGCGTCTGGTTGATAAAAATGACGACGGTTTTCGTCTTCGAAACGATACCCGCGAGCTTCCGGAGCGCCTGGCTCATGAGCCGCGCCTGTAAACCCATGTGCTGATCACCCATTTCACCCTCAATTTCCGCTTTCGGTACGAGCGCGGCAACCGAATCGATAACGACCACATCGACGCCATTTGACCGGACCAGCGTCTCGGTGATTTCCAGCGCTTGCTCGCCGGTATCCGGCTGGGAAATTAATAGTTCATCAATATTAACGCCAATTTTCTTCGCGTACTCCGGATCCAACGCGTGCTCAGCATCGACGAACGCCGCGGTACCGCCCATGCGCTGGACTGAGGCAACGACATGCTGTGCGAGCGTCGTCTTGCCGGACGCTTCGGGACCGTAAATCTCGATGATGCGGCCGCGCGGTACGCCGCCGACACCGAGTGCGAGGTCGAGCGAGAGGCACCCTGTCGGAACGGCATCAACCTGGATTTTCTTCGCCTCACCGAGGCGCATGATGGAACCGTCGCCGAAACGCTCTTTGATCTGTTCTATCGCTTCCTGCGCTGCACGCGCTTTTCCGTGCTTGGCGCTGTCTTCGCTGCTGGTATGGTGTTGTTTTGGCATAGGAAAAAAATTATTTATTGGCTCGTTGGTTCATCGGGTGCTCGTTGTACGACCCGGCGCGTAATAATAGCTTCTTTGCTCCGTTTTGTGTGTGCGGTTACCGTAATGGTATTCACACCGCCCGTCAGGTCGATCTTTTCGGAAAACGTACCATCGGAGCTCAGAATAACATTCTTACCATTGATCGCAACCGTCGCTTCAGGAACGGTACGCCCTTCGAGGAGCACCTGGCGCTCCGTAATAATAGCATAATCAACAGGATTACTCACCACAAGTTCCGGGGGTGCAAATATCTCGGTAACTTTAAAAATTACATACCCGAGACACGCCCCAATCACGATGACGATGAAAATAATCCGGAAAAGTTTCGGGGTAATGTAGGCGCGGGGAACCGAGTGTTTCGGAGTGAAGAGCCGCCCCTTGGCATGGTCTCGGATGACTTTTTTCTCCTGCTGGCGGTATAATCCGAGCACAAAATCGGCACTGACATTCAGAAACCGGGCATACTCCCGCAGGAACCCCTCGATATATACATGGCCCGGCAGCTCCTGGTACGCTCCCCGTTCCAGTGCGGCGAGGTACTCCGCCCGTATCTGGGTTGCCGCTGCGGCTTCATCGACGGTTTTGCCCATTTCTTCGCGTACTTTCCGCAAGCGTTCACCCAGGGTTTTCGAACGCTCCACTCTCCGTGTTGAAAAAATATGCATAAGCTCCTGATGCCAACAACTTATTGAGGGTCTTCCGGCGCTCCCGCATCATCTTCCGGATTCTCGGGTGGATACTCGTCCGTCCCCTCGTCCGGATACGCATCGTGGTCTGGCGCGCCATCCCGGGGAACGAGAATTTCACGCGGTTTTGCGCCGTCGCCAGGCCCAATAACACCCTGTTCCTCCATAATATCAAGCAAGCGGGCAGCGCGGGCATACCCAACCCGCAACCGCCGCTGGAGCAGCGATGCCGACGCTTTTCCCGTTTTGATAACGAGGTCTTTCGCCTGGCTCAGGAGCTCGTCGTCGCCCATGTCTTCAAAATTTCCTACAAGCGTACGGTCAACAACCTTGACAGTCACGTCCTCCTGGTATTCCGGCGTCCCCTGGCTCTTCAGGAAACTCGCAATGCGCGTAATCTCCTGATCAGTGACATACGCGCACTGGAGGCGTTTAGGTTTGGATAATTGGGAGGATATATAGAGCATATCGCCTCGCCCCAGCAGTTTTTCTGCCCCCGAAGAATCCAAAATCGTGCGAGAGTCAACGACGGATGCCACCGAGAAAGCGATGCGTGTGGTGATGTTCGCTTTAATCAATCCGGTGATAATATCGACCGACGGGCGCTGGGTAGCGAGTATCAGGTGGATGCCGACTGCGCGCGCCATCTGGGCAAGCCGTATAATCGCGGCCTCCACTTCATTCGCGGCGACAGACATTAAATCAGCAAGCTCATCAATCACGACAACCAGATATGGCATAGTATTCCCGTTGTCACTATTGTACGCGTGGATATCGCGGTGCCCGGTTTTCGACAGGAGCTGGAACCGGCGATCCATCTCCGCGACAACCCACCGCAGTGCGTTAATCGTCTTGTCAATTTCGTTAATGACGGGGGTGATGAGATGCGGGATTCCATTGTAGACGGAGAATTCGACCCGTTTCGGATCAATGAGAATAAGTTTGAGCTCGTCTGGCGAATTTTGGTACAGGAGGCTCAGCAGTATGGTATTGAGGCACACTGATTTTCCGGAACCTGTTGCGCCAGCAACCAGCAGGTGCGGCATCGGATCGACATCGGCGAGCCAGATGTGCCCCGCGACGTCTTTGCCGACGCCGATGGTCAGCTTCGACTTGCGCTTCTTGAATTCGCGGCTGGTCAGCACGTCCTTAAGTTTAACGATCGCAACTGCCTGGTTCGGCACCTCGATGCCAACCAACGACTTGCCTGGAATCGGCGCCTCAATACGGATCGGGTGCGCTGCGAGTGCGAGCGCAAGGTCGTTTGACAGTGAAGTGATCTGGGCAAGTTTGACGCCCTCGGCCGGCTTCAGCGTATACTGGGTAACCGTCGGGCCAACTTTCACTTCGTCCATTTCAACTTCAATCCCAAAATTATACAGCGTCCGCTGGATTTTCTCTTTATGCGCCTCGATATCTCCGCTCAGCGGCTTGGTCGTGCTCGCATCAAGCAGGTCGAGTGGAATCTCGACACGCTTCCGTACCGTTGGCCGCGGAGCGCCGAAAAGCCCAAGTTGCTCCTCCTTCGCAGACTGGGTTGCCGCATTCGGAGTTACGGATTGCGCCGCTTGACCGGCAACCTCCTTCACGCCAAACACCGCTTCCTGAGAAGTTCCGCCATCGTCCGCCCGGGATGAAGCCTCATCGCCCTCTTCTGGCTCATTCAGATTACTGCGCAACCGCGAAGAAAATTCACCGAACCGCCCTGTCATCCGGCGTACAACTGAACCGCTCCGGTACAACCGCTGAAGAGAAATATCAAACAGTACCATTACCGAAACTATCAGAATAGCAAAGAGTAGCACACCGCCTGCCCACGGCCCAAGCGCTTTCTGCACCGGATATGAAAGAATGAGCCCACTATACCCCCCGCCACGACCATCTGCAAAGTGCTTCATCATCTCTCCCGATGGAACGAATACGAGGTGCAATATCGACGTTATGCTCAGTATGAAAAGCCCGCATCCGATATAATTCATGGTACGGAGGGCAAATTGCTGTGGCCGCAATGCAATATACCCAAAAACGAACAAGAGGAGGGGGATTATAAACCTGCCCCAGCCGAATCCATACACCAGCCCGGTATTGATCATTTCTCCGAATCTCCCCGCCCACCCGCATAAACTGAACAGTGTGAGCACGGCAAATGTAAAAATGATGACAACAATTATTCCGCGCTTCGTTTCAGACCGCAGCCGAGGAGCGGCGAGCGGAGCAGCAGGACGTTCACGCTCATCGTGATCCGCCTCTCTCTTATACTCCTTCAAATATTCTTTTTTTGTCTTCTTCGACATACGCCTGCAGTGTCGTTTTGGTTCACTTATGGATGCAGTGTATCACGTATACGAGCCTGTTTCAATCAAAATGGACCTTCATTTGTAATGCAGGGGAAGGTTTGCGGAATGCAGAGACGACGCGAGAGACACCGGAAAATATTACGTGCGGTGGAATCCCGTTCCTGCAGGAATGAGCTTGCCGATGATCACGTTTTCTTTCAGTCCTCGGAGATGGTCGACCTTCCCGGACACGGCAGCATCAATAAGGACACGTGCCGTCTCCTGGAAAGACGCTGCCGACAGGAAGCTGTCGATCGAAAGGGATGCCTTGGTGATTCCGAGCAGCAGCTGCTCGCCGATAGCCGGTTTTCCGCCTTTTTTCTTCGCTTCATCGTTTGCCTCGACAAAACGCGTCCGCTCAATGATCTCGCCGGAAAGAAAACTCGTATCGCCGGGTTCCTTGATATACACCCGCGAGAACATCTGCCGGATTACGATCTCGATATGCTTGTCGTTCAATTTTTGGCCCTGGGATGAATAAATGTATTGGATTTCTTTCAAAATGTACCGCTCAACCGCCTCTTGCCCGGAAAGGTAAAATAATTGGTGCAAGTCGAGGCTGCCGTCCGTCAGCTGGTCACCGACATTCACGAGATCTCCGTCCTTGATCCATGGCAGCTGCCCCGTCGGCACTTGGTACTCTTTTTTCTTGTCACGTTCGGCAACAATAGTAATTTTCCCGTTGGCAACTCTTGCGGTACCTCCCAAACGCGCTTTTATCTCAGTGGTGCCGTCAATATACAGAACTTGATCGGCGTTTACCGTTTCGCCGTCCTTCACCTTGACGGTTATTCCCTTGGTGCGCTTGGGGAGCGGATACTCAGTTTCATCAATGCCCCGATGGGCTACAACGATTTTTTTCATGTTCTTGCCCTCATCAACAATCGACGCTTTCCCGGTAACTCCTGCGATCAACGCCGGCCGCCGGATTGGCCGCGCCTCGAAGAGCTCTTCAACGCGGGGCAACCCCTGGGTGATATCCTGCCCTGCGACGCCGCCCGTATGGAACGTCCGCATGGTGAGCTGCGTGCCGGGTTCGCCGATACTCTGTGCCGCAATGATACCGATTGCGGTGCCGAATTCAACAGTTTTATTGAAACCGAGGTCGTACCCATAGCACGTCTGGCACAAACCCCAGCGAGTCTTGCAACGCAAGCTTGAACGGATCTTCAATTCGGCAAGCTTGAGCTTGGCGATCTTGGGCAGATCGGATTCAGTGATAACTTGGCTGGCCTTCACGAGAACCTTCTTGCCCTTGGGATCAATGATGTCCTCGACAGGAGCACGTCCAAGCATGCGGTTCTCAAAGTCTTCGCCCATCTGGTCGCTTTCTGCCCGGGTAATCAGGAAGCCTTCCGTATCACCACAATCCTCCTCGGTGATGATGACATCCTGCGACACGTCAATCAGGCGGCGCGTGAGATACCCTGCGTTCGCAGTTCGGAGAGCGGTATCGGACAAGCCTTTACGCGCACCGTGAGTTGATATGAAATACTCGAGCACGTCAAATCCTTCCTTGAAGCTTCCGCGGACCGGCAGCTCGATCGTCTCACCGGCAGGGTTCGTCACGAGGCCTTTCATGCCCATCATCTGTGTCGTTTGCGCCCAAGAACCGCGTGCGCCCGATTCAATCATCGAAAAAACAGAACCTTGCGGATTCAGCGCTTCGCGGCTCGCCTTCTGTATGCGGTCCTTCGCCTGCGCCCAGAGCTCGATGACCTTCATGTGGCGCTCGTCATTGGTCAATAACCCCTGCTCATAGTGAGCCTGAACTTCATCAAGGAGCGTCTCCGCTTCGTGGATAATCATGTATTTATCATCCGGAGTCACCAGATCGCCCATTCCCCAGCTGATGCCGGACGTCGTCAGATAGCGGAACGACAGCTTTTTCACCTTATCCAGCAGTATAACCACCTCTTCACGTGGAAGCTTATGGAGGAATGTGCTGATGAGCTTGGTCAAAGACCGCCGATCAATGACCTCATTGATGAAACCAGTGCCGGCGGGAAGCACACTGTTGAAAATAATGCGCCCGGATGACGTAAGAAACATCTCCTTCCCTATCTTCACGCGAACTTCATCCTGTATATGAATACGCCCAAGCTGGTATGCGGTAAGTGTTTCTTCAACCGAGCAAAAGCTCTTCAGGGTTTCAGCCGGATGCTGCTTCATCATCGTCAGATAGTAGCACCCGAGCACGATATCCTGGGTTGGTGAAATTATTGGCGAACCAGTCGAGGGTTTCAATAAGTTTTTTATCGAAGCAATGAGGTCTGCTGCTTCCTTCTTCGCATTTTCAGTCAACGGGACATGCACGGCCATCTGGTCGCCGTCAAAGTCAGCATTGAACGCCGGGCAAACGAGGGGGTGTATCTGGATCGCCTTGCCTTCGATGAGAACCGGCCTGAACGCCTGGATGCCTAAGCGGTGGAGCGTCGGCGCGCGATTGAGGAGGACGTGGGCGCCGCGGGTCACCTCTTCAAGGATATCCCATACTTCAGCCCTGCCTGCCTCGATAAAACGGCTGGCGCTTCGGACGTTGTGCACGAATTCACGCTTAATCAATTGGCTGATGATAAATGGTTTAAAAAGTTCCAGCGCCATCCGCTTGGGCAATCCGCACTCATCCATCTTCAGGTGCGGACCGACGACAATAACTGACCGGCCCGAGTAATCGACGCGCTTCCCCAAGAGGTTCTGACGGAACCGGCCTTGTTTGCCCTTCAGGATATCGGCAATCGATTTCAGCATGCGCTTTTGGCCTGTTGAGGCAGTGACGGTCTTGCCGTGTCGGGCGTTGTTGTCGATCAGGGCATCAACCGCTTCCTGCAGCATACGCTTCTCGTTTCGCTGGATGACTTCCGGCGCGTTCAATGCGATTAGGCGCTTCAAGCGATTGTTGCGGTTGATGACGCGGCGATACAAATCATTGAGGTCAGAGGCGGCAAACCGGCCGCCATCAAGCTGCACCATAGGACGGAGGTCCGGCGGAATAACCGGAATGACCGTTAAAATCATCCATTCGGGCCGCAGTTTGTTGATCTGCAAATTCTTGAACAATTTCAGGCGGCGAACCGCGCGACGGCGCTTCCCTTCAGGCGCACTTAAAACTTCCGCCTCAAGCCGAACGATTTCCGAGCTGAGATCTATAGCCCGCAGCAGTTCATGGACAGCTTCGGCGCCAATCGATGCTTCAAATACATGCCCATATTTCAACGAAAGGTCGCGGTACATCTGCTCAGAAATAATCTGCAGGGGACGCAACCCCTTCAGCTCGCGCTTCGCGAGGTCGACAGCCTCACCGAGGTCCCGCAGTTTCTCATCGCGCATCTGGCTATTCGCGGCAAGCTCCTCGTCGAGCTCCTTGATGAACGTACTCTTCTTCGCCCCTTCTTTTTCTTCTTCGACGTCCTTCGCGCGGCGCTGCTTGATATCATTCGCAATCCTCGAAAACTCCGCTTCGATGGACTTTTTCTTCGCCTGGTGCTCAACGTCGATCTGTTTCAGGGTTTCTTCGCGGAGCGTATCGTCAACGTGGGTAATAATGTAATTCGCGAAATAAATGACTTTCTCGAGATCCTGGATTGAGAGGTCGAGGATGAGGCCAATCTTCGACGGAACGCCCCGGAGGAACCAAATGTGCGAAACGGGAGCCGCAAGCTTAATATGCCCCATTCGCTCGCGACGGACAACGCTCCTCGTGACCTCCACTCCGCACTTGTCGCAGACGATTCCCTTATACCGGACTTTCTTATACTTCCCGCAATAGCACTCCCAGTCTTTCGTGGGACCAAAAATCTTCTCGCAGAAAAGGCCGTCCTTTTCCGGCTTCTGGGTCCGGTAGTTCACGGTCTCTGGCTTCAGCACCTCGCCGTGGGACCAACCCAATATATCTTCAGGCGACCCGAGTTTCAGCCGGATAGCCTTGAATTCAATCGCTTTTTGTTCCCGGTCAAGTATCATAAGTGTTATTGTTTCTCCGGTTTAGCCGCCGTAGCGTCCCCCTCATCACGATTTTTCCGTGGTTCATCGCCCTCAATCGAACCGCCGATAAGTTCAATATCAAGGCAGAGGCCCTTGAGCTCGCGTACGAGGACATTGAATGATTCCGGAATATTCAACCGCTTGATCGGCTCGCCTTTGATAATCGCTTCATACGCTTTTGAGCGACCTGGAACATCATCAGATTTAATAGTCAGCATTTCCTGCAATGTATGCGCCGCACCGTACGCCTCGAGTGCCCATACCTCCATTTCACCGAATCGTTGGCCGCCGAACTGCGCTTTGCCTCCCAAGGGCTGCTGTGTTACCAAGGAATACGGACCGATGGATCGCATGTGGATCTTGTCTTCAACAAGATGGTTCAGCTTCATCATATATATATAACCGACGGTCACCTTCTGGTCGAATGTTTCGCCTGTCCTTCCGTCACGAAGCCTGATTTTGCCGTCTTCCGAAAAACCAGCGCGCACGAGCTCCGACCGGATTATTTCTTCAGATACGCCATTCAAAGCCGGGCTGGCCACCGTATAGCCGAGCGCATGTGCTGCCATGCCAAGGTGTGTTTCCAATATTTGGCCAAGGTTCATACGAGACGCCACACCGAGCGGGTTCAAGACAATATCTACCGGCGTCCCATCCGCCATGTACGGCATATCCTCGTCTGCAACGATGCGGGAAATCACGCCCTTGTTCCCATGCCGGCCGGCCATTTTGTCGCCGACCTGGACTTTACGCAGCTGCGCGACGGAAACCTGGATCGATTTGATAATACCGGACGGGAGCTTGTCGCCCCGGTCGCGGGAAAATATCTTCACATCGACGACTTTGCCATGCTCACCGTGCTCAAGGTATAGCGAACTGTCTTTTACGTCTTTCGCTTTTTCCCCGAAGATAGCCCGCAAGAGTTTCTCTTCTGCTGAGAGTTCTGTTTCGCCTTTCGGCGTAATTTTGCCGACAAGAATGTCACCAGAAGAAACTTCTGCGCCGATCCGGATGATGCCTTCTTCATCAAGGTCTTTTAATTTGTCCTCGCCAATATTGGGAATGTCCCGCGTCACAACTTCAGGCCCGAGTTTCGTGTCACGCACGTCAACCATATAATCCTCGATGTGAATCGAGGTGAACCGGTCTTCCTGCACGAGCCGGTCGGATATGAGGATGGCGTCTTCGTAGTTGCCGCCCTCCCACGACATAAATGCGACGAGGATATTCTGCCCGAGCGCAAGTTCGCCGCCCTGCGTTGCGGGGCCATCCGCGAGCACCTCTCCCGCTTTTACCTCTTGGCCGACGTTGACGACTGACCGTTGGTTAACACACGTCGATGCATTAGACCGAACAAATTTTTTGAGCAGATACTTTTTCATTGCGCCCGATTTTTCCTGAACCTGGATCTCACGGCCATCCGCATGCACGACCTTACCGTCGTTCGCCGCAACGATGATCTGGCCGGAATCCCGGGCTGCCTTGTATTCGATCCCGGTGCCGACGAGCGGCGTGTCGGGATTGACGCACGGCACGGCTTGGCGCTGCATATTGGATCCCATGAGCGCGCGGACGGCATCATCGTGCTCAAGGAAAGGGATCAATGCGGTTGTAACGCTAATAATTTGGTACGGCGCCACATCCATATAATCAACCATGGCGACAGACTGCACGGTCGGCTCGCCATGGAGCCGTACTTCTGCCCGCTCATTGACGAAATACCCGTCGTCGTTAATCGGCGTTGTCGCCGCAGTCGTCACGTAGCGCTCCTCAACAAATGCATCGAGAAGGACAATCTCTTTTGTCACCCGCGGTTTTACTGGAATCGTTTTTGCGCCGGTCGTTTCGAGCTGCTTGGCAAGATCCCGAGTGATCGTATCGCCTGCATGCCCAACAACCGTACCGCTTTCGTTCGGGATATCGCTGCGGAGGATTTCGCCCTCCGTCACTGACGCCTTGTTTTCAATATCATGCACTACCTTGCGGAACGGGGTCTCGATAAAGCCAAAATCATTAATGCGCGCGTAGCACGATAAATGGCCAACAAGGCCGATATTCGGCCCTTCTGGCGTGGCAATCGGGCAGATACGGCCATAGTGGGTGCTATGGACGTCGCGTACGTCGAATCCTGCGCGTTCCCGCGACAAGCCCCCGGGACCCATAGCCGACAGGCGGCGCTTATGCTCCAGCTCGGCCAGAGGATTCGTCTGGTCCATGAACTGCGAGAGCTGCGAGGACATGAAGAATTCTTTGATCGCGCCGATGATCGGCCGCGCGTTGATCAGCTGGTTCGGCGTCAGGGTATTGATATCAAGCGTCGACATACGGTCTTTCACGATACGCTCCATGCGTGCAAGGCCGACGCGGAACTTATTCTGCACGAGCTCGCCGATCGCGCGGACGCGCCGGTTGCCGAGGTGGTCAATATCATCGGGTGCTTCCTGGGTCTTATTGAGGCGGATGACCTCTTTCACGATCGCGACGAGATCGTCCTTCTGGAGTACCCGGTGTTCCTTGTCATTCGGAAACGTAAAGCCGAACCGCTGGTTCAATTTATAGCGGCCAACACGGCCAAAATCATAGCGGTCAAAGCTGAAAAACATTTTGAAGATAAGATCGCGTGCATTATCGACTGTCGCCAGGTCGCCCGGCCGCACGCGCTTGTACACCTCTTTCAGGCCTTCCGCTTCGTTCCGAGCGGCATCCTTTGCCAGTGTCGTTTCGATGTACCGGATATCCGGGTCATTATCGACGTCGCTGAACAAGTTTTTTATCTCTTCATCAGAACCGTAGCCGAAAGCCCGCATCAGTGAAGTTACCGGCACTTTGCGCTTGCGGTCGATCTTCACGGAAATGATATTGTTCATGTCGGTTTCCAGCTCGAGCCAAGCGCCGCGGTTCGGGATGATTTTCGCGCCGTAGTGCCGCTTGTCACGGATTGTCTCGGAGTTAAAAAATACGCCAGCTGAACGGATCAGCTGGCTTACCACGACGCGCTCGATGCCATTGATGACAAACGTGCCGCGATCAGTCATGATCGGGAAATCACCGAGGTAAATTTCCTGTTCCTTGATTTCGCCCGTCTTCTTGTTCACCAGCTTGGTCTCGACACGCAACGGCGCTTCGAACGTCACGTTCTTCTCCCGTGCCGTCCACTCGTCGAACCGGGGTTCATCAAGATAATAATTGAGGAAATACAATTCAAGGTCGCGTCCAATAAAATCCCTGATCGGCGAAATCTCATCGAAGAGCTCGCGCAGGCCGGATTCCAAAAGCCATGCGTATGAAGATTTCTGGACATCAATCAGATCAGGCAACTCAATGGCAGCCTGAATTTCTGAAAAATGCTTTCGGGTTGATGCCGATACGGCAACAGTCGATGAAGTAGACATAAAATAAACCCTCTTCTTTGTCATACAACAAAGAAAAGAGTGCCTCGTTTACTAATTTCGACTATCGATAAACGTCATTCAATGTTTGCGACGTTCCCTTTATATAAGGAATTTGTGCTTAGGAGTGTAGCAGATGAGTATTGGTATGTCAAGCTTTCTGTGGGAATACTTATAAATATATATTATATTCACCAATATTAGCCAAAATGAATTTTAAACTAAAAGCGCAATTATTACCCGAAAAACAGTTTATCCACACAAAAATAGCGCGGATAAATGCACTCCGCGGGAATGCCCGCAGTACTATTTCCACGCTTCGAGGTATGCGCCTTGGCGATCAGCACGGATAATCCGTAAGCACCTGACAACACGCTTCCGCGACTCCATGCTCAGCAGCGGTAAAGCGCTTGCGGCATGAAAAAATGCCCACTCGGTTATTTCATTTCCGCGAAGCCGAATTTTTTTCACCTGCGGCTTCCTCAGTACGCCGCCATAAAAAATAAACTGCAATGCCTCAGTTTTTACACCGCGAGCGCGCACATAATCCACGGCTACAAACTCTGGCTCCTTGATTGCCAGTCCGATTTCCTCCCGCACTTCGCGTATTGCGGCAGCTCGCGGCGGCTCATTCAAATCAACACCGCCGCCCGGGAGAGACCAGTGTCCTTTGTATGATGGTTTTACGAGCAGCACCTGGCCTCGAACATTCAAAAAAATAACCCCCGAACCGATACGTTTACGCGGCAATCCCCGATAAAACTTGCTATCGCTCATTTTTTTCATTCGCGTGCTTCGTTCAGTAAACCAACGATTACTTTTTTATCATCCCACGGTACCAGCTTCCCATCTCCAACCGCCATCTTTGTTTCCCCTCCCTTGCCAGTAATTAGAACTATGTCTCCCCGGTCAGCCAATGCCAACGCCCTACGAATCGCCTCTCCGCGATCGAGAATCCGCCAGCAATCCTGCCCCTCTGTTTTACCTGCCTCGATCGCGCCGGCAAAAACGCTACCAATAATCGCCTGCGGATCTTCATCGTACGGATCTTCATTCGTCACGATAACAGAGTCAGCATACCTGCCCGCAATACTGCCCAGTATCGGCCGCTTCGCCCGATCCCTACCGCCGCCCTGCGACCCGAGCACACCGATGATTTTCCGGGGAGTGAACGACCGAACGGTCTGGTACACCGCTTCGAGCGAAGCCGGCTCATGCGCGTAATCAACGAAAATGCGGATGCCACGCTTATTTTCAATTTCCTCCATTCTCCCTGGCAACGGACTGGCTGATTCTAATGTGCGTTTCATGGATTCAAGCGCAATGCCCTGCGACATGCCGACCGCGATGGCAGCGAGCGCGTTTGAAACATTAAATTCCCCGAGCAAACGCATGGCGATCGTCGTCCCGTTGATATCAAACGAAATGCCATCCGGCCTTAATGCAACCTCTGTGGCATGAAGGGTATGCGGAATCCCGGTTACCATTGATTTCAAACCGTACACCCACTTATCGTCAGCGGGTGGGGCCAGGAATCGCTCTGCCTCGGTATCATCAGAATTTGCTATAACAATCTTTTTCACATCATGGCCAGCGATGTGTTTCCGGCAGCTCCGATACAAACCAGAAAACAGCTTTAATTTTGCCGCACGGTACTTTTCATAGCTCCCGTGCGATTCAATGTGCTCGGGCGAAAGGTTTGTGAACACGGCAACGTCATACGCGATGCCGAGATGTCGGTACTGGGCAATCCCCTCCGATGACGTTTCGACGACGGCGTACCGGCAGCCTGCCCGCACCATCTGCGAAAGCAACTGCTGCAGCCGGAACCTGCCCGGCATTGTCTGCTTGGTTTCGTTCAGCCATTCACGAGGCCCAATTTTATATTTGATTGTCGACACGAGCCCGACCGTTTGGCCGGCGCCTTCCAATATCTTCGCTGCGAGGTTCGCAACCGTGGACTTGCCCTTCGTGCCCGTTACGCCGATTACCACCATCCGGCATGACGGATGGCCGAACAGAACAGCACCGAGCTTCGCGAGCGACCAGTGGTACCAGCGCAATGCAGGCTTGGGGACGAATTTTTTTATCAGTGATTTCATGAAGCTCGCGGATTCCTTGTCTCGTCAACCAACCAACGCTCATACGATCTCAAAACGCGGCCAACAGGCAGTTCGACAATGCAAGGCACGTCATGGGAATGCTCGGTGTTAATCAACGCTTTGATCGTCCTAAAATACTTCTTCTGGGTTGCGATGAGGGTAACGATTCCCTTTGTTTGAACCATTTTTCCGCGCCACCAATACATGTCCTCCTGTTTAATAAAATTGACACAAGCGGCTAAATGCTTTTGCAGTATTACCTTTGATATTCTCCTGGCTTCTTTGATTGTCGGGTAATGGACGTAAACGTGGATCATAGTAAATCGTTTGGGTTAGGGTTGGCGCAGCTCGTATCGTTGAAGGGTGTAGCTGGCGGCTTAATAACACCGTAACCCCAAACTTTAACGATACGGGCGGCGATACCACCACCGCCACCTATTCCGCCCTGATCAAATTCCCTTCCGGATCCAGCTCGACGAAATGGTGGACGCTTCCTGCGCGATAGAGCACGCACTGGTTTGCCGGATCTTCGTCGACTGCTTGCCGTGGATTGTGCGCAATATCTGCAGCCCAATCGGGGATAACGGTGTTTGACAGGCACGGACCCTGCGACAGGTCCGTCTCTATCTGAAACTGGATGCGCCACAGTTCTTTCGCCTTCGCGATCGCCAGGTCCTTGTCCGCCTTTTCCTTGATCTTAATGTCGGCGGTTCCGGTCGCAATATCAAGTGCCGAATAACCGTTCGTGTTCGATGACTTTTTCGCGCATGCGGTGACCACGAACGCAACCACGGCAATGCACACGATAATGAGTATTTTTTTTACCATATAATTAGGCTCCTTGTATCGCTATTATAATGCCTCTGCAATATTAAAACAAACCAAAAACCGCCGCCTCCATTCTATCATTCTGAGGCTCGGTATCATCAAGGCCAGAGAATCCCCCGACCAAAGGTCGGGAGACGCTTCGCTTCACTCAGCGTGACAATCGTAGAGCAGCACGAATCTGCTCCTGCTACTAATAACTAACGTCCTACTTCTTCAGTACGCCTACCTTATCCAGCTTCTCCCACGGCACGTCAATATCAGTCCGGCCAAAATGCCCATACGCCGCCGTCTGCTCGTAGATGGGGCGCTCGAGGTCGAGCTCGCGGATGATGTCAGCCGGCTTGACCGGGAAGTGCTGCTCAACAAGCTTCTCAATCTCATCGTCCGGTTTCGTACCGGTACCGTAGGTATCGATAAAAATCGAAACAGGTTTGGCAACGCCGATTGAATACGCGAGCTGCACCAAACACTTCGTCGCCAGCCCCGCAGCTACAATGTTTTTCGCAATATACCGGGCTGCATAGGCAGCGCTCCGGTCTACTTTAGTCACGCACTTGCCGGAAAAACAGCCGCCGCCGTGGGGGGCGCTGCCGCCGTACGTATCAACGATAATCTTGCGGCCGGTAAGCCCGGTGTCTGCCGGGGGGCCGCCAAGCACAAACTTGCCGGTAGAATTGATGAACAATTGCGTGTCCCGCGTCATCCACTTCCCCAACACTGGCTCAATGACGTGCTTCTTGATATCAGCTCGCAATGTTCCCATTTTTACCGAATCCGAATGATGTGCCGCGATGACCACCGTCGTCACCCGCTCCGGTTTGCCGTCTACGTACTCGACGCTTACCTGCGACTTACCGTCCGGCCGCAAGTAGGTAAGTGTTTTATTCTTGCGGACTTCCGCAAGTTTCCTGGCAAGCTGGTGCGCGAGTGATATGGGGAGCGGCATCAGCTCCGGCGTCTCGTCGCACGCGAAACCGAACATCATGCCCTGGTCACCCGCTCCCTGCTCCTTAAATTCTCCCGTGCCATCAACGCCCTGGGCAATATCCGGAGACTGCTCGTGGAGCGTGCTAATGACGCCAATGTCCTTATAGCAGAAACCGAACTCCGGATCATCATACCCGATGCGCTTCAGTGTCCGGCGGACGATTTCCTGGATATCAACGTACGCTTCTGTCCGTGCTTCGCCGCCAACCATAACAAGGCCGGTCGTGGCAAAGCACTCGATACCTGCGTGTGTCTTTGGATCCTGCCTCAGCATCTCGTCATAAATCGCATCCGACAGCTGATCGCACACCTTGTCCGGGTGCCCTTCGGTCACGGACTCCGACGTGAATATTTTCTTCTGGCTTTTCATATGATTGAATTGATTGTATTAATTAAATAAAAAATCTCTTCGTAGATAAGAGATTGGTTCACAGAGTATGACTCTTATCTGTCCTCATCGAACGACGAGGCTGGATGTGGCACCTTGCGCATGTCTTGAACAAACGCAGGTTGTCGGAGCGTTATCGGGCCAGAACCCTCGGCTCACTCTTGATAATTGGTTTTCGGTTGTAAATGATAGGGACACTATAGCAAACAGTGTCGCGGCAGTCAATGCCAGCTTGACAGGACCCCCAGACGGTATACAATGGTGTTTCCATAATCAGCCACCCTATGCTCGATAATAACCTGCAATACCTGATCAAGCTGTCAGAGGAAATTAAAAACAGCAGCCGCAACCAGCGGCTCGCGAAGACGTTAATATTCATTTTCCTGACATCGCTCATCGCATCACTGCTGTTCTACGGGCTGAATGCGATCGACCAACAGTTCGTGCACAAAATCACTGAGTACGTCCCGGAGGCATTTCTGTACCTCGAACTGCTTATCCTTTCGGTATTCGCCAGCCTCGGTTGTATCAAAATATATGAATGGATGCGATCGTTCGAACGGTTTGGGAAATATTCCTGGGATTCCCAAACAGTCTTGCATGACTGGCGATTCCAGGGCATTCTCCGCAGTGACCAGGCGCGGAAAGCGCTCGTGCTGACCGACTCTGACGCCGGATGCATTCTGCACCGCAGAAGTTGGAAAAACTTCACATTCAAATTCTCATTCCTCATCGGCAACGAACACGGATTCGGCGTTGTATTCCGGGCACAGGACCTTGAAAACTACCTCATGTTCAAGGTAAACCCGGGCCAACCGATAAGCTTCCACTACCGCGACAGCGGGAGCTGGCAAATACTGAAAGGAAGTGGCCCTGCCGTTACCCTGCCGATCGGGAAATGGGTCGAGGGATCGCTCGAAGTGCGCGAACAACAGGCGAAACTCGAACTCAATGGAACTACGATTGACTATGTGCTCCCGAACTTCGCAATACTGAACTACGTCGTTTCCAAAGACCAACAAAGGGTAGAAAACCCACTCGTCATCCCTATCACGCACAACCGCGGTTCTGTCGGCTTTCGTGCGTTCGGGGACGAAGAGCTGCACTTCAAGGATGTCACCGTCGAGCGGCTATAAATTTATACTGCCAATTTCTGCCGCGAATAGATTTATTCAAGTTCTTTGGGGTAGGCCAAGCATTCAATTCAGACAGCACCAAGGTTTATTAAAACTTGGGTCCGGGGTGTCATTAAGCCCCTCCAATAAGCAGTATGATAATTCGAGCAAGCGCATTGACGCCCCGGCGCCTCCCTTCGGCTTCGCTCAGGGCATGCTTTTCTGCTACTTGTATAGTAATATCGAACATCTTTTCTTGCTTGCCCGCCACTGGCGGGGCGCTAAGAAAAGCGGCTAAATAATTTCATTCATTAACTCCTTATAATAAAAAAGCCCGCACCCATCTGGTAGCTACGCATTCGTAACTCTCACATGGCGGTGCGGGCTTTATCGCACAACCCTCCCCTGCAGTGAGAAGGATTGGGATCCTCGCAAACAGTTGCTTGTTCGGATCACGAGGTAAGTATAGCACGATTTCCCTTTAAAATCAATACGAAAGGGTTCAGGCAAGATCGATCCTGAACCCTTGTTCGATGTCCATCACTCCCAACCGAGCGTCCGAGCTATGGCTACCGCGAGGCAACCTTGGTCGGTCTCCTGTCCCAGTCTGAGAATTGTTCCAAGTGCGATTTTGGGGCTCCCTGAAGATTGAATAATGCACCGAATTACTTCTTCCAGGGTATCAATTGTACCCTCTCGACTTCGCGCCAAACGAGTCCTCCTTTCGTTTTCGAATACGACAAACACGTTCGGATATATAGTGCATATCCTACCGGAATGTTCTCGGGAATGCAACTACGTATTTACTGCGGTCCTGCGTCACGAACTGACGCCGGTGTATCCGGGAATTTCTTCAAAAAGTTTTCGCGGAACTTCAAAGCGAGATCCCGCGCTTGCTTCTCGTACGCGCCCTTATCGGCCCACGTGCTCACCGGATCAAGTATCGCTGCGGGAACGTCCGGACATGACGCTGGCATGATCAGGTTGAATATCGGGTGCTCCCGGTACTGCACGCGATCCAGCTCGCCGTTCAGCGCCGCGGTAACCATGGCACGCGTCAGGGCAATGTCGATCCGCTTGCCGACGCCATACGGCCCGCCCGACCAACCAGTATTGATAAGAAATATATTCGTACGGTACTCCGTCGTATAGTCCCGCAGGAGGTTCGCGTACACCATCGGCTTTACCGGCATGAACGGCTCGCCGAAGAATGACGAAAAAGTAACTTTCGGCTCAATGATTCCCCGCTCAGTGCCCGCGAGCTTGGCAGTGTAGCCGGACATGAAATGGTACATCGCCTGTTCGTGCGTGAGACGAGCAATCGGGGGCAGCACGCCGAACGCATCGGCAGTCAGGAAAATAATGGTTTTCGGGTGCCCGCCCATTCCCGAAAGCTCGGCGTTCGGGATGCTCGTTAAGGGGTATGCGACGCGCGTGTTTTCGGTAATCGACTTGTCGGTATAATCATACTCTTTACTCTGAGGATTCATCACAACGTTCTCAACAACAGCGCCATGTCGTACCGCATCGTAAATCTGCGGCTCTTTTTCGCGGGATAAATTAATGCATTTTGCATAACAGCCTGCCTCGAAATTAAAAACGCCGTTCTCGGACCACCCGTGTTCATCATCACCGATCAAGCGCCGGTTCGGGTCAGCGGACAGTGATGTTTTTCCCGTGCCGGAAAGGCCGAAAAATAACGCGGTATCGCCGGATGGGCCGATATTCGCGGAGCAGTGCATCGGGAATACGCCGTGCTGCGGGAGGAGGTAATTCATGATTGAAAAAACAGATTTCTTGATTTCACCGCCGTATTTCGTCGCGCCAATCAGCACCATCCGCTTTTCAAAGCTAATCACGATGAATGCCTCCGAACGTACGCCATCCACGGCAGGATCCGCAAGGCACCCAGGCGCAGACAGAATCGTAAAGCCGGGTACATACGCAGCCAGTTGCTGAATATCCGGATGCCGGAGGAGATGTGATATAAGCAGGTTTTGTGATGCGAATTCATTGACCACGCGGACGTTCAGGGCATGGCGCGGATCAGCACCGGCGATGCCGTCAAAAATATACAACTCCGGACAGCGCGACAGGTAATCCGTGATTTTCGTGTACAGCTTTTCAAAAACACCCGTCGGCAGAGGTACATTAATTTTGCCCCAGTGAATTTGGTCGTGCACCGATGGCTCGTCAACGATGTACCGGTCGTCCGGCGAACGCCCCGTATACTTTCCTGTCGTGACGGTGAGCGCTCCCGACGCGCTGATCACGCCCTCACCCTTTTTCACCGCGCGATCAACGAGATCGTCGACCGGGAGGTTCCGATGCACTTCGCCATGCGGCGTAATGCCAATTTTCCCAAGCCCAAAATCATTCATTGCCATATTTTCTTTTTTAATAGTGAATGTTCGCGTTTTCGTTAATAAATATTGTGAACCGAAAAAAAACAAAACCGCCTAACGATACAAGCTGCGCAAACGCCAATACAACCCTACCCTTTCGCCATCTCCTTGCACGCTGCGAATATATTATCAAAAATGCGCTGGAGTTTTTCGCGCGCAACGGAGGAATAGGCGATACGCAATAGGTTGCCGATCGCGATGACGCCGGTGCTGTGCTTCTCGATCAGGCGTTTCCGCACGTTCTCGGCATTCAGGCGGTCCGTCAGTTGGACGCACATGAAATAGCCGGAATTATACGGCAATGGCTTGAAATACTCTATGTACTCAGGATGATGCTCCACGATCTTTTTAATCTCCTGGTACCGGCTGTAGAGTGCCGCGCGCTTTTCAGCCTTTTCCTGCCCATAGGTGGGGGATGAAAATGCGTTCAGCAGCAAGCCCTGTGATATATTCGGAGCATTCGATATCGTTGCCCGGACTGCACCGGCTGCCTTGTCCTCCAGCGCGCCGTAGAGCTCTTTGGCGCCGCCTTTGCATCCGAACGTCACGAAGCCGACACGGAACCCCCACACGTAATCCTCCTTGGTACAGCCGTCTGCCTTGACCGCAAGCAGCTGCTCGCTCGCTTCCGCCAGCTTCCCGAAAAGCGACTCGGCGTAAACGCCATCTTCAAAAACGAGCCCAAAGTACGCATCATCGCATACGACGACCAACGGATGGTGGACGGCGTGCAGCGTGAGTGTTTCGATGATCTGGTTCGCTTCGGCAGTTGTCGGCGAATACCCGGTCGGATTGTTCGGAAAATTCAGCACGACAACCGTCGGCGCAGCGCTGTGCTGTAATGTTTCCCGCAAGCCCTCAATGTTAAACCGTCCATCGTGGAACAGCGGGAAGGTAACGATCTCAGCGCCGTACGAAACCCCGAACGTCAACTTGTAATTGCCCCAAAACGGCTCAGGGATGACAACGCGTATGCCCGGCTCCATGAATAAATACCCGACAATGCTCAATCCATGCGTCAGGGCTGACGTAACAATGGGAATACTGGTTTCAGAAACGATCGACGGATTTTTCTGGCGTACCTGCGCCTGCCATAATTCACGGAGTTTTTTATTGCCGAAGCTCGGCGCGTACGGGAATGCAGAATCCTTACCGATCGTGAGCTGCTTGGAAATTGAATCGAGCGCCATGATCGAACCGTCATCCTCGCACGCCATGCCGATCGTCGCATTCAGCTCCGCGCCTTTCGCCTCCGCAGTCTGGCCGAGTATCCCCTCGTGCGGAAAATACACAAGCCGTCCGCGTTCTGATAGCATGCCAAAAATGGCTCGATTCCAATTCGAGATAACAGCATTGAGGCGTTCTGCTGGTGGGGTCGGTATACCCATGCTTTTTTCCGCAAATAGTAAACCTATTCCAAATGCAAAAAACAGCCTTGTAACTTCAGTCTATCGTTATGGCAGGAAAAAATCAAGGCACTGTCCAACTCAATTGTTCGCTCAAGCTCATTTGCCCTCGACCCCACTCCGCAAACTTCGTTTGCTGCGCGGGGCAGGCAGGAATCGGTCACCAGTCGCGCTTCGCGCGCTCGCGACCCCGCCCCCGCCTGCCGAAGGCCCGTCCGGCGGGCAGGTCGCATCACCTTCGGTGACATGCTCCGGCTTTCGATTCCCGACAAAAGCAAAACTGTTTGCTTTCTTCTCGGTCAAATTCTCTAAAGCTCATCTGCCCTCGACAGGAATCGAACCTGTATTTCCGGCTCCGGAGGCTGGCGTCCTATCCATTGAACGACGAGGGCAAGGCAACCTTACGTTTTTTTCAAGAACTTTGACAGCCGTGCGATATCTGATGGATTCCCAAAATCCATCCAGTAGTTCGAAAGCTCTATGACCTTCATTTTTCGCTCAGCCGCAAGAAGTGTAATAGCGTCAGTAATTTCATACTCGCCCCGCGGCGAGAGCGTGATCCGGTCAATCGCCGGGAAAATATCAGGCGTGAATTTATAAATGCTTACATTCGCAAGATCGCTCACAAACGTCTGGGGCTTCTCAACGATCCGCTCAAGGTGCCCAGCGGAATCCGTAACAAGCACGCCCATGCGCTCCGGGTGGTCGGTCTTCGTTGCACCGACGTATGAATACTGGTCATCGCGCATGAATTGCTTGATGTCATCTGTAGCGTAGAAATTATCCCCCGCTACGGAGAGAAATTGCTCGGCACCAATGATGTCCCGCATAAGCTTCACGGGCAACGCCGTGCCGTATACGCCCTCGCCCAACACTGCGAACTGGTTGATAACCCGGATCGGGCACGAATAGGTACGGGCGAACTCCTCGATAAACTCCGCCTGGTAACCCGCGACGATAAAAAACTTTTGCAAGCCCGCGGCGCGCAAATTTTCAAGCAGGTACCACAGGAACGGCTTGCCGTTCACATGAATCATGTGCTTCGGCTTGTTCTTGGCGAGGTGCTTCATGCGCGTCCCCCGTCCTGCAGCTGAAATGACGACCGTCGAGATCATAGTGGCTATCCGCAAACGATCAGGATAATCAATGATTTACGAGCCCGACCGCACGGTGCGGGCGATTGAATACAGTGTATACCACGGTTTTCGCAAAATCAAATCATACGCCCCGAGGTAGGAAACGCCATGCCCGCCGAAGCCTTTCTTGAACCGTGTGATGCCCCCCCAGTCTTCCGTGCCGCGGACCGGATCGGTTTCCGGGGCAACACCCCAAAAATCGTACTGCCGGAACCCGAGTTTCTTCGCGTGCTCGATCTGGTTCCACTGCAGGAGGTGAGGCGCCATAACGTTACGGTGCTCATTGGCGGACGCGCCGTGCAGGTAGGTTGCCGTGTCACCAAACAGGGCGACAAGGTTGCACGCAATCGCCGTCCCATTATGCTCTGCGATGAATAATTTCAATACCCCTGCGGGCGCCAGAACGGACTGCATCGCGCGGTAGTGCTCGGGAGAATGCGACACAAACCTATCGCGAATGCTCGTCTGGTCATTGAGTTTCAAGAATTTCTCAAGATCTTCTGCGCTTTCCGAGCAGCGGACAGTGACCCCGTGCTTCTGCGCGAGCCGGATATTGTACCGCGTCTTCGGGTGCATCCCCCGCTGCAGCTCGCTTCCGGATTTTGTGAGGTCCAGGAGCCACGTATCCTGTGGCTGGACAAAAGCGGCATGCCGGGGATTGAAGGTACTCGATGCGGTGTCAAAGACAGCCCTGCTCTGTTTTTCTATCGGCGGCTCGATCTTCACGAACATAGCCCCGCGCTGCCGCGCATGTTCAACCACTGCCGCGACCAACGTTCGTAATACTTCCACGTAGCGATCCACGGGCAGCCGCGCGTCCACCACCGGCCCGCGCGGGCAGTACAAATACGTCCTGCCAAACGCAACGCTCCGGAGGATACATTGAACCGTACCAAGAAGTTTCCCGTGGTCCTCAACGCCAATGCGTCTGATTCCGCGCCCCATCCGCTCCTGAAACATTCCCCACTGCCAGGACTGTAAAAACTGGGCGCTTCCCTGAGTGCCCACAAATTCATTGAACACTTGCTCGCTCGTGATTTCTTTGACTTCCATGGCCTAGTGTTTTTTGCCGAGAATTTTGAGCGCTGCCTTGAGGCGGTCCTCAACATTCGCGATACGCTGGTCAATGGACCGGACCGCGTGCCGCGCCTGCCTTCCTGTGTACCCGAGCCCGGTGAGAGCGTCAATAACATCGCTGTCTGCTGTTGCACCGCTCACCGCTTCACCGTCTACCGTAATGCCCTCCCCGACTTTGCCGCGGAGTTCAAGAACCAAGCGCTCTGCCGTTTTCCTGCCAATGCCGGAAACCTTGGTCAGGAGCGCCGTATCACCCTGTGCAATCGCGCGCTTCAGCTCCCCGACCGGCGCCAGCGACATGATCGTGAGCGCGGTCTTGGGCCCGATGCCGGTAACGCCAATGAGTTGCTCAAAAAACGACAATTCCTCTACAGCACCAAACCCATACAGGTCGTGGATGTCCTCGCGCACGTATTCGTGCGTGTGTAATATGACAGTGCCGGCGATCTTCAACTTCCCTAAAAACGCCGGCGTACTGTACACACGATATCCGACTCCGTGTACATCGACGATCACCGAGCGTTCTGCAATTACCTGAATAGTTCCTTCAATGCGTGCGATCATAGTGAAGTCAGTATATCAAAAAAAATGGCTAAAATAAACGGGGGGCGCGTGCGGACGCGTCCCCCTCGGAACAATCTTAGAATACGGTGCTAGCACCCGGCTAGAGAGCAATTAGCTGCTGTGCCCTCAGCCTTCGGCCTTCTTCTCACCTTCGGGCGGAACGGCGGTATCGGTCTCATCAACCTTCACGGGTTCGGCAGCAACGGCATCGGCCGGCCCTACGATCTTCACGTTGACCACCACTTCGCACGAATCCGAACCGACGCTGTTGGTGGCGCATACGGTGAGCGTCACCGTACCGGCTTCGGAAACTTTGAACGTCAGTTTGTCGTCGGCCCACGCACCGCCGAAAGCTCCTTCGACGGACACGTCGATAATCTCGCCCTGGATCGGCAATGCTACGGTGACGATACCGGCAACCGGAATCGTCGTTTCGATCGGCCCATCCGGCTTGGTGATGGCCGGCGCAACCGCCGCTTTGACGGCTTCTTCCGGCGGGGCTTCGTCAACCTTCGCGGTCACGGCGGTCTGGTCAGTCGTCTCGGCGGATCCGACACCATCGCCGTCATTCTCGAGAATGGCCTGGGCTGCGGCGGCATCTTCGGGCGTGATCGGCGCTTCGATCGCGACATCGATTCGCACCATCTCGGTGGTCTCCTTATTGCCGTTCTTCGCGGTAACCTCGATCGTGTACACGCCCGCCTCGGTGACGATGAAGAACAGACTTCCGTCGGCCCACCACGTGTTTTCGGCGTTGGTGGTCACGTCAATCGAATCATCGATGGCCAGCTTAACGCTGGTCTCGCCGGGCCCCTTGACTGTGAGCGGAATCGGCTCATCCGGAACGTGGATGACCGGTTGCGCAACCTTTTCGGGCTCGGCCGCCGCGGTTTCGTCCACTTCGATTACGAAATCACCGGACAGCACCCGCCGTATGACCGGTTTCGCCAGATCAGCAGCCGCTAAAGCGGCTACGCTACTGTCGCAGTCCGGAAAAACCTTCCGAACTACCTCAGCGGCCGCGTCTAATGCAAGACGCATCGATTCCTTCAATTCCACAATCTTCATCGAGTACTCCTCCTCTGCTCATCCTGAGCAATTGATACGGTGCTTGGTTGTACCCTTTCTAAAATAAAAAAAGGGCGGTTTGTGTTGGTATTATTCCCCAATCCTACAGTATCAATCCGATGTGTCAAGGCTATGATCCAATAAAAAATATAGTTAATAGTAGGATCGATTTGATAGGGGCGGGGTCCGGGGGCTTCATTAAGCAACTCCAAACGGTAGTTCGGCAGGAATCAGGCAAGCGCATTGAAGCCCCCGGCGGTTCTTTTCTATCACTTTTCTTGACGCCAAGAAAAGTGACATACATAAAAACTATGATTTCTGCATGTCTGCGCCAAAGAATCGTTTCTATGCTATCATTGGAACATGGAACGCGCATCCGGAATTCTTCTGCATATAACGTCGCTCCCGTGCCCGTACGGCACCGGTGATTTCGGGCCTGAGGCGTATCGCTTCGTTGATTTCCTCCAGTCCGCCGGACAGAAAATCTGGCAGGTTTTGCCGCTGAACAATCCTGACCCTCTTGGGTCGCCATACGCCTCTGTTTCATCCGCTGCGCTGAACACCCTGCTCATAAGCCCCGACCAGCTTGTTTCAGACGGATTGCTCCCGAAAAACGCCCTGCCAAAACCAGCGCCCGTGCAACTGGTAGACTATGGCATGGTAAAATTGCAAAAAACCCTCCTTGTCCAAAAATCCTACAGCCACTTCATGGGCCACGCATCGCAGGAGCAGAAAAAAAACTTCGCTGCATTCCAACAGGCGCAAGATGGGTGGCTTCCCGACTTTTCGCTGTTCATGGCGCTGAAAGACCACCACGCCAGCAAACCATGGCACCAGTGGCCGCAGGAGCTCGCGAACCGGCAGCCTGAATCGCTCTCGAAATGGGCAAAAAAATTGGCCCATGAAATTGCAGTGCACGAATACGGCCAGTGGCTCGCATTCAGCCAGTGGGAACGATTAAAACGGTACACGAACGAACACGGCGTCGTAATTATTGGCGACCTGCCGTTCTTTGTCGGCCGCGACAGCGTTGACGTTTGGACAAACAAACAACTGTTCCTTATGGGCGCAGATAACAAACCAACGTTTGTTTCGGGAGTCCCGCCGGACTACTTCTCGAAGCGCGGCCAGCGCTGGGGCGAACCGCAGTACGACTGGGGTGCAATGCAAAAAACCGGCTTTGCGTGGTGGATCGAGCGCTTTCAGCGGCTCCGGCAACTCTACGATATTATCCGGCTTGACCACTTCCGGGGCTACCATGCGCTCTGGTATGTCCCCTCCGGCGCGAAAACCGCGCGTATCGGCGAGTGGCGTGATGTGCCTGGCGAAAAACTTTTCGCGACACTCCTTGCCCAAACAAAAAAACTCCCCTGCATTGCGGAAGACCTCGGTTTCATGACCGACAGCGCCTATGCACTCCGCGATTCCCTCAAGCTCCCGGGCATGCGCATACTTCTGTTTGCGTTCTCCGGCTATGCCGATAGCCCCCACCTGCCGGAAAATTTCGTTACCAACTGCGTATGCTATACCGGTTCGCATGATAACGACACGGCCCGCAGCTGGGTAACCAAAACCGGCCGTGCCATCGAACGGCACAACGCCCGCGTGTACACCAGCGCGTCGAATGAGGAATTTGCGTGGAAACTTATTAAAGCGGGTATGCATTCAAAAGCGGACACGTTCATCGCGCCCATGCAGGACGTTCTCAACCTCGGCGCTGAAGCGCGCATGAACAAGCCGTCAACCAAGCGCGGTAACTGGCTGTGGCGGATGCAGCCGAATACACTGACTCAATACCTCTCCGACAAGCTCCGAAAATTGACTGAATCGGCTGGGCGCGGATAAAAAAACGGAGCCGCCCAGAAAACCAAGCGACTCCATTATTCGGTTTCTTGCCGTCCGTGCCTGTTTTGTTAAACAAGCTCGTCGGTAAGGCGCACAGGAATGGCAGTATCGACGGTTGCGTAACCACTCCCAAACCTGAACTCGTTGCCACGGAACATGATGTACACTTGCTCGCGGCTCAAGCCGACCTCGACGCCAGAAGCCTCGAACTTCTCGAACTCACACAACTTCCGCCCCTCGACATACAGGGTCGGGTAATTGTCGTGGTCAGTCTGTTCCCTGATCCCGTTGTCAAAAACGACGGTGACGTCTTCGACCGCGAACCGGGGCCGTCGGGCTTCCAGGGATTCCGGATAGTACATATTGCACGTGTGTGCAATTGCCTTCCAAAAAACCGCGAGACTGTCGGCGGTCGGTACGGGGGCACCACGTCCGGTAGCATACCGAATGCAGTCGAAAATGATCGGCCGCAGTGCGCTAATGATCAGTTCCGCATCCCATGCGTTGATGCGTACGATGCGCTGTCTATTCATCAATCACTCCTATTGTTTCGAATTCACCAAATCGAGTATCGTTCGCGCCTTCCGCAATATTAAGAAAGGGCGATGTACAAAACTAGCACATCACCAGTGATATGTCAAGGGTACAATAAGCTAAACGATGGGTTACCGCTTCGCAATTTCCGTGCGCCTCATGTCAGTTTTGGACAAACCATGTGGCCTCTTTAAATCTTCCATCTCCCGCTCCTTCGCCAATTCATCTAAAATTCTTTGGTCTTCCTCTTTTTTCTCATCTACTTCTCTTGAAACCCGCTCCTGCATTTTGCGAATTTCTCGCTCGGGCATTCCAAATCCTGAAAAATCCCTGCGTTCTGGCATAATATTGGTATTAATAATTACAAACTCCTCGTACCCTCCTCATTGTACCATAAAAATGATATACTGGAGCGGCTCATTTTTTACTGAATGCAATGATGAAATTCAAACTCCACTCACCGATCTGACCCACGTGCGAATAAAAAAATACCTTAGTATATACAGCCGAGGCATTTTATTCTTCTCACCCCAAGGCGGGCCGGTGGAGAGAGTGTCAGTCTACAAATAAATGTATACCAACGACCGACCCGGCCTGGGAAGACAAATCTCTGTTTCACTCCACCAATTACTTGATGAGCTGGAAAAGAGAGAGGAGACAGACAAGCGTGCGGGCCCGTCTGCCTCCTCGTGAAGCCTGTCGACTGTGCAATCGCAACGCAGCTTCTTTAATGCTACCAGTTTACAACGACCGGTTGGTCGTTATCCATTCCCCAGACCGCTTCAACGGTGTGGGAGGTTAAGTTTCCACATCCCCATGCCTCGGGGACGCGGATAATCCTTCTCCGTTCAGCAGGTGCCGAACGGAAAACAATATCCCACCCAGGCTTTTCCGGCGGAGCGGATTGATCAAAGTCGGAGGAGGACTCCTCCTTCTCCGACTTTTCCGGTACATACCGGGTTAGACGGAACCCTTCAGACACCTCAATATCGGCTTTCTTCCGATATTGTAATGCCAGTCGAGGTTCATTTTCCTTGTAAAGTAGGGTGGCATAGGCCAGCCCCTGATGCCATAACAGCACTAGTTGATCCCCGAGCTCGGGGACGAGCCTGGCGACCATCTGGGCGACTTCCGCTGCCCAGGATCTTGGGACTATCGCGGTAATCGCACCGCGATCATCCCAGGCGATCCCTCCGGTCAAGGGGACGATTTCCCCAAGGAGGGTTGCGAGGGACCCTCGCATGGCACTTCCCCCATCAAGCGATGAGGGATGCCAAGTTAGGCTGGCGCCACCAATAATATGGCGGCACCCATTTGAGTATTGGATCACGGAAATTTCGTCGTGATCACGTTGTACAAACACTCTATCACCCGAACGTGGGTGATAGACGAATTCAACGTTCATATTCACGTTTCCTCCACGCCCACACGGTAAAAACCAGCGGGACTTTGTTTGTTTTTTCTTCTGCCCGAACCGTTGTGGTCCAAGCTTTTTCCCATGTTTCAATCTGCGAAAGATTTCACAAACTGAAATTGAGAGAGGAGACAGACAAGCGTGCGGGCCCGTCTGCCTCCCCATAAGGCCATCTGGTTGTGCTAACCAGCGGCCTCCCATTCTTTCACTCGCCGCTCAATCGCAGCGGCGACCTCGGGGAGGGCTTCATCCCCTCGCCCGTAACCAATGAGAGGGGCGATTTCCCTCCCATCAGTAATTTCTAGGCTGACTCGCATCTTTCGACGCGAGAACCTCTCGTCCACCCACCGGAGGCGGATGCCTATTGGCCGCCACCAGGTGGTTCCGTCACTATGTGTAAGCCCCCCTAAGCGGAGCCGTACATACGTTCCACCTGGCCACCAATAATCGATGACTAGGCAGTCGTCGAAGTCCCATTGGTCCTTCAACTCCTCTGGTAGAGGAGCTCCCCGCAGCGTTATCCGCCGCGGATTATTCAAATTTTTGGGCAGCACTTGGCCCAAAAATTCGTTCCGGCGTAGCCTTGCGACCACGCCTGAAATTGTAAATATCCCCTCCCAAGCTGGGAATGGGATCGATATGGTAGCTTTCATACGCTACCCCCCTTGTTTTTCGGCAACAGCTGGTTGCCGAGGGTTTTTGTTCCACCCCAACCCGTAATTGGGTGGGCTGTTTCTTTCATTTTTCAAGTTGGTTTCCCAACTGCAACCCCCACTACCATGAGTAATGGAGGCGCGCACTTAGGGCTAGGCCGCGTCTCGTTCACCGTGTTCCCGTGCCGCGAACTTGTATATGCGGCAGGGGAATTTTGGATTCCTGACAACGGACTAGCTGGTCGGCTTGAGATTTTCCATTAACCTCTCTCCTCATTGATCCGTTTCCTGACCGGTACAAGCAATGGTCGGGTGGCGGATCCTATAATTCCAAATGGAAAACTTCAAACACTGACATGGTCCTTCATAGCTTTATGCGAAGAAGGACAAAAGAACATAACAAAAGAACGATCACTCTATTTTTGAGTGTACTCGGGAGACAAAAGCTGTTTTCTCCCGGATACACCCGCCAATATAAAACGGGCCCAATCACTTTATGAGAGAGCCCGTTTTATTGACTGGATATTGTCATAGATAAAAAAATAATCTACAACGCTCTCAATGGCTTTCGCCACTGTGGTCACCATGTCCATTTCCTCTCCAAAACGGACGAAGGCGCTCTCTCCACGCAGCCCCGAGCGATTCCCTGGGCTGCGGTACACTATTTAATTTTCAAATTGCTACCCTCTCCTCTCGGTTGATACTCTTCACTGGTTTCTCCCGCATGCCTGCGGGAGAAGGACACTGACGAGTATCGCCGTACATCCGTCCGTGGTATATCGAGGGCTACCTCTCTCCTGCCGTAACCCTCAATATATCAGCTGGAAATGGATGGACAGTGATGAGCCTGCGTAGCTGGCCGTCTCCTGTTAGATAACCGGCTATCACGTATGGCTTTCAGTGCGATGTAAGGTGCTTTGGCGAAAGAACAAATTTTTTACGTAACAGGGCAGTATATACCTATGTACTTTTTATGTCAATCTCTATTGCCACAACTTATACACTAAACGTTATTAATCATTGATAATAGTATTATTCGCACTCAATTTATTGAATATATATGTCAAAAATATTTGACATTGATTATGAAGCATGCTATTATTACCCTACTGATTGAGTATTAATCCGCTTTTTCTATGCCAACCCCCACTAACCTGGCTGTACTGTTATCCACAGTCGGCCTTGAACCAAAAGAAGCTCTGGTCTATGAGGCCTTATTGGGATTGGGGAAAACGGGCATAGGCCAGCTCCTCAACCGCGTGCCGTACAAGCGCGGCAATACCTACGTCCTGGTGTATTCCCTGATAAAGAAAGGCTTGGTAGCGGAAATTGAAGAACACGGCCGGAAGGTATTCGTTGTCGAGCCCCCGGACCGTCTTATGGCGCTTGTTGAAGAGCGCCAAAAAGACACGGCTCGCCAGCAGCAAACCCTGGACCGTGCGCTCCCCGATCTTCTATCACGCTACCGGCTCGCGATGAACAAACCAGGCGTACGGTACTTCGAAGGCAGGGAAGGAATCATAAAAATCTACGAAGAGCTGCTCGCAAATAACCTGCCGATCGACAGCATCGAAGAAAAAGGCGACCTTGTCGCGTACCTCCCAGATTATGCCCCGGAGTACGTGCGCAAACGAATCGCGAAAAAACTATTTAATCGCGTTATCTCTCCAGATTCAAATTCATTGAACAAAACAGATCCGGCCAAATTCATCGAAGCCCGGCTCGCTCCTGCAGCGCGATTCCCGTTTCGCATGGACATCAAAATTAGCGGGAACAAAGTCTCACTGATTACGTTCCAAAAAGAAGACGCTGTCGGCGTACTCATCGACAATCCTGAGATCGCTGCCAACTTCCACATCCTCTTCGAATTCCTCTGGGGCCTTATGCCGCACGCTGCGACCGCTGTATAACTGTTTGCTCAACACCGCCATGCGCGTTAAGGCTACGGAGGTACTCCGCATTACCCGCGACAGCATCGAGCCGCACCAACCGGCAGCCCGGTTCGAGCATTTTTGACATCTGCCCACCGTCAAGCGGCCCATTGCTGATAAGCACAGCAAGCGGTGCATCCGTCGTTTTGTAGTCCTCGCCTTTGATACCGGGGCCTTGCACGATGTAGATTTCTGGTTCCGCTGGAATGACGCCCTGGCGAGCTAACTCATTCAGTTCTTGCTGAACGCCTTGGAGCTCTGCGATGCGGTAGTACCGCCCAAAATTTTCACGGACATTATCGTCCAAATACATGCCACCCGTCTTCAGCTTCTTCACCACATCTACTATGAACTTTCCGTACTTTTCCCGGTCCACATAAACAGTTGACCGCACGCCAAGTGCCACGTCAATCTGCCCATCGCGCAGTTTATTTACTTCCGAAAAATCTCCTAACATAACACCTGCCGGATGGGCATTGAGGAGTTCATATACATCCTGCTCGTCAAAATCATCACGCAAATATTTTTCAACCTCGCGAATTAACAGCTGGCGCGCATCCTGCCATACTGCCGTTTGGCGTGCTACCTCGAACTTTTGAGCATATATCGGGCCATCCGGCGTTTCTATCGCCTGGCTCGTCGGCACCGCCTCGGCGTCCTGCATTTTTTTGCCGGAATCTTTTAAGTGCTTTTTCAAAGCATTAGGATCGCGGACAATGTCGCTCTGGACATCCTGGTTGTACTCAATTTTGCCAGCCGCTGTCTGGCCGGCTTTTATGAGGATAGTTCGTTTTACATACTCAACCAGAGACTGCCGATCCTGTTCCTTGAGTTCCTTGCCAAGTGCGACTTCAATTTTGTCAAAATCAATCAACCGTTGTATGGGCCCCGCCAGATCATAATACAGCGCATCACTCATGGCGAATTCAGTGAAATTATCCGCTGCACCGGATAACCGTAATTTGTGTTTGGCCAAACCGCTGCCCGGCCCGAACTCGAGCAGAGTCTTTTTGCCATCGCCCTGGCCGCTCTGGCCTGCTCCCCTGAGCACTTCCGCCACATTTACGCCTAAACGCTGATTGTACTCCTCCGGTTGACGGTCAACTTTCCAGTACAATTCCGGCATCGGCCTGAGTTTGCCCATTGCATTCAATGCGCGCAAATAGATTGCTTCACTCGGCTGTTCCGATCCTCCGATGCTCTGCATGACCATTTCTTGGGCGCGCTCATACTCCGCCAAATCAACGTTATCCCGCGTGAGAAGCTCCGCAATCTTCATAAATTGTACTCTCAAAACTTCATGAAATGCGGTTTCTTTTTTTAGTTCGGCTATAACTTCACTGACATCGAGACCCCCCTGTTCCATTTTATTAAAACTTTCTTTCAATAAATCTTTCGCGCGCACCATCAAACACTCATATATTTCTTGCTGGGACAGCGTAGCACCAGCAGGTACTCGTGATAATTCTCCCACTAACTTCTCGCTTTTTTCACGTGCGTTATGAGTCAACGCCGCAAATTCTTTAAAAATAATCTGAACTTCTTCGGGTTTCATTTTTTTCCCAAGTTCAAGTATTCTTTCGCCCATCGACGGATCGAATTCGGTAGACAAAAAAGTTGTCATGCCGTCGTTGCCATACCGTTTGGTAAATTCCATTACAGGCTTGGCCTCTTCAGCCCCCCGCCTCTTAATAAATTTCAGAAAATAATTTTGCTCGGGAAGCGTAAGCTGTGAAAGCTCGACGCCAAAATCTTGATGGATTTGCTCCCGCATCGGGCCACTTTGCAAATACTCATAATCAAAAAGGGTCTGCATGTCAGCTTCTTTGTCTGACGGACCTTTCCCGCTCCTTGACAGTGTTATGTCTGGTACTTCCAGTTTTTTTAGAAAAAATCCCGCTCTCTGGGACAGCAAACCCCTGTGCTTTATAACGTCTTCCCTGGACGGACTCCACTCAAGATACTGCAATCCACTGGCTCGTGCCGCCTTAATTGCCTCCTCCGGGGGCATCATGTGTTCTTCGTGCTCCCGAAGTTCAAGTTGCACAGACTTAATCTCTGGGTAATCGTCCGGATCGGAAATCGCCAATCTCCCGTCATGCCTAAAGCTACCAAAACGCTGCGGTGCTATAGCAAACGCGTTATTATCGTTCCGATGATACTCACCACTCTCCATTTCTGACAGTAGCTGCCTCGCCCTGCTATTCAGAAGATAGCTTCCCTCATTCTTTTCAGCCACTGCCCGGAGAACGCTGATTAACGTTTCCTTTATTTTCACTTCGGAGAACTGCGCGTTATCAGAATACGCATGCAACTGTCTAATAAATTCAAGCCATCTTCCCGTGCGGTTAAAATTATTGCTATTTTTAAAGTCGAGGCTTCCCTTAAAAGCCTTTTCATAGTTGAAAAAGGAAGCTAGATAATTCATCGCATCAACGGAAGTTGCTTTAAATTCGGGGGACACGTCGGGTCGCCAGTTCATATCTGCCATCCCGTTGAGTAGTAAATCATTATTTATCGTCTGGCCGTTTTGTGATAACACTTTCCAGTACGCTTCAGCTTGCTCGGGATACTCAAAATACAGCTCCCGCAACACCGTAAATGATTTATCGACCGAGGATGACGTATCCTTGTCATTATCGCGGCGAAAATCACCATGCAGCTGCACCGCATTTTCCATTTCGCAACAGAACGACCACAATTCCGTTTCTTTAATGTTGTTTTCCCTCGCTAGCTGAAAACCTCGGCTCATGATTACCCTAAAAACCGATTCAGGAAGCTGATGTCGCCGTCCCGCTATTTCGTCAAATAAAAATAAAAACTTCCTATACCCTCGTACATCAAGGGAGGAAATCATTGCACATGCTTCTGAATAGTCGTCCTTATCTTCAACATCACCAGATACTAATAACTCCAGTGCTTTTTTTTCGACCGGCATGTCTTGCTCGCCCTCGTGCAATTCCTCCGAAACTTGCTGATGGCGGATATCATTATTGATTTCCATGCCCGCTCTCATAAACTTGCAATTATTTGCTACCTACATCTTACCACCTTTAACGATACATAATATATATATTTTTTCTTACTGTCAATGTCTGCTATAGTGTACATGCTATGGAATTCAAACTCCAATCAAAATTCAAACCAACCGGCGACCAACCCCGTGCCATTAAACAGCTCGTTGCTGGCCTGAACAAGGGCTACTCGCACCAGACCCTGCTCGGGGTGACCGGCTCGGGCAAGACGTTCACCATGGCCAACGTGATCCAGAAGGTGCAGAAACCCACGCTGGTGATTTCGCATAACAAGACGCTCGCCGCGCAGCTCGCGTCCGAATTCCAGGACTTTTTTCCTGAAAATTCCGTCAATTACTTCGTTTCATACTACGACTACTACCAGCCCGAGGCGTACATTCCCCGCACCGACACGTACATCGAGAAAGAAACGCAGCTCAACGAGGAAATTGACCGGCTGCGGCACGCGTCAACGACAGCGCTGCTCTCGCGCGACGACGTCATCATCGTCGCGTCCGTGTCCTGCATCTACGGCCTGGGATCACCGACTGAATACAAGCAGGATGTACTCAAGCTTGAAAAAGGGTCATCCCTCAAGCGCGATATAATCCTCCATGCGCTCGTGAACATCCGGTACCAACGTACCCAATCAGATCTCTGGCGCAGCAAGTTTCGCGTTGCCGGCGACGTACTTGAAGTATTCCCGGCGTATTCGGAGAATAATTTTTTCCGGATCGAATTCTACGGCGATACCATTGAAAAAATCAGCGAGGTCGATTCCCTCACGAGAAAAACACTCGCAACGATGGACGCTGTCGATATTTATCCCGCAAAGCACTACCTCGCACCCGACGAAACGATGAAACGGGCGCTCCAGCAAATCGCGGCAGACCTCGATACCCAGGTTGCGCGGCTAAAAAAAGAAAACAAGCTTCTCGAAGCGCAGCGCCTGGATCAACGGACGCGGTACGACCTGGAAATGATCAAGGAAATCGGGTACTGCAACGGCATCGAGAACTACTCGCGGTATTTCGACGGCAGGAAGCCGGGCCAGCCGCCATTTACCCTCATTGACTTCTTCCCTGACGACTTTCTGACAATCATCGATGAATCGCACATGTCCGTGCCCCAAATACGCGGCATGTATTTCGGCGACCGTTCACGCAAGGAAACGCTCGTCAGCTTCGGGTTCCGGCTGCCGGCAGCGCTCGATAACCGGCCGCTGAAATACGAGGAGTTCGCCAAAAAAATGAAGCAAACGGTGTACACATCGGCAACACCGACTGACTATGAGCGTGAAATGTCCCAACAGGTCGTCGAGCAGATCATCCGGCCGACCGGGCTCCTGGACCCGACGATTGAGGTCAAACCAACGGAAAACCAGATCGACGACTTAATCGCGGAAATCAAGGCGCGAGTCGCGAAAAAACAGCGCGTGCTCGTAACAACACTCACGAAACGCATGGCCGAGGACCTCACTGATTATCTCGCTGACTTGGAAATCAAGGTACAATACCTGCACTCCGAGGTGGATACCATGGAACGGCTGGAAATACTGCGCGACCTGCGTTCTGGCGCGTACGACGTCGTCGTTGGTATCAACCTGCTGCGCGAAGGCTTGGACCTACCCGAGGTGTCACTGATCGCTATCCTGGACGCTGACAAGGAAGGTTACCTCCGCTCTGACACTGCCCTGATTCAAACCATGGGCAGGGCTGCGCGCCACGTCGAAGGGCACATCATCATGTACGCTGACAAAGTAACGGACTCCATGCGCCGCGCGATCCACGAAACAAACCGCCGCCGCACGATCCAACGGGGGTACAACGAGGAACATGGCATTACGCCCCAATCAATCACCAAGGCAATCAAGGAAACACGGCTTGCCGGCGCGAAAGCTGCTGCCCCGGAAACGGCGAAATTTCCGCTTAAGGACATCCCGCGGGAAGAGATCTCGCACCTCATCGCCGACCTCGAATCGCACATGGAGATTGCCGCGAGGAATTTAGAGTTTGAGAAAGCAGCAGCCATCCGCGACCAGCTTCAGCTTCTCAAAAATACATCAGCACGTAAAAAACGCCGGCGATAAACCGCTCTGTCGTTGAACCGCGGAACACCGTCTTTGTCGCAAAGAAAAAGAGCCGCCCGGTACATTCCTATGTACACATAAGCGGCTCGTTAATTATCACCTCCTGAAAATACTGTGTTCAAATAGCTTCTGAGCGACCGCGACCGGCTCGCGTGCCGCATTCTGCGGATCGCCTTTTCCTTGATCTGCCTGACACGCTCGCGGGTCTTGGCGCACTGGGCACCAATCTCCTCAAGCGTATATGACCGTTCCCTATTGAGGCCGAAATAGAGAGTAAGCACCCAGGCTTCGATTGGTGTCAGTGTATCAAGCGCCTTTTCGATCTCGACCTTGAGACTGGCCTCAAGCGTCCCGATATCCGGCTGGTCTTTGGGGCCTGCTGGAATGATGTCGAGAAGGGTCCCCTCCTCGTCGTCATAACCAATCGGCTTGTCAAAAGAGAGTGCGTCGCGGCCCGACACAATCGTTGAGGCAACCTCTGCCTCAGACAGTGCCAATTCATGGGCAATCTCCTCCGACGAAGGTTCGCGGCCGAGCGTTTGCTGCAGACGCGCAGTCGTCTTCCCAATCTTGTGGAGAACGCCAACCCGGTTGAGGGGGAGACGCACGGCACGGCTGTGCTCGGCAAGCGCCTGCAGAATCGCCTGACGGATCCACCAGACAGCGTACGAGATGAACTTGAAGCCTCTCGTCTCGTCAAACCGCTTGGCAGCCTTGATCAGGCCGATGTTACCCTCGTTAATGAGGTCCGAGAGGGACAAACCCTGGTTCTGGTACTGCTTGGCGACAGACACGACGAAGCGCAGATTGGCACTGGTCAGCTTGTCGAGGGCTTTTTTACTGCCCTGTCGAATCTGCTGTGCAAGCCTCGCTTCTTCTGCCGCATTTATCAGTGGTGTTCCATTGATTTCCCGCAAATACACGTCGAGCGAATGGTCCTCGTCACGGAACGACCGGCTTTTCCCAGAACTCGCCCGTTCTTCACGCACTTGTGGCGATCGAACAGGGCGCGTACGGGCAGTCTTCCGAACCTTCTGAGCAAGGGCTGGCGGCTCGGGCTCTATGTCGATGACAAGGTTTGCATACGCCTGAGCGTAGAACAGCCAAGAAACCATGCGGACCGCGTACCGCAGCGTATCACCGGCCAATTCCTTGAGCAATGGCTGATGAACGTGCTCCGGTACGGCTTCGATGAGCCGGTCCCACGGGCACAGGCGGACACCACCGTCATCGGGCATGAGCTCCAGCAGAAATGGATACTCAACGGCGAGCATGTACCAGAATTTCTCCGGTTCAAGCTCATGGAGTTCCTGATCCACTGGGCCATTGTCGCTCGTGATGGTGCGCAAATCCGGAAACTCACCGCGCAGTGCGGCAAATTCATGGGGCTTGCACACCACGATCCTCCCGAGCAACTCGTGAATCACACCGAAGCCGGTCTCAACCGCACTCGGTTGCCGCGGAATCGCGAAGCCTCCCGTGAGCACCGGTGGCTGAGCGTCTGATGGCGCCGTAGAGCCACGGTAGTGCTGTACGAGACGGAGGTACACGGTGGGGCTGATGCCGATGGATGCAGCGGTAGGTACGATCGTATTCGGATCGTACATGCGTCCAACGAGTTCTGCCTCGGTGCATTTATGCTTCTGGCAATACGCCGTAAGGGCTGCATACGCCTTCGCGGGGATGCTAATCCCCGTGGGATGCGCTTGCAGTTCGCCGCCGAACTGCACCGCGGTCGTGGACGCAGCGATGAGCTGTGAAACTGCATCGCTATCCAATCCCGCGACTTGGCGCGTGCGTACCCAGTCTGCGAGCTGCGGCATGGTTAGGGACGCATACCGCTTCCGCTTCTGGAGCTGCCGCAATGCCGCAGGCCATGACCGAAACTTCTGCCATAACTGTGCGATCTCATGGCCGACGATGCCTTCACCGATCCCTTTGAACGGGGAACCGGCGATCGATCGAACGGAAGCTGCCGGCTGTTGGGCTGGCGCAACCAACTCAGTCGCGGGAAGCGACTCGATCTCGTACCACCACAGGCAGCGGTGAACAAACGGCGCATCGATCTCACACATCAGTGCGATGGCATCCACGGGCATCCGTTGCCCATGGTGCCACTCGGTCAGGAGTGTATCCATACACCCTGCTGCACTAAAGCGGTCTTCGATCGTGGCGATAAGCCGGAGCTCAGCAAGCGTCGGCCGGGAAAATGGCGGCCCGTTGGGGCTGCCGCGGATTACCTGTTTAATTGCCATGGTAACCCTCCCGGATCATTCCGCGTTCGCGAGCAGTTCCGTGACCTTGATGCCGAGTGTCTTGGCGATGAAATGCGCGATCTGGTAGTCCTCCAGTTGCCCGGCACCATTGATGTGCTGCTGCCGTGCGACATTGATGAGGGCCAGTTTCCTGGCACCGCGCTGGCCGACTTCCCCGGCCGCTTCGATGATCGCACGTTCGAGCGCTTTCTTCGCTTTCGCATCGCCGCCCAGGCTGTTGATCAGCCGGGTGGCAAACGCTGAGTGGCGGCCGCCAGCTTGTGTCGGTTCAGCGGCGCCGCTGTCCGTGTTGCCGAGGATCGCGTCGATATCATCGATGAATTTCGCGAGCACCAGGCGCGGATTGGCGTCATTCACGGAAACCTTCGCTTCCGCATTGAGCCAGCGTGCCGTGCGCGCAAGCGCACCTGAGGACGATACCTTCGCTTCCTTCTTGAGCTGCGTGCGGATCGCATGGCGCGCCGCCTGTTCGTCGCCGAAATGGCTGATGATGTTCTTCGCGATTGTGCCACGGGCTGCCGGCGCATGGTCCTGCGGGGCGTCCGATGCCTCACCGATGTCGTACACCAGTTCGAGTTCGAGATCCTTGGCTTCTATCCTCAGATACTCGAAGAATTCAATCGCAACTACCACGGGATCCTTGTCGGTCAGGTCGAATACGTCTCCGACATACTCGAGCACGGTCGAAAGCGCGATTCTGTTCTGACGTCCAAACTTGACACCCATGCGCATCATCGCCCGTTTGGCGAGTTCCTGAAAATACTCGTCAGCGTCCAATTGGGTCGCAACCCTGAACTGTGTGGTGAGAGTGCTTTTCAACACGCTTACCAACTTGTTTGCTCTGGCTGCCATAACAGCCTCCTTCCTTGGGTTTGATATTGTGATAATAAGGACAGTTTGTATTTCTGTATAATTACGCTATCGTACCAGACAAAACGTGCATTTGTCAAAGTAAAAAAACACCCCCTGCCAGACAGCCAGCAGGGGGCGTGGATGTACCACTGAGATATTGCGATGTCACCCATTTTCCACGGGGACGGGAAATGGGTAATGGCCCGTATAGCAGGCCGTGCAATAATTCCGAATATCGTCGCCGCGGCGATGCATGACCGTCGCGACGCCTTCAGGCGAAAGGTATCCCAAGGAATCGACTTTGAGCAACTCCTTGATCTGCGGCACTGTCAGTGACGAGGCTGCGAGCTCCTGTTTCGTCGGCATGGCGATCCCCATGAAACAGGGGTCGGTAACCGGCGGGTAGGTGATCCGAACGTGAACCTGCTCGGCACCCGCATCTCGGAGTATTTGGACGATGCCCTGCATCGTCGTCGCACGGACGATAGAATCGTCCACGATGCAGACGCGGCGGCGACCCACCTTCCGGAACATATCGGACATGAGCCCCAGCTTGAGCTGAACCATCAGGTCGCGAATCGTCTGCTGCGAGATGATGAATGTTCGCGGAATGGAGAAATTCCGGATGAAGATCTGCTTGACCGGTATCCCGGACTGCGTCGCATACCCGATTGCGCCCATGTCACCTGAGGTTGGAACTGAAGCAATGAAATTAGCGTCCACCGGTGACTCATTCGCGAGTTGGCGGCCGAACGCATACGCGTAGGACCCCTTCTGACGAACGTCAGTGAACGGCCGATCATCGATAAATACCCTGCTTACCGGGCTCGCAAAATAGTCGAGCTCGAAGATACAGTGAGCGGAGTGCTCAGGCAGATCGGACGGGTATGGGTGATGAGCCATGGTGCCATCATTCGAAATTTCCACGATTTCACCGCGCTGCACTTCGAATGCGAACTTCGCACCCAAGATATCGAGCGCACACGATTCCGAAGCGGCGACGATGATCCTGCCGTCGATAAGTCCCACGACGAGCGGCCGAACGCCCCATGGGTCACGCACGAGGTACGTCCTGCCCTTGGTCATGACCACTCCGGAGTACGCTCCCGGCACGTCACGCATGTACTCGTGAATCGCCTGGGAACGCGGACAACCGAGACACTTCTTGCGATAGCACACGTACCGAAGCATAAATTCGCTGTCATTCCCCGATTCATGCTGCACACCGAGCGTCTCCAGCTTTTCGCGTTCCTCCGCCAACATAGGGATATCCCCGTTCACGGCGCATACGACCCGTCCCTCATCCAGCTCATCTATAAAGATGGGCGGATAGTTGATGAGGTCGTCGGCCGAACCAGCCGTCGCGTATCGCAGAAATCCCATGACCTTGAATGCGCCACGCTGCGTGAGCGACTGGAATTTATCGACGAACCGGTTCCTATCCCTGCTGCGCGGATCGTACTGGTTTGCGACAAGGCCGAAAAACTTCCCGACGTGCAGGCGTACGCCGTCGCCCGGACTGTTTGTCACGTACGCAATGCCGCCGCCATCCTGGCCGCCGTGCTGCAAAACCGAAAGTCCGCAAAACATCCTCTCCGCCATTTCGAGGCCGGAAAGACGCTGATCTGGATCATGAACATACAGTACCCTGCACATTCGGATCCTCCTTTCTTCTCTATATTTGTGCTGTCAATGGAACAGCGCTGTTTGTTTCTTATTTTATTATTAACCTATCATTACTCTGTTTACTTGCTTTCTGGTAGAAAAACGTGTCGTCTATCTTTAAAAGTGAAAACAATAATACCCCTCAGCTATTATTCTGCGGAAAGAAAATATGGACTTTACTTGGAAAAAAGGAGATTTCATCGTACACCCTGAGTGCCCCTTTTGTCAACACGGGACGCCGAAACATGGATTCTGCTATACTACAAAGGGGCAGGTATCGGTTGCAGTTGCGCCGCCCGAAAAGGTATTGGAATGCCGCACCTTCTTATCGGCGAATAACCTAAACTGAAACGATACGGGCAGCATCAACACAAACCCAATCTCTTCTATGCCAAAAAAAGTCCTCATAACCGGAACATTCGATATCATCCACCCGGGCCATATCGCGTACTTGAATGAAGCGCGCACCCACGGGGATTCATTAATGGTGGTTATCGCTCGTGATGCCACGGTGGAAAAGGTAAAAGGCTATCGGCCATACTTCACGGAAACCGAACGCGTGGAAAACCTGAAAAACCTCCACCGTGCGCAGCATGTACTGCTCGGCAACCGCGGGGACAAGCTCCGCATTGTCGAAGCGCTCAAGCCGGACGCGATCTGCCTCGGGTACGACCAGCTGGCGTTCACGGAAAATCTCGCCCGCGAACTCAAACAGCGCGGACTGCATCCTGAAATAATCAGGCTCAAGCGCTACGACCAGGTGCAGTACAAAACATCCGAATTGCACAAGAACGGCCTCGTTGCCATAAAGAATATCGACCCGACCATTCAGACTGAGCCTCGATATGCAACAACTGATAACTTCATCGGGAAAAAACTCTACCAGAACCGCATCATCCTCGTGCGGAAAAATATCGCGGACATGCTCCAAAAAGCGCAACATATTTTACGACAGCAGAAACTGAAATTAAAAATCTGGGACGGATACCGGCCGCTCTCCGTCCAAAAAATCTTCTGGAATGCCAAACCTGACGAACAGTACATCGGCAACCCAGAAAAAGGCCCGTTCCACACGCGCGCGGCCGCCGTTGATTGCACGCTGGTCGATGCGCGGAACAATGAACTTCCAATGCCAACCCCCTTCGATGAATTTTCCGAACGGAGCCACCGTGCCTACCCGCATCCTGCAACCGAAAAACGAAACATGCTCATTCTTGAACATGCGATGGTACAAGCAGGCTTTGTCCCGTTCCCATCGGAGTGGTGGCACTTTTCCGATCCCGCGTGGCAAGCGTACCCGGTACTCGACATTTCCATCTAAGCACTTGAAGCGCACCGCAACTTCTGGTACACTACCATCACCCATTCAAGAATACTTTTACTAATATTCAGTATTTATGCCAAACAAGCACGCATCATTCAAGCATCTCCGCCAGACAAAAGTCCGGACCGAACGCAACAACCAGGTTGAAAAAACCCTGAAAGAAGCGGTAAAATCAGCGCGAGCTGCACTGTCCGCACAGGATAAGGCCAAAGCGGCTGACGCCGTTAAAAAGGCTGCCAAGCTTCTTGATAAGGCAGCGCAGAACAAAGTGATCAAACGCAACACCGCCGGCCGCATCAAATCACGGCTCGGAAGCCAGCTCGCGAAGATCAAATAATTACTGGGCGCCGCACGTGCGTGCGACGAACAAATCCAGCAGGAGCCGCGGCTCTGCGCGGCCTGTTTTGATGCTGAGATCAATTTCCAGTAATTGTGCGTAGATTGTTTTCAATTCCTGCAGCGTAAAACGCCGAGCATCACGGATCGCTTTCTGGGCAACAAACGGATGAATGCCAAGCCGCGTAGCGACAGTGTGATAATTCGGCTCCTGGTCAATGATTTCCCGAACTTGCAAGAGAATCCGGAACTGGCGCGTCAGCATCGTGAGGATATACAGCTCATGGTTGCCCGCATCGAGCTGGTCGTGCAGCAGCTGCATCGACCGCTTCGCGTCCCGCGCAGCGATCGCGTCGGTAAAATGAAAAATATTTTCGTCAAACGCGCCGGTTACGTGGGTACGCACGTCTGCTGCGGCAATTTCGCGCTGTCCGCAGAATGCGATGAGCTTATCGATATTTGTCGACGCCGACCACAGGTCTGAACCAACAAGGCTCGCAAGTTCAAGCACTGCGGGTGCGGCGATCCGGCCGCCCCGCTCACGGACCGCTGCACGGATCCATGCATTGAGCTGTTCGCCGGCAAGCGGAGGAAATTCTTCCGCTTTCGCTTTGAGCAGGCGCCCGAGGAGGGTGTCTGTCGCAGGGCTGTTTTTCTTGCCCCGCCGCTTTCCTGCCACGTCCTCTTCCCAGAAAACAAGCACGTTGTCATCCGCCCAATCCGTATCCAGATACTCCAGAACTGCCTTCTGGATATTTTTCTTCTTATTCTTTCCCAATAAATTCTCAACCACGATAAACCGCTTTGATGAGAGAAACCCCGCTTGGCCGACGTGCGTGCGCAATTCCTCGAGCGTCAGCTTCTCGCCGTCGAGGCGCGCGATATTCAAGCCGCGCGGGTCGTATTTTTTCTTGAACCCTTCGCGGTAGTAGGCGAGCCGCTGCCGCGAACGATACGTATCAGGGCCGTAGAGGAAAAGAATCATAGGAAAATGGACGTTTGACGTATGCCGATGGATTGATTAAGCTAATGTAACTGTACACAAACAAACCGCCACACACAATAGGAGGTACCCCGTGGCAAGACGACAAGAGCTCATTGTGACATCCTTGCGGAGAATCCTCGCGGATACGGATCCGGCGGAATTCGCGAATATCTGGCCAGCTGCCGACGCCATTCCTCATATCTGCCAACTCATAACGAAACATGTTGTAGCCAGTGATTATGCTCGGACTGGCTGTGCGGCATACTTATTCGGCAGATTTACCGGATCGCCCCCGACAGTACATGACCTGCTGTCAATCCTCGGGCACCGAATCATGGGAGATGCCCAGCTCGGCCAGGTATACGCAGCCCAAGTTATTAGCGATCTTATTGCTCCGACCAAGCCGGGAAGACGCGGTATTCTGGTCCCACCGACGCGTCAAACTGGCGAAAAGCCATCCGTGAAGGATACACTGACCCTCAACTTCTCGCTCGTCAAACTGATTGAGGGACAATAAATCCGAACGGCATGAGCCGTACGATTGCCTTGACCTGCCCCATCTCACGAAACGGGCAGGTCTTTCATTTCGCCCCAGCTCTTCCCGACTGACACGTCTGTCCTGATCGGCGCACGGAGCTTATGAACGGTGTCCATTTCCTCCGCGACAAACGTCCCGACCCGCCCAACATCCGCGTCCGGTACCTCAAACACCAGCTCGTCATGCACCTGCAGGATCATCTTGGCCTTCGGGCACACCTGGGGCAGCTTCCGGTGGATATTAATCATGGCTATCTTCATGAGATCAGCGGCTGTGCCCTGTACCGGCATATTCACGGCCATGCGCTCTGCGGATGCGCGCACCTGCGGCATCGACGAGTTTATCTCCGGCAAATATCGCCGCCTGCCGAACAGTGTCTCGACATACTCCTGCTCGTGGGCAAGCGAGATAGTCTGCGCAAGGTACTCCTGAATCTCCGGATGCGCGTAGAAATATTTCTCGATAAACGCCCGCGCGCGCTCCCGCGTCATGTTTTTCCGCGACGCCAGGCCCCACGCTCCCATGCCGTACAGCACGCCAAAATTCACCTCTTTTGCCTCATAGCGCTGGGTGTCCGTCACCTCGGCAAGCGGAATGCCGTAGATATCCGCGGCAGTCCTGCGGTGGATGTCTTCGCCGTCCTGGAACGCCTTGATCATTTTCACGTCACCGGCAAGCGACGCAACAATCCGGAGCTCGATCTGGGAATAGTCAGCTGATACGATCGAAAATCCTTTTTCGGCGATGAACGCATTCCTGATTTTCTTCCCGATTTCGGTCCTGATCGGAATATTTTGCAAATTCGGCTCAGACGATGATAAGCGGCCGGTCGCGGTCACGGTCTGGTTAAAACTTGTATGCACCCTGCCGGTTTTCGGATTCACCAGCTTTGGCAGCGCCTCGAGGTACGTTGATTGGAGCTTCGCGAGCTCCCGATTCTCAATGATAAGGGGGACGAGCGGATGTTTGTCTTTCAGCTTCTCGAGCTCCGCAGCTGCCGTGGATATGCCCGTCTTAGTCTTATGGATTCCTTCCGTGCTCACGCCCAGCTTTTCGAACAGCACGCCCTTGAGCTGGAGCGGCGAATTAATGTTAAACGTCGTCCCGGCCGTATCATAAATTTTCTTCTCGAGTGAAGCGAGTGCCGCTCCGATCTCCCGAGACATTGCCTGAAGATACTTCGAATCAATCTTGACGCCGTTCTGTTCGAGTGCGGCCAGCACCGGCACGAGCGGCATTTCAATTTTCTGCATCAGCGGCAGTAAATTCTTTTCCTCCAGCTCCGGCTTGAAATACCGGCACAGGCGGTAGGTATAGTCAGCGTCCTCGCACGAATACCATGAAATTTTCTCGACCGGCACCAGTTCCATGGAAATGGCCTGCTTGCCCTTGCCGATGAGGTCGGTGATCGGCTGCATGCGGTACCCGAACACTTCGAACGCGCAGTTATCGAGCCCATGCCCCCGAGAGCCAGGGTTCAGGAGGTATGAGGCGACCATACTGTCAAAGGCGACCGGCGCCACCGTAATGCCAGATTGGGCCAGTAATGCCATGTCGTATTTGATATTATGGCCAAACTTTTCGATTTTCGGATCCTCAAGAAGCGGCGTAAGAGTTTTCAACCAGTGGGAATGCGCATGCACATTGAGGTAAAAAGCCTTGCCGTCTTCCCAGCAAAAACTGATCCCGAGCAGCTTGGCGCGGAACGGATCAACACTCGTGGACTCAGTATCAACGGCGAATGCGTTGTGCGTTCGCGCCTCACCAAGAAAATCCGCGAATGCATCGTCGGAATCAACCAACGTATAGGTCACGCCCTCATGCGTTGGTGTCGGCGCTTTCTCTCCCTGAACTGTGCCAGGGCGAGCGTCCGTTTTCATTTCCGTCATGGCAGCAGGCGATCCGGGCAATCGCGTGAGGAGGCTCTTGAACTGCAGCTCGCGGAATAAGTCAACCACTTCTTGCTCATTATATCCGCCGAGGGTGCATTGCTCAATCGTATACTCGAGTGGCACATTACGCACGATCGTTGCGAGGCGTTTGCTCATGAGCGCGTCCTTCTTGTGTTCCCGCAGAAGCTTCTGGTATCGCGGCGGGACGGGCGTTTTTCCCGACGGCGCCTCCATCTTCCGGTAGATATTTTCGAGGCCGCCAAACTTCTTGAGCAGATCGATAGCGCCTTTTTCGCCAATGCCACGGACGCCCGGAATGTTATCAGAGGGATCACCGGCGATTGCCTTGAGGTCAACCATCTGCTCTGGAGCAAGGCCGTACCGCTCAGCAAACGCTTTGATGTCATACGTGATAGTGTCAGAAACTCCTTTACGCAGCGTGTACACGGTTGTTTTGTCGCTGATGAGCTGGAATGTGTCTTTGTCGCCCGTAACAATCACCGTCTTGAGACCGCGCTTTTCGTTGTCGGCTGCGAGCGTGCCAATAATATCATCTGCTTCGAACCCGTCTTTCTCGAATACGCGGACGTGTAGCGCTCCGAGCGCTTGTTTTGCGATCGGAATCTGCGCATAGAATTCGTCCGGTGCGGCAACGCGTCCCGCTTTGTATTCTGCGTATTCCTCGTGCCTGAACGTTTTCTTTTTCTTGTCGAATGCGGCTGCAACGTATGCGGGCTTGAATTCCTTCAATACTTTGAAGAGTACGGTTAAAAAACCGTACACGGCGTTCACGAGCTGGCCCTTCTTGGTCGCGAGCGGCGGCAGCGCATGAAAGCTCCGGTGCAGCAACGCATTGGCGTCTATCACCACGAATGTCTTTGCGGTAGTCTTCATATATTTTATACTGGCGTTATTGTACCATTTTTTCTGCCCGCCGTCCCTGCGGACAAATCGCATTGACAGTACGCATACGGCCTATGGTACACTTGAAGTATAAAAGGGGGTGTTTGGTTGTCTCCCGATTCACTGAGAGGGGGAATCGAGAGTTCCTTCATCGGTTCGATGCCACAGATGGCATCGAAAGGTGCCACCAGGCACCGTAGTATCATCGACCGGCCGCCACACGTTCTGAAGTATCTTGATTTTCAGCGGCCGGTCTTTTTTTATTCCATCCAATGCTTGACAAATAATGAATTCTCCAATACTATCACCTGATTTGCGTCACTCGCGTTTTTTGACAACATAACAACACGGAAAGAAAGGAAACTGCCAATGGCATACGAAGAAGAAAGCCGGCGGCAGTTTATTGTCGATCCGGCACACGTACGAAGGTCAAGTTTTGGCTTGCACCCTCGTTTCCACAAGACATTCGCTCGGGCGATGCGCGATGGCCGGCGGCTCCCCGTAGAAAAATGGGAAGCGCGCTATCAGCAGCCTATCGCAGCATACCGTGATCCACGGCATCCGTTTGTCTGCGTCCTGCCGCGTTCTGCGTTCTGCCAGTACGTCGACGACTGCGGCGACTGCATCGGTGGCACGCAAAGTCTGTGGTTCAGCTCCACGGACTTCTACGTCGATATGAGCGATAAACCGGGTGCGGTATTCGCCCAATTTCACCATCCGCTTTTCGAACGCTTATGGAGCGTATCAGAGCTCCAGTTCCTTGTCCCGCCTTATCCGACCGACAAGGAAGATGGTGAACTAGTATTTATCACCCCTCCGTTCTCGCACTCTCGCGGTGAGCACTGCTTGCTCGCCGCTGCTATCGCGGAGGTGCTGCTGGCGCGGGCCGGATTTTCGACTGAGGAACGGGCGGCATTTGTCCTGGCTATGGGCTACCATGACATCGCCATGCCGGCTGGCGGCGATTCGGTCAAACGAGTATCCCCGGACGAGCTCGATGAGGAAAAAAACTTTGCCTCACTACTCGAACAAACCGGGCTCGCGGCTGCCTGGAAACAGCAATTCGGCTTCAGCCTGGACGCAGCGGCTGCCTGGGTGCGCAATGAGGGAATGCTTGGCCTGCTGCTGGATATCATTGACAAGATATCCTACGTCTCCATGGACTGTTACTCACACGGGCTATTGTTCAATGGAAATGTGCGGAAGCACTGTTCCCGTCATCCGTTGTTTCTCGATGTGTGGCGGGACATCAGGTTCACCCCGGACCGGCAGCGCTTCGCCTTCCTCTATCCGGACCGGCTCTTCGACTTCCTTCTGGCGCGTGCGTACGAGTACCAGGAGTTGCTTTTCAACCCAGCTGCCCGGTTCCTCGACTTCCACTTGACGAACCTCGTCCGCCCGCTGTACGAAACGGGGAGAATAACCAAAGACCAGCTGCTCAGCTGGTCGGACGGCCAGCTCGAGTGCTGCCTTGAGGCTCACTATGGGGAAGCGGCGGTTCACCTCTCCGTCATCAATGCTGCTAACTACCAATGGCAGCGGTTTGATACGCAGGAAGAACTGATTGACTTCTGGGGGACGCTCGGCAAATCGTTCGATCATGTTGAAACGATTTCAGGATTCAACCCCAATCTTGAATGGCCGGTCTATGCCGCCAACGGCACCGACATCGTTCCTGCCCGCGAACGCCTTACGCCAGCTCAAATCAGCGAGCTGGAAACTATTGTCAAGGCAACGCGCGGCAACTTTATCTACTGGCACACTTAAAACCCCTTGACCAGCTTGCTGCCAAGTTGTGAAAGGGGTTTTATATTACGCATTTCCGGTTGACAAACGCCCTTTTTTGCGCTATAATGGTAGTAGAAAATAAAAAGCAAAAGCAAAAAAAGGCTCTTTTGCATCAGGGGACAATCACTTACTCTCGATCCGTCACGCGCATGGCGGCCGGAAGCAAGTGATTGTCCCCGTTTTTTTGCATATAAAAGAAACGGGCGCCGACGACTAGCATCGGTGCCCGTAATTGTCTTGATAAGGCAGCAAAACATCCAGCATTGAACGAGTCGATTACGCGATACTCATCTGTATCGCCAGTGAGACGTGCAGCGCGAAATGACTAGTGCATGCCGCAATGCCAACATCCGACCGGGATAATGAATTGGCAACGTCCAGAACCGCATCAATCGTTGATTCAAGCGTTGCTACCGTCAGCGTCGGAACATGCTGCGACACCACCATGCCGCAGGGAAGATAGTTGTCCTGGACATCATTGACCGCTGCATGATAGGCAATCGCCATCATGCCTACCTCGAGCAGAAGCTGTTCCCTTCTCGGATCCCGGAAGCCTACTCGGTCAAACACTGAGCTGAGATTGGAAAGTCCCAGATTCAATGCCGTACCGAATTCTTCAATGAGTGAATTCCCGCCGAATGCGCCTCCGATCGCAGTACTCAGTTCGGTAGCTGGTGCCTCCGCACACTTCCTTGACATCCGGCCGCATAGAATATTGACGAGTTGGCTGCCAGATAGATTTACCTCATTGGTACAATCCATGTACTCTCCTTCCTGCGCTCCACGCAGGGATATGAAAGGTTGATATGGTTAAGGACAATTTTTATGTCGGTTTACTATAACTGCGCAGTATACCGAAAAAAAAGATGCCTGTCAAGCCGCGCATTGGGGGAACGCAAAAACGCCGGCCTTACAAAGACTGGCGTTTCTGTTTTTAATGAGTTACTCAGTTTTAATTATCGTGTAGTCAGTGCCCGAATCTCCCGGCGCGAGCTTCAGCGACTTCACCTCATCCAACGTGTCGAGGCTGTGCGCCTTGAGGTACTTGTCCGAAAGCGTATATAGCACTGAATCGATGTACAAGCTGCGCTTCACGCTCGTACCGTAGTACGAGTAGCCCCAGTAGTACTTCGAATCCGAATCGTCCGCAGACCCATCCGAATGGTCGATCTGCTTGCGCAGCTCAAACCCCGTCGGTGTCACCTTGAACACCATGGCGCCATTGGTGTACGTCCGTTCGTACGACCCGGCGACGAGCTCCTTGCTCAGCGTCACCGGCACGACGAGGAGGTTCTTTTCTTTATCAAAGAGGAATGCCTTGTGGTCATTGAGTGCAATCGAATCGCTGCCGGCGTCGCCCATCTCGTACGTGTCGACCTCTTTCATGTTTGCAACATCAGCTACATCATAAAGCGACAGTTTCAATCCCTGCACTTGTCCGCTCTCGGTCGCCTGTTTGCCGAGGCCGATGAGCAGCGTGTCGCTGTACGGATGCAGGTATGACGAGAAACCAGGCACCTTGAGCTCGCCGAGGAGCTTCGGATTCTTCGGATCCTGGAGGTCGATCGCGAATAGGGGGTCGGTCTGTCGGAACGTCACGAGGTACACACGGTTCTGCATGAACCGCGCTGAGTAAATCTGCTCGCCTTTCGCAAGTTCTTCAACCGAACCAACGACTTTTAGATTTTTATCAAGCACATACACATTGCTGTACGAATCACTGTCCGAGCCGACAGTGGCGACGTCTTCTGCCATAACCATGCTCGACAACCAGCTCCTGCCTTTGGTCGTCGCGATGCGGAAATAATCGCCGCTCTCATCCATGGAAAACTGGTTCAGCACATGGCCGGTCACTTCCCCACTACCTTTATACTCAAGTTCGCCGTCCTTCAGCGCAATCTTATGTATCACGGTTTTTTCAAGCTCTTTCGAAATATCCTCATACACTTGCTTCACTTTTGCGCTGATCTGTTCCTGCAATGCGGTCTGTTCGTCGTCTGACAGCTGCTCAAGATACCTGCTCAATATTGTGTAAATTTTCATGACCTTCTCTTCCTGCGACAGGATGCGGTCTGAAACCGCTTCGATCTCCCTGATCCGCGCCTGTTCCCGCTCGCTCACTTTCTGCATGAGAACATCCCGGGACGCCTGCCACATCAGCTGGTATTCGCTCACGTACTTCGTATAGACGAGGTACATGTTCTCGAGTGATACGTACATGTTCTCGCTCGATCCGGTCAAATACAGCTCCTTTGAAACTGCCGAATCCTTATCGGTGATGTCAACTGCACTGACGCTCGTGTACACGTAGTTATCGTACGGCGCATCGATATAGTAAATGTCCGGCAAGCTTTCCGTAGCGGTCGTGTCGATGTTCGCCGGAGACACTTTGCCGCCGTCAATCATGAGCGGAATCGGATACTCGTCAGTCACGTACATCGTCGGCTCTGCTGTCACCAGATACACATAGTCGCCAATCATCCGGGAATTGACAAAGCTGCCCTCGAACGTGAGGTCGCGCACCTGCTCAGGATTCGCCGGGTCGGAGACGTCGAATACCTTCAGATACGTATACGAAGATTGCGGCCGTATGTCTTCAAAAAATGGTTTTTCTGATATATTCGATTCGGTACCGTATATCACCAGGTTGTCGCCATTGATGTACAAATTGGTCGGAACCGAATCAAGGACGATTGTCGAAATGATCTTCGCGTCGCCGGCGGGATATGCTTTGATGACAAACACACTCGTTTCTGAAACTGTATAAACATACTCGCCGTCTGTTTTTACAATATCAGCCTCATCCACGCCTTCAACTTGCACATTCGTCCTCGAATAGTCTTCTGACCCACTGCTTTTCTGCGGTGCGCTCAGGTCAGCCGTGCCGAGGCCGAATGTCGTACCCATATCCTCCTCAACCATGATATCAGACGTAAACGCACGAGTACCGCCATAATAACTGGAATATGAGCTCGGCTCATGATCAACAAGGAACGATCGGACCTGATCGAGATTTTCGAACTTGCCGATCGTTGACTGTGCGGCGAGCTGTGCCGACAGCGAACGTATATCAGTGCTGCCCGTCGTGATCCGGTTGCTGTTGTATCCCGATACCAGCGCATTTGAATTCCCGTTCGCGTTTCCTTCCCATGGGAATCCGTACTGGAATCCGGCATAGACAAGCGCGGCGCACACGACAACCGCGATCGCTCCCCCGACGAGCCAGGCCTTCCCTGAGGACGGCGTGGCATCGGGAACGAGCCGTCTTGCCTGGTGAATGTCCTCAGTGCGGTTCGTAATAATCGTTGCGTCAACCTGCTGTTTCGTCCAACCGCTCTTCATGAGATAGTCCCGGATCTCAGCATCGCTCCGCCCTTGGGCCCGTGCGGCGTCGATCCACTGCTCAATGTCTTTGCGAATCATATTGTTTCTATTGGTTAATAATTCTGACGGCCTCTCTCAGTATACGCTTTAAAAAATAAAAAGTGAACGAATTCAGCACTGCTCCGGCGAAGGCGCCACGCCGGAGCAACCGTTCTTCTCGGAACCCTTACCGACCCGTACGGAATGCGCAGCGACCGCCTTTACGCCGTTATAGTATATAACGAACGAAGCGCTCCTCAGTAACGCGGAAGGGAAGCGGCGTATGCCGCTTCCCTTGTCTTGTGGCAAATGGAAAATAAAAGTTACTCCGCCCTCACGGGTGCATCAACGCCTGGCTCAACATCAGGCTCTGTCTGGAGAACAGGCACACCGCCTCCCTGGTCAGCGCTCTCAAGCGTATCCTTGATAATCGGCACTACAACGCGTTCGCGGTAGAGAGTGCCATCGTCCGGCGCTTTCGTTACCGGAAATATAAATGCTGGCACGAGAAGCTCCTGGTACGTGCTCTCATTATAGTTGGTGGCGATAGTATACCCAATCGTCGGGCTCCCGAGCTCGATTTCAATGACATTTTCGGCCATGCTATCGCGGTATTCGAAGAGCCCGCCACGGTCGGCGACGGCGAGGATTTTCGAAACATCCTGTTCAGTATCATATGTGGAGCTGTCATACTGCTGACTGTACAGGCCGGTCACGCTTGAAACCTTTATGTCACGGAGATTGATCTCCACCGCGAGGCCGTTTACGTTGCCGTACAGGTCGTACACCCCCTTGCCATTAACCATGAGCGGATAGGTGACCGAGATAACGTCCGGGATATAAATGGCGGTGTCATTGGGCCGCACCATATACTCCTGCTTCCATTGCGCGGACACGAATGGGTCGCCGTACGCTGTGGCATTGATCCCGTGTTCTGCGATAAAATCATCGGCAATTTCAATTAACTCCGCATCGGCGGGCACATCAGACTGCGTGAGCTCTGGCATGTCTGCGCACATGCCGGTTGAGCACCCAATCACTGCTGATGATTTCCACGTCGACCAACCCCGGCTGATCGTGACGCCCCCATCGATCGGGCTCACCATGACGACGTACCTATCGTCATCCGACTGGGTCAGGATAAAACTCTGGAGTGTGCTGTCTGAAAACGATGAAAGGTTGATCAGGCCAAGGTTTGTTTTCTCAAACGCACTCGGCGACACTGATTCGGGCACCCGCTTGAGGACCGGGAGCTGTTTCCCCGGCACCGACAGCGCCGCGCCTTGATACACGTACCGGTAGCTCGTCATCGTCGGCATTGGCGCTACTCCCGGTTCGGTTCCTACGCTGTCAGATGCATATCTGCCGATGCCATACCCCGTACCGGCAGCATCCCGTTCCGCTGCCACCGCTGTGTCGGATGATTCCTCCGTATTGCTCTTCGCGGTCTGCGCGGTAAGCACGCCAAATGCATTGCTGCCAACTGCCTTAACCTCTGTATTCATGCGCTTCGTGCCATCAGCTGTAGTGTTACCAGCAGGCGTCCCGATATCATCACGGAAAAACACCACCATGACAACCGCAACAATAGCCGCACCTGCGAGTGCATATCCGAGGTTGCGGAAACGAAACCAGCGTGTGCCGGCAATGCCGCGCGCGTCTTCCTTATCGATCGGCCGAAACTGCTGCGCGTGGGCGAGCAACTGTGCCCGCAATTGTGCGCGGAATGATTCATCGATCGTCGGCTGCGGCCGCGCTGCAGTAAATTTCGCGATAAGCTGCCGTAGTTTCACCTCGTGCTGCTGCAAACCCGGATCAATCTGGTAGAGTTCTTGCAATATTGATTGAATGTCCTTTTCGTTCATAGGTTACTGTTGTTAGTGATTAATATGATTCCAAGAGCCAGAAAAAATGCCATGTCCGCCCGCAATGCGTGGATTGCACGGGATACGATCATCTTGCAGCTTCCCGCGCTCCGTCCGACGATGTTCGAGATTGCGTCATACGGCAGGTCGTCCCAGAAACGCATGATGAGGATCTCGCGCTGTTCCGGCTTGAGTTTTAGCAGGTACCCGTGCACGCGTTCCAGATTCGCCCGGACATCCATGTCCGATTCGATATCTTCATGCGACGACAATCCCCACACGCTTTCGATATCCTCCGTCGGGTGCTGTGTCCGGTAAAAATCAATGACGGTATTCCTGGCAATGCGGTAGAGCCACGAGCTGAACGTTCCCCGCGACGGATCAAACGAAGCAATGTGCTCAAGCGCTTTAAAAAATACTTCGGACACCAGATCCTCGGCAGTTTCACGGTGTGTCGTGCGGTAGTATACGAAATTGTAAATTTTCTGCAGGTACAGGTCGTAGAGCACGGCGAAATGCTCCACGTCGCCTTTCCGGCAATATTCAAGCGCTTGCTGTTCGGTCATAGGGGTATGGGTTCCTACTATGCTCTACGAATGGGTCGAGTAAAAGGTAACAACGCCTGCCTGAGCGGGGGTTGCTACGCTAAAACTCAAAGCCCTCGTGTCGATTCTCAGGCTGGCGTCCCTGGCACTCCGCCGAGGTTCCGGATTTTCTGATAGAGCTCTGCGGTTGCTCGCTCATATGCTTGGCGTGGACATTCCTCCACAGCTGGCGGCGGCATGATAGGCTCGCCGATAGTAATCGTAACTGAACGGAACCGCCCGAAATGTAACGAAGTATTCGTTACTGGCCATATTGCGCCGGTACCGCTGATGTGGACCGGTACAATCGGGGTTTGTGCTCGATGCGAAATGACGGCAACCCCCGTACGGAGCCGTTCGGTGCGGAACCGCGGGTGAACGTCGCCTTCCGGGAACAAACATATGGTTTTCCCGCGCTCACACTCCTGTATACAACGATCGACGGCTGTACCGCCGTTATTTGGAACGGACTCGCCGATAAAATACACAAAAAAGCGAGGCAATAATCTCTTCTGGAGCCGCGCTTCGGCAACAAACGAGATGCGCCGCCTAAATGCCCATACCAAGACAAGCGCGTCGAGCGTACTCTCATGGTTCGCCGCGATAATGCACGGTCCGGCGGGGATGTTTTCTTTTCCAACAACGCTCCGCAGATACGGAGCAAACAGCGCATACCAATGCCAGGGGGTCTTCATGAGGAAAGGTTATTTTAAAAATAATACGTACATCATAGCAGATTGGCGCTCCTGCGGTCTACAGCGGGCCTACAAAAAGGAAGCCCCTGCGCAATCGGCACAGAAGCGCCAGCAAGGGCAGATCGAGCCAGAAATAGCGCCCCGTATCAAGAATGCTGTGCTATTAAAAGTTATGCCGTACATTAATTACCGCTCGCTGGCCGAAAGGTGATTTCCACGATCTCCGACCGGGTTCCGGTGCGCAGCGGCGGACCCCACGTACCGACGCCGGTTGACGTATAGGAGTTGAATGTACCGTCCTGGTGCCAGCCAACATCGTATTCACGGTACATTGCTTTTGTGATGAATCCAAATGGCCACATCTGGCCTTTGTGTGTATGCCCGGAGATCACCAAATTAACACCCCGTGACTTTATCTGTTCCATGATATCCCGCCGCGGTTCGTGGTATAGCACGATGCTCGGTTTATCCGGTTCAAGTTTCTGAAGCGCCGGACCAGCGTCGTGCTTTTTGCCGGGCAGCGGGTAGTCGATGCCGAGCACCTGGACGCCGTCAATATCCGCGACTTCATCACGCAGTATCGTGAATGGGGACTCCTTAAGCGCCGCAAACACGGTGTCGAGGCCGACGTACGTTTCATGATTGCCGATAATATAGTAGGATCCGAGCGACGCCTCCAAATCTTTGAATGGCGCAATCAATAAACCGAGCTGCTTCCCCGCGCCGTCATACACATCGCCAGTAACAAATACGATGTCGGGCTTCAGGCTGTTCACGCGATTGATTACCTTCCGCGCAAACTTGATATGGTGGATCGCGCCGAGATGCACATCAGACAGCTGCACCGCCGTCCTGCCGTCCCAGGAAGCGGGAAGATTCGGGATGGTAACGGTAATCCTTGTAATGCGGGGGGTTTGGGCGCTCCAAAAGCCGTATGCGGAATATCCGAGTGAAATGATGAGCAAGGCGATGGCAAATGGTGTCGCATTGAACCTGACGTGGAATGCATTGGCAACGCCAACCGCAATCCACACAACGATCGTCGCGAGCATAATATTCCAGACAATGCCGAGCCAGGACGACGCGATAAAATACAGGTTCGATGTAAAAAAATTCTCCCGCCAGTGCACAAGGCCCATCGTTGCCATGAAACTAAGACTCAACACGAGCAACGTGATTAAAATCACCCGCTGAACGGGCTTGTTCGTAATATTCAAAAACGACGTCCAGGAAGAATAGAGGACAAGGTGCCCGCCGACAAGCATGATGATTACGAGAGCTATAAAAACAATAATCATGGTTTTCATATGTCCTTGCCTCATAGTATATTCTACGGCAGGAGAAAATGGAAATCGCAGAAATAATGAAGGCCCCCGTTACATGCGGAGGCCTGTCAGGCGTCCCAGTTAGGCAGATGTGCGCGATTTCCGCCACCGTGCAAGCACAAATGGCATCATAATCCATGCCAGGGGGACGACAATCATCACAATGATCAGCAAGATTTTTTTCTTTCGTGTCACGAACCCTCCGCGATTGAACCATTCCCTGCATCAATCACCACACAGTAGCCGATAGATGCTTGTTTGTCAACAAAAAAGCTGGCAAGAATTCAGATACGCTGGTTTATGGCAATCCACCTCACGATTGCTGTGCGTTTTTCTTTTTGAGTATATACCACCGTAGCGCAAAACCAACGCCAGCTGCCGCACCAACGGATGCGATGACGATAACGGGAACCGAGGACGGCTGTTCGGGAATGTTCTGTGGCAACTCAACGGTACCTTCAGTCGACGTACCGAGAACGGTGCCCTCGCGCGTGGTGGCCGCTTCTGGGGCAATGGCAATATCGCCCTCTCCCCTCGGCAGTATCCGCAACCCGGCATCTGTCTTATCAAGGACTCCGGTTATAGTAATGCCGGCGCCTGCCGTAACGTCTGGCTTTGCCATGCCGGTTTTCGCTTGAATATACGCTCGGATTGAATTCCCCTGTGAGTCAACAATATAGACGCTCCGGCCGCTCACGCTTTCAACTTCACCAGAAATAGTAATCAGATCGCCAATCATCGCTTCATTAATATCGCCGATCCCAACACGTTTAGGCGCGGAGCCGTTTGCACCATCTTCCCGCTCATCAACTGCGCTACTGCTCACCGGCGTTGCAGTTTTTTTGACGCTCCGTTCTTCGGTCTCGGCTTCTTCCTCGAGAGCATCGGCATTCTCGGCACCGGGCGTCGGTTCGTCAGTCCAGTACCATCCGTCCGACGATGCCGTGCGGGCAAATGATAACCCTTCCTTGGCAGTTTCATACGAAACGCCGTTGATAATGCCGCCGTGCGGATCGATGAGGTAAACAGTTTCACGGTCATTATTCAGACTGATACGGCTCTCCGCGCGTTCCAAAAGAAAATAATCATGCGCTGCGATCTTCGAACCGGGCGGGAATGAAAAATACACCTTTGAATCGGTTACCTGCCAACAGTCCAGCGAGACATCGCGGCTGCCCGCATTGTACAGTTCGATAAATTCGCACTCCTGGTCCGGACCGGTGCAATTCGGGAATAGCTCGCTGAAAATAACATCGTTTGAATAATCAAAATCGGTTACGGTTACCGGCTCCTCAACTTCTGACTCGCCGCCATTGCCGTCCTGCACCAGCAATGTGACGGTGTATTTTCCCGCTTTCGGATACGAGTATTCAATTTCAACGCCATTACCGTCACCTCCATCTCCAAAATTCCAGATATACTCAAGCGAATCCCCATCGGGGTCATCCGAATCGGCGGCACTAAACTGCACTGGCTGCCCGACTTTCGGCGATTCCTTATCGATTGAAATGATTGCTTCGGGCTGCTGGTTCGAAACGGTAAAAATATTCGCCTCTCCCGGCGTCGGCTGGTACGACCATGCCCATTCACCGTCAACCAAACTATACGAACGCCCTTCAGCGCAGCCAGCGTAGGTTACTGAATCCAGTGCGTTTCCATTCGGCTGATACAGTGTAACGCCATCGGTTGAATTATTCAGCATAATGCCCGAAACGGACTTCGAAATCGTGAAAAAACCTCCGCCGGGAATAATCGTCGTACTGAAATCCTCCTTCACGATTGTATAGCGCCGGGTACTCTGGTCACCGGCCTGCCAGCCTGCAACATCAACAGGCGTCGTGCCAGTATTGGCGAGCTCAATAAATTCAGCATCGTCGCTGCCTTCGGGATTCGGAAGCAATTCGGACAACGCGATTGCGGTGGAATACGCTGGGCTTGCCGGGGGCGCTGGAGGCTCCGAGGGCTCTGCGGGATCATCAGGCGCTTCCGGTTCGTCCGGAACTTCGATGTTCAAATATTCCTGTTCAGACGCTGCGTCCTGCGGTTCGGACACGTCCCGAATATTGAAATCCGCGGCGTTTTGATCGGTGTCTTCCCCATTACCGAGATAGTAATGCGCTCCTCCCTCAACCATCGTTTCTGCCGTTGAATCAGCCTGCGCTTTGCGCTCCACGCTTTTATTCGGGCCAGGATTCGGGAGTGCCGCTCCCTCAAAAACCGACGCTGTACCAAAACCAACGGCGTCAACAACTTCTGCTGCGGCATCGAGGAGCAGGACTGTATTATTGTCAGCGATCGAGGTGGTGGTCGAGTAGTACAAATCAGGCTGTACACTGCCGAGGTACCCGGCAGGGTGCGCAACCAGTACGAAGGAATGTGCAGGAATGGAGCGGTCCCCAAACGTATCGACCAGAATATATTCCGTTCCCGAGGCTGTCTTTTTAATCAGCTGCCAACCATCGACACTCACCGCACCATCCATCGGATTGTACAACTCGATAAACTCGTCCGTTGTCTTCCCGCTGCCGCCGGTTATTTGCACCTCGCTGATGACGATGTGGTCCACGGTTATTGCGTCACTAATAAACGGCCACGCGAAAAGCATCGCGATGAGGACAAACAGGAACTTTTTCATATATCTTTACGGTCAGTGTTTGAGGTGTCGCCGCCGGTATCGGCATACGGTTGCGTTCTGCGGCGATTTGTAAATGTATCCCATGCAATTGCCAAATTGAATAATTGCCGTGCAGATTTATCATATTCATTAATAAGCTTTTCACATACCGTTGTCTCAATTTGGTAAATATCTCGAATTTGTTCAAGGCTGACGACACATTCATTGCACTCAGCCATTGCGTCGTCGATATATTTCTGAAAACCACGCTTCTGATGTTTTTTGGCATACCCTTCCGCAACTAACCGGGGTGCTGCTTTACTTGACCTGCTGAGCTGATCTTTGAGGTCAAATTTTTCACATCCTGGCAATTGTGGAATTACCACGGTCATCACTTCGATGCATGCGGTATATAAATTTCTAAATACCTCTAAATCCTTAAAACTTTTAATTGGACTACTCATATGTTGTTTACACAATCTTTAGCGATACCGGCAGCCCCAACGCCACCGCAAACGAACCTGACATTCACTCCCTCCCTCCCCAGCCCTGCCGAAAACCTTCCCCGTAAACGGCCAGGCCGGGAGGGGAAGGAGTGAAAAATCACTCCTTGTCCTCCACGGACACCTTGTCCATGTCAATCTCCTCGACAACTACCTCGTCATTTACCTTCTCGGGAGTTGCTGAGCTCGCGTGTTTCGCCCCGCCGAGCATGATGAGGTTCTGCGCGATGATTTCAGTCGTGCTGCGCTTCACGCCGTCCTTGCCTGCCCACGAACGGTTGTGCAGCCGGCCGTCGATGTACACGCGGTCGCCCTTTTTCAGGTACTGGCCGACGACATCGCCGAGCTTGCCCCATGCGATGAGGCTGTGAAAGTCCGTTGTCTTCTGCTTCTTCTTCGACTTGAGATCGCGCCACGTGTAGTCAGTCGCCACACGGAACGAAGCGACAGACTGGCCTGACGGGAGCGAACGGAGCACTGGATCCGCGACCAGGTTGCCGATCAGCTCTGCCTTGTTGAGATTCATACGACGATACCTTTCTTGGTTACCTGCCATGCACCGTGCACGACCGTTTCAGTAAAACGCGCTACACTCGTGAGGGGCCCCGCAGCGCATGAAAACGTGCATGCATAGTTTTGGCTTATATTAGATAAAGAACGATTTATTTAATCTGCCTTGACAGTATTTGTAAAATGGGTAGAATATAAAACAGCTCTAGAAAAAAGGCGTTACTGACTTTGCAGGCTCTGCTATCCGAAACCCCTCGTAACCCGAGGTTGCTAAAGATGGTAGAGAAAAGTAGCGTTTATATTTCTACGTTATTCGAGCTCCAAACTGACGACCGAACCCTCATGCTAAGGTCGTTTTTTGGTTATACGAAAAACATCCGGCGCGTGATCGGGATACGGAAAGACCCACGTTATCTCCGTACTAGAACGTCACGACATTCCACCGTCCATGGCTTTACTCTTTTCGATCATTCAACGGGCGATTTTGGTTTACGTTTTCGTTTGGTATTTTTCGATACTTGTTTTCTAACTTATTGAACATCAAGATGCCCCCGAAATACAATGCGAGCATTCCAATCAATCGAGGAATGCTATTGAGGTACCTGAACTGGTAATTCATGATGAGCATGATTACGAATATATAATTGAATAGCGCCTCAAACGAAATCACCCGTGCTAATTTAAAATTACTAACACGCATCGGTTTTCTGACTCGGAAAAACAAAGCAACGATCGTGGCGACCGACAGGACTATAGTCCAAATCTCAATATACATGTCCATAGATAAATGATCAGTGAATTATCACTCGTTGAAAAAAATTAACCCCAATGAAACGACCACATGCACTCCCCACGCCATGAGCGCGCCCTGTGCGTGGTATTTGTAGTTCTTGCTCGACAATCCGAAAAAAGCAACGAAGAACATCACGCCACTCATTATTCCGATAGCGACCGCAAATATGTCAATTTCGGAATGTGAAAATACCACCTTCGCGAGGTATAGCGCCAATGACACCACGACGTACAGGGTTAAACCAATGATTCGCTCCCTCGAGAAAAATGTTTTGCTTAGATTTTGCATCGCTCTGCAAGTTACTGGTTTTTATACTTCTTCAGCAAATACGAATAGAATATTGCGCCAGCAATAAATAGCGCTGTTCCAATTAAATATACATAGAATTTAATCTGACTGCCGTAAGTAAAAATTAGAACCGCATACAAATAGAAGAAAATCGAGGCAAGAAAAACAACGACCGAGGTCCGTACATTTTGGAATCGGGCATAGTGCCGATATGCCCCAAACTGCACAATGATGAAAAAGACCGTGATTCCAATGAGAGTTAGTTCTGTGTCCATAGGATACTCAGTGAATAGTAAATTTTATTACGAAATATGTTTACATTAATGTATCGGAGAGAAGTAGACCTTCTCTCCGATTTACTTCACGGCCTGGTAATCCACGGTGGTACTACGGGGAATCCCCATGATACATTAACGCAGAATCCACCCCATGCGTTATAACATGCTTGAAGTACCGAGCCAGTGAAACCGCTAACCGCTCCAACCAGTGGAAACCATAGCACTGTGATTGTGCCTATCTGCAATCCGTTGGCAATCTGCGAGGCGGTTGACCCCCAGAAACAACACCGTATTCCCCACCAGTATCGCCAACAAGCGCTACCGAGAGCAGTCGAACCAGGTTTCCTCTGCTCCTGAAGTATCAGGGAGTTCACAATCGGGATGCCGTCCTTCAAACCATTCGCGGCATTCATTTCGCCGGATGTGAGATTCTTGCCCTCTGCGCTTAGAAATCCCTGAAAATCCAAGGTATACGTACCATCGTCATTAATGGTTACAAACCGATCCATCTTTGCAATGGTATTTTCCACTACCTTGTACTGTTCAAGCATGAGGGCGAGGGAATCAACACCGGGATTGTCCGTAGGACCGGCAATGGTCGTAGAGGTTTTATCGCCCAACTGCGAACAACCGTAGATCGCCAGTGCAAAGACACCGACAACCACCATAAAAATCAAATTCTTGCGTTTCATTTCGCAACCATCGCTTTCTGCCCGGAAATATTTTCCAGGCTGTTTCGTTCAGTTTCAGTTGACCGTGGTTTTTCAAAGGGCAGATGTGTCGGTTGCCAGAGACCCACGTACTATCTGGCTACCGGCGTTTGTGTCTAATCCAGAACGCCTCCTTTCTCACTCATTAAAGAGCAATTTAAAGATGAAATTTCAATCAATTCGCATCCTCAACCAACACCGGCCGGGTCGCTTCCCCTTGAGACGGATCCATCGTGAACCGCTTGCCGTTCGCTCGGAGAAAGAACACCCCATTTTCTACCTTTTCAATGACGACATCCGTAGTTATCAAATGGTCGGGATCTTCATATGAAATACCTGTATTAGCATACGGATCTGGTTCGGTGATATCAATATATTGAAAAGAAATGTGCTCCCCTGCTGGTATTATTGATATAAAATTGAGTCGTGTCCGATCATTATTCCATATAAAACTTGTGTACCGTTCATCAATCTTACCGAGTCCCCGAATTTCATTGGCTCCGAGCTCACGCGAGGTACCGTCTAATTGATTCCGCATAATAATACTCTGCTCGCCATTATTATACGTTTGCAGTAGCAGAACATATACGCCGCCTGAAAATTCATATTGAACAACGTTTGTTACTAAAATGGAAAATGTCGACAGCGCTTTGTCAATCAAACTGCGATTAGCATTGATTACCTCCGGCGACTGAGCTGCGAAATCAATCGCATAGTAGTACTGGCCGCTTGAAAAGATATAATATTCCATTGCTCCCCGTGCCGATTCAATTTCATGGCGAGAATCGTCCCTTAAAAAAAACTGGACGCTCTTCTCTCCTATTTTTTTCTCTGTGACAGTGGCCTCCGTAGTATTAATATCCGCGATTAATTCTCCTTCAGTCACGCCATCAGCCAAAGAATATACAATTATCCCCATCGAGATTCTTTCATCCGTTTCGGTATATGGTACCTTGTGATCCGCCTCGCTGCCGGAGCCAAACTCCTCGAGCGAGAGCGTTCGTATCGCCAGGTCCGACTCCTCGATTAATCCCTCCATCGGCACACTATGGTGCCACCAGGCCGACGGGTACTCGATTGAGTAGTGGTACTCTGCTGACGTAAAACGGGTCTGCCGGGTGTTCGTATTCCCCGTCCCCGTGCTTTCCGAATTCTCCTTTTGAAATACGATGAAAGCACACGCTCCGGCGACTACGGCAAGTGCAACACCGAATACAATTGCATTTCTTGTATTATTCATATTGTTAAAATAATTAATTAGTAATGGTTGGGAAGAAAGCGCACTGCCCTCTTCCCAATCTGCGAAAGCGAGTCGAACATGGCTGACCTATTCTTCATCGGTCAAGCAGTTGTCAATCACGTAAAACTTCAGGTCGGCGGTCTTCTCTTTGCCGGTATTTACGTTGATAACGTGCTTGGCAATCCGATTTCGAACGCAGTAGTTGCCGTCGACAACCTCGAACCGCCCGTCATGGAAGTTCGTTATGATAACCGCGGTATGTTGCCGCGTTCCAGTGAATTGCATCACTTCACCCGGCTGAGCGTACCGAATTCCGTCCCCGCGGTTGCGCCAGGGGTAGGTGTCTCGGTAATCGTACGTACCGCCGGGCAACGATGCCGCACCGCCAGAAGCCCGTTCAAGCAGCTCGCACGTGAGCAGTTTACATTCCCCGCTGTATCCAGGGATAGTACTGCGATTACTATAGTCCCAGTCGCCTGGGACATAGCAACCCCATACACCCAATATATACTGCTCCCATTCACAGGTGACCCGATCATTCTGGTCCCAGATCTGCTGATCAACAGAGTATAATGCCTCGAGAACGATCTGGCGGTTGCGGCCTGCTCGACCGAGCGACTCCCACCACGAGCAATTCGGTGGTCTAGCAGCTAACCGTACCTCTCTACTCTGGCCGGTATCTTCCAGCGTTGGTTCAACCACTTGCTCACTATCCCCGCACCCTTGGAACAGCCCGAGTGCGACGACAAACACAACGGCGCCAACAAGCGCCCAACGTCTCCGTTTCATCACATACCTCCTTAACTATCGTTTCAGATTTCGTTTTGACAAAGTGCACCGTTAAGGAGAAACCCACGTTCTCCCTAATGATTAGGTTTGTGCTCCATATATACCTCGCTTTCTACTCTTGAAATGAGCTTTGTTTCTTTGTTATCCACCTGCTTATAACGAACTCGATTTGTACTTGTCCACAGATTTTTTCGACGGCGCACGGATGCGACGGCGCAACCTTTTTCCTGCGAACATTCCGCCGTCTCAAACCGACCTAGACAGCACATCCGACGGCGTAAATTGTATTCTTTCAACGTTCATTTCTACTTTAAGTATAGCAAAAAAACAGGCATCAACAAATGCCTGTTTACGATGAAAATTCATCCTCACCCTTACCACATCGCAAGCGCGTCGGGGGACATAACGTGCAATCCCGCCGCAATATTTTCCGCGCCGACCTCGAGCACGTACGCGACTTCAAAATACTGATACGGTGACGCACCGATACCAGTGTAGTTATAATCCTGCCCGCCCGGTCCCGGATTGGTTGGCACAGCGTCGATATAATCCGGCACAAGGTTGTCGAGCGTCTCAGGATAATTTCCCTTGTCCTGCTTATAGGCGCTCAGTGCACTTCGGAGCGTTTTCATGTGATTGAGCCGCTGGAGATCCCGCACGCGGCCTTGTTCCAGCTCATCGGCGGTCATTGCTGCGCGGTTTGCGAGAACATTCGCGTCGGCTTGCTCAAGCGATGATTCCGATCCTGGGTTATCAGTGTTCGTGTTCGCGGTTTCATCATTGTCAGCCCAAAAACTGTAGGCAAAGAGCCCAATAATGACGACCCATGCGATAACAAGGATAACGGGCACTGTGTATGAACGCTTTGGCTTTTGCGGTTGCTCTGGTTGTACGTTTTCCATATAGAAAAAGTATACGGGAAATAAAAGAGGCTGTCGAGCAAGACCCGACAGCCTTTTGGAACCACCTTCAAACGGGAACGGATCGGACGGCTAGAAGAGCTTTCCGGTAAGGGATCGGTGTTTAAGATCCTCGATGAGGGCGCTAACCGGGCGGCCGTCGTGAATCCGACGAATCGTCCGGGCAAAAATCGGCGCGGCATCAAGAACCTTCACCTTACTCGGGACCACGCCATCGAACGCGACTGTATTGGTTGTCACCAGCTGCGTGATGGGTGACACCTCAAGTCTCTCTCCCGCACCGTCGGACGCAACCAAATGGGCAACAAACGAGTAAATACTCGCCGCGCCCAACCCGTCAAGCTGCTCTGCGGCACCGATGTTGGTGCTCCCCTTAAGAATCTCGTCATCCCACATGATACAGTGCCTGCCGGTGATAGACGCCCGCGTCTCCTTCAAAAGAGGGCTCTCTGTATCATCAGGTCGGAACTTGTGGACGATAACGAGCTGGTCGGGTGCCAATCCGAGATCGATCGCAATCTTCTGGGCATTCTTGATCCGCCCGTCGTCCGCGAGCGCTACGACCCAATCCCTCCGACCCTGCTCACGGATGTACTGGTAGAACAGGGGGGCGGCATAGATGTGGTCAAACGTTCGAGGGTCGAAAAATCCCTGAATCTGTGCGGCATGCAGGTCCATCGCGAGAATTCGATGTGCGCCTGCCATCTCGAGCAGATCAGCGACGAGCTTCGCTGTGATTGAAATTCGGCCCTCTACTTTCTTGTCCGAGCGGGCGTAAAAGTAGTACGGCATCACGACCGTGATCCGATTCGCAGACGCCCCCTTCAGTGCGTCAACGATGATCAGAAGCTCCATGAAATCCTTATTGCAGAGCAAGCTCGCAATGTTTGGAATCCAACCGAGCATCTTGATGAGGCTCAACGCATACTGCCTCGTGGGGTTTGCGAGCTTCTCGACGCACTCCCGGAACAACTCGAGTACCTGCCCGCGCGCATCAGCGCCAAGTTCCGTGAAGAAGCGGTTATCAATGTTGCCGCGTGCTCCACTCTGGAACACAAATACATCCGCTTCGCGGACGTTTTCGCCGACAGTTACCTTAATATTGCCGTTCGAAAAGTCTACAAAGTTGATGTCCGTCACCGGAATCTTCAGGTAGTCGCAGACACCTGCTGTCAGCCGTGGATTTGACCGACCGCCACACACCACCATCTTCCCATACCTGGTCATACAATCTCCATCCTTTCTCCGTATGATTCTATCAAGATAACAATCTGTATTTTTTTTAAAACGGCTCTTCATCTTACCGCTCACGAAATTGTCTGTCAAACTTGTATTTTTGCTATTTATATATAATATAGGTAAGATTCACAGTGAGCGTACGCCGAGATGGTGCAATTGGTAGACACGCTAGCCTTAGGAGCTAGTCCCCGCAAGGGGTTGGGAGTTCGAGTCTCCCTCTCGGCACGAAATGATGCAGAAGCACATGCCCAATGGCATGTGCGTGGAGACGAGAAAGCCGCAGTGATGCGCGAGTTTCCCGTGAAACGGGAAGGCGAGCGCAACGAGGCGGGGTCGACCGCATTTTCCGTCAGGAAAATGACGGGTGACCGAGTCTCCCTCTCGGCACCAATGAACAAATAGTACCCCAATAAAAAGAGGGCGGGAGTTTTAGGCTCCCGCCTCAATTCGTGGAAACGGATTTACTTCCCAAACTGATCCAGCGCGGCGTTGTATTCCTTCTTTTTCAGAATCGGGACACCGAGGTCTTGGGGCGAGAAGCCCGGTGACTGAGGTCCCCTGGATAGGAATGACAGGAAGCCGCGGTGGCTGCACAGGTAGTAGTAGTTGACCAGGATTGTCAGTGAGTCGGCGTGCGTCTTCGCCGCAGCCAGCAGGTTCGTGAGATGGCCGTTTTCTGCCATCACCGCGGCGATCGTCGTGTCAAACGTTGCCTTCATCTCCTGGTAAGCAGAATCGCGTTCTATGGCCTGGCAGGTCAGGGCATCGCGCTCCGCCGTCAGGCTAGTTACCTCTGCCTTCAATGTCTGCACTTCGGTGCACGCGAACGCGACATGCTCCTGCAGCTTCGCGTTCTCCTTCCCAATACTGTCAGCCACGGTGATCGCGCCCTGAATCACTTCGTCTGTCTGCTGGATAACGCTGCTCATCCGCGTCGTATCAGCCTCCAGGCGGTTGTTCTTCACCGTCAGGGCAGTAATCTGGTTGTTCAGCTCCTCCTCCTTGTTGGAGCAGCCGACAAACAGCGATACGGCGATAAACACCACAACGAGCATGGTAATGATCTTGTGCATTTCTGCACTCCTTTCTTTTTCGCACCGTTTCTGGGGCGCGAAGCTATATGTGTTTCAGGTATTTGTTTGCTCAACTCAAATGAGTAGTGAATCCTACCAGTAAAAACACACTTTTGTCAATGACGATAATAGTGGCGAGCGCACTTGCCTTTTTCTCCCCGGCGCGTACAATGACGTAATTCGCTCTTTTTCGTTTTCTGCAAAACAAACACACGTTCGTCACCAAACCCAATTCCATAGAATCCCAAAGAAGGAGGTGCTGCATGTCAGCACATGAATCAACCGTCGATATTCTCATTATCGGCGGTGGTGGGCGTGAACTCACGATCGCCTGGAAATTACGGCAATCGCGCCGGGCTGGCAGGATTTTCATCGCACCAGGCAATGCGATGGTTGCGCGGCTCAAAGATGTCGAAGTCGCAATGCTCAATGGCGCGCCGATCAAGGCTAACGATATCGAAGGCCTCAAACAGTTTGCCCTGAGCCATTCGATCGGCCTGACAGTCGTCGGGCCAGAAGGGCCGCTCTGCGCCGGTATCGTCGATGGGTTCGAAAAGGCCGGGCTCACGATTTTTGGCCCGAACAAAATTGCTTCCTGCCTCGAGGGATCCAAGGCAGTCGCCAAGGAACTCATGAAGGAATGCGGCATTCCCACGGCAGCGTTCGAAATCTTCACCGATTTCGATAAGGCCTGTGCCTCTGTGCGAAAACACTTCGCCGCGTCTGACGCGCCGATCGTCATCAAGGCGGACGGCCTGTGTGGCGGCAAAGGCGTCCGGGTCTGCCAATCGCTTGCCGAGGCAGAAGAATTCCTCACGATGCTCATGAAGACCAAGGTATTCGGCAAAGCCGGCACCATGGTCGTCATCGAGGACTTTCTCCGAGGGCAGGAAGTGTCGGTGATGGGACTGTGGGACGGGAAAACACTCAGGATGTTGCTCCCTTCGCAGGACCACAAGCGTGTCGGCGACGGCGACACCGGGCCGAACACCGGCGGCATGGGCGCGTACGCTCCCGTACCGTGGGTTACCGACGCGATGCTCGAGAGTATCGGGGAAACGATTTTCCTGCCGATGCTGCAGGGTCTCCAGAAAAAGGCCCACGTCGAGTACCGGGGCGTCCTCTACGCCGGATTGATCTGTGTCGACGGCATGTTCTGCGTTCTGGAGTACAACGTGCGCTTCGGGGATCCCGAAACGCAGGCAGTGCTGCCGCTCCTGAAGACAGATCTCCTCGAGCTCATGCTCGCATGCGTCAATGGCACCCTCGACAGCATCGATTTAGAATGGGAACCGGGATACGCGGTATGCGTTGTGACCGTAGCAAAACCCTACCCGGACAAGCCGAAAACTGGCTTCCCAATATCGGGCATCGCCGACGCCGAAACGACCGAAGGCGTTATCGTGATCGACGCCGGCACCCAGCTCGATGAAAGTGGCCAGGTGATCACTGCCAGCGGACGCGTACTCGGCGTGATTGGACTGGACGATACGCTTCAGAACGCGATCAATCGCGCCTACCGGGGGGTTGGGCGGATCGGGTACGATCACATGGGCTACCGCCATGATATCGGCAGAAAAGGTCTTATCAAACAATGAAGCCTCGGGGGCTCCCGCGCATTTCTGCGGGAGCTCCTTTTTCAAATTGTACGAATTGCCGAACTGCAGAGCATTTGATACGATAAAAGCCTGAATTAAGCGCACTCAATGAATATGATCGGCACATACCGCGTTACTCTCAGGGAAAAACGCGATGTCGCGGACGGCACCGTATCGCTCCACTTTGACCGGCCTGCCGGGTTTGAATACGCGGCCGGGCAATTTGCGACGCTCGTCAATGACGACCAAAAGCAAAACGACGGCCGCGGCAACCGGCGGCCAATGTCGATCGGCTCTTCTCCGACTGAAAACGAAATTCAATTCGCCATGCGCCTGAGCGATTCGGCGTATAAGCGAGGCATCAAAGACGCTCGGCCAGGCTGCCATTTCTCAATCATCGGGCCTGCGGGAGAATTGACCTTGCCCGAAAACCCTTCCCTGCCGATCGCGTTCATAGCGGGCGGCGTTGGTATCGTGCCATTCCGCGGAATGGCGAAATACGCGATCGATACCAACCAACCGCATGACATTACCCTTTTCTATCTCAACCGGACGCCGCGTGGCTCTCCGTATCTCGACGAATTACGAAATTTCGCGGGCCAATCCAAACGCTTCCGTTTCGTTCCAATCATGACAGCGTGCGGTCCCGATGATGCATGGGATGGATTGCGCGGGCACCTCGATGAGCCAATGCTGAAAAACGCGCTTCCAGACATCGTCAACACCACCTATATGCTCGTCGGCACTCCTGGAATGCTCACTGCCGTCGTTGCCCTGCTCGAAAAGCTCTGTGTTCCGCGCGAGCACATCCTGACTGAAAAATTTACGGGGTATTAAAAAACGCCATCCAGGACTCCGCGAAGTCCCGGATGGCACCGATGTTTACTGAAACGATACCCCGATAATGAGGACACCGACAATACCGATCGCGAGGGCGTACCAACCCAAGCGGTCGAGCGTTTTGTGTTCCCGGTACCAAATGAGGCCGATAGCCAATGGTCCCGCCACGCGCATAACCATGAAGAACGGCTGTACCGCGACGATCGGGGACCGATACGCCCAAAACGTCAGGCATACCGATCCGACAAACGACAGTGCCATCACGAATGACCAGAATGTCTCACGGCCCACCAACCGGACCTGCCCGGTCGCGGCGCGCGAGCGGCGCGTACAGAGGAATAGGACGGTTGCGACAATGCCGGTGCCCGTGTACCATCCGCCGAGGAATGTGCCCAGCGCGATCTCCTGTGCCGCACTCAACCGGATGAGGAACAGCGAAAACGCAAAGATGACCATCGCACCGATGCACGTTCCGTAGAACCGGACCGGAACAGCTTGCCGTTCCGACCGCTCACGCCATACGTCGCGTACAACCAGGAGTAGGGCCGCGCTGACGCTCACCGCCGAACCGACCCACACGCCCGTCCTCACCATCCCTGCTTCACCGAGAAACGCAAGCGCAAGCCCGACGGCGCCGATATCACTCATGACGAGGAACAACGATGTCCGCGTCAGGTTAACCCTGATCGAGGCCCAAAACAGGTAGCTCCCGAACGCATTGACCGCGCCAACCGCAACCAATCCCCCAAACGCCTTGTCCAGAGACCAGCCGCCGGACAACGCCGCGAAGGTGAATGCAATCGGTATGCACCACCAGTAGGTGACGGTAAAAATGGTCCTCCACTGCACGTCGTCAGACTGGCGCTTGTTCAGGTACGGCGCAATAAGGTCATGGACAATGATCCGGAGTATCACGGGGACAAACCAAATGTTCAAAGAACCTCCTCACTTCATTTCATGTGTTTTTGATATTTCAATAGAGCTTAGTACAAACCTTTGGCGGTGTCAAAAAAATCTGCAATGCAGATACCCACGGATGCCCACTGGTGCTTCGTGCGTATTGACAGCGTCGGCCGAAGGTGTTACATTGCAACGAAAATTGAACAAATAGCCGCTCATTGAGCATTTGAAAAGGGGTTTAACGTGGTACAGCATCATCGTCTCGCTGACCCAAGTCAGTTCAGTGACATCGCTACTCTCTACATGGCGATCCTATCGATTCCACGGCACCTTGCGTTCTCGACCGAGGGAATCCTCGCGTTCCCCGGCCAGGGCGAAGTGCAGAGAATCATCAATGCAGTTGCCCTCTGGGAGCAATCTCAGGCCGCGCAACGGTTGCTGGTAGCAGGACAGAACTATAAACTCGAGCGTACCGTCCAGGTACTGGACATCAACGTGCTGCAACAGCCGCCGTACCATCTCAAACGGACGAAGGGTGTCGTCGTCGAACAGTTTGCTACCCATACCGGCGACCAAGCCCTCTGGGCCCTGGACATGGTACGGACACATGGCCTGAGCAGTCTCACCTTGGCGGTGCCTGGGTACCATATGGTCAAGGCATACCTGTCAGTTCTCAAGAAGTTCCTCGACGGTGGGTGCCGCATCCCGATTATCCCGGCGCCAACCATCATGCCACCCGACCATTACGTGCCAGAGGTTCAGGTCAACACCTGGGCAATGGTGCCCGGTGAAGTCGAACGGCTAATCCAATACCAAAAGGATGGATTTGCCACCTCCATTGAGGAGCTTTTCGACTATCTCAACTGGCTGTACCAGGATCCCTTCGTCAAGAAACTCTGCTGCTGAATGTAAGCGCCACGCCCCTCTTCAAATCCCCAAATGTCGCCGCCGTAACCATCCCCTGGTTCCGGCGGCTCTTCCTATCCCCCCTCCACGGGTGCCGTTCGCCGGCTTGACACCCCCTCAAAACCGGTTTATACTATACATCGCAGCATCAGAACAGTATCAACACTTTATCCTCAACAATCGAAAATATGCAAAAAACCCTAATAACTAACCAAAAAGGCGGCTAAATCGTACTATTTGTTGACGGTTTAGTCCCGCCAAAAGCGGGATTTTTGTTACTCCGAGCGAAGCGAGGAGTAACAACCCCGAGGGAATCGAGGGGTCCCACAGTTTGAAAGCTCAAAACGAAGAGGCGGCGGAAATATGGCTGAGGCAACAACCCCGAGAGAGCCGTCGGCGAATCGAAGGGTCCCCAAGCACTGCCGCCCAACGTACTTAATACCAAATATCCGAACTGCCGATCACTCTATCCTCGATAGAATGGTTCCAGATCAGATCTTTGACCGGACATTAACAACTGAATATGGTAGAACGAGATCTTGTAAGCAAGTTAAGTAAGTATACTAAGACACAAGGACGCAAGTTCAGTGTTTTAGTGATTGCAATAATTCAAGGGCGTACGGTGGATGCCTTGACACCAATAGACGATGAAGGACGTCGGAGCCTGCGATAAGCCTCGGGGAGGTGGCAACCAACCTGTGATCCGGGGATGTCCGAATGGGGTAACCCGATCCTGCTTTAAAACGGGGTCATCCGCACCTGAAATAACATAGGGTGTGAGAAGATAACCCGGCGAACTGAAACATCTTAGTAGCCGGAGGAAAAGAAAACAACCGCAAATTGTTTATTGTTACCCGCCAATCGGCGGGGAGCGATAAGCGATTTGCTCATTCCCTGAGTAGTGGCGAGCGAAACGGGAAGAGCCTAAATCTTATTTGTGTAACCTTATGTTCCGCTCACGCGGGACGTGAGGGGGAGAAGCGCAAGCTGCTGCAAGTAAGTTGTTGCGAGAGGATTATTTTTGTATCTTGCGAGTACAAAGTAGACGCAATTCTGGGATTCCTTTTCTGTGCCCAACCTCACAAGGGTAGGGTAACAGGGAAGGGATTCTTGCGCTGCTAGCCAAAAGTTCTGGAAAGAACTGCCATAGACGGTGATAGCCCAGTCGGCGAAAGCGGCGTGAGCTCTACATAATTCTTCTCAAGTACCATGGGACTCGTGAAATCCTATGGAAATCCGGGACGACTACCGTCCCAAGGCTAAATATCTTTGGTGATCGATAGTGAACCAGTACCGCGAGGGAAAGGTGAAAAGCACCCCGGTGAGGGGGATGAAATAGTATCTGAAACCGTGCGCTTACAAATAGTCGGAGTCCCGCCGCAAGGCGTGGATGACGGCGTGCCTATTGAAGAATGAACCAACGAGTTAATTCAGTACAGTCTATCTAAGCCCGCGTAGGGCGGAGGTCCAGTGAAAGCGAGCGTGAATAGCGCGAACCAACACTGTACTGATTAGACCCGAAGCCAGGTGACCTACCCATGACCAGGATGAACCCCGCAGAAATGCGGGGGAAGGTCCGAACTCACGAGCCGTGCAACACTCGGGGATGAGTTGTGGGTAGCGGAGAAATTCCAATCGAACTTGGCAATAGCTGGTTCTCCTCGAAATAGCTTTAGGGCTAGCCTGTATATGGCGACCAGGGGTAGAGCACTGAATGGGTCTAGATGGCGCAAGCCTACTCGATCCAACCAAACTCCGAATACTGGTACCGTTATATATACAGAGTCAGACAGTGGGGGCTAAGCTTCACATGTCAAAAGGGAAACAGCCCAGACCGTCACATAAGGTCCCTAAATCTCAGTTAAGTGTTAAAGGTGGTGCAGTAGCTTGGACAACCAGGAGGTTGGCTTAGAAGCAGCCATCCTTCAAAGAAAGCGTAACAGCTCACTGGTCAAGTTACCGTGCGCCGAAAATTACCCGGGGCTAAACTGAGTACCGAATGTACGGGTCTCATACCCCTCTTTTTCTCCCCTTTCAATGCTCACATTGAAATGGGGGTTTAAGGGGAGACAAAAGAGGGGTATGAGGCGGTAGAGGAGCATTCGTATACCGCTGAAGCCAAGACCGCGAGGTCTGGTGGAGGTGTACGAAGAGAGAATGTTGGTATAAGTAGCAAAAATGGAAGTGAAAACCTTCCACACCGTAAACCCGAGGTTTCCTGGGCAACGTAAATCGACCCAGGGTTAGTCGGTCCTAAGGTGAGGCCGAAAGGCGTAGCCGATGGACAGCTGGTTAATATTCCAGCACCGTCATATGGACTACTCGCGTTGACGCATCGTATAAGACTGAACGTATTCTGACTACATACGTTGCTGCTCCGCGCAAGCGGAGTGGCTGCAGGCCCCGGCGCAAGCCTAAGCCAATTTGGTATGAAGCGGTGCCAAGAAAAGGCGTGAGCCCGATCCATAAGATGTCCGTACCGAAAACCAACACAGGTGGGTAGGCGCGTAATGCGCTCAGGTGCACGAGAGAACCCTCGTTTAGGAACTCGGCAAACTAGTGGCCGTAACTTCGGTATATGGCCTGCCCGTCCTCCGCAAGGAGTGCCGGGCCGCAGCGAATGAACTCAAGCGACTGTTTATCAAAAACTTAGGTCCCTGCTAAACCGTAAGGTGATGTATAGGGGCTGATGCCTGGCCAGTGTCAGAACGTTAAGGTAAGGGGTGCAAGCTCCGAACCGAAGCGCTGATGAACGCCGGCGGTAACTATAACCGTCCTAAGGTAGCGAAATTCCTTGTCGGGTAAGTTCCGACCTGCACGAATGGCATAACGACTTGAGAACTCTCTCAACGAGGGACTCGGCGAAATTACAAGACTCGTGAAGATGCGAGTTACCCGCGGCTAGACGAAAAGACCCCGTGAAGCTTTACTATAGCTTGACATTGAAGTAGAGTTACGTGTGCTTAGCATACGTGGGAGACTTTGAAGATCGCCTTCTGGGGCGATCAGAGTCGCAATATGAAATACCACGCTCATATGATTGTACTTCTAACCCTTATCCGTGAAACCGGAAAGGGAACAGTGTCTGGTGGGTAGTTTAACTGGGGCGGTTGCCTCCCAAAATGTAACGGAGGCGTTTACAAAGGTTGGCTAGGCTCGGATGGAAATCGAGCCGATAGGGCAATGCCACAAGCCAGCTTTACTGCAAGACGTGCATGTCGAGCAGTTGCGAAAGCAGAACATAGTGATCCGACGATCCAATGTAGGATGGTCGAAGCTCAACGGATAAAAGTTACTCCGGGGATAACAGGCTGATCTCCCCCAAGAGTCCATATCGACGGGGAGGTTTGGCACCTCGATGTCGGCTCATCGCATCCTGGGGCTGGAGAAGGTCCCAAGGGTTCGGCTGTTCGCCGATTAAAGCGGTACGTGAGCTGGGTTCAGAACGTCGTGAGACAGTTCGGTCTCCTATCTGCCGTGGGCGGTGAGACTTGAGAAAGCTCTTCCCTAGTACGAGAGGACCGGGAAGGACGAACCTCTTGTGAGCCAGCTGTCCTGTCAAGGGCATAAGCTGGGTAGCTACGTTCGGCACGGATAAGCGCTGAAAGCATCTAAGCGCGAAGCCGTCTTCAAGATTAAGTCTCGTTATGAGCTTCCTCATAGACGATGAGGTTGATAGGCTCTACGTGTAAGGCCCGTAAGGGTTTTAGCGGAGGAGTACTAATCGAGCCATATTGCAATCACTAATACGCTGATCTTTTTAGAATCCGTTCTACCATATGAACAAAGACTACGGTCCGCACCTTATTGCGGTCTTTGTTCTGGTGATAGTCCTCTTCGGACTTCTATTTTACCTGACGCCGCTCTCATCCTAAGACCGGTCACCAGTGGCCAGAGAGAACAACCATGGTTCGTTGTTCGCTGGCCTCTGGTGATTAAGCACCAGGGTCACACCTGATCCCATTCCGAACTCAGTCGTTAAGCCTGGTAGCGCCAATGATACTACGGGGCATACTGTCGGGAAAGTAGGTTATCGCCAGAACTATCAAAAAACGTTTCTCGCAAGGGAGGCGTTTTTTGTTTGCATATTACATGTCTACAACGGGACCTATCCTGAGGCAGCCGAAGGATCTGCCATCGTATTAACTGCGAAGAGTGCCGTGTTGTTGGCGGGAATCTTGTAAATTCAGCACAAACATGAGGTGGTCCGCATGAACCACCTCACTATGCATCTCCTCGCGGAAGCTTTTTTCTTATGCCATCGTGATTCGCATAAACGATACTGTTCGCGGGAAATACTTACCAACCACGGAACGGTACCGGATGTACGCATCGCCAAATCGAGCGATCAGCTGCTGCTCCTCGGCATTTGCCCGGATGTTGTCGGTTACGAAGTAACACGCACCGAGTCCGAGGAACACTACGCTGCCAGTCGCGAGAAATACCCCAGCGAGCAACACGATATTGCTTGCATACACAGGATGCCGCACCAGCGCATAAGGACCCTCACGGACTAACGAATGGTCTTGGCGGATTTTCGGCGTCGCCGACCAATTCATGCCAAGCGCTCTGTACGCAGCGACCTTCAGCACAATCGAAAAAAACATGACAACCATGCCTACCGCCGCAGCCCATGGCATGCCCAGAAACGGCAGTCGGAGCCACCGTACATCGTGAGGCTCAAAAGCATACAGCACAATCGCAAGCATGATCGCCGGCAACAGCACGCATGATTTCACGGCAACAGCGACACGAACTGTCGTGCTCGTACCGCCCTCACGGCGGTCAGAATGGACCCCCCGCTGCAGGCAGAGCCGCTAATAGGAAGCAATGAGATGCAAAAGGACGAAGACAAACAGTACGAACCCCATGAATCGCCTCTTTTTCTTTCGGTGTTTTTACTTAATTACATTACTGTAATACATCTCATGGGAAACTGTCAATTTTCATAATACACATTTTTATCACATTGCACCGCCGAATAGTCCCTTCTCAAGCACTGAGCTACAAAACAACCTGTTCATAACAGGTGGATAAACCCCTTGACATTAATTGATAAAAATGTAAGATATGGTATGATATTTTTACTGTTTATTTGCAAAAAACGCTGAAAAATGGATAGAAAACGCCTTACTATAACGCTCAAAAAGGACCTTTTACCATTAGTCGACGAGGTCATTGACGGTGCGCGCATACGCAACCGGTCACATGCTATTGAATACCTGCTCGGCCAGGCGCTCGGCCCCCGGGTTAAACGGGCGCTCATTCTCGCCGGCGGACGTGGAATCAAGATGCGGCCATTCACGTACGAAATACCAAAAACGCTGATCCCCGTCCACGGCAAGCCAATCCTCGAATACTCGATCGAGCTCCTGCGCGATGCCGGCTTGCGGGACATCCTCATCCATATCGGCCACCTCGGCGACAAGATCGTTGCCCACTTCGGGGACGGAAAGCGATTCGGCGTGAAGATTACATATCTCCGGGAGGAATACGAACACGGCACCGCAGCGCCGATACGGCAGGCAAAAAAGCTCCTCGACAAAGAACCATTCATCATGATGTACGGCGATACGCTCATCGACATCAACATCCGCGATATGATCGAATTCCACCTCATGCACGGCGCACCGGCAACAATGGCAATAACCTCATCGCCGAAACCGTACGAGTTCGGCGTCGCCAAGCTGCGTGGCAGTAAAGTTGTCGGGTTCCGCGAAAAGCCGCAGCGTACTCCCCGCATCTCGCACTTCATTAACGCCGGATTATTTATCTTCAATCCCTCGGTTCTTGCCCTTATCCCGCCACGCGGACGGTCAATGCTCGAACAGGATGTGCTCCCCCGCCTCGCTGACCAGGGCCAGCTCTACGCATACCCATTCGAGGGGCAGTGGTTCGACGTGAGCACGCCGGAGATATACGAAGAAGTGCTCAAAGAGTGGAAGCGATAAACGGTACCTTCTTCTGTTGTTGCGATATTGATTATATAGACAGCGTATAATCCATACCGCGACACCAAAACACGCTGTTTGACACCAAGAACACAAGGATCGGAGGTACGAATGAAACGTGTTCTCGAGCGGCTGAATTTAGCAGGTGGGCAGGTCCAAGTGCTGCCCAGCGGCTACTATTCAGAAGTAGTAATGATAATCCAGAACGGTTCGCCAATAACCGTGAGGATTGTCAAGGATAAACAAGGGCTCACTAAACAACCGGAAGTTGCGTTAGTAGCCAATAGGATTGAGGAATACCATAAACGGCTGCGGGACGCGGGTGTTTCAACCACGACCTCACTCTCAACGCATTTACTCGAGGGGGAGGCCGGGTGGGATCTCATTGTCCTGACGCCCTACGTGGGTGATGATATTCAGCATCGGATGCAAGCTGGCGAAAACGCAGTGGGATTGACCCGCAAGATCCTCGTCGAACTGGAAAAGTGCTTCCAGTACCGATTCGACGGATTTGCGCTTCAGCTCGGGATCGACTCGAAACCATCAAATTTCTGCATGCGTACAGAGGCAGATACTGAGGTTCGATATATCGATCTCGTGCCACCGCGTACTCGCCTCGAAGATGGTACCCCGCTCCTGGAGATCAATCTCCCTACCTCGCAAGAAGCTTTCGAATTCGGATGTTTTCGATACTTCGACCTGCGGGGAGTTCTCCTCGTTCTCCAGAACCAGGTATCGCGCCTTGTGCCGACCCAACGTCCGAAAATCAAGCGATTGATTCTCGAAACGGCTACGCGGCATGGTGCTGCGGATTTCTTCCGGGAATCAAAGGCGGAACAATTCGCCAGTGCTTCACCCAATGATCAGGAGGTGATCATCCAGGGGCTCCAGCGGAATGATGTTTATCCGCTCCGCGAAATCGCTTGCGAAATGGCCACTGCTGGCCAGATTAGTTCCGACAGCCTGGAAACCTTCTTCAGGCAGACCCACTTTTTCACTGATTTTCCTCCGGAGGATCAGATGACTGAAGTGAAACAAGCACTCGTTGCGTCCCTGAGGACCAACAAGTTACGCTCGCCGCAAAAATAGCACACTTTAGAAAGAAAGATGAAAGGCCCATCACGCGTATGGGCCTTTTCTATTTTCTGCGGCTGATGGTAGATATGAGATAATGAAATTCCTCCTCACTGCTGCCACTTTTCCCAAAAACCCGCCCCGGATGATGGTAACGACCGTGCCAATCAGTCGAACCGAGAGTGAATAAATGCAGTTTTTTCGCAAGATCGGAAAGATATTTCGTTTCTTCCGGCGAACAGTCGGTATTTCGTATCTCTATGCCTTGCAAACCAACCCGTTGAAGGTCGACGATAAGTTTCTCGACGAACATCCTTTTCTCATCCTCGGTACCACGGTATTTTCGTACATAAGCATCCGGATGCGCAAGGACGCTGATCCCGCCCGCGTCATAAATGATCCCACACGCCACATCAGGCCCGTAGAAATCATCTCCATAGGGAACAAATCCGGACCCACCTCGATTAACCAATGCTTCCAATTCTTTTTCGGCACCTTGCGGAAGTCCCCGTTCAATCCTCAAGGCAATCGCTATGTCATATTTCACAACTGGGTCATGCAAGCTCTTTTTGGCTCGGAGTCCGGGGAATTCAATGCCCGTCAAGCCTTGCTCTCGAAGCTTATCAACCATCTGCGCACTACGCCTATCATACCCTTGGATGACCGGCTGCAATCCTCCGCGGAGCGCTTCAACGTTAAACTGACGTGCGTACCCAAGAACGTGTATCTCCAATTCTTGATACTTCGTGCTTACTTCGACGCCCATGCACGTCTTGAGGCCGAACTCACGGCAGGCGGCACTGAACTCTTCACAACCTTCAATCGTGTTATGGTCAGCCAATACCACTCCGCGCAATCCGCTCGCCCGTGCCTGGCGAGCTACTTCACGTGGCGCAAAGTCACCATCGGAATGATTCGAATGCACATGGGTATCGTAATAGTACAGCATAGAAATATTGTTAGACGCTGACGCTGTGTCGTACATACAGCGTTGCTATATAGTTTGTGAGCAAACGGATTTGGGCAGCATCCGATCATTTTCCCATCGTCAACCTCTTCGGTCTGCCGTGATTGCTCGCCAGCAATTAGCATCGGCGCTGTAAAACTGCCCATTGATTGTTAACGCTAACGCAATAGCTTCAGAACTTGTGTATGCAGCTGTTTATTTGCCGCTACAATACGATGCACTTTTGTATCAAATGGGTTGATCTCCTTGCCACCAAGATCTGTCACTGTACCCCCTGCTTCAGCCACAATCAAAGATGCAGCGGCCATATTTATACCAGTAGTATCCGCCGTCCAAACATCAATTGATCCGTCTGCAATTCTCGTAAGGACCCATGGTGCTGAGCCGAGGATCCTGACCTTCCGAACCACGGGCGCTAATTTTTGTAAAATATGCAATCCGCGGGGAATATATTTCTTCCTGGTATCTTGTACATGCCACGAGTACCATCCTGTGCAAACCACTGCTTGGGACAGCATTCCATTTGCAGAAACATGGATGCGCTTATGGTTTAAGACCGATCCCTTCCCACGCTCTGCAACATACACATCGCCAAGAATATGGTTCGCAACCACTCCCAGAACAACACGGCTGTCCTTAATGAGCGCGATAGAAGTGCAAAAACAGGGGATATTATGAAGAGAATTAATCATGCCATCGATCGGATCAATCAGCCAAACATAGCGCGCCCGCTTCTCGCTCTTCCAGTAGACGTCTGAAAAAATCCCGTGGGAAGGAAATGCCTTCTGGATCCGGCGAATCAACATACGTTCAACCATTACATCAATACTGGTAGTTTCATGCCTGGGAAGTTCAAATTTCGTCGTTGCTTTGATGTGGCGTAAATGCTTTTGCAACATCTGCACTGCTGACCGCGCCGCATACACGGCGACTTGTCGTGGAGTCATGGGGGAGGTTTTTGATTTACTTGCTCTCGTGTATCTTTAATATATAGTATACCCCGCACAAAGAGCAATGTCACGAAAACTCGCGGTGTTTGAGCAATGAATACCGTAATGGTACACTGTACATACGAGCAATAGAAACATATGCCCCACTACATCGCCGATCTCCACTTCCATTCCAAATATTCCCGCGCCGTGTCGCGAGATATGGATCTCGAACATATCGCCCAGTGGGCGCGCACGAAAGGCATTGATGTTGCCACCACCGCTGACTTCACGCACCCAGTGTGGTATGCGGAGTTACAGAAGAAACTACAACGGGAGGATGACGGGCTGTACTCATTGAAAAACAATGGGCATGCTACACGCTTCATGCTGACAACGGAAATCAGCTGCATTTATTCAAAAAGCGGCAAAACACGCCGCGTGCACCATGTCATCATCATGCCTGACCTCGAAGCCGTAAAAAAAATCAACGGCCGCCTCAACCTTATCGGCAACCTGAAGTCGGACGGCAGGCCAATCCTCGGCCTTGATTCCAAAGAACTGCTCAAGATTGTTCTCGATACGTCACCGGACGCAATGCTCATTCCTGCTCATATCTGGACGCCATGGTTCTCCATGTTCGGATCAATGTCGGGATTCGATACTGTCGAGGAATGTTTCGAAGACCTGTCCCCGCACATTCATGCGGTTGAGACCGGCCTCTCGTCCGACCCAGCTATGAACTGGCGCCTGTCCCAGCTCGACCGGATGCAAATTGTTTCATTTTCCGACGCCCATTCGCCTCAAAATTTAGGGCGCGAAGCAACCGTCTTCGAGCTGCCTCAGCTTTCCTACGGAAATCTTACCAATGCACTCAAAGGCAAAAAAACTACAAGCAGCATAGCGCATACAATAGAATTTTACCCCGAAGAAGGCAGGTACCATTGGGACGGACACCGCAACTGCGCGGTACGGCTCGCGCCCGCCGAAACGAAAAAACTGAAAGGCATCTGCCCGAAATGCAAGAAGCGCATGACGGTCGGCGTGCTGTACCGAGCAAACCTGCTCGCTGACCGGCCTGACGGGTACAAACCAGCGAACCGGCCGCCGTACCGCAGCCTGGTGCCCTTACGTGAAATCATCGGCGAGGCATTGAACGTCGGCCCGGCTTCGAAAAAAGTCCAGGCCGAATACGAATCGCTCATACAGGTTGGGAAAAACGAACTTAATATCCTGCTCAATGTCCCGACGGAAGAGCTGGCAGCGATGACGCTTCCGAAAATCGCCGAGGGTATCGAACGCGTGCGTGCGGGTAAACTGACGATCAGCCCCGGCTACGACGGCGAGTACGGCACCGTGCACGTATTCAGCGAAGCGGAACGCGCTGCGCCGGCAATGCGCCAATCAACCTTATTTTAAAGAAACCATGCTGACCTCAGCCATTCTCCTCTTGATCGTAGCGGTCGCGCTCTGCGTACTCGCAGGAAGCATTTTTATAATTTTCCTGTATACCCGCGTCCCGTTTGTCAGGACGCCATGGCCCGTTATCGAACTCGTCATCAAAGAAGCTGGCATCCAGCAAACCGACACGATGTACGACCTCGGCTGCGGAAACGCGCGCGTCCTCCTCGAAATAGAAAAGCGGATCGGCGCGAAAACCGTCGGCTACGAGCTGTCGCCGTGGGCGTACATGCTCGCGCGGCTGAACATCATGCTTCATCGGGCGAAAACGGAGATACGGTATAAAAATTTTTACCACGAAGACCTCTCGGATGCGAACGTCGTCTTCTGCTTTCTCCTGAGCACGGTCATGCCAAAAATTGCCGCTCAGCTTGAACAACAGTTGAAGCCCGGGAGCCGCGTTATTTCATTCGCATTCCCGATACACAGCTGGAAACCAGCGAAGGTCCTGAACCCCTTCCCAGAAAAAGAAAAAGCGAGTAAAATCTATATCTACCAACGATAATATTGCTCTGGAGAGGTGCCTGAGTGGTTGAAAGGGGTGGTCTCGGCCCGTCATTCGACGGGCCGCCCTGTCGGATGACAGGGCGAAAACCGTTACTCAACTATGAACAATTACGTTTACATCCTATTATTATCAAACAAACAGTTATATACCGGATTTACAAATAATCTGAACCAAAGGCTTCGGCAGCATAAGGACGGTAAAGTTCAGTCAACAAAACACCAGCGGCCAGTCAAGCTTATCCACTACGAAGTTTACTTGCAGGAATCAGACGCTCGGCGGCGTGAAAAATATCTCAAGACTACAGAAGGTAAAAGGTTCCTCAAACAACAAATCCGCGATCTGTTACTTGAAATGCAAAAGTAGCCCCCTGAACGGAGGCGTGCGAGAGTGGTTGAATCGGACGGTCTCGAAAACCGTTATACCTGCAAAGGTATCGGAGGTTCGAATCCTCCCGCCTCCGTTCAGGGGAGTAACTGAATCCCTGCCCTATCGAATGATAGGGCCACCCTCTCCGTTGAGAATCTTGAGATCAAGTATTTTCTCGAATGGCGAAATCCTCCGCCCTCATGGCGGAGGGCTCCCGCCTCCGCTCTGAGGAATCCCACCCCTTCCGGTTTGGGGGCTCGCAACGCCATACGGCATCGCGTGGGGTTTATCCCGGGGCGAAAAGCGGTAAGGCTGCAAGGCCTTCGCGAGTTCAAATCTCGCCCCTTCCGCTTTGGGGAATATGGTACGTTATGTAATAAATTGAAGCTTCCCCCTGTCGAATGACGGGCCTCGCCACTCAGACCACAACATATTACTATAGTCTTTAACTGGAAAACTATGTCAAAAAAAATACTCACGGTCACCGCGTGTTTAGTTTTAGCGTTTGTTGTAAGCGCCTGCAGTAAAACTACCGACACAAACACTGCCAATAACGGCAAAGCGGCCAATACGAATACAACCGCGAGTGCCATAAACCAGAATTCATCGGGAAGTGTACCGAGCGATACCGTCGTGTCGTGTGCTAACGTAATCACCATTGGTGATATTGTCGTGGAAGATGATCCCATAGGAGAGCCAGAAGCGTGGGTACGAATCGATTACACCTCGACCGCCACCCAAAAACTTTATTGCGAGTACACACTCACTTTCTATAACGGCCAGGATGCGGTTGTCCGGACAATCCCGATTGTTAAGAGTACCTTTGAGTACCCGAGCGGCCAGATCCACAATGGCTACCCCAATACCCCTTTTCAGTCAGGCATGACCGCGCGGATCACCATCAAGTAAGCAGAGGGCAACAAATTTTATTTCAAGATCCTACCTTCTCCGATTTCCCGCCTGCCTCTCAGGACACCTTCTACAGAAATTGTGTTTTACAAAAAGGCATAAAGCCGTAATTTTCTTGCGACCCACATGCCCCAAATTCGCCCTTAGAAAAATAACCGAAAAAACCCCATAATACGTATAGGTTCCGGGTACTTAACCCGAGTGGCCCGCCAGACAGGATTTTGCAAGCGAAAAGAAATTTTTAATCAATTTATGAATGGAGGCCTTGTACCAGAAAATTATAATTCTCAGAATCTCGTTTCTATATGGCGAGAATTTATTGATTGGGAAAAACGTAGAACCGGTGAAGATAATTTTCTGGTAAATCAATTTCATACTCATAACGTTAAAAAGATTTTTGACGCTTCTTTTGGTGATGGTTGTGATTCAATATATTTACTTAAGCAAGGATTTGATGTAACGAGCAATGAAATTGATAAAGTTTTTCTCGATAAGGCGTTAGAAAACGCTAAAGTCGAGAATGTAGATCTGAAAATAACCTCTCTTGATTGGCGAAAATTAGATACTAAAATTCCGGCAGAAAGTTTTGACGCGGTTATCTTGCTTGGTAATTCCTTAACATATCTTTTTAATGAAAAAGGCCAGTTAGAAAGCTTGCGCCAATTTAAACGAATTTTACGAAATGGCGGCGTGCTCATAATTGATGAGAGGAATTATCAATACATTCTCGACAATCGAGAAAAAATTTTGCGAGGAGATTTTCAATACAGCGGCAAGTATGTTTACTGTGGCGACAAGGTTCACGGCAAGCCGGTGGAAATTTCTGATAGTCGTGTGAAAATGGAATACACCGATGAACGGACGGGGAAGAAAGGCCATCTCGTCTTGTATCCATTTAAACGCGGAGAAGTAAAAAATCTCCTTGCGAAAATCGGATTTGCATCTATCGAGCAGTTGAGTGATTATAAGGTTGGTGAAAATCATAATGCTGATTTTTATCAATATGTTTGTGTTAAATAATTCGGAAAGAATTTGCCGCCAAAGAAAAACTTAAAATTGTCAATTTTCGCGGCGAGGAAATTCAGTTCGAGCTATTTTAAGAATACTCCGCGCTGGGACGGTAAGAATCTTGAGGCCGCCAAGAGCCCGGATGAATCATTAAAAAACTCCTGATGGCAACCAAACAATCAACCGTAGATTATATCTTGGATCAACTGGCGTCGCTCGGCAACGTTTCAGCGCGGAAAATGTTTGGCGAATACGCGCTGTACTGTGATGGCAAGGTGGTTGGTTTAGTGTGCGACGATACCTTGTATATCAAAATCACAGAGCACGGAAAAAAATTTGCCAGGAAGCATTATCGCGAAGGGCATGCGTACCAAGGCGCAAAAACATCCATGGTGATCGATGACGGCCAAATCGAGGATCGGGAATGGCTCTGTGAATTAGTCCGGATTACCGCCGAACATATGCCACTTCCGAGGAAGAAGGGCAGAAAAAAACTCCAGAAGTAGCCATCATCCTATCATTCAAATCCGCATTTCTCATGACGCCGGCGCTTGCCCAAAGCGCTTCATTCGGCTATATTACCAGTATATCCGAGCGTTCTTCCATTGGTATATAAGCGAAAATTTTTTAGAAAAACGCGCATGATCAATACTGAAGAGATACGAAAATATTTTCCGGCAATACAGAAAGGAAGGCTCGTATCCAACAACGCAGCGAGCACGCAAGTTCCCGTCCAACTACTGGACCTGATGAAAGAGCTCGTCGTCCAGTACGACAATGTCCACCGGGGCCAGTCCCAGTCTTCCATGCTTACCACTGAACGGTTCGAGGCTGCCTACGATACCATCGCACAGTTCATCGGCGCCCCGTCCAGAAAAAACATCATTCTCTACCGGAACACCACGGAAGCGATCAACTCGGTCGCTTATTCTTTGATGACTGAATTCAGGAACGGCGACAACGTGGTGACGACCTTCATGGAGCACAATTCAAATTACGTTCCGTGGTACGGGCTGAGCAAGGAGATATTGTCGACATTCGGCGTCAACATTGAATACCGAATCGCGCGGTTCGACAAGGAAACGGGGCAGCTTGATCTGGAGCATTTCAAATCTCTTGTTGATGAAAAGACAAAACTGGTTTGCTGCAGCGGTGCGTCAAATTTTCTGGGGACGAAAAATCCCATCAAGAAATTACGGGAAATCGCCGATACGAGCGGATACGTCCAGCCCAGCGGCGAGAAAAAATCATACTTGCTTATCGACGGCGCACAGGTCGTCCCCAACATGTTCGTTGACGTAGAAGAACTGGGGATGGATTTTCTCGCGTGGTCGTTCCATAAAATCACAGCGCCGTTCGGCGTGGGCGCCCTGTATGCCCGGGAAGAATTGCTGGAACGTATGCGGCCGTTTCTGTACGGCGGGGATATGATTGCCGAGGGCAAGGTCAGCCCGGAAAAAGTCGAGTACAACGCACTCCCGTGGAAATTTACAGCCGGCACCCCGAATATCCTTGGGACGATTCTTTCTGCGCAAGCATTGCGGCTGCTCATGGATTTCGCCTTGAACCCAGGAGAGTACCGGTATTTCAACACTGACAAAAAACTGGAATCCTCCGACGTTAAAAAGGCCATGGATGCTGTCGAGGACCACGAAAAGGCTATCATCGGAGAGGCATTAAAGATTCTGGGCGGAATACCATCAGTAACTCTCTTCGGCCCAAAGAATCCGCATGACAGGACGTCTCTCGTATCGTTTGACTGCAAAGGCGTGAGCCCGTTTGAAATCGCGGAAGAGCTGAGCAAGCGGGGCGTCGAAGCCAGGGCCGGCTGCCACTGCGCGACACTGGCGCACTACTATTACGAATTGAACCCACCAGCGAGCTGCCGGTTAAGCTTCTATATTTATAATAACATTGATGACGTCAGAAAAGCGTGCCTCGCGGTAAAAGAAATCGTCGAAGCGAAGATCTCATAACACATTATTAATCTCAAAATTTAATTCACCGCCCTATGAAACAGTGCCAAATCTACGACGGTTCCCTGAAATTCTCCAGAGCAGTCTACGGAGCCCTGACGCTCCTCGCCTTCTTTATCCGCAGCGAATGGCTGGTCTTCGCAGTCGCTGTCCTGATAATCCTCGGCGCTTTTTCCTTGAAACTCAATTTCCTCTACCAATTCCACGCTGTTGTGCTGAAGAAAATGACGAAGAAACAAACAGTGCCGGTCCAAAAAGAAGCCGCAGAATTGAATTTTGTCGCCGCAATGACGGGGGCGCTCCTGCTCTTCGGCTTTCTCTTGCTCTACTTCAATACGTGGGTTAACTTCGCCTGGATATTCATTCTCCTGGTGTCATTGCTGATATTTCTGGCATGCTTTGTCGGATTCTGCGTGGCAACCTTGATGTATGTTTTGATAAAGAAGCTGTTCAAAAAAGAAAATCAAGGAACCACCGGCACTGACAGCGAGCAGGGCAAATAAATTTGATGGAATGCAAACAAACGCAGGGACAACAGTCGGAGGAGAAAAATACCTCAACTACAATTGCTGGCTGGTTAAGAATCTCAATTACGCTCCGTACCGGCGCTGCCAGTACTGCAAGTATCGGTTCCGCAATTGCCTGTTTCTGCAATACCAAATCGTCAGCGTCGCCCTGGCAGTAATTATCTTGCCCCTCTTTCTTCTGTTTGAAGGAAAAATTTCGGCGCTGGCGATTATATCCGTGTTCGCTTCGATCACGGTGTTCGGGTATTTTTTCAATAAAAGCACGGAAAAAATCATCAAAGCGCAATTCGCCCAGGAACAGGCTTCCCAAAAATTGAAGGAGCTGTCCGACATGCTGGAAGTGAAAGTCAACGAGCAAACGCAGGACATCATCGCAAAAAACGCCCGCTTGGAAAAACTCCTGCAGGTCCGCTCCGAATTTCTGGACGTCGCCTCGCACCAGCTGCGCACGCCGGTTTCCATGATCCGGGGCGTGTTGTCCATGATCCGGGACGGCGACCTAGAACATTTACCGAGGGACAAACAGGCGCAGTTCATCGAAAACGCCTGGCAAAAAGGAGCAAAGCTCGACATTATCATCAATGATATTCTCGCCGCATCTGAATTCGACACGCAGACATTTATGGTTGATTCGAAAACGCCGACAATCTTCCTGGAAGACGTGGTTGACCAGGTCGTCAAGGGATTCCAGCTGGAAGCAGAACGCCGCAGCATTGAGCTCGTGTGGCACCCGCCGAAAAAACACTTCCCCAAGGTGAAAGGCCGAGTCAATTTCCTGGAACAAGCAATCAGCAATTTAATCAGCAACGCGTTCAAATACACCCCCTCCACCAACATGGTGAAGGAAGCGAGGTCGCGGCGGGACAAGAAAGGCGTGGTGGGGGTAACCATAAATCAAGTGAAAAACAACATCGTTGTGGGGGTATCTGACAACGGCATCGGCATTCCCAAGGAAGAAATTAAAAAACTGTTCGAAAAATTCGTCCGTGCCTCGAATGCAACGGCCATGTATACGGACGGAAGCGGATTGGGACTCTTCATCGTGAGGGAAATTGTCGAGGGACACCATGGTAACGTATGGGTGGAAAGCGAACTGAATAAAGGATCCACCTTTTTCTTCAGTATTCCAGTTGTTAGTAATTAGGCTGTTAGATTTTAGTTATTAGGTTATTAAGATACATGGGAATCCTATGGATACAAAACTAAAAATCCTGCTCATCGAGGATGATACCGACCAGGTATTTCTTTATCAGAGTAAATTTGAGCTGGAGGGTTTTGAAATGCTCTCCTCCCGATACGGATCAGAGGGGCTTCGGATTGCCGGCGAGCAAAAACCGGATATCATACTTCTTGACCTGGTGCTCATCGGTGAAAGCGGCCTGGATGTGCTGGCAAACCTGAAAAAAAACGCCCCCGTGAAGAATATCCCCGTGATAATCCTCACGAATCTGGAGCGTGACGACGCCAAAGCAAAAGCAAAAGAGCTGGGCGCCGCGGACTTCCTCACAAAAGCGAATATGATGCCGTCGGACGTAGTCAGGAGGATCAGGGAAATTTTGAAAAAGTGACCATTCGCCAATACGGACATCAATTGAGCGGCTCATGAAGCCTGCATCGTCTGTCCATGCATGATTCAAATTCCGGGGACGACAATGACACGAACGTGCTGTTCGCCATGCTGTTCATCGGCCCAGGGCTGCTGTTCCGGTACGCCGGTCCCAAGAAAAACGACCGCGAGACGCCAGAAGCCCGATTCGATAACAAAAAATAATTAACGCCATTTACTATGAATATCCACAATAAGACAATCGTCATCACCGGCGCCGGCAGCGGTATTGGCCGGGCACTCGCGCTGTTGCTGCTTAAAAAAAACGCCAACGTCGCGGCTGTTGATTTGAACGAAAAAAGCCTGGCTGAAACCAAAAAGCTGGCCTACGAACAGGCTCATCATATCTCCACCCACGTGGTAAATATCACCGACTGGACAGCAGTCGAAACGCTGCCAAACGCTCTGATTGCCCAGCATGGAAATATTGACGGCCTGATCAATAATGCGGGCATTATCCAGCCTTTCATCAAAGTGAATACCCTTGATTACGAGGCCATAAACCGAGTAATGAGCGTCAATTTTTTCGGTGCCGTATATATGATCAAAACGTTCCTCCCCCTGCTCCTCAAGCGCCCCGAAGCGCATATTACCAACATTTCCAGCATGGGAGGCTTCTTGCCCGTGCCTGGTCAGAGCTTTTACGGGGCGTCAAAAGCGGCTATTAAACTACTGACCGAAGGATTATACGCGGAATTAAAAGACACCAATGTTCATGTTAGTGTCGCCTTTCCCGGCGCTACGAATACCAACATCTCGGCTAATTCTGGGGTTAATAGTCCGAACATGCCAGCTGGCGATACAAAAAAACAAAATATCCCCATGCAGTCAGCTCAAACTGCCGCCAAAATCATTCTTGATGGAATGGAAAAGAATAAATTCCAAATATTCGTCGGCAGAGATTCAAAAATGATGAATTTCCTCTACCGGCTCAGCCCAGTATACGCAACGAACCTCATCGCCAAGAAAATGCGGTCGCTCCTGCCGGAATAAAAGGTCGAATCTAAAACCGCCCCGTCGGATGACAGGGCGGTTCTGTTGTTGCGTTTTTTCGCGTATACGGTTTACTGCGCTGACATCGTGATCGGAACTGACTCCGCCTCAGTGCCATTCACGATTAGTCTGAGATTGTACGAACCGGCGGCGGGAGGAAGGCTAAAGCAGCAGGAACCGTTAGAACCTTGCTGCAAGTTACTGTGCTGGCTCTGCCCTTCGACATCTGCGCCTGTGCTGTCGGTAAAACTGTGCGCGAACGTTGTGCCAGCAGCAAAATTACCGGTAACGCTCAGGCCGAACAGGTCGCCAACGGTAAAGCTGGTGGTGGTTTCATACATATCGGTCGGCGTAAATGTCGTTCCAGCGGGGATGCGCTGCAATTCAACCTTCGTGATCTGGTTTGCAGCATTTGTATTTGAGCCAGCTGCGGCATTGGCATTCAACGCGGTATTCGCATTAGCCGCCGTGTTCGCATTGGTACTTGTATTAATGACGGTAACGGCAATGCTGCCGCAACTGGTGTTGAGGCACGTGAGCTGGTAGGTGCCGCCCGGGTCGTCGAGGTTTATCCGCGTGCCAAACACGCCATTCGTTGATTGGGTAATGCCTTTGAATTCGAAATCGACCGGCTGGCCATTGTCGGTGAGGCGGATTTCCATCGCATCGCCAGCATAAACCGTTATGGTTTTATAATTGAGCAGGCCGTTTACCAATTGAAGGCTGAATATCTTTGTACCGTTCTCTGTGGTATAGGGCGCTTCGGTGACCACCGTGTTGGTGTTTTTGTTTGCGTTGGTCTTTGGCGTATTCGACGTTTTCTTGCCGCAACCGGAAACGGTTATGGCAACAGCGATAATAAGAACCGGCACGAGAACATACCATGGTTTCATTCGCATACGATGCCTCTCCTAATATTAATATTTAACAATACTACTCTATTCTACACTACATGCCGATTTTTTCAAAATAAAGGGCAACTATAGTATACTGGGGGTATTGCGGAAACAATACTATGCCAAGCATCATAACAAGCGCCTTCGAACACGCTACCGCCCGCACCTTCCTCGACGGCAGCACGCGGTTGGTCATTACTATTGGGAATCTGAAAATCGGCCGTGGCATTTACAGGCCCGGCTGGAAATGGTCGTTACACGCCGGCCCCCAGACCGGCAAGCCGTCCGAACGGCACGTCGGCTATGTCATTTCGGGCACGATGCGGGTACAGGGCACTGACGGCCACGAACAAACAATAGGCCCTGAAACGGCATTCGAGGCCGCGCCAGGGGCTGATGCCTGGGTTGTCGGCAACGAGGACTGCGTGGCGCTCGATTTTGAATTCATTCATTAATGTTGAATCCTATGAACGTGCGCAGTGCTGTACGACGAATCGCGGTAGCCTGCCTCCCCTGCTTGATGGCTGTCATCATATCGGGGTGTGGCAGCAAAACCGCTGCCCCGACGGCTGCTAACCAAACCAACGCCGCGCGCGAATCAGAGGCGGGATGGCAGGAACACGGCGCGGCGATCACCGGCGAATACGCTGACGCCGAGATCACTCCGCTCGGCGACGGCCGGTACCGCATGTACTACTCGGCCGAACCGGAAACAGCAGGCTTCCAAGGCCAGGTGTATTCGTCTGTCTCGACTGACGGCATCCGCTGGGCCCAGGAGGAAGGCGTACGGAAATCGTGGGCCATATTCCCCGACATCATTACCCTGGCGGACGGAACGTACCGGATTTACTTCCAGAATGCCGGCAGCATCAAAAGCGCGCTCTCCACTGATGGAATGACCTGGGCTGACGAGGACGGCGTGCGGATTGATACGAGCGAAACCGGATATGCTCTGGACACTGTTGGAGCACAAACGACCACGCGGCTGGCGGACGGAACGTACGTGATGGTGTACCGAGGCACGATCAATGAAAAATACCAGACAACCGAGGAGATTCCGAATTCGACAACGCAACTTTTCTTTTGGGCGACGTCCGCAGACGGCCTCACATTTGAAAAGAAAGGTGTGGCAATCGACTCGAGGAATGAAACGCTCTACGGGCTCGCGGATGGCGCAGAATGGGCGACATGGGACAATGCCGAGCTGCGCCTGTACTTCTGGAGCTACGCGGGCGTTTTCCATGTTGTCTTTTCCAATGGAGTATTTTCCGAACCAGTGTTTGACTGGACGAATAACACCGACAGCCGCGCCAAGTTCGCACCCAATCCGCCATGCGACCCGACCTTTGCGAAAATCAATGGGACGTGGTACATGTACTATGGCCAGCATGCGAAAGGCGTTTATTACGCAACATTCCAATAACCTGCACCTCGAAGGGCGCTGCCTGATCAAAAGCACCACACCATCCCCCGTCTTCCCTCCCAAACTTACAACTTTCTTCCTTTTTCAATACCCCCTTCCGGCAACGTAGTACCAAAAACCCTCTCCTCCTGGTTGATTAACTATTAACCACTGACAGCAATTCTATGAAAGCCCTCATCATCTACGACTCCCTGTACGGCAACACGGAAAAAATTGCGCGTACGATCGGCGCCGCATTAGGTGGCGGCACTCGCGTTCTCAAAGTGAACGAAGCTTCTGCTGCTGAAACAAACGCATGCGAACTGCTCATCATCGGTTCGCCAACCCACGGCGGTAGGCCATCGCAGCCAATGCAGCAATTCCTCAACCAAATCCCCGCTGGTGCATTGACGAGCATCCGTGCGGCAGCATTCGATACTGGCAACACGCCCGAAGGCCAGGGTGGGCTCATCCGCATAGTCATTAAATTCTTCGGCTACGCGTCAAAGCGGATCGCCGGTATCCTCAAATCAAAGGGTGCGATAGCCGTCGCGGCAGAAACATTCTTCGTGCTCGGCAAAGAAGGTCCACTCAAGGACGGCGAGGTGGAACGGGCACAGGGCTGGGCGAAAAAACTTATAACACCATAATCCAGGACGGCTGTGGATACATTTTCAAAAGACAAACGGTACATCGCCCGTGAAAGCGCGCCAATCCCGCTCAATATCGTACGGACCGACGGCAGCTGCATGTACGATGCGCGGGGCAAACGCTACATCGATTTCTACGTCGGGTGGTGCGTTGGCAATATCGGATGGACGAACGCGCGTGTGCGCGAAGCAAGGCGATCCTTCCGGGGGCCGGATTATTTCAGCCCGACGTACGCGAACAGGCTGTGGGCTGATCTCGCGGAACTGCTGGTAAAAATTACGCCCGCGGGTCTCAATAAAATATACTTCACGACCGGCGGCACTGAGTCGGTCGAGTACGCACTCCAGGCGGCGATGTCGCATACAAAACGCGCTGAATTTATTTCAATCGAGGGTAGTTACCACGGCCACTCGATTGGTGCGATGAGCGTCGGCGACTCTGAATTCCGCAAACACTATTCGAACCTCCTCCCCCGCTGCCACAAGATCAAGGCGCCGCTCGACAGGAAAGCCGCGCAAAAAATCGTCCAGCTGCTTAAAGGCGGGCGCGTTGCCGCGTACATTTCCGAGCCTGTCGTTTGCAACCTCGGCGTTGAAATACCGACACGTGACTATTTCAAAACAGTCGCCCATGCGTGCAAACGGTACGGCACCGTACTCATCATCGACGAGGTTGCGACGGGTTTTGGCAGGACCGGCACGCTGTTCGGCGCTGAACACTACACGCTCAACCCGGACATTCTGTGCATGGCCAAGGGCCTGACCGGCGGATACAGCGTGCTGGGCGCGGTGGCGATGACAAACGCGGTTGCGAAATCAATGCAATGGAACTTCAGCTTTTATTCGACATTTGGCGGGCACCCGCTCAACACGGCGATCGCGCTCGAGAACGTGCGGTATATTATTAACAATAAAAATCAATTACTGTCGAACGCCAACCGGATCGGCGGATATTTCGTTCAGCGGCTCACGGCTATGGAATTTCGGCACCAGCCCGTAATCCACACGAAAGGCTTGGCGATCGGCATCCACTTCCCGAACACGGCGTACCCGAGCGCCATCAAGCGCCGCTGCCGCGAAAACGGGCTGCTCATCGCGGGCGCAACGCCCGAATCAATCATCATGTTCCCAGCGCTCAACCTGCCCCACGGGCTGGCGCGGGAAGGGCTCGATATTTTTGAGCAGTGCCTCTAACTGACCACTGAAGTATGCTTCTGCCAACGCGCCACGACATCAATCCCGGAACTCGGGTTGCGATCGTGCAAAAACAGGACCAACGCACCGGTAAATTGACACAAGGCACTGTCAGAGATATCCTAACAAAATCACCGACCCACCCGCACGGCATCAAGGTGCGGCTCGAAACCGGCGAGATTGGGAGGGTACAAATGATTGTATAGTAGCCAACTAATAAAAGGGCTGTATACTATATATAATCACTTTTAACTTTTAACATCGCGAAATAACAAGATGGCAAACGACAATGGGAGCGGCAATGGCCTTGAACGGTATATGACCCGAGAGGAGTTTGAAAAGATCAAACAATTCGGCAAAGGGAAAGAAACTCCCTTTCTCGTCGTCAGCCTCTCGAAGGTTGCGCAGAAATACGACGAGCTGAAAAAAAACTTCCCGTACGGCAAAATTTACTTCGCGATCAAGGCGTGCCCCATCGATGAGGTCATCTCCCTCCTGCACGCACGAGGGTCGTGCTTCGACGTCGCCTCGCCGAACGAAATCGACAAAGTGCTCCGGCTCGGGGTCCCTCCGGAAAAAATCAGCTTCGGGAATACCATCAAGAAAGAACGGGACATCGCGTACGCGTACCAGAAAGGCGTCCGGCTTTTCGCCACGGATGCGCCGTCTGACGTTGAAAAACTCGCACGCCAAGCCCCCGGGAGCAAAGTGTTCATGCGGATCATGTGCGAGGGCGGGAACGCGGACTGGCCTTTGTCAAAAAAGTTCGGCGCGCATCCTGATCTGATCTACAAAATCGCTCAGCGTGTGCAGGAAGCGGGATTGATCCCCTACGGCGTCTCGTTCCATGTCGGAAGCCAGCAGCGGGACATCGGCCAGTGGGACAATGCCATCGCACAAACTAAATACCTCTTCGAGTCCCTCAGAAAAGATAAAGGCATCACCTTGCGCATGATCAACCTGGGCGGCGGGCTCCCGGCCAGTTACATCCAGCCGACGCAGCCGCTCACCACGTACGCCAAAGAAATTACGCGGTTCCTCCGTGAGGACTTTGGTGATAATATGCCTGAGATTCTCATCGAGCCAGGAAGAAGCATTATGGCCGAGGCTGGCGTTATCGTCACTGAGATCGTCATGGTCTCAAAAAAATCTACGTCCGCAAACATCAGCTGGGTATACTTCGACGCCGGCAAATTTAATGGGCTCATCGAAACCATGAACGAATCGATCAAATATCCCATCTTCGTTGACGGCCCGAAATCAAAGGAAACCAAAGAAGTCATCCTTGCCGGCCCCTCGTGCGATTCTATGGACACCCTGTATGAAACCTACAAGTACAAGCTGCCGAAGGACATCAAGGAGGGCGACCGCGCATACGTCCTTTCGACGGGAGCATACACCGCTTCCTACTGTTCAGTTTTTTTCAACGGCTTCTCCCCAATGAAGTTTTACGTGATGGATTGATCGTCGCAGCCGAATAGTAAGTTTTCCAACTCAAAAGAACTGCACCATGCGGGCAGTCCTTTTGAAAATGCTTTTTACTGGTTGGCCGGTGGTTGTTGCGCTGGAGTGCCTGGCTTTTTCTTCCGCATGACCATGACGAGCACGATTACAATTACGAGCAGCAGCACAGCGCCGCCAATGATGTAATACATCATCATCGAATCCTCATCCTCGTCATCATCGGTGGTTGCTGCCGTATTGCTGTTCCTATTCGCCGTAGCCGCCGTGGTGTTGGTGTTTGTATCCAACGGCGCGATAAGATTTTGGTTTACGGCTTCAGCGCTGTTGGTATTGGCATTCCCCGACGTTGCGGCATTCTGATTGACTGCCGTTACGCTGCCGTTGGTATTCGTTGCCGCCGGAGCCGCTATCACGAACTGATACTCGGCTGGCGTCTTCCCTAAGTAGAAATACGAAGCAACTTTTATAAAAACTTTGGCGCCACTCGTTGCCTGCACGGTGCTCGTAACGATGCTGCCTTCGTTGTTGCCTATCTGCGAGTCAACCTCCGTACGATTCGCATCATAGATGGCGAGCTCCACCTCCATATCGGTTGGTGGGGTCACGGTAACGATGTACGCACCATCCGCCGGTGGCACGAAGGCGAACATATCCGCCGTATCGGTACCGCCCTCGTCGTCGCCCGTCACGTACCCTTTCATCGTTCCGGCACTGACGCTCAGCGCGTTTTCGAACGTCGCTGGTGCATCCTGAGTGGTTCCCGCGTCGAACCGGTCGGTAATGGTGAGCGTCAGATTGTACGACGTTACGCCATCATCATCCGAAGCCAGTTTCAGGTAATACTTATATGTCGGCTGGTCGCCATTAACCAGCCAGTCAGCGGTAAGGGTAACCGACGTGTAGTTTGCGTCAAATTCCTCCACGACCTGATTCCGGTCCTGGTCGTACAGAGCGATCGTACTGATTGTCCCCGTCTCGATCGCGGACGTCAACATCGCCTTCGCGGTTACCTGCTGCCCCTGGCCGAGCGTCACATAGAAATACTGCGTTGTATCCCCGGTAATCGCTCCGCCAGTATACGTACCTGCCTTGAGTTCGACGGCAGTATCCATGCTGCTTCCGCCGGTGATTGCTGCTGCATTGCAGTTCGCTGCTGAGAACAGAGCGACGAACGCCATGCCAGCCACCGCCATTAGGAAGATTTTTTTTGCCATAGGCCTCCTGTATTTAATAATTACACGCATGATCATTATACGGTAGCGGCTGCCTCACCGTCAAATAAATTGTGCCGGTTCGCCAGCAGTGCGTTTTTCTGGTACCCTTACAAGCAATGGTTACCATCAAGGAAATCAATACTCCTGATGAAATCAAGCAGTTCGTGATGTTCCCGTGGCGGATCTACGCGAATGACCCGAACTGGGTGCCACCGCTCATCGGTGAACAGCGCGCTTTTTTTAATCCCGAGAAAAATCCGTACTATCGCCATTCAAAAGTATTGCTGCTCATGGCATATCGCGGGAACGAACCAGTCGGCCGGCTGTCAGTGCACGAGAACACATTGCATGTAAAAAAATACAATGAAAAAGTAGGCTTCTTTGGATTTTTTGAATGCATTGACGATTTCGAAGTTGCAAAAGCGCTGTTTGATTACGCGAAAATTTGGCTCAAAAAGCTTGGGTATGAAAAGATGCGCGGACCGGCAAATTTCTCCGTCAATGGCGAGTACTCCCTGCTCGTTAAAGGATTTGACTCACCGCCCGCCATCATGATGACGTACAACCCGCCGTACTATGAAACATTATTGACGCAGTACGGGTTCCAGACATCCCAGGAAATGTATGCGTACCAAATGTACACGGAGGCGGGGTTGCCAGAGGACGTGCTCAAACGCGCAGCTGAAGCAGAGCGCAAACACCCGGAATTCATCGTGAGAAAAATGAGCAAGCTCCATCTCGACCGCGAAACAAAGATTGTCCAGGAGATTTATAACGAAGCGTGGAACGAAAACTGGGGCGCGATATGGTTTTCTGATGAAGAAATCAAGGCGCTCGCGAAACAATTGGTCCTCATCATAGATGAGGATATCGCATTTATTGGAGAGGTCAATGGCAAGCCAATCGGCTTCTCGCTCTCAATACCGGACGCAAACCAGGCATTGAGAGTGGCAAATGGCAGGCTCTTCCCCTGGGGGCTCATGAAAATGCTCTGGGCAAAACGGCATATCAAAAACGTTCGTGTATTGGTTATGGGCGTGCTCAAGGCATACCGGCACCAGGGACTTGATACTGTGTTCTACAAAAAAACGTATGAAGAGGGCCTGAAGAAAGGTTACCATGCTGCCGAGGGGTCGCTCGTAAATGAATCCAACACGCCCATGCGCCGGGTGCTGGAAAAGCTCGGGGCGAAAATTTACAAGACGTACCGGATGTATGATCTCACTTTTTGACCTCCCCCGTCATTCTGCTACAATACGAATGCATAATCATTAACCACAAAGGGACCCCCATATGAAAAAGACATATGAAAACCTGCTGAAAGCAATCGCAGGAGAGTCAATGGCCCGGAATAAGTACACTTTTTTCGCTAAGCAAGCGCGCAAAGAAGGTTACGAATGGATCGCACGCGTCTTTGAAGAAACAGCGGATAACGAACGCGCCCATGCCGAGGAAGAGCTGGAATACATCCCGGAAAAAACGGAGATGACCAATACATACGACATCCACCCGGTTGCCGACACGCTGACAAACCTGAAACATGCAGCCGAGGGGGAAGAATACGAGTTCGGCACCATGTACCCTGATTTCCAAAAAGTTGCCGAGGAAGAAGGAGAGAAAGACATCGCTGAATTATTCAAGCGAATTGCGATGGTCGAGGAAAAACATGCAGAACGGTATCGCATCCTCCTCAAAAAACTCGAAGACGGCACGCTGTACGCAAGCGAAAAGGAAATCGAATGGAAATGCGAGAATTGCGGATACATCCATAAGGGTAAAAACGCGCCGGGCAAATGCCCGCTCTGCAAAAAAGCCCAAGGGTGGTACCGCGGGCTCGGTATTGTCCGATAAACAGCGACTGGAAATCCAGTGCAAGCCCAAAACCGGACACCGCTTGATTCCCACGAAATAGCGCACCGCCCATTCACCGGTACGGCGTGGTTGCACCTGTGTGCAATTATCGTTATCTGGGCATCGCCGTTCCTGTTCCGCTGGCCTGTTATTGCCGCAGGCATCGCGCTCTATTTCATCCAGATACTCTGGCTTGGCGACTGCGTGCTGACACGGCAGCAGTTCAAAACACAGCGCCGAAGCGTAACATTCTACTACTACCTCCTCACTCGGCTCGGATTCACGCCAGACGGGTACCGCGTGCGGTTCGTCGCTGACTACGTCATGCCGCCGATCATCCTGGGAGCAAGTATCGTATGGCAGGTGGTTTTCGTGAAAGAACCTCTGATTTGGTAAATATTAACCAGGCCAGATGTATGAAACGTCGGCCTGGTTACACAATCGCGCACGTGCCTTCGATCATCCAGGAACATGTTCGCGTGCCCGCACCGGACACCTCTCCACGAGGCATAATTCACATGCTTCGTGCCATGTTGAACTTGCAGCAAACAAGATAGCTGAGTCAGCAGGAAAGGTGCCTGAGCCATCCCACCGATGTACGCACCCCTGAGGGAAGAAATCACGGACGGCAAGGAGCGCCCGGACTGACTGCCGTGTTTTATCTGATACTGGCATTGGCTTCCTCCGCAATGTAGCGAGTACGATTTTAATTTTCATCAGTGTACCTTCGTGCCTTTAAATTGTCAATCACTCGTATGTGATTGACAAAAACCTTTTTTTCCGCTATAATAACGTTAGAAATCAAAAATAAAAATCAGAAAAATAATGTCTAATGCCTATCACATGCGCAGTGGCGAGGGGAATTGCATTTGGATAGGAGGTACTGCCATACGAGCGGTGTACGCTAGATACTGCCCGAAGGTTTTTTATATAATTCATTTTCATATACTACTACATTTAAAAAAATAATCGTATCACTATGATTTCACGGAAAGCTCTCAAATTAATACACTCCGCCGCATCTATCGTGACGATTCTCGCCATGATTGGGCCATTCTCATTCCAGGGCATGCCGATCGCGCAGGCAGCTGGCGCAGGCAGCGCAAATATCACGGGTGTCGTGACAGAACCAGACGGCACCACGCCCGTTGCCTACGCCTTTATCAATATCCATACGAGCACCTGGGACTACTATCTAGGGGCATCGGCGAATGAAGCTGGCGCTTTTACCTTCTCCGACGTGCCTGCGGGTTCCTATATACTCGAAGTATGGGCGAACGACGATACATACATTGACCCGCCGAGCCAAACCATCACGGTTCCTTCGAGCGGCACGCTCGATGTCGGCACGCTCCGACTAAAAAATCCGAATGTCACTGGTGTTGTCCTGAAAATGGATGGTGTTACTCCCGTCGCGACTGCAGGGCTCAATCTGCACAACAGTGACTGGTCATATCAACGTTCGGCATCAACGAATGCGGATGGCGAATTTGCCTATTATCTCGGCGCAAGTGGAACATATACGCTGGAAGTGTGGGCAAATGACCCCGATGGGGCAAACCCGCCCCCGACAGTGTTTAATTTCACCGCAGGCGGGTCAAAATCATTCACGGGGGCAAACGCGTTGACCCTTCAGGCGCCGAGCGTCCGAGGTAAAATTCTCCTGCCTGACGGCATAACCCCGGCACCGTACGCTAATGTCAGCGTTCATGACGAATACTATGCGTACGAAAATTCCGACTGGGTGACGACTGATGCTGATGGCCTTTTTAAAACGAAAAGCCTTGAGGCCGGCACGTATACGATTGAAATGACGAACCTCTCTGGTGCTGGCGAGGGGCTCCTTGCGCCCGACGCGCTCACCGCAACGGTAACTGCGGGAACGACGAACACCTACTATCTCACCCACCCCATTGTGCTCCAGGAGGCAAAAAAAACCATCCGCGGCACCGTGACAACGCCTGACGGAACGCCTATCACTGACGGGATAGTAAATGCGTGGAGAATGGATGGAGGCATGGGCAACGCTACAGCAACAACCGACAGCAAGGGGCGATACTCCCTCCTCGTCGGCATGGGAAAATGGCAGGTTATGGTGAACCCTACCTGGACCGATGGACAACCAACATGGGGGTACAACGAAATGCCGGTAACTGTAAAATTCGAGCAAGCAAATACAATCGCCGAAACAAAGACCGCCAATTTCGAAGTGACAGAGTACACCGCAACAATTACCGGCCGCGTCCTCAATCCAAACGGTTCGATACCGGAGATGAATGAAGTGAACGTAAACGCGTGGAACCCTGGCGGAGGAGGCGGTGCGTGGGGCCAGATTGATGACGGCGGATATTTTTCCTTGCGAGTCGGGGCAGGCACGTATCAAGTGGAAATTATGCCAAATAACGAAGAGTATGGAGCGCCTGAAATCGGACTCATAACTGTCGCTGACGGGGAAACAAAAAATGTCGGCACAAACCGCCTCGTGGTAAAGGATGAATTTATTACCGGCAAAGTGATCGATTCCAACGGCACGCCGCTCGCGGACCAAGACGTAAACGCATGGAAAGCAACCGGCTCGGGCTGGGGCTGGACGATGACGGATGAGAATGGGGAATTTACGCTCGGAGTGACGTCAGGTGCGTGGTTCGTCGACGTGATGACGGGCGGCGGCTCTACGGGCGCGGGGGGTGGAGACGGGACGGGAGAAACCGTATACGTGCGAACTGATCCTCCACAAAAAATTCTCCTCGACGAAGACGAAACGGTCAGCAATATACTCTTTGAGCTTGCTATCGCAGACGCGACAATCAACGGCACCGTACAGGATGACAGCGATACGGTGCTCTCGGATCTGAATGCGTGGGCTGAAGCAACTGACGCCAACCGAACGATGGGTTCGGGAATGGGCGACGAGGGATATAGCGGCCTGGGGGGTGAGGTGCAGAACGGTAGCTTCTCCATCAAGGTACCTGCGGGCACGTACAATATTAGCGTCTTCATGCCATGGGGATCTGATTATACGGCCTCCTCAGCCACCTCAGTCACGGTCGATTCTGGGGAAACGTATAATGGCGCTGTCGTGACGGTACTGCCGAATAATGCAACAATCAGCGGTTCGCTCGTCGATAAAAACGGTGACCCAGTAACCGACGTATGGGGCGAAGTTTTTGCAGACAACGGCATGGGCGGCAACCAATGGGCCCAATTCGAGGATGGAACGTATGAGCTGAATGTATCCGCCGGCGAATGGAATATCGGATACTGGACTGACCCGCTGTCCGGGTACCTCCCGAGCAATTCCCATGGTGACTCAGTGGCTGCGGTCGCTGACAAAATAGTAACGCATGACCTGACCCTGCTCCAGGCTGACTCAACCATCACCGGCACAGTGCTGGACCCGGACGGCAATCCTCTGAAAAACGTATGGGTTTCGGCAGATACCGAGCTTGGCGGAAGGCAGAGCGGTGCTGATGACTCTCTGTTCTACGACCCCATGTTCAACCAGGGTAATATCACGGACGCGAATGGCAATTTTTCACTCTCGGTTCCTGAAGGCACCTACTTTATCTCAGCATCTTTGCCGCCGTCAGAGGGATACATCAATCCGAAAGCACAACAGGTATCCGTATCACCAGATTCCCCTGCCGACACCACGCTGGAGTTCCGCATCGCTGACGGGACAATAACCGGTACGGTCACGCTCGACGGCGAGCCAAATACTGCGTATGTATGGGGCTGGTCAGAAGAAGGCGGCGTATCGGAAGATTTAACAGGTGATGGAGATTACTCGCTGAATGTCACCAAAGATGAAACGTGGCACCTCGGGGCAATCTACGAAACGACAACGACCTTTTATCGCAGCGATGAAAATATCATTGATGTGCCGGCAAGCGGCGAAGCGGAACAAGATCTCATGCTCTTAGAAACCGACATCGCAATCCCTTCTGCCGAAACCGCGACATTTGATGCAACCATCGCAAAAGTCATCAAATTGACCGACGGCACGGAGCTTTCGATTCCTGCGTACAGCATCGCATCCGAAGGCAATGTGACGGTGACGGCAACGCCGAAAGCGCAGGTTGCTTCAACGGCGACGGCAAAACCGATCGCTCTCGCCTACGATTTCACTGCAAAAGATGAGCAGAACCAGACCATCACGGCATTCAACAGCAATGTGACGATTAAGCTCCCCTATACTGACGCCCAGCTTGAAGCGCTCGGAATCACCGAAGATGACATCATGCCAATGTACTATGATGATGCATCGGGAACATGGAAGTCGGTCGATAATGTGGTAATCGATACCGAAAACAACACGATTTCATTCACAGCCAACCACTTCACGAATTTCGGCATTGTAACTGGCAGGGTCACCATGCAGGCAGATGACGGCGAAGACCACCTCTCGGTCACCATTACAAAACCCCCAACTGACATGACGGTATATGCGCCCTCAGTAGCAGTCGAGGGCACTGTGTCAGATGCCAGCGCCTCCCTCACCATAAGCGTCAATGAAGGAACGGCGGATGGCGTCCCCGTTGGTGCCGATGGCTCATTCACGAGCACGATACAGCTCCAGCCTGGCGTAAACACTGTTGCGCTGGAAGCAACGAGCGGAGGAGGGGCGGCAAGTGCGTCGCTCATCATCACGTACCAGACAAGCATTGATCCGAATGCCGATCCTTCGACGATTGCAACTGGCACAGAACGTATGATCGTTACCATGCCCGATTTCGGCGCACCACAGGTTCGCATTTTCAATTCCGACGGTGCCGTCGTTGCGTCATTCTTCGCATACAGCGAATCCCTCCGTGGCGAATTCGGAATCACGACCGCTGATATTAATGGTGATGGCGAATGGGAAATCATTACGTACCCGAAGTCCGGGTTCCCTTCGCATATCCGCGTCTTTGACCACGAAGGCACGCTCATCGATGACTTCTTCGCCTACCAGGAAACGTACCGAGGCGGCGCAGCGGTAACTGCCGCTGATGTTGATGGCGATGCCAATGCTGACCTTGTCGTAACGCCAGCGACAGGATCGAATATTCGCGTTTACACGTTCGATAGTGATACGAATTCATTTACACTCCTGGATTGGGAAATGGCATACGGGGATACGTTCCGCGGCCACATGAATGTCGCGGTAAGCGATATCGACTGGGATGGACAAGCTGAAATCGCAGCAGTCCCAGCGTCTGGCGGCGGGCCAAACGTGCGCGTTTATAAGTACGACAGCACGGGCGATACATTAAAACTTATCGACTGGTTCATGGCGTACGATGAGGAATTCCGGGGTGGAGTCAATATCGCCCTCGCAAACGTCTCGGGGGACGCGAATAAAGAGCTCGTTGTATCGCCTGCCTCCCTTGGCGGACCAAACGTGCGGGTGTACGAATATGACAGCGGCACAAGCACGTTCATGCTTGAAGGTTGGTTCATGGCATACCAGGACACGTACCGAGGCGGCGTGAATCTGAAATTCGCAGACGTGAACGCTGATGGCGTATCAGAAATCATCACAACGCCGACGAATGGATCGACAAACATCCGGATTTTCGAAGACGACGCTGCCGGAAGCTTCTCGGTACTCGACTGGTTCATGGCGTACGGCGATGAATTCCGGGGTGGGGTTACAACGGCGATAACGAACCTGGATGGGGACGAATACCCGGAAATCGTCACGATGCCGGCCTCTCTCGGCGGACCAAACGTGCGGGTATACGAATATGACAGCGTCGCGGATACAGTAGAGCTTATCGATTGGGATATGGCGTACGCCGACACGTTCCGTGGTGCCCTCGGTGCTACGGTGGCGGATCTCGACGGTGATGGCTCGTCCGAGCTGCTCATCGCCCCGACAACAGCTGGCGGCCCGAATGTGCGGGTGTACGGAATGGGCGACAGCACGCTCGCCGTTGATACATGGTTTATGGCGTACACTGAAGCCTTCCGCGGCGGAGTCACCACGGCCACAACCTTATAGACTACGGCAGACACACGCATTCCCCCGCTGTTGCAGAAAGCTCCAGCGGGGGTTTTTGTATCGGAACACGGGAGAGTGGTATACTAAACAAATGCAGAAAAACTATAGACACCCGGCGATGAACATCGTATACTTTATTCAGCGCTAACTCACTAACTTTTTCAAAAAAACAGGATGGAAAAGAAAAAATTTCTCTTCGTGTCCCAGGACGCGCTCATCTCGGATATTACCTGGCAGGTTACCAAGGAGGGGCATGACGTCAAATACTTCATTGGCGACAAGATTGAGGCCGATATCGCCGATGGATTCGTCAAGAAAAGCGACGACTGGAAAAAGGACGCGGAGTGGGCAGATGTCATCATATTTGATGACGTGCTCGGCTGGGGTGCAAAGGCCCAGAAACTGCGGCAGCAGGGCAAAAAAGTAATTGGAGGCACTCCCTATACGGACCGACTCGAGGACGACAGGTCCTTTGGTCAGGAAGAGCTCAAGAAAAACGGTGTTTCCATCCTGTCATACCAGACTTTCAACGATTTTGACGCTGCGATCGAATTCGTGAAGAAAAATCCGTGCGAATATGTCATTAAACCGTCGGGTGAGGCCCAGAACAACAAAGGGCTCCTGTTTGTCGGCATGGAAAAAGATGGCGCGGACGTCATCCGAATACTGGAAGCATACCGGCGGGTATGGGGCAAAAAAATAAAAGAATTCCAGCTCCAGCGGAAAGTAAACGGTGTTGAAGTGGCAGTCGGTGCATTCCACAATGGCAAGCGGTTTATCTACCCAATCAATATAAATTTCGAGCACAAGAAGCTTTTTCCCGGTGATCTCGGCCCCGCGACCGGTGAAATGGGCACCAGCATGTTCTGGAGCGGCCCCAATCGGTTTTTCAATTCAACGTTGAAAAAGCTCGAAGGCGTCCTCGCCCAAGAGGGGTACGTTGGCTATATCGATCTGAACTGCATCGTGAATGGCAATGGCATTTACCCCCTGGAATTCACGTCCCGGTTCGGCTATCCGACAATCAGCATCCAGCAGGAAGGAATGATCACGCCGATCGGCGAATTTCTGTATCTGCTCGCAGATGGCGAGGATCCGCAACTGAAAACAAAACGCGGCTTCCAGATTGGCGTCCGGGTCGTCGTGCCGCCATTCCCCTACAGCGACAAACAGACGTTCGATGTGTATTCCAAAGACGCCGCTGCCGTCTTCAAGGGAAAGAATCTCGATGGCGTTCACATCGAGGACGTGAAACTCGTGAATGGTGAATGGACGCTCACCGGCTCAACCGGTGTGGCGCTTATTATCTGCGGCACCGGCCTTACCATGAAGCAAGCGCAGGAACAAGCGTACAACAGAATCAGAAACATTCTGATCCCGAATATGCTGTACCGTACCGACATTGGCGATCGCTGGTTTGAGGACGGCGATAAGCTGCACAGCTGGGGATACCTCCGAGAAAACTAATGGCTGCTGCGACTTCCATCGCAGTATGGGAAAAGGTCTGATAATGGAACAACTGATATGATTAAACTGCCGCAGCAAGACTACCAGCCGGATATGCATGCGCCGGACACCTCGGAGCACGATGAGCCAAAACACGTTGAACAAAAAAAGGCTGCCAAGCAGCCTGCCCCCCTTGAGCATCGGGAACGGCAGCGGCAAGCGAAATCGGTGCAGCAACCGGAGGTCCGTCCCTTGCCGCCGAAACCAGGAAAATCGGAACGGCCGTTACCCCCTGGCCCTCCACCATCTGTTAACCACCACGGTGGCCTGCATCCTACTGATGTGTCAAAAAAATTCGGCGGTGGCCTTGGCGACCGCGAACATACGCACGGGTTCCGCAACCTTGTGCTAACGCTTATTGTACTCGCGGCGCTCGTTGCAACAGGGCTTGCGGCAACGGGGCTCTATGATATTCCGTTTCTCTCCGAAAAATTCGGTACCAATAAACCGCAGGATCTCGAAGTCGCAACAAGCGATGAAGCGCTCGCAAGCCTCGGGCAAAAAATTCCCATGACAATTTCCGGTCCTCAGTTCGATTATGCCTACGTGAGCCCGAAAAAAATATACACCGGTACCGTCGCCGTTGATGCTGAAACAACGTCAGCAGAAATCTCCTCCTGGCTGCAGCGGTTCCAGGGTGAAAATCCGCCGGTAACAAAAATGCAGGTGAAAATGATCGAGGGCGGGCTGGAAATCTCCGGCATCGTCGATCGGTACGTCAAAGCTCCCGGCTATATCAAGGTCCTCGTTGCGCAAAAATCTCCAAAGAGCATCGACCTCACCATTACGGATGCGCGGCTCGGCAGAATCCCACTCCCGGCATGGATACAACGGAAAATCGAAAATTCATTCGAGGAAAAAATCAACGGCCGCTTGGGCGAAATTCCAAATTTTTCGATCGAAACGCTCGAATACCACGACGGATTCTCCAAATTCAAAGGCACCCTGCCGGCGAATGTGTCGCCTTCAGATAATGGCTGGTGGGTGCTGCTTCAATAACTTTTTCTCATCTGTACACGCGGCAAGCTACCCCTGCTGATTCGGCGGTGGTTGCTGCTTTGTGCGGTTGAACTCGTCCGCGATGTTATTATACAGCTGGACAATCAGGTTCTCTTCCGGATTCCTGGACGGTTTGAGGCGGTGCTCGTGGTCACCATGTGAATAACGCTGGGCTGCGTGAACGAATACTCGATACGGTTTCACAACACGCCGAGTAAACAAATACGCAAGCACACCAAATATCGGTACGAATGCAAGATTGATAATCCACAGTATTTTCAAAAACTGTTGCCGCTCGGCTGAAAGCGTTTTGGCGGCGTAATCAACGCCGACAACTGCGACCGTCTTTCCGCGGGCATCCTCAAGCGGCGCGTATCCGGAAATCCATGCGCCCCATTTGTCGTACGTCACCTCAGCATCGTATGACGGTTTCGTCAGCGCTTCTTCAAGCGCAGGATACTCTTCGGTCTCGTATAATTCTCCGAGGTCTGCTTTCATTTCTTCCGGATCAATAACACCGTTCTTATCGGCATCAATGTCAGGTTTACCGCTCACGACAAACATCATTGTATGCGGCTTGTTAGTAGGCCGGAGCGTATAGATATCATCGATTTTCGGATTACCAGCCATGACCGATTGTAAATACAGTTCGATAATTGCGTACCGCTCGGTGTTTTGGTCTTCGGGCGATTGCAGCAGTTCATGCGTCTCCGCCGGAATCATGTTCGCGGTCTTGACGGCGATGTCACGAAGTTCGCGTTGCGTATCGCCTAAAATTTGCGTTGAATGAACCCAATACAGCATACTTGAAATGGCAACTGTAATAACGATGCTAATAAGCCACAGCGGCCAAAAAATATGGCGCTGATATGGATTGAATTGTACCAATTCCGGCATAATGTAAAAAAATATTATTTCAAGAGCCGCATATCCCCGGCCAAATGCGGCGCTTCTTCAATTATACTAAAAACTTCGTAATATTGCTATAATACATCAACATCAATACCCAATTCGAACAAACGCAATGCTATGCCAATAACTCGTAAAAAACAATAGGCGCATTCTGTGTATGATTCCCCAGTGCATATACGAAAATTATTATAAAATCACCCGGGATGCCTGCGAGCCGCATGTGTGCGCCACCCTTATCCAGCCGGGGAATACCTGGTCAAACCTCGGCTACATAGCTGTTGGGCTGATTATTTTCTTTGCCGGCTCATACAGCAAGAGGTCTGTTCTCGCGCTCTTCCCATGGATTATCGTGTTGATTGGCGTTGGATCTTTTTTGAACCATGCGCTCCGCACAGACCTGGGGCAGATGATGGACATCGGGAGCATGATGCTTCTCTCGTCATACTTGGTGCTGCTCAATATCAACCGGCTTCGGCCAATAAGCAACCGCACGTTGTACCAATTGTTTATCCTGCTTGCCGGCGTGGGCGTGGGCACCATGTATGCCCTGTATGAAATTTGGGGCATCAATATCGGCATACTTTTCTTCGGAGCCGGGCTGAGTATTCTCCTGGGACTCGAGAGTGTCCTCTGGGCGCGCTCCAAACCGTACCAGCTGCACTTCCTCCTGTTCGGGCTCCTTCCTGCCGCCGCTGCGTGCTTTACCTGGACACTCGACTACTTTCGCGTCTGGTGCCACATGCCGACGGTTCACGTTATCAACGGCCACGTGATGTGGCATCTCCTCACGGCTGTTTCATTTTTCTTCATCTATAAATTCTACCGGCAATTTGATACGGTAACCATTGAGGGAAAGAAAAAGCAGCGCTAACGTACTCTCCCTATGCGCTGGGTATTGCGCTCAAAAATACACAAAGCGACGGTGACCGACGCTAACCTCAACTACGTCGGCAGCATTACGATTGACCATGACCTGATTGAACGCGCCGGCTTCTGGCCCGGGGAAAAAGTGCTTGTCGTGAGCAATACGACCGGCGCCCGGCTCGAAACGTACGTCATCAAGGGCGAACGCGGATCTGGCACTATCTGCATGAACGGCGCCTCCTCGCACCTCATAAAAAAGGGCGAGAAAATTATTATTATGGGGTTTGAGCTCACCGACAAGCCGATCGAACCAAAAAACATACTCGTCGATCATAAGAATCGATTTCAACGTATACTATAAAATCCGTATGGCATCGAAAAACAATCGGGCCACAACATCCGACGTCAGCTATTATTATGACGTCATTACCAATTCCTACCGGTCATTCTGGGGTGAATTCTTCCACCCAGCAATTTATGAAAATGAGCACGATGACCGCGTGACGGCGCTGCGAAAAACGCACAGCCGCTTCATCAAAGATGCCTGCCTCAATCCCGGCGATTCATTCATCGACCTCGGGTGCGGAATCGGCGGATTGACCTGCTATGTTGCACAAAAATGCCGATGCCGTGGGGTCGGAATCACTATCTCAAAATATCAAATTGCACAGGCAAAAAAGCTCGCGCGTGTTTGGCAAGCAGGAAGCACCGAGTTCAGACTCCTCGACATTATTGCTGTTGAGCAGCTGGGGGAAAAATTTGACGCGGCGTTCCTCGTGGACGTCGGCTGCCACCTGCCGGATAAAGCGCTCGCGATGAAAAAAATCGCTGCTGTATTGAAACCCGGCGGCCGATTGGTGATTGCTGATTGGCTCCAGAAAGAACACCCGAACGCATTAGAACGCGAATTGCTCCTCGAGCCGTTCAACCGCTACTGGCATTTCCCCTCCATGGAATCCCTTGCTGGATATAAAAAAATAATCCGAAAGGCTGGAATGCGCGTTGTTCAAGCAGAAGATGTTAGTATAAAGACGAGGAAGAACTGGGAATTTTTCTACGACCTCGCTGTTCGCGAAGTTGGAAAAATGGACATCGAACAGGTGATCCGATATGTCGCAAATCCTGCGGTGCTCCGCAGCCCACGGCGGGCGCTCGCGACCGCAAAGAACCAGTTCTACGCAAATTCTTTCACCAAGCTTTGCTTTGATGCAGGCGTTTTCCGCTACGGATACATCGTGTGCGAAAAATAATCCCGCTTGCTAGCTTCCGGATTATAAATTTGCTATACTAGTACTTCAAACCATTAACCTCCATCATCTATGAAGGAAATATTTCGGAATATGTGGCGCCGCAAGATGCGGACAATTTTGACAGTTTTCGGCATCGCGATCGGCATTTTTGCGTTTACCGTTATGGGTTCCATGTCCCTCAAGATCAACAAGATGATCAGCGGTGGCAAGCGGTATATCACCGGCCAGATAACCATTATGCCAAAAGGATCGTCCGCCGATACGTACGGGATGATGGGCGGAGCGTCATTCCTGGCGCTCGATACGCTGAACAAAATTGCTGAAGTGGACGGCGTGAAGGCAGTTACGGGCGGGGTATCCCTCGCGCTTAAGGAAGTGGACCTCAATGATCCTGAAAGCCAAAGCATGAGCTTCGGCATGCCCGCAACCATCGAAGGCATGGATCTGAATTCGGCATTTGAGAACCGCAACTGGAACACGATCGACATGAAAGAGGGGCACATGATAACTCAAGATGACCCGGACACTGCTATCACGATCGGCTATACGATCGCGGGAGACAATAACCTGAAAACCGGCGATACGTTTCAAATTCGCGGCACTGATTTCCAGGTTGTCGGGATCGCCGACCAGACACTCACCGGCCCGGACCAATACGTGTTCATGGGCATCACGAAGGCACGGGAGCTTCTTGTTGAAGCGACGCCATTCCTGAAGTCGCTCAAAGAACGCGCTGATGAAGCGGGAAGCCTTTCTGAGGCCGCGCTCGCCGCACTGCCGGAAGCGACCCGGAAGGAAATCACAGAAGCAAAAGCATTCAAAATGGAGGACGTAAACCAGATGGCGGCCGTTTCATGGGAAGACGGCCAGGATTCGGATGTTGTTGCCAACCGCATCAAGGACCAATTCAAAGATGAGGCGGTCGTGCTGTCGCCGAAAATGCTCGGCGAACAGATCGACAAGGCATCAGCCATTTTTAATACCATGATACTCGGGAGCGCACTCATCGCCCTGATCGTCGGCGGCTTCTCCATCATCAATACCATGATCATGTCAATCTCCGAGCGGACCAAGGAGATCGGCATCAAGAAAGCGCTCGGCGCTTCCCGCAAGGCGATTGCCTACGAGTACACGCTCGAGGCGGGCGTTATCGGCCTGATCGGCGGCTGCATCGGTATGGGATTCGGCGTGCTCCTGGCGAGCATCCTGAACAGCAAAACGTCCGCCGAAATCTTCATGCTATCGCTAAATTTCCTTGGCGGAGTTGTCGCTTTTTCCTTCGTCCTCGGCATTATCGCGGGTATCATACCGGCTATCAAGGCGTCGCGCATGAAAGCCGTTGACGCTATTCGCGAACTATAACCATACGACTATGAATAAAACAATTATCAAGGTTAACCAGCTGAAAAAAACATACGCCCTGACCAAAACGAACCAGGTCCAGGCGCTCCGCGGCATCGACATGGAAGTCCGCGAAGGGGACTTCACCGCCATTGTCGGACCCTCGGGGTGCGGCAAATCAACGCTCCTCCATATGCTCGGCCTGCTCGATACGCCGGACGAGGGCGCACTGCAGATCGACGGCATCGACACGTCAAAAATGAAAGAGCACGAGGCGCACATGATCCGCGCCCACAAGATCGGATTCGTATTTCAGGGTTTCAACCTGATCCCGTCACTCACCGCCTTGGAAAATGTCATGCTCGCAGGCAAGTACGGCGGCATGAAGTACGGCGAGCGCAAGAAACGCGCGGAGGAACTCCTGAAATCAATGGGCCTTTCGGACCGCATCAACCATCGGCCCAATGAAATGTCCGGCGGACAGCAGCAGCGCGTTGCCCTTGCCCGTGCGCTCATGAACAATCCCTCGATCATCCTCGCCGACGAGCCGACTGGCGAGTTGGATAGCAACACCTCACTCGAAATCATCAACACCCTGAAAAAGCTGAACCAGGAGCGCAACCAGACGTTTGTCATCGTCACGCACAATAACGACGTGGCCAATGCCTGCAAGGCTATCCTGCACATGAAAGACGGCCGGAACGCATAACGTTCCCTCACCGGGTATATTTCGGTGCGGGTACATCGTGGGTGAATAAATAACGCATAATAAAGGCGGGGTTCCCCCGAAAGAAGCCCCGCCCTGTAAAAAGCAACTACGCCAGTGCCATTCCGCGTAACGGCATTTTAGTATACAATGAAGGAAATGTTAGAGGCTCGGTCACAATATTCCTATGGCAAATAGGCTGCTCCCCTTCGCGCTTCTGTTCATTGGCGGTATCATCCTCACCGCTGGTGATGTCGTGATGAAGCAGTGGGTTGAAACAAACCGGCGCATGCTCTACATCGCTGGCCTCATCATTTACCTGCTCGGAATGATCTTCCTGGCACAAAGCTTCCGGTATAAAAATATTGCTATCGCCTCGGTCATTTTTGTCTTCTTTAACGTTGCCACACTCCTGCTCGTCAGCTGGCTGTATTTCAAGGAAGGGCTAACGCCCGTCCAGCTCGCAGGCGTCGCCCTCGGCCTCGCCTCGGTCGCGATCATGGAGCTCGGGTCATAATAACTTTCATCTCATGGGAATCACCGAACTACTCATCGACAGCTTCAAGGCACTCATCGACAGTGCTGGCTACGTGGGGGTATTTATACTCATGACGCTCGAAAGTATGGTCGCGCCGGTGCCGAGTGAAGCGGTCATGCCGTTTACCGGCTTCCTCTGGAACGACGGAATGATGTCGTTCTGGATCATCGTGCTCGTAAGCACCGCGGGAAGCATCACCGGCTCGCTGATCTCGTATTATATCGGCGCGTATGGCGGCCGTCCGCTCGTACGGAAGTTCGGTAAATTCCTGCTCCTCAATGAACACCACCTTGATAAAACTGAAGCGTTCTTCCGAAAGTATGGCGATAAAACAATTTTAATAAGCCGCTTTATCCCGATCGTCCGGCACCTGATTTCGATCCCCGCTGGTGTCGGACGGATGAAGCTCGGAAAATTCGCCGTCTACACAATCGTGGGCGCAAGCCTGTGGAATGCGTTCCTAACTTGGCTTGGCTATACCCTGGGCGACAACTGGGAAATGATCCGGAAATACAGCGAAGTGCTGGATATTATTATTATTATCGTAATCGCCGGAGCGGTACTCTACTACATCCGGCGTGTTCTGCAGGCGAGAAACCAGGGCAAAACGACAAACTCCTCTGCAAAAACGTAACATACTGGTACTGTGAGTAAACTCGACGTTCCATATTATAAACAATCAACGGAATACTCATGCGGGCCTGCGTCACTCCGGATGGTGCTGGGCTACTATCACCATGCTGCCAGTGAACGTACGCTCGCACGCGCCGCGAAAACAACAAAGACGTACGGGACAAGCCATGCCGGCATGGTCCGCGCTGCACGAGCACTGGGATTGCACTGCGTCACGCACGAGCGCGCAACTGTCGCCGAAGTGAGGAGATACATCACGCACGCAATCCCCGTGATTATTAACTACCGCCATGCAGACGGCGAGGGGCACTACGCTGTCGTCGTCGGGCATACGCCATCGTCGCTGCGTATCCACGACCCATACGATAGACGATGCGACTCCATTACGCTGCGAATGCTCTCCCAAAGATGGTGGGATGTATATCGCACAAAACGGTCAACCCGCTGGCTCATGGCCATCATGCCTGGAGCACGCACGCCAAGGCGCCAGGCCAAACGACACACACATCATCCATAAATAACTAGTAACCAATAGAAACGATGGAACGAATTAAAACAATCATCATCGGCGCAGCGGGACGCGACTTCCACAATTTCAATGTCGTGTACCGAGACAATGAAGCGGTAGAAATTATTGCATTTACTGCCGCGCAAATCCCGGGAATCGCGGGCAGAAAATACCCTGCTGTACTCGCCGGGAAACTTTACCCGAAGGGCATCCCGATCGAGGACGAAGCGAACCTCGAGGAGCTCATCAAGGAACATGCGATCGATGAATGTGTCATGTCATACAGCGACCTGCCCTACAGCACACTGATGCATATTGGGTCGCGCGTCATGGCAGCGGGCGCAAAGTTTTCCATGCTCGGCGCCGACCAAACCATGATTAAAAGCTCAAAACCGGTTATTGCGGTTGTCGCGGTCCGGACCGGCTGCGGAAAAAGCCAGACGTCACGCGCGATCGTGAAAATGCTGACAGCAGCAGGCAAGCGAGTTGTCGCGATCAGGCACCCCATGCCATACGGCGATCTTGCTGAACAGGCGGTACAACGTTTTGCGACGTACGCTGACCTTGAAAAAAACAAATGCACCATCGAGGAAATGGAAGAATATGAGCCCTATACCGCAATGAATGCCATTATTTACGCGGGCGTGGACTATGGGGCGATCCTCCGCGAAGCCGAGAAGGAAGCTGATGTTATCCTGTGGGACGGTGGCAATAATGACATGTCGTTCTACAAGCCTGATTTGACAATTACTGTCGCCGATCCCCTCCGCCCAGGGCACGAGATCGGATACTATCCTGGTGAAGTCAACTTCCGCCTCGCGGACGTGATCATAATTAACAAAATTGATTCTGCGAAACCGGCTGACATCGCTACCGTGGAGCGGAATGCCGCTGAGCATAACCCCCGCGCCCAAGTGATTAAAGCCCAATCAACGATCACCGTGGACGATGCTGCTCTCATCAAGGGCAAGCGTGTGCTCGCGGTCGAGGACGGCCCAACGCTCACGCACGGTGAAATGAAAATCGGCGCCGGCATCGTTGCCGCACAGCGCTTTGGTGCGCGCGAACTCGTTGACCCGCGGCCATACCTGGTCGGCGAACTCAAGACAACGTTTGAACACTATCCGAATATCGGTACGCTCCTCCCTGCGATGGGATATGGAGAACAGCAGATGCACGACCTTGAAGCGACAATTAACACCGTTGATTGCGATTCGGTCGTGATCGGCACTCCGATCGACCTCGCGAAACACCTCCATCTCACCAAGCCTTCAACGCGCGTTCGGTACGAATTAGCAGATGACGCAACCAAAACACTCAGTGCCATACTTTCGAAGAAAAACATTCTCTAAGAGAAAGCCCAGGATAACCGCCGCCTGGAACCAACAGCGGAGCGCTGCTTTCGTCCATGCGCCGTATGGAATTTTGATAGTCCTCCTCGTTGCCTTAGCCATTACCGGCGGGCTGTTGCTGTATGTAAACGGCGCAAAACAGGCGGCTACGCCCGTGACGACGCCCACACCGGATACGTTCTGCCAACAACATTCCGCTGACGCGTGCCCCACAGCCTGTGTGGTCTGCCCTCCCTGCCCTGAGTGCAGTTCACTGGGCTGCCATAATGCACAGTACTGTGAAGCTATCGGCTTCTCCCGAGAATGGTCTGACAGCATCCAGGAACAAAGGCAGGTCGTAACCCTTACTGCCGTCGGAGACATCATGCTGTCCCGCACCGTTGAGCAGAAAATGATTACGTACAACGACTGGGCATACCCATTTCGAGAAACGTATGAGCGCACCTCAGCAACCAATATTACTTTTGGGAATCTTGAAACGCCCCTCATCGAAGGCCCGATCGTGAAATCGGGAACTATGGTATTTCGAGCTGATCCAAAAGCTGTCGAGGGCCTGGAGCTCGGTGGATTTGACGTGCTGTCCCTTGCGAATAACCATATCAAGAACCAAGGTGAAAAAGGGATAACGTCCACGATAGAAACGCTCGACGCGGCGGAAATACTGCACGTCGGCGCCGGAACAGACATCGGGGACGCTCGCAATCCTGCCCGCATCGAACGGAACGGCATCACGTTCGGTTTTCTTGCTTGCACCGAGGGCTGGTTCAATCCCGCATCGTACGAAGCAACCGAGGACCGTGCTGGATCCCCGTTCTGTGACGAATCAACGATCGGCGATGAAGTGAAGCGCCTGAAATCTGACGTCGATGTGGTTATCGTATCCATGCATGCAGGAACAGAGTATACGCTCGCACCAAGCGACTGGCAATTGCGGTTCGCCCATGCCGCAATCGACAATGGCGCGCAGCTCGTCATCGGACACCACCCGCACGTCGTCGAGCCGATTGAACACTACAAGGACGGCTATATTTTGTACTCACTCGGTAATTTTGTATTTGACCAAATGTGGTCGGAAGAAACCCGCGAAGGAGCATTCGCAACAATTACGTTCAAGGGGGATGCAATCATTGACGTTGCGCTCACCCCGGTAATAATTTACGATTACAACCAGCCGCGCATTGCGACTGGTGATGACGCGGAGCGCATTCTGGGCCGGATGGAAGATTTTTACATTCTGACGTTTTTGTGATATAATAATTGCACATTTTCTTTCTCGTGTATGACAAAAATTACCAAGGTTGTAATCCCAGCGGCGGGCTTCGGTACGCGCTTTTTGCCAGTCACAAAAGCGCAACCGAAGGAAATGCTGCCCATTGTAGACAAGCCAGTCATCCAGTACGTGGTTGAAGAGGCAGTCGCTTCGGGGATCAAGGATATTATCATCGTCACGAGCTGGCAGAAACGCTCGCTCGAGGACCATTTCGATTATTGCCCCGAGCTCGAAAAACAGCTCAAGGAAGGCGGAAAATACGATAAGCTCAAAGAGGTCCGCCAGATCGCGGAAATGGCTAATTTTATTTATGTACGGCAAAAAGGCCCGTACGGCAATGCGACGCCCGTCATTGCAGCACATCACGTGATCGGAGATGAACCATTTGCGGTCCTGTGGGGCGACGAATTCATCTACAGCAAGTCTCCCCGCCTCAAACAGCTCCTTGAAGTCTACGAAACATACGGCCACTCAGTCATCAGCGCGGTGAAAGTTCCGCGGGAAGACGTTTCACGGTACGGCATCGCGAAACTACGCCATAAAAAAAAGAATATCCACCAAATTCTCGATATTGTTGAAAAGCCGAGCGTCGCTGACGCGCCATCTGATTTGGCGACCCATGGTGGTTACGTTTTCACCCCGAGTATTGTCCCCTATCTGAAAAAACTCAAGCCGGGCAAGGGCGGTGAGCTCTGGCTCGTCGATGCGATCCGGGAGCTTATCAAGAAAGAGCCAGTATACGCGTGCGAAATCAAGAATTGCACATACTACGACACGGGAAATAAACTTGAGTATCTCAAAGCAAATATTGATTTTGCGCTCCAGCGGGCTGATCTCCGCGACCCGCTGCTTTCGTACCTGAAGCACTGCGTCAAGACAATCAAATAACATATGAAGATGCGGCTATCCCACGCTCCCTACGGGCTGTCAAAACTTCTAATCATCGCGCTGTTTGGCGTCATCGCGCTTATACTCGGCGGCGTTGTGTATACCCTTTTCACGCCGAAGAAAGCATCCCCGCCCGCTGGTGTCACGCTGACAGTCTGGGGCGTCTGGGACGAATCAACCGACGTCAGCAGCTTATTCAGCTCATACAGCAAAGCACACCCGTACGTAAAGCTCGTCTATACAAAAATTCGGAGCGAAGAGTACGAGGACAAGCTCCTGAAAGCGTGGGCGACCGACTCGGGCCCTGATATGTACGCGCTGCCCAACTCCTGGATTCACAAATACTCTGAAGATTTTATATCGCCCATGGCAAAAAAGGCTACGGTAGCATATTACGAAACGAAAAAAACTCTCTTTAAAACCGAAACACAATATATCTACCGCACCGAACCCGGCCTTGCCGCGGATGTGCTCAAGCGAACATACATATCCAACGTCTACGATGACGTCGTCATCAACAACCAGATATACGCGCTTCCGTTTGGAATCAATACGCTCGTCATGTACTACAACCGGGAACTCCTGAACCAGGCGTTGCTTGCCGAACCTCCGGCATCATGGGAAGAATTCAAGCAAGCAGTGATGAAACTTGCCGTCGTCGACGACGAACAAAACGTACTTCGTGCCGGCACTGCACTCGGCACGTATGACAATATCCCCCATGCGACTGATCTCGTCACGCTCCTTATGATGCAATTTGGTACGCAGATGACGACAGGCGGCAAGGTGAGCTTCCAACTTTCTGTCGGCGGAGATGATGTCGCCATCAAGGCGCTCGACTATTACACCGCATACTCTTCGCCAGAACGTGAAGCGTACACGTGGAATACCCAAATGCCCAACGCCGTTGACTATTTCTGCGATAACCAGCTTGGCTTCATGTTCGGCTACCGATATGAACAAACAGCGATCACGAATGCGTGCAAGGGTGTCGATTTCGGCATTGCGGCAGTACCCCAGGTAGACCCGAATTACTCGGTAAATTATGCAAACTACTGGGCCTACACTGTCTCAAAGAAATCAAAAAATGCTGCCCTGGCGTGGAACTTTCTGCAGTACGTATCAAACTCAAAGCGCGTTGCCAAATATCTAGACGCAACAAAGCAAGCGAGTGTTTTAAAATCAGTGCTGGACGAACAGCTGAAGAATCCTGAAACCGCATATCTCGCACAGCAAGCGCTCACGGCAAAGAGCTGGTACCGCGGCCGGGATCCGCGCGGCGCCGACGATGCCTTCCAGGCGATGATAGAAGCGATTGTTGAAAATAACCAAACAATTGGCGCTGAACTCCGTAGTGCAGCTTCAAAAATCCAAAGTACCTATTAACAGTATGCGCATAACTCGAAACACCATACTCCAACCAATACTGCTCGCACTCTGCGTGGTCTGTATTGCTTCCGCCATCCCGTCAGCTGCAAACGCCGCTCAGGCAACCTACCCCGAAGGGTTCAAGATAATCCCTGATTGCGCGCTCGACAAGGGCAACTGCGACCTGGATGATTTTGTCCAGCTCTTCGTGAACCTCGCCGGCGTCGCCCTCCGCATCCTGCCGTACCTCGCCATGATCATGATGATCTGGGCTGGTTTCAACCTCATTATGGCAGGCGGCAATCCCCAAAAAATCCAGGAAGGCAAGAAGATGATATCATCAATCGTCGTGGGCATGATTATTGTCATCGTCCTTGCGTGGTGCTTCGCGCATTTCGTCGTTTTTATACTGACCGGCAGCTTCAATATCTTTCCCGGATACGGGAATCCGCTTGAGCGCGAATGGTGGGGCGGCGGCACAACAGGCCAGGTAGACCCCGAGAAAGGCTGCTGCGTTATCAAGGAAGGCGGGTGCGTGGAGGAAACGCGGGAACAATGCGAATGCCGGCAGAATCCTCTCGTATACATCTGCCCGGATGGCACCCCCGGTCTGGAACAAGAAACGAATTTCATGGGTGAGGGCGAATACTGCTACTCATTTGAAGCTGCGTGCACGAAATTTAAATACGGTTGCTGCATACCGAAAGTGCCCAATGCCGCTGATCCCGGATCCGACACGTGTTACGTGCCGGACGATGACGGATGCCTCAAATTTCCGGGCACGACGCACAACAGCAACATCTGCGCGGCGCTGACTGACATCTGCGACCCGAGCCTGATCCAGGGCACTCAGGACATTTCACCGGATGCCACCGGATGCTGCGTGAAAGATAGTTCATGCGCGGAAACAACCTTCACTGGCTGCACCGGCACATTTAACTACGGAGTCAGCTGCAATAACATCGAGGAATGCAAGCAAGGCTGCTGTGTCGCCCCGGACGGCTGCATATCCGGAAAAATCGATTGCGCCTACTTCTGGAATGCCTCAAAATGCACTGAACCGCCGAACATCGGCGGTGCGGACAATTGCCGAGTCGGGTGCTGTATTACCAACAATTCTACAGAATTCAACCAATGCGAAAATAACCAGACAGCCCTCAATTGCAGCCTGGAAGGTGACTCTCAGTTCTTCTCGGCTACTGATTGCTCAACCATTTCCGTATGCGCGAACGGCTGCTGTCTCCAGTCGTGCACGTCAGGAAGCATTGACGGTTCCTGCGGCGCGTATACTACATACCGAAAAAGCACCACCTGCGCCGCCTCACCGGATTGCGTTTTTGGCTGCTGCCTCAAATCAGGCGCTACGCGGTGTGTTGGGAATGTGCTCCAGGGCAACTGCGTTGCGCCGGACACGTGGATCGGTGCTGGTGCCTGTGACCCTGCCGTGTGTGCAACTGGCTGCTGTGAACTAACTGCTGAAAACTACCGGTGCGTGGACGAGACTTCAACATATTGGTGCCTTGCACAGCCGGGACATATTTTCTATCTCGGTGACGCCTGCTCAGAGGTCAATAACTGTACCGCAGGTGGGTATTGTATTTACGGCGGTACGTGCTATCCTTGGGGGTCCCCCCATACGCAGGCTGAGTGCGTAACGGGCCATGGCGGGGTATTTTACCCAGCGCCCGCAACGTGCCCCTCATAATTATCAAATTTTAAAACATTTCTTGGAACGAATATGTCAAAAACATTCTTGCTCGGCACTATACTCACGGCCACGGCGGTTATCGCGCTGACTGCTGTGCTTCCTACCCCATCGACACTTGCCGCCGAAACGGCTGACGCACCGGTGACGCTGCCAAATCCGCTCGGGAAGAAGACTGGCACCGACGAGCCGATTAGCATGGTTGATGTCTTGCTTCGCGTCATGCAAATTGCGCTTATGGCTGTGGATGTATTCGCCCTCTTTATGTTCATCCTCGGCGGATTCGAGATGCTGATTTCGGCTGGTAACCCGAATATGATTAAAAAGGCAAAAGACACGCTCATCTGGGCTACGCTTGGGATACTCGTGATTACATTCAGCTATTCGATACTCAAATTCGTATTTGAAGAAGTACGCAAGGGTTTCGCATAAGTTTGATTGACAAAAACATCAATACGGAGTATAATAATAACGTTACCATTGACACGCATCGTAACCTTTTGTATAATACCAGGATTTCGTGAATTGCTAGGTTCTTGCGCTCCGATGTGTTTATTATTTCGCTAGTCCCTTCTCGCATTTCAATAAGAGAAAAGGGGTAGAAAGGGGGTGAGTACAGAATGAAAAAAATTACAGTCGGCTTACTCACTGCAGCAGCGGTTTTGCTGCCAGTCGTCGCTTCAGCACAGGTGAACATCAACAAGGTAAACGGTTCGACCTTCAACCTTGGCACCGCGGACCTCGAGTCAGCGGTCGTGAACATTGTGCAGTGGGTGTTAGGTTTCTTGGGATTGGTCGCAGTTATCATGATCCTGATCGGCGGTTTCCAGTGGATGACAGCAGGTGGAAACGAAGAAAAAGTTGCATCAGCAAAGAAAATTATTTCTGCAGCAGTTATCGGTTTAATCGTTATATTGCTCGCATGGGCAATTGTCATCTTTGTCGTTTCGCAGACACAGGACTGGACTGGCGTCTAGTGAATGTTTGATTCTAACTGCCCCCCACACCATTTTTTATGGTGTGGGGGGTTTGTTTTATCGAGAAACCTACGATACAATACATGCATGGAAATTGCGAAAAAAATCACCCTCATGACGCGGCGATACAGCACCCTGCTGCTCTGGATATGTATCGCGATATTCATAAGCGCGCTCTTTATCGTTGTCGCGTGCAAGTACGCTGCGTTTGGCTACGACGCGATCGATCTCGGGATATACAGCCAGGTTTTTTTCAATTCCAGCCATGGTGCGCTGTTCGAATTCTCAGTACACCCGCATTCCTACCTCGGTGACCACGTCGAGCTTTTTATTTTATTGCTCCTGCCGTTCTACGCACTCCTCAAATCCCCGCTCACGCTCCTCGCACTGCAGATAATTGCCGTCGCCATTGCTGCCGTGCCGCTCTACTCCATAGCCCGCAGGCTGCTCCCCGAGCATTGGTCGCTCGCGATCGTGCTCGCGTACTTATGCAACCCGTTTGTATTGAACATGGCGTTTTTTGAATTTCACTTGCTCCCGTTCGCCATCCCCTTGCTCATGGCAGCGTTTTACTTCTACCGCGAGAAGCGGCTGGCATGGTTTCTTGTTTTTTCAGTCCTCGCGCTCTCGGTACGGGAAGACGTCCCGCTCGTTATCGGCATGTTCGGCGTGCTCGCTGCCATTGACCGCCGGCGACTCCGGTGGATACTGCCGCCAATAATTATTAGCGGCGTGTGGTTCATAGCTGCATTTAAGTTAACCGGCTACTTCAGCGGTTATGACACCTATAAATTTCTCGCTTTTTATTCTTGGCTCGGATCAACCCCAGGGGAAATCGTACACAATGCGCTATTCAAACCATGGCTTGTTCTCCGGCAGATTATGAGCGCGAACAATCTGCTGCTGGTAATCGGTTTGCTCCTCCCACTCGGAGCATTGCCGCTGCTGAAAACACGATACCTTATTCCGGCCGCGCTCATCACGGCCCAGCTTTTCCTCGCGACCGTGAGCAGCACGATTGTACTTCAAACACACTATCCATCGCTCATTATTCCGTTCCTCTTTATCGCGTGTGTCTTTTCGCTCGCAACAGTGCTCTCAGCGACGCCACGCGCAACACGCCTCGCGCAGTTTGCGCGCCGCAACCGGCTGATCGTGCTCGCAGTTTTCGGTATGGCGGTCGTGTATAGTTTTCTGACATTTAGCCCTGCCGTAAGCAGCGCGAAATTCGTAGCAACAGGACAGCACCGCAATGAAAGCACTACCGTGAAGCGAAACGCCATTGCGCCGATTCAGGAGGGTGACGCGGTGGTCGCGAGCTACGAATTTTTGCCAGCATTAGCCCAAAGAAAACATTTATACCCTCTGCATTATTTATTTCTTGGAGTTCAGCAGTATTCTGATAAGCCGTATATCGTGACTGAACCGATCGACACGGCCGTGGTCAATTTCCAAGACTTCGTAACGTACTACATCCAAACAGGCAACATTAGCTCATACCGCGACCACTACCGGTCCGGCGCGGGAAGAATTCTCTCGCTGATTAACGAAAATCGGCTCGGCCTGGCCTCTCTGACCGATTCAATCGCGCGGTACGACCGAAACGCGCAGCCAGTCGCCAAACTCGTTGACCTGCCGAATGCAGTCAGCGCAAGTGCGACTGCCGTTGAAACCACGGGCAACCAGCTTCTTCGCATTACCGCATGGGATCGAATCGCTGCGCTCCCGGACCATGAAGCCCTTGCGGTCCTTCCCCTTGCGCTGTACTGGGAAAAAAGCGGCAATCTCGCCGAGGACTATGCCATGGAAGTCGTGTTCCGTACCGCAAACGGTAAAGCAGCCAGCACAGAATACTACCCCATTGGGTACGGCATATTCCCCCCCTCTGTATGGATCGTCGATACTACCGTCCAAACCAACCACTGGTTCCTCATACCACGGGAGTGCAAAAAAAGCTCGTGCAATGCCGAGCTTACGGTCGTCTCTCTCCGCGGCTATTACGGCCTGGATGGAATCCGCTCAACCAAACTCGAAATCACCCAGCGGCAGTCAATCGGGCCTACGGTAACTATTCCCGCACCCGATAGATAGAAACATCCCTATTACGGAATATCGCCTCGAGGTACGCTTTCGTGTCCGGATCATATGATCCGGATTCTTTTTCTTTCTGCCCGTAAAAAACGTACGCAATATTCTGCTCATTGAGGAATTGTTTCTTGCCAGTGCTATCGGTATCGTCCTGCCAGAACCACTCACTGGCTGTAAATTTTTCCTGCAGATTAATAGTTTGCGGGCCGTGGCCGACCCAGACCACCCTGCCGCTGTACGCCGGAATGAAGTTGCCCATGTAGTAGCTCGAAAAAATGACCTCACGTTCACCAACATGGTCACGGAGCCAGTGCATCGCCTCAACCTCCTGCTCGGTTAAATAGTACGGCAGTGCTTTTTTTGTTTGGTAGAGGTGGATGTCCTGGCCAACAATCTGCGCATTCGTAAGCGGCAGAAAAACGAAAAGCACAATCAGTACAATGACCGGCGCCATGCTGTCCGAACCACGCTTCCTGCTGATCACGCTCACAACGCTCGCAACGCCAATAAATGCAAGGATTGACAGCGGAATATGGAATCCCTCAATCATGCGCCGCTGGAATGCGACGGGAAAATATACAAGCGCCATTGTCGCCGCGATCCAGGACAGAACGAATATATGCCGCGATGTGGGTTTGCCCCGCAGTTTCCATGCGCCGACCGCAGCCAACGGCAGCAGGAGACCGAAGCCAATCAGGTACATCCATATGCTCGGCGAGTTGAGGATGTTTTGGGCAGACCAATTGCGGATTACCCAGTCAGCGCGGCTGATAAGGTAGAGGTAGAGAACTGGTGGAACCGTAAAGAGCGCGAGCACAACCCCATGCTTCAGGTATTGCCAAAGTACCGTACGGCTCCGGATGCATTGAACACAGATAAAAATGGCCAGCGTCAAGGCAATCGTCGGCGCATTAAACGGGTGAAACCAGGTCAGAAACAAATTCGCAATACCGGCAGCAACGCTGTATGATACGCGGTTCGTATCAAACGCCAAGAGCATCAGGAGAAAAACAAGCACAATGAGTGTCAGGGACGCGATAATATGCGGTGTATGGTAGAGCGTCAGGAACGTGATGCTCTCTGGCACCCAAATATCCGTCGGGTGCTCCTCGATATTATTGGGGTCAAAAAGGAACGGATTGAAAAACACGCCGAGGCCCGAGGAAAAAACAATCAGGATGAGGACCCACACCCGCCAGCGCTGGTGCCGAATCACGTACGCGATAAACAAATAGACCACAAAAATAAATACAGCAATGAGTATCGAACGGGCGATATGGAGCGCCAGCAAGTTTGGCATGTCGAATGCTTTCGCAAATAACCCAACAGAGAGCCATAAGGGATTAATGAAAATCCGCGATTGCGCTTCACCTGTGTACAAATTGAGAAATACCGCGTGCCCCTGTTTTACCTGCTCAATCATGGACAGAAAAACATTCGTGTCCCCCGGCGTCAGGTGATGCAAACCGGTGTATACCATGCCGGTAGGCCTCGTGAAGTAACCATACAGATACGGCGCTGCAGTTATGACAATGGTTGCGCAGGCAATAACGGCGATGAAAATCCATTCACGCTTTGAAATTGATTGAATTAATTGTTTTAGTCCGTGTCCCATATGCGTTATTATGGCATGTTCACGGTTTTCTCATGGACCTCTCCGGAATCGGAATCTGGCTCCCGAGAGATCGCCTGCCGCGATAAATAGTAATTAAACACAATGCCGAGTGCGAAAATCCATATCATTGAAATGCCCCGGTCGAGTACTGCAGCGGTTACGCTGTCAGAGACGTTTACCGCAAACCATGCAGCAAATGCGCCGACGAGCGCTTCGCGTATAACAAGCCCGCCAGGGGTTATTGAAGTGAATGTTGCCAGAAGCGTAATAGGCCCCACTAAGATATAGAAAAATATTGAAATATCATATCCAAGCGCATTGCTCGCGATAGAAAGCCGAAGCGCCGCGAGAAAGATAATAACAACATTTAAAAACGCTGACTGCCAGATCACGCTTCGGTGCTGCATGAGAATACGAACTCCCTGGAAAAAACGCTCTGCGAAACTCCAGCGGATTCCCAGACGGCGTGCGGCCACCAAAGCGGCGAAGACCAAAAATGAGAGGACGACAACCCCACCATATATGGCAACGGGGAGCCAAGAAATGGTAAAACCATTCCACAAGGCTGCCACCAGTCCAGCAAGACCGACAATGCCGACCACGAAAAAAGTAATGAGGTAACTTGCGGTCAACATTGAAAGATACTCTGTATATGAAAATTGATATCGGCGTTTAAGGTAGAGCCCTTTTGCAACCAGGCCTCCCTGAAAAGGTAAGTAATTCCAAAACGAATTCACGACGGAAACGCCGAACCATTCGGAGGTTTTCAGGCGAATATTGAACGGTCTCAAGAGAACCGTATTCTGGATACCATTAGCGAAAAACACCGCTATTGAAATGGCGGACATGGCCGCCGCGTCAAACCATCCAATATTTAAAATGCTCCCAAAGTCAAATTGTTCCCGCTGGACAAAAAACCATACAAAAATGCAAGAAATGATCAGAATGACATATGAGATCACTTTCTTGTACGAACCCGATGCAACAGCCATATTCCTTGAAACATTACCCCTCTCGCAAATTAGAATTATTTCTGCTTATGAACTCTGCAAACGAGCACAAGGAAACTCGCAAAGTACACCAGAGGGGTCCTCGCGAGAAAGCGCTCAAGCCAGCAGAGCACAGAGCGAAGAATGGGTATGCGGTAGAGATGCCCCGTCGGCGAGATTATCCTGATGCCAGTGACTTTCTCGACAGTACACATGGGCGGTAAGTACTTCTTCGCCCCCCAATAGCTGTCAAAACGCGTATATACATCTTCCGCGCTTAAAAAACTAATGAGCCGCCGGATACTCCATGCATTATAAAACTCCAGGATCAAATGCCCGCCATTCTGAGTAATGCGGGTTGCTTCCTGGATGAGCGGACCGATGCGTTCAACGTGGCCGAGGACCTTGAATGAATACACAACATCAAATGCGTTATCGGAGAATGGCAACAGTTGATTCGCATCCGCCTCCCGTACGTCCAATCCTTTCCGTCGAGCTTCGTTGAGCATGGTGCGCGAATTATCAATGCCAATGAGCGATTGTGTGGAGTCGCGAAGGCGTTCCATAACCATCCCCGTGCCACATCCCACTTCAAGGGCCTTCTTCCCGTGTATATATGGCTCAACGATGCTGACCGCCGAATCATACAATAGCTTATAGTAATGCGGATACTTTATTATTCGATCCGTATCGTAACTGCCCCCTGTTGTATTGTAATATCCTTGTGTATTTGACATATGCTTATCATCACTATACACGTACCTGCTCCTTCAGTACACGGGTACTGCCCCGAAGCGTTCGGGGATTGATGACTATGCCACCGAATGAAGAGAGCAACTGTCGGACAAGTTGTTCCTGGCGCTGTTTTAATAAAGGGATTGCCCGGTTATCGACGTACGGTAATAGAGTTGAGCATAAAATATCATGGTACTCAATTGTTCGACATACGAGAGCAACGCATTGGCCAAGTGTACGTGTATCTATCTTTATAAAATCCGCGCCGATTTCCGATGATAAAACCACGATGTTGTTAACGTTCCCGGTAGGGATTCGTTGGGCTGCCGGCATGAGCCGGTCAATGGGAATGCGCGTACTGAGATACAGGCGCTGGCGCATGACCGCCCCTGCAAACCAGCGTATAAAACTTTTGCATATGAGCACCATTCGAATCCCGGCGGAAAGCGAAAGTGAAGGCACGGCACGTGTTGTACCGCTGAAAATATGCACAAATCGCGGGGATAAAGACAACACAGCGCCTGCCGGCTCGACCAAAAGAGCATCGTCCGCTACGAACTGCCAGCCGTGCGCAACCAGATTGAGTGCGGTGCTCGTCTTGCCGCCCCGTGAGCTGGCAATAAAAACGGATACTTTTCTATCGTGGGCTACTGCTGCTGCATGGAGCAGCAGCGAACCTCGCTGAAGGGCAGTATAATAGATAAATGGCATGAGCACCATTGAATAAGCCCCAAGAGCTACGATATGGCGTACAAGCCGATATGCGGGGTGCACCGAACATCGAATCTCAAAACAGTTCTCTCGGGTCGAGCGTACCGCAATCGTTGCGCGGAACGCTTTACTTTTAACTTGAAATGTCTTGCCGACAAGAGGCAGTGAATAACCTATATGAAAATCAATGTCAGGTATCGTGGGCGAATCAGCACATTCAAGATTTGAAAACTCTTTGCGAAAAAAATCAAGAATGAAAGTATTTTGAGCGGTTACCGCAACGATTCCTGCGCTTTTCAAATCGAAGCGGGTGGTTTTCGTTATCGCCAGGGAAGGCTCCCGATATACGCTATATGTTCGTTGTGCAATATTCTGCCACATGCATTCCTGCTGAACCACGGACCGTCCGTGCCGGCCAAACTGCCCGCGGAGCGAGGGATCAGCGATCAGCTTTACAATGGAATCAGCAATCGCTTCCGGCGTGCCAGGAGGCACGACAAAGCCCGCCGTACCGTCCTGAATAATGTCCGAAACGCCCCCAACATTCGTCGCAACGACCGGCCTGCCAGCAGCAAGCGCTTCAATGATAACCAATGGAAAACCTTCTCGATTTGATGTCAGCATCAAGAGTGCATGGCGGGCAAACTGCCGAGGAACATCCCGCTTGTCAACCGCACCAGTAAACGCCACTGATTTTTGTATTCCGAGTTTCCGGCATAGCGCCTCGCATGGGGCGCGTTCCGGGCCGTCACCGATCATGGTCAGCCGGGCATCCGGGGCGTGAATAAGCACCGCCTGGAATGCTTGAATTGCCAAGCGTGGATTTTTTTCCTCGGTAAAGCGGCCAATCCATACTACGCTATGATTGGCTGCATCCGCAAAGGGTATGCGAAGTAGCTCCTCAGCATTTGAAACGCCATTCGGGATTACGGCAACCCGCCGCGGGTTAACGCCAAGGCCGAGAATTATATCACGCTGTTGTTTCGCCACCGTGATAACACCGTCAGCCCTCCGGAGTACGTAGCGGGAAATGCTCCGAAATAAACGGTTACGCGTGCTCAAATACGCATCCGAGCCGTGTACCGTTACGACGAGCCGCGCACGGGTGAACCGCCGAACTACTACGCCAATAATGCCCGCGCCAACCCAGTGCGCGTGGATAATATCAGCCCCCCGGGACGCCCGGACGCTGTTTACCAAAAAACTGACAAGAAAAAATGGCAGGCCAAGCAATGAAATAACGTTATGGCGTATATTGCTGACAACGCCACCCCCATACCCCACGCGCTCATATGAAGAGGGCCACATATACCGAAAACGGCGAATGGCAATCCGCTCGCGAGCCTCCCGTTTTTTTAATCCCTGCCCATGGGGCGCAACGACTACTACCTCAACGCCACGCTGTGCTAATGAACGGGCAAGCTCAAAAACAAAAATACCCGCATAGTCACCTCGATGACGGGGAAACGACGTTGTGAGCATGCATACCCGCATGGTTACTGCTGTAAATCTTTATTCGTATCCATGTCAAACCACATCGCAAAAAACAGCGATTGCGTGCCAAAGAGAAAGAATATTGCTGCGAATAACGCGCTTGTGCCGGATACCGGCCCGCTGAAAATCCGGTACCCCAGCAGGTACAGGCCAAAAGTTAAACCAATGAGAAGCGATGCGCCCCCAAAAAAATAGAAAAACACGAGTGGATGGAAATCGCGAATGATATATTTTTCTTTCAGGCGCCAGAAAAAATTCTTCATAAGGAGCCACGAAATCTTCGGAATGACCGATCCAAGCCGGATCCCGGACCGCTCCCCCGCATAGATTGGGCGTATCGGCACTTCGCATACGCGCGCCCGTACGACATTGAGCTTAACAAGGATGTCATTAGGAAATCCGTACCGCGGATAGAGCCCGTCGAGGGGAAGCCGCTGAAGCATTGCCAGTGAAATCGCAGTATACCCAGTCTGGAAATCAGAAAGTTTCCAATATCCCGAGGCGATTTTGGTTAGCAATGACAATATTGCGTTCCCGATAAAACGGTATTTCGGCATAACTTGCCACGAATTCCCATACGCAAACCTGTTCCCTTTCACATAATCCGCCGTTCCCCGCACGACAGGTAAAACAATCTGTTCAAGCTCTCCCGGATCCATCTGCCCGTCGCCCGCCATCACCGCACAAACATCAATCTTGTCCTTACAAGCCCGCCGGTAACCGCTGGTGATCGCCGCTCCCACTCCCCGATTCCGGTCATGCTGTATGAGCGCGACGGTCGTCGACGGTGTGCCACGAAATGTCCGGACGATTGTGCACGTCGAATCCGTGCTCGCATCATCAATAACGTACACTGCGTCAACAAATGCCGGCATCGTTTCCAGGACGCGGCGAATGCGCTCCGCTTCATTGCGGGCAGGAACAACAACACAAATTTTCTTTCCGGACAGCATAGATTATTTCTGAAGATTGAACCGTCGTAAAACAATGCGGCTTACAGTTTCCCATTGTACCATAAGGGCGAATATAACTAAAGAAAGGCAAAACAGCACACTCGGCAAAAACACCTGGAGCATGCCGTAGTACAGAAAGCCATACACCGTAATAATCAGGATGATACCGTGGTACCATCGGTCACGGGTAATGAGTACAAGCGGCGCGCACCAGAGGATATACCAAATATTAAATTTTCCGCCAAGCAGAAGAACCAATAAAAGCAACATCCAGAAATACCGCTTAATATCAGACGAGCCATCTCCCCGCTTCCCCATGAAAAGCAATAAAGAATATGGGACTAGAAAAGCAACAATGTAACCCGCCCGGACTGCGGTCAAATTGTAGGGAATCAATGGAATAAGTTTATGAAAGCCCTCAAGGGCGACCTGGATGAACGCTTGGGGTAACGTGAGATAATTATCCTTTACAAACGCACGGCCAAGATTTCCGATGCTCGAAGAAAAGCTTCCATAGGGGAGATATGCAATCGCGATGAGGGCCGCCCCGACGAGAGCGCCTATCGCACAATCACGCCATGCCTTTTTTCGATCCTGGGTGAATATCAATAAAACAACAACAGGCAAGAGTACGATCGCGCTGTATTTTATCAGGAAGGCACACGTGAGCGCCACGATAGACCAACGATATTTTTTAGTCACGATGAAATACACGGATGCCAAAATAAACAGCACCATATACATATCATTATGTGCAGAATGAACCGCTTCAATAAGGATATACGGATTCCAGAGGAAGAGCGCAGTGCCTATAAAGCGGAACTTCGGGGCACTCTGTTGCAAAATTTTATACATCAGGTAACCGCACGCGGCGAAAACAGCCGCTGCAGCAAGCCGAAAAACCACCAAGTTCGCCACAATATCAGAACCGGCAATTTTATTGAAAAGCAGCCCAATGGAAATAAACAGCGGCCCGTAAACGGACTCCTTGTCCGGCCATGCCACAAAATCGCTGTATCCGAGCGACGCGGGCGTTATGGTATACGGATTGGCATGGTGGATGTTTGCTATTGCAGACCGGGTAATGTAACCGAATAAATCGGAGGAAAAAAACGGCGGGCTTAAAAAAAGTATCACCACAAACACAACAGGAAAAAGTATGAGGATCCGCTGGTAGCGGGCACTTGCCTCGTGCTGCTTCCGCACCGTGAAAAAAAATACCCCGTACAGAATGCAGAACGCGAGGAAAAATAAACTGAACACAACCCTGTTCGCGAAAAAAATTCCTGCATGCCGCATAAACGTACCGATGTGCGGAGGCATGTAGAAAAAGGTAAGGAGGGTGTACGCGAAAAACATAAAGCTAAAAACAACCCCCAGAAGTACGAGCCGGCGCGTTGCAGTGCCCGCCGCGGCGTGTGTCAACATGACGCTTTGTTCTTTCATCGCGATTTGCCGTCAGAAAATTGTATGCCAAACCGAAGCCGTGGGGCCGCCAAAACAGCTGCATAGTACATCCCCACAAGCACCCAAAAGAGAGTATTCGCCAGAAGATTGCCGTCAAGGTAAAAAGCAAACCCGCTCAATGTCAGTATGAGAATAATCGGAAAATGGCGGGGATTTCCGGCAAGGAGCAGGAGCGGAAATAACCAAATGGTATACCATATATTAAACATATTCGCAACGAATGAGAGCGCTAGTGCAATAATCCAAAAATAACGCCGGATAAAAACACCGCGTTCGGCGATACGCGGCCAAAATAATACCACGGCGTATGCTGCTCCGAATACCACGAGATATAACATCAAGAGGGTATCCTTGCTTGCCGGTGGGGAATTAAATACATCACCAATGGTCTGCACGACCCCATTAATAACGCTCTTGAAAAACGTCAGCTTATAATTCGCGACATACGCACGGCCGAGGTTGCCGACATTCGCGGAAAAATTGTGAAATGGCAAATACAATACCGCAATGACAGCAAACGCTGCCAGAACCACCAAGCCTAATTTTACTGCCTTTTGGCGAGAGGGCATTCGGTCTTTAAGCAGCATGAGAAGGAGTACCGGGAACAGAAAAATAGTGATGAACTTCACGGCAAAGCCGGCGGCTAACATTGCTCCCGCAAGGACGTACTGGCGCCGGAGTATGAACAACGCCGACAGCAGAATAAACGCGAGCATGATGATATCGTTGTGCACATTACTCACCACTTCAAGCAGCACGAAGGGGTTCCAGAGAAACAGCGCTGTCGCAGCATACGCATGCCGAGACGCTACCCGCAGCATAATACGAAATACGAGATACCCGCACAGGGCAAACAGGGCAACATTGAACAATCGGTAAACCGTTAACTGGGCGATGAAAGCGCTCCCGCCAATCTTGTACAGGAACATCGAGATGATTGTATACAGGGGGCCATACACCATCGGCGTACGCTCGCATGGAACGATGGTGCCGTAGCCGAGCTCTTCCGGCGTCGTATTGTACGGATTCACATGGTGTTCGACCGCTATTTCAGCTCGAAAAATATACCCATAAATATCCGTTGTCATGAACGGAAGCGACAGGAAAAGGATGGCCGTGAAACATATTGAAAAAAATAGAATGGTGCGGAAACGGCGCTGTGGCTCGTCCGAAGATGTCCGCAGATACAAATACACGATGCAATACACTGCGGTCATGCCAAGAAATAGCAGGACGAGCACTCCCTTCCCTGCATTGAACACGCCGGCGCAACGAAAAATATTCCCACATGCCGCCGACGTAACGATGTTGGTGGTTATTGCGTAGAGCAGAAATAAAAGGCACAGCAGGATGCCGAGCCCGACAACTGACCGGCGTGGCCACTGATAGTGGCGTAGAATTGCCGGCATAAGTGCTGTTTTGTTGAATCCACCGAGCATAGACTACTCTTTTCACTATTCGTATCTCGTAACAGCCAGTATACCAACGCCCCTTCACTGCCGCAATAAAGCATTGGGCAACGACGAACTACGCCGGCGTGGGTGCCCCATGCTCCGCTTGGCGGATGCGGACAAAGCGCACCATAATCAACACCATGGCAATAGCCACGAGGAGCAGCGACGCCGTTGTAAACGCCGGAGTCCAGTTCCCCCACAGCTGCCAAACCACCGGATATGCAAAATAATTTATTACGTCGTACGCGATGACGAGAGCCACTTCGTACCATCGTGGGCGGCACACAATGATGAGCGGAACAAACCAAAGAATCCACTGCGGCGAATAAAACCGCGAACACAGCAAGAAGAGGGTGACCGCGATCACGCACCATGATATGAACTGCGCCGGCGTTTGTATGGACTTCTTCATGCGGTGCGGGAAAAAAACAAACGCCAGCGGAACACTGGCCTGGAGCAGGAGAAAAAAGCCAAAACCGATATAATTTACTGCTGAACCGCCCAATGATTGTAGGGCAGGCGCCAGGAGAATCGAATACAGGCTACCGGTTCCTGCGGCGCGGCTCGCATGAAAAAGATACGGCTGCAACGAATATATCCCATCCATGATGAACCCGCCAGCGAGGACCAGCGTGATCGGCACTATAAAGTATACTGCAACGTCGTTCCGAACCCTGCTGTGCACAACAGATGGCTGCTGCCGTTCATAGTACCAATACAGCGGCAATAGAATCAGCGGATACCACTTCACGAGGACTGCGCACGCGAGGATAAATAATGACAATCGGCGGCGGCGGACGATCAGAAAATAGAGGCTCGTTTGGACGAGGAATGCGATACATACGTCAAAACGGCTGAATGTAAAATACAGCATGGACGGGAGTACCAGCAGCATGATAAGCCACGGAGACCCTCCGAGGTGCTTGATCAGTTTATATGAAGACACGATCAAGCCGACCGCGCACAGGAGGTTCATGGTAATCAAAATCGTGCGGTAGCCGAGGTAGTCGGCCGTCGCGAGGAATGGCAGGGTTATGTACGCCAAGCCAAGCTGCGGGTATTCTTGGAATGAATCCTTGCCGTACGGCGTTACGTCCTGGGGCAGCCAGCTGCCGCGCGTATAAAAAACCGTCAGTTCGTTGTCGTCACGCACTCCGCGAAAATCTCCCATTGGCGTCGATACCTTCTCGGGCACGAAATGGACGGCAAATGACGCGCCGGCGCAAACGACAACGGCGATAAGCACCACTATTTTTCCGTGTGATCGCAACCACATACGCATATCAATCCAACACCCGATAAATGGTAGCTTCAGCGTCCCGATATGCCTCCGCGAACCCACCGTCATTCTCGATTGCCTGCTCCATGCCCCGGTGGTTTGACTCCACGAATACGTACGATGCGCCGAATTTTCCTCGGATATCATCGTGCAGGTTCTCCGTTTGGGTGCCGATCGTGATGTCAACCATGCGGCGGTACAAATCGTGGCTGTACTCGTACGTGAACGTCGGGTCCAGCCCTGCAATATAGTAATTCTGGGAATTAAAATAAAACAGTATAGGAAACTCATCCCAGCTTGAGTGGAATACAATTTCGCCTTTTTGGGTATTTTCCTTGAGCCATGTGGCCGCTTTCTGGAAACGCGTCAGCGGAATTCCGCCCTGGTAGTCCCGGTACGTGCCGCGGATATCCTTCGCGGCGAGTGCGGGAACCATGACCGCAAAATAAACAATGAGAATTGTCGCTATCACGCGGTAGCGGGAATACCAGCTCACTATATTCCGGCCGATCGCACGCCATGCATACTGCCCGACGAGCTGGTGGATGGCAAACGCTTCGAACAGGATAGCGAACGGCACATAGTACTCCACGTACCGCCGTGATTTGAGGGTGAATACAAGCAGAAGTAAAAAAATCCCGAAAAGCGTCAAAACTTTTTTCGAAAGCCGGTGGCGGTTGACGACCATCAAAACGAACGCAACTACGAGGAGCACCGTGACTAACGCAGTACCCGCCGTCAGGTCAACAAATTTATACGGGTACCATTCGTTCCCCACGGAAATCACTTTCTGGTAGTTAATAATGCCGATTTTGATGAGCTGGTTCCAATAGAACGACAAGTTGTGAGGGAAATACGGGTTCACGATAATGCCAGCGATGACGCCAGCGAGAGACGCGAAAAAAAGCTTCACGTCGCGGCTATGGCCGATGATTGAAAAAAAAGTGCGATGCTGCAAGTTCCGCACCCAATCATACGCAATGCCCACGAACGCATAAATACCGGCAAAGATTACGATGAGGATAAATCCACCATACGCCCATACGTAAAAAAAGGAGAGCAAAAACAGCGCACGGTAGCGGTACTGAAAAATTACATGCAGCCCAATAAGCAAGAATAGGATAGAAAACGCGGGTGCCTTCACGAGATTCACGCGGAACATGAATGGCATTGTCACGAGTAAAATCAACGAATAAACGAACGCAAACCGCACATGGTACCGGCGCAGCATGAAATAAAAAACCATTACGAGGAGGGATGTCAACACGACATTCGCGAACTTCGCGCCCCACAGCGGCCCAAGCGCCATTTCAAATGGGACAAGAAACACGTGGTACAAAAAATGCTGGTCAATGTAGTGGTCTCGGATGACGGAAACCTGGAGCCAGGGAAATGTCTTGATGATGCCATCCGACCGGATAATCTGCGCCATCTTCGCGTGGTAAAAAGAGTCTGGGTCTGGAAACGACGGGACTGACTGGAATATCGCGCACAAGGTCGTTGCGACGACTAACAAAACACAGGCGGCGACCACCCACCCGTATTTCTTGAAAAATACCAAAGCTTGTTGCCTTGAAATCATGGGTGCATTATACCATTTTTCGCGTATAACTCGAAGGAATAGTGCGTTATCCACACCGCCCAGCAAGACGCTGGTCAGCATAACATTTCGTGGGTTGCTGACGAGCACTCCTCGGGCGTCTACTTCTACCGGATACAAACGCCTGAGGCAACACAGACAAAGAAGATGCTCTTACTCAAGTAGAGCATGCCTTCTTCCCCAAGACATACCTACCGATTCCAAGAAAACACCGGATTCATCCCCTGGATCCGGCGTTCTTTATTGGGGTAATTTTCCGAGTGCGAAATAAAAAATCCCCACCAAGCATGGGGGCGGGGATTTACGGACTCGCGATTAGTTATTTTGCGAGCTGTTCCTTGAAAAAATCCACGTACGGGACCGGCGTCGGGTTGAGCCGGTTGGAGAGCGCCAGATAGTAGTTCATATAGCTGCCGAAGAGGAGAATTTCCAGGACTTGCTCTATGGGTGTACGGCCAGCCGCAATATAACTGGCAAAAGAAATCTTGTTTTTCAGGAGCACTTTCTTGGTAATGGCAAAACGCCGCTGTATCTTCGGCAAATACAGGCGGGACTCGATAAATAAAAATTTCAAAACGCTGCGATTCGCGCGAGGCAATTTCAGGCCTTCCATCAGGTGGTGGTTTAATTCCGGAATCAGAAAGTAGGAGGAAAATACTTTGCTGTTTTCGTTGATCTGGTTGGCGAAGACGTGGGCATTGCCCGAAAGATGATCGGCACCGACGATAATCGGGATGCGGCCGGCGAATGCGCGCGCTGTTTGTTTCGCTCCATTCTTGCGCAGCGGCACTTTTGCGCCGAATCGACGGTGCAGGGCGACAATTTTCTGGACTGCCTCCTTGAACTCGCCCTCAGCCAGTTTCAGCAAACCGCTCCGCCGGAGCAGGACAATCTGCCCAATAACCGAATAGCCCAATCCCATGCGCGGCTGGTTGCAGGGATTAAACTGGGGAACGAAAAAATATCCCGGCACGCGGTACTTCTGTGCCAATCGGGCGAGTTTTGAATTCGCCATGCAAATAACCATCAGCTTCGCTTTCCGCCGGCGCGCTTCAGCAAATGTCGACAGGGGCTCCTCCGTCGTGCCTGAATAGCTAGAAATGATGTAGAGCGTTGTGCGATCTACAAAACCGGGCAACGAGTAATGATTTATTATCTTGATGGGCACTTTCAACGCCGTTCCGAACAAAGACTCGATAATATGCCCACCGAGGGCAGAGCCTCCCATGCCGTTGATAAGTATATTTTTTACCTGGCGGTAGGTACGTGGGATTTTTACCATGTTCGCCTCTTCCCATGCCTGCCTGCACTGCAAGCCGAGTGACTCGATTGATTGGAGCAGGTTTGATTTGTCGTACCGCCGGTACTGACTTGTGGAGTCGAGCAAATTCATAGTGTTTGTTTAAAATTGTACATCCATTATACGGTATTGGGAACAATAAAACAAATTTGAAATTTTGCTTAAAATATGGTATATTGAATGGCGAACGGGTGTATTTTTTTATGTAAAATATCATATGTCTGGACACTCAAAGTGGAGGCAAATCAAACGCCAGAAAGCCGTCACTGACAACAAACGCGGTAACCTTTTTACAAAGCTCGCGAATGGAATCTCGATCGCCGCCAAACGCGGCGGGAAAGATCCCACCATGAATTTCCAGCTGCGCATGGCTATCGATAAGGCGAAAGCAGGCAATATGCCGAATGAAAACATCGAACGGGCGATCAAACGCGGTGCCGGCGAACTTGCCGGCGCGGCCATCGAGGAAGTGACATACGAAGGCTTTGGCCCGGGCGGAACTGCAATCATCATCCAGACTGCAACCGACAATAAAAACCGCACGGCGGGCACTATCAGGAGCACGCTGACGAAATTTGGCGGTAACCTCGGCGGCAGCGGAAGTGTTCAGTGGATGTTCCAGCAGCGTGCTGTTATCCGCATTGCGCGCGAACAGATCACTGACCGCGATGCGCTCGAACTGGCGCTCATCGACGCAGGCGCGGACGACATTGCCGACGAAACAGAAGGCATAACAGTCTATGCGAGCCCGGAACGGTTTGCTGGCATCAAAGCGGCCTTAGAACAATCGAACATCCAGACGGCCTCGGCCGATATCGAGCTTGTGCCGCAGAATAAAGTTGCCCTCCCGAACGAACGCGCTGCTGAGCGGCTCAATGAACTGCTCGAAGAGCTTGAACAAAATGACGACGTAAGCAACTACTTCACCAATGCAGATGCCTAAACGGCGGATTATCATGGGCATTGACCCCGGCTTCGCAATCACCGGCTACGGAATCATCCAGCTGTCCAAACACACCGTTTCCCCCGTGCAGTATGGCGCCATTACGTCGTCCGCACGAGAACCGTACGGACAGCGGCTCGAGAAACTGTACCGCGAGCTCACCACGGTAATCAAACGTTATAAGCCCGATACGATTGCGGTTGAAAAGCTCTTCTTCTCAAAAAACGTAACGACCGCGCTGAAGGTTGGGGAAGCGCGGGGCATCGCAATGCTTGCCGCATCGCAGAGCGGTGCAGCGATACTCGAATTTACTCCCCTGCAGATTAAACAGGCAATGACAGGATACGGCCGCGCTGGAAAAGCCCAAATCCAAAAAATGGTTGAGCAGTCGCTCTGCCTGGGGCGGTGCCCGAAGCCTGACGATATCGCTGACGCACTCGCAATTGCGATCTGCGGTGCTTACACAAAAGACTTTTCACGCGAGTAACCATGGCAAAAACACTCCGCATCGCAAGCATATCATCAGAGGTTTCCCCCTACTCCAAAACTGGCGGCTTAGCTGACGTGACGAAGGCGCTCTCAAAAGCGCTTTCGAACCACGGCCACAAGGTTTCGGTAGTAACGCCGTTCTACAAATTCATCAAAGATCAGGACCTCAATCTAAAACGGGTGAAGGAAACCGCGACGGTGGTCGTCGGACGGCAAAAATTTCCCGTTTCGTATCTCAGGTTGGATGTCAACCCAAACCTGGCTATTTTCTTTGTGGTCATTGATGCCCTCTTTACGAAACGCTCAAATGTATATGGATACCCAGATGACAACCTGCGGTTTCTCGTTTTTAATATCGCCGCATTGAGATTTCTCGACAACTTGACGCCACGCCGCGACATCATCCACTGCCATGATTGGCAGGCGGGCTTGGTCCCGTACTTCCTCACAAAATACCCACAGCGGTTCCAGTCGCTCCGGCGATCTGCAACCGTATTCACCATCCATAATCTCACATTCCAATCCGGCAAGAATTGGTGGAGCATCCCAAAACGATCACGCGATGACGGAAAATTCGACCCACTGAAAAATCCGGCAAAAATCCGATTCCTCAATTTTACGAAACGTGGAATACTATACGCCGATACGATCAATACGGTCAGCGAACGGTACGCGGAAGAAATTTTGACACCGGAGTACGGCCAAGGCTTGGATAAGTGCCTCCGAGCTCGCAAAACAAACCTGTACGGCATCATTAACGGCATTGATTATACGATACATAATCCGGCTTTTGATGGGAATATCCGATTCAAATACGACTGGAATAGCCTCGGCCGCAAGAAAAAAAATAAGCTTGAGCTGCAAAAAATCGTCGGTATCGAACAGAACCCGGAGATTCCCCTGATCGGCGTCGTCAATCGGCTCACGGAGCAGAAAGGCTTCCGTCTTATCATGGAAACCTTCGAGGTGCTCATGCGCATGCCATTGCAAATTGTTATTCTCGGGAGCGGTTTTCTTGAGTACATCACGTTTTTCAAAAAAATGGCGCGCACGTACCCGCGGCGGTTCGCATTCTTCACGCCTTTTTCAGAACAAATGGAATCAAAAATTTATGCCGGATCGGACATGTTCCTCATGCCGTCGCGGTTTGAGCCATGCGGAATTTCCCAGCTGAAAAGCTTGCGGTACGGATCCATACCGATCGTGCACGAAACCGGCGGCCTCTCTGACACGATCACGAATTACAGCCCCCGCACCCGAAAAGGAAACGGCTTTGTTTTCAAAAAATACGCTCCTGAGGACTTCCTCATAACGATTGCCCGGGCTCTTGAAAATTACAAATACTCGCAGGCGTGGGAATACCTCGTCTGGTCGTCCATGCAGCAAACCTACTCGTGGGAATTGCCCGCACGAAAATATCTGCTCCTCTACTCTCGCGCGATAAAAACCAGGCCAAAAAACCGAACTACATTAATTATCCCCCACCAACACGAATGATTTGGGCAAATTTTTTCCATATTTACCAGCCGCCGAATTGGCCACCCGCAATCATAAAAAAGGTTGCGGACGAAAGCTATCGTCCGTTTCTTGATATCCTGAAACGCCACCCGTCCCTCAAGGTTACGCTGAATATTTCTGGCTCACTTACCGAGCAGCTCGCCCAGCACAAGCTCCACGACATTATACTGGACATCAAACGTCTCGCGACACTCAAGCAGATAGAATTCACCGGCACGGCGATCTACCACCCAATATTGCCGCTGATCCCCACTGAGGAAATCGTTCGGCAAATTGAGTTGAATACGGCGGTGAACCAGAAATATTTCGGCCATATATACAAACCGACGGGCTTCTATCCGCCGGAAATGGCGTACGGACGCAAAGCCGCGCTCACCATTCAGCCTCTCGGCTTCAAGTGGATCATCGCTGACGAAATAAGCAGCGCCGGAAAACTCGGCCGCACCAGATTCGACCGCCGATACCATATCATCAACACGTCCATCGACATTATTTTCAGGAATCGCGCGATTAGCGATTACTTCGCTTTCCATGCAAACCCGAGCAACCCGGGAGGATTCTGGGATGCTATCCGCGACGATAACCGCAGTGCGCAGGCGCTTGTTACCGGAATGGACGGTGAAAACCTTGGCCACCACCGAAAGGGATGGGATGCTTTTTGGGAACAGCTGGTCACTGCCCAACGCGTACAGACAGTCACGATAAGCGAGCTTCTTGCGCGGTACCAAAAAAGAGAAACCATCAGTCCGCGCCGCGCAAGCTGGTCTTCCCAGGAACGCGAAATCGAACAAGGAAGCCCCTATGTACTCTGGGATGACCCCCATAATCCAATCCACGAACTGCAGTGGCGGCTTCTCAGGCATGTTACTTCGCTCGTCGAGGAGCAGAAACAGAACCCGCTCTATATGAAAGCCCGGGAATTGCTTGATCGCCAGCTCTCCTCGGACCAATTTTGGTGGGCATCGGCAAAACCGTGGTGGAGTCTCGACATTATCAAGCGTGAAACAAAGGAGCTCGTCCGTATTGCCCAATATATTAATGAGAAAGACACGCTGACGTACGAATTGTCCCATATGATACTCACAACCGCCAAGTCGTGGCAAGATGAAAATAAATTCGAAATAACCGCCAACGAATACCTCAATGCGAATGGGGACACCGGTGTCCGGTATATCGGCGGCCGGATGATATCTGCGAATAAATAATTAATACTACGATCATGTACTGGGCGAATTTTTTACACATTTACCAGCCCCCAACCCAGAAAGAATACTGGGTGAAGAAAATCGCGAACGAAAGCTACCGCAAGCTGATCAAGGGCTTCACGGAAAATCCCCATGCGAAAGCAACGTTGAATATCAACGCAGGCTTAACCGAACTCTTCGCAAAGTATGCTTGCCGCGACGTCATCGCCGGCATACGGATGCTGGCAGAACGCGGCCAGATCGAGCTCACCGCGAGCGCAAAATACCACCCCTTCCTCCCCATGATGCCCAAGGATGAAATCGTCCGTCAGATCGAGTTGAATACTGCAACAAACCGCCGCTATTTTGGCTCCGCATACAAACCGACGGGGTTCTTCCCGCCGGAAATGGCGTACAACCGTAACGTTGCCGATGTCATTGCAGGCCAGGGGTACCGCTGGCTCATCCTCGATGAGCTTGCTTTCTCGGGAAAAATTAAAGACATCGACTGGACAAAAACCTACACAGTGCGCGGGCATGACAATCTCCACGTTTTCTTCCGCGAGCGTGAAGCGAGCTTCCGTATACTGTCCGCCGAAATCGGGATGAGCATCTTCTCGGGCAGCATGCTCATCAAGCTCCTCGGAGAGCGCGTTCATAACAAGGAATACCTTATCACCGCCATGGACGGAGAAACATTCGGCCACCACCGGCCGGGCCTTGAATACCTCCTCTTTGACCTCTATAAGACGAAAGAATTGCAGCCCGTTACGATTTCCGAACTCACGGCGTTCTTTCCCGCATCGGCAGCCATCGAGCCGCGGCCGTCGTCATGGGCACTGATGATGAAAGACATCGAACGCAACACGCCATTTTCACGGTGGAACGACAAACACAACACCATCCATGCGATGCAATGGCAGCTCACGAATCTCGCCATACAGAGCATCAAGCGACTGAAAAAAACGTTCAAGCGGTACCCGCGCGTCCGCCATGACCTGGATCGCGCGCTCCACTCCGACCAATACTGGTGGGCCTCGGCGATGCCGTGGTGGAGCATCGAAATGATCGAAGCGGGAGCGAAGGACCTCCGCGACGTCATACTCGAATCCCCGGTCAGCAAAACAACAAAAGCTAAAGCGCAACAGTTATACCAAAACATCCTCTTTACAGCTTTTGACTGGCAACGGTCAGGCAAGGTTGATGTGCTGGCAAAATCGGCTGACGAGGACGTTACACAGCGTATTACCACTGATATTCCGTACATACCGGAGGCAGAATTCAACAGCATCATCGCGAACCTTGAGAAACAGATGCATGAGGCGGCAAGTTCCCAAGAGTACGAACGCGCCGCGCAAATCAGAAATCGCGTCAACGAACTCAAGGAAAAGAAAGATCAAATTACGAAGCGTTAACGTATGGCATCACAACGATATGCGCCATCTCGGCTCCGGGAACGGCAGCGCGGCCTGGCAATTATCCGGCAGGTTATCGCTTCACAGAATTTTCGCACTGATAAAAAAATCAAGTTCGGCGACCGCTATTACATTGCAGAAGGTTCGCTGCGAAGCACCCCGGCGCTCTTTAAATCCTGTATCTTCCCCCCATCCTTCGACCACCTCACGCACCAAAAGTTCTCGCGGGAAATTATCTTTCTGACATTCGTCAAGCGTTCACACTTCAACGCCCTCAAGCGCGCAGTCCCGTACGTGTATGCCTCATCAGTCAGCCACCGCGCATGGTATATCCGTGAGTACTTTGGCGGAATCCGGCAAAATATTCACGATGGGAATATCCGCTTTCGGCCGTCCTTTTTCACGCCGGCATCGCTCCGCTGGGTGCTCAATACGTTCTTCGAGCTACAATCGATCCGCGAGCAGGACTTGCCGGACCGTTTTAAAAAACTGCTTTACGCGCCCCAAACGTTCGCATATCTGTGGCGCTTTGTCAGGCCGTTTCGCCAGCACGTTGATGCGTTTACCCGCATACCTAACGCAAGCCAGCGCGCCTTCGCGGTATTACGCGCCCACAACACCCTCGCAGCTCGCTTTCCGCGAGTTTTAGCGCACCAGGAACCGTATGCGCCCCACATCCTAAAAACGGGCGCTTCGTATCGGCTCATTGACTGGGAAAATATCGGCTGGGCGTCCATCATGAAAGACTTTGTAACGATATGGATGCGTGCATCGAGTAATCCAGCATGGCAACGCGCCTTGTACCATCGCTTAAAACGGCGGTATGGCTCGTACGCGGGGTTCAATAATCTCTGGTCATCAACCGTGTTGCTTCAATCAGTATTCAATACCATTGGCTATCATTTTTACCCAGACAAAAAAGATTTCGCCGAGCTTGGGAAATTTTCTGCACAGAAAATCCGGGAGATCCTCGCCAACAATTTCCGGATGTATAATTAACGCCTCCCTATGAGACAGTTTATCGACCTCCACGTGCACTCACACTATTCTGAGGGCGATTACTCCGTCAATGAGCTGCTCCAGCGCGCGCAATCAGAAAACATTTCAGCGCTGGCACTCGCTGACCACAATACAATCGCAGGCATTCAGGAACTATTGACCGAGGCACCACGCGCCGGAATCAAGGCAATTGTCGGCATTGAGCTCTATGTACATCATAACAGCCGGCAGCTGCATATCCTCGGGTATAATTTCAGCACAACAAACGCCGCTCTAGCATCCTCCCTGGCAGCGCTGCGGAAAGACAATGCTCGCAATGTCACACGCTCCATACACAGCCTTGAGGAACAAGGGTATACTATCAGCGAGGAGGCGATTCTCGCCCTTCCATCCCAATCCATCGGAGTTATCCATTTGCTCCGCGAATTAGAAAGTTTCGAGGCAAACCGGGTAAAAATGCAGGCAGCGCTCCCTGCAGAAAAACAAACGTTTTTCGAAAAAATCAGTTACTTGTTCGGATTCCATGCTCCCGCGCATTTCCCCGTTTCAGCCCTTCCCGCAGGCGATGCAATCAAGCTCATTCATGGCGCGGGGGGCAGTGCGGTACTCGCCCACCCCGGACAACAATTAACGCACGCGGACGACTCACTGATCCGGAACCTGGCGCGCTTAGGCCTTGACGGCCTCGAAGTGCTCTCCCCGTACCATACCTGGCACCAAATTGAATACTACCAGCACCTCGCTCAAGAGCTCAAGCTACTGATGACTGGCGGCAGCGACTTCCACGGGGACTTTCCTGCTAACAAGCAAGGTTTCCTCAAAAGCCAGCTCGATTACTTCAAGATTCCAGTGTCTTTCCTGAATGGACTGACCACGCCCGGTACTCAATAATTAACCTCTTACCATGAGCATCCGAAAAGTTCTCTTCATCGCGTCCGAACTGACCCCCCTCGCAAAAGTCGGCGGCCTTGCCGATGTCGTCGGCGCCCTGCCAAAAGCGCTCGCCGCGCTCGGCATCGACGTGCGCATTGCCATCCCGAAATACGGCGTCATCGATGACAAAAAGTATGCGACAAAAAAAATCGCGAGCGGCATCACGGTGCCATTCAATGGCAAAAAAGAACTCGTCACCGTCTTCGAAACCGCGCTTCCCAGCAGTACCGTGCCTGTATACCTCATCGAAAACAAGCGGTACCTCGGCGAAAACGGCATTTACTTCGAAACGCTCCAGCTTGCTGATTCAGCCCAACGGGAAATTGAGCGGTTTACGTTCTTCGCGCGTTCCAGCCTTGCAATGTTCCCTGCATTGTCATGGAAACCGGACATCATCCATTGCCACGACTGGCATGTTGGCATCCTCCCGCTGCTCATGAAGCTTTTAGCAAAAACTGACTCGCTGTATCGTTCAATAAAAACACTTTTTACCATTCATAATCTTGAATTCCAGGGATTGTTTGATTCTCGAATCGTCATGGAAGGGCTCGGTATCTCTACAAAAGACTGTCCGTCACTCCTGATGCGAAATGACGGAAAAATCAACCTCGTTCAGCAGGCAATCGCCGCAAGTGATTTTATCAACGCCGTGAGTCCAACATACCGGAATGAAATCCTGACCCCGGAGTTTGGCGCCGGGCTGGAAAAAGACCTCCAGGGGCGCGAGCATGAATTAGCCGGCATCCTGAATGGAATCGACGCCGATCGTTTTAATCCCGCAACCGATCCTTATATTGTAAAAAATTTCTCTGCTGATGACCTGGCGGGCAAGCGCCAGTGCAAGCTCCACGTCCAAAAACGGTGCGGCTTGCCGGAGCGCGACGATATCCCGCTCATTGGCATCGTATCGCGAATAACTGACCAGAAGGGGTTTGACCTCGTCTATGATGCAATCAAAACGACGCTCCACAATAACACACAACTCGCCATTCTTGGCACGGGTGACCCGAAACTTGAGGAGCTTATGGAATCGCTTGAATCCAAGCACCCGCATAACGTTTCATCCAATATTGAATTCAATGCGGCGCTCGCGCAACAAATCTATGCCGGTTCGGATATTTTCCTCATGCCATCACGCTTCGAACCATGCGGCCTCGGCCAGATGATTGCCATGCGCTACGGCACCGTTCCAGTGGTCCGGGCAACGGGCGGGCTCCGCGATTCGGTCGCCGATTATAACAATGCGAGTGGCGCAGGAGACGGATTTGTATTTGAAGAATACAAAAGTTCAGCGCTTAAAAAAGCGCTGCAGCGCGCACTTACCTTGTACCGCGACGAAAAAGCATGGTACACTCTAGTTGTCCGCCTGATGAAAAAAGACTTTTCCTGGAATAATTCGGCGCGCCAGTACGCCGCACTCTACAATCGGCTTATAATCGACTCCCATGGCAAAAAAAATTCCTCGACCGACAACGGTTAAAATCCACGAATCAAAAAGTGAAATTCGCATTGACGAAATCCACGATCGTTATATTATCGTTGCGCCGAAACGCTCCATGCGCCCGCATGACGTTGCCCAGCATCAGGAAGTTCCCGTGAAATCAAAAGATTGCCCATTCTGCCGGGAAACCGAAATGATGTCCCAGCCCCCGCTGTACCTCGAGGGTCCGGACAATTGGTGGGAAATTAAAGTAATTAAAAACGTCTTCCCCTTCGTCAGCCCGGGCAATCCCAAAGCGTACGGACACCAAGAGGTAATTATCGAAACTCCCCACCACAACAAGGAAATGGCTGAATTCAGCGACTCGCACGTCTATCGAGTGCTGAAGGCATACGCTGCCCGCACCAAAGCATTGTCCCGGGATAAAAAAATAAAATACATTATCATCTTTAAAAACCACGGCGGCAAAGCGGGCGCCTCGCTCGTCCATGCACATTCTCAAATTCTTGCAACCGGGTTCGTACCGAGCCATATTATCAATAAGCTTGCGCGAGCCGAAGAATACCTCATTGAACATGGCATATCATACTACGCAAAACTCGCGCAAACTGAAGCAAAGGGGCCCCGGTGCATCATGACAAATAAATACCTCACGGTATTCTGCCCGTATGCCTCCTCATACAACTATGAAGTGTGGATCGTCCCGCACCGGCAAGTGGACAACATTACCCTCCTCGAAGAAGAGGAATTAAAAGCAGTCGCCCATGCACTGAAACTGATCATCAAGAAGGTAAACGAGCTTGGCCTGCCCTATAACTATTACATGCACCAAACAATCACTGAGCCCAATGAATACTTCTACCTCCGTATTTGCCCCCGCCGCGACACGTGGGCTGGGGTTGAACTTGGATCGCGCGTGGTCATCAATAGTGTCGCGCCGGAAGAAGCGGCAAAATTTTATCGCAGGCGGTAGCCTTACAACAAACCAGCTCCCCTCTATAACAACAGCCCCGCGAACGGGGCTTGTTTTGATGCAACGACCCTCACGACCATTATTTAACGCCTTCGCTCAGAGGCACGATCGAATACCCGGCCTGCTCTATCTGCGCCAGCACCCGGTCGAGCACGGCGCCTGTTAATGTATCGCCGACATGCATCAAATAAATATTCCCCGGCGCAAGTTTTGAAAGTATGCGGTCTTGTACCTGCGCTGCGGTCATGCCCTCGCTTTCTTGCCAATCAAGCGCATCGACCGTCCAAAAAACTGAACGATACCCAGCAGCCGACGCAACCTCAAGCACGTGACTCGTGCGATCCCCATATGGCGGCCGAAAGTACGGTTTCGTTGAGGTGCCGGTAATGCGCTCAATGATAGCCTCCGTCTCGCTCAATTCTGCGCGAATGTCTTCATCGTTCAACGTTGGCAGGTGGGGGTGCGAATAGGTATGGTTAAACATCTCATGGCCAGCTTCGGCAATCGCTCGAACGGAGTCTTCGTTTTTTTCTGCCCACTTCCCGGTGAGAAAAAATGATGCGGTAATGCCATGCTCCCCGAGCGTTTCAAGGATGGCTCCGATTGACTGATTGCCAGACCCGGCGTCAAACGTAAATATAACCTGCTGCTTTGTGTCATCGCCACGCACAATTTCCGGGCCGGTGCTCGTTTGGGTTGCGGGGGCAACGACCGGTTCTGTATTGACGACGGTCACTTCTGGTTCGGTGGCGGGAACTTCTTGGTCCGCGCCTTGCCCATTGGTACTATTCATGGGCGGCAAACTATTGTCCAATGCATTGGTGGTGCTGTGATTGCTGGTGGATGTATTCTCGCTGATGGGAGTACGCACGCTTCCCGAGAGCTTCAAAATCATAATACATGCGCCGATGCAAAAAACAATTGCAGCTGCTGCAACAAGTTTTGTTCTTCGCGGCGTCGGTTTCCGGGACCACGAGGATGGCCACAATGATCGTGGCGGCACCCGACGCTGTGGCGCTCGCCCGTATGAACGTATCATTCCTTATTGATTACCAAGCGGACAAACTTTCGCTTTCCAGCGCGGAGCACCATCCCTGATGCGACACGAACTTTTTTCTTCCAGTCAGTAATAAGCATGCTATCGAATTCCACGGCGCCCTGCTCAATAAGCCTGCGGGCGTCACTTTTTGATTTTGCCAAGCCAGTCTCCACGAGCGTATCAACCAAAGAAAAACTGCCAGCTTTCTTTATCGCATACTCTGGAATATCCTGGGGCGCCTGTTTTCCCTGAAACACCCGAGCAAACTCTTTTTCGGCTTCATCAGCCGCACGCACGCTATGGTACAGCTTGACCAGCGACCACGCAAGTTTCGCCTTATACGCTCTCGGATTTTCACCGGCAGCCATGGCGTTTTGGTACTCGCTAATTTCAGCCATCGGCGTATCCGTCAGGGTTGTGAAATACTTTATTATTAACGTATCGGGAATAGACATAAGCTTTCCGTACATTTCACGCGGTTCATCATCGAGGTCAATGGTATTGCCAATGCTCTTGCTCATTTTGCTCTTGCCGTCCGTGCCCTCGATGAGCTGCACGGTAATAATATCTTGCGGTTCTTGGTTATAGTGGGGTTGAATAGTCCTTGCGGCGAGGACATTAAACGTCTGGTCGGTTCCTCCGAGCTCGACGTCTGCTTGAAGCGCCACTGAATCGTATCCCTGCAATAAGGGGTAAAGCAGTTCATGAATCCACAGCGGTTTCCCGGACTTCATTCTTTTCTGAAACATATCCCGCTCAAGCATTTGGTTCACCGAAAACCAGCTCGCGAGCTGAAACAGCTCAGCGAAATCCATATTTGCGTGCCATTCCGCATTATGGCGCATCGTAACGTTTTCGAGGTCCAGTACCTTCCCAATCTGCGCTCGGTACAGCTTCATATTATGTTCAATCTCCTTCGGCGTGAGCGGTTTTCGGGCAGAGAGGCGATCGGACGGGTCCCCAATGCGGGCGGTAAAATCACCAATTAAAAAAATAATCTGATGCCCAAGTTCCTGAAACTGCCGAAGCTTGCGGAGCGCAACGGTATGCCCGAGGTGGAGGCGGGGAGATGTCGGGTCGATGCCAAGCTTCACTTTCAGCGGTGTGCCTGATTGAAGCTTACGTTCAAGGTCCTTCCGGACGATTACATCAACGACGCCCCTCGTTAATAATTCTTCAATTTCTGCCTTTTTATCCATAGTCTCCCGTATCCTTTTTAAACCAACGACTGCCTACAGTATACCGCACTTTCCTCATTATGAAAAAGACAAAACACGCCCATTCTGCTATACTATCGATACTATGGCTACTGGCATACTCGGTCTCGATATCGGCGGCACAAAAATTCAAATCGGCCTTGTCAGCGACCGGCATAGGGTCATTCGCAGTGGGCGATTTTTAATCGATCCGAAAAACGCTACGACTGCGCTCGCGAGTATCAAGAAAGCCATAACTATATTCAGGCCAACAGCATTCAAGGCGATCGGGATTGGGATTACTGGCCTTGTTGATCATGCTCGTGGCATTTCGATCATGAGCCCAAATCTTCCCAGGACATGGCACCGCGTCCCCCTGAAAAAACTTTTTGAACGCCGCTACCATGTACCGGTCGCCGTTGATAACGACGCGCACTGCATTGCCCTTGCTGATGCGCTGGTCGGAGATGGGAAAAAATACCAAACCGTTTTTTCAATTACCATCGGGACGGGAATTGGGGCCGGCCTCGTTGTGGGAAAACGCCTCTACCGGGGCGCGCAAAATTCAGTCGAGTTCGGCCATACTATCATCGCCCAAGACTCGCCGCCCTGCAGCTGCGGTAAGCGCGGCCACCTTGAAGCACTCGTTTCCGGGCGCGCGATGGTCAACCTGTACCGGCAGCGCACAGGAAAAACGCTCACTACATACGGCATTGTTGCTGCGGCTGCAGCTCGGCAGCGTGACGCGGTATTTACCGTCAAAACCATGTCAAACTTTCTTTCCCATGGCTTCGCAAATGCCATTCATGCGTATAATCCGGAAATAATTGTCGTGGGTGGCGGGCTTTCACAAATTCCCCGGTTGGTTCAGAATGCCGTACGGGCAACCCGCCAGCTGCTCCTTTCCCCTGAGTTACGCACTGTCCGTATCGTGCGCTCCAGTCTCTGCCAGGATGCCGGCGTTATCGGCGCAGCCTTGCTCGCACAACAAAAATTCAAGGTTTAGTTTCCTCCCATGCCAATCCCCCAACTCCACGAACCTCAATTCAGGATCCGCCAAATCGGCGCACGCGTCGTCCGGCGCGTTCAGGCTGTCGAACAGCGCAGAAAGCGCCATTTCCAAAAATGGCCGCGCTGGAAGCGGATTCTTGTCCGTACACTGATTGGTTGTGCAATCGCTGGTGGCCTTGGCGTCATTTTTCTCATTAGCGCATTTGCCTGGTACTCGCGTGACCTTCCTGACCCGAATAAAATCATGAGTCGGAGCATTGCCCAGAGTACTCAGATTTACGCGCGGGACGGAACTACCCTCTTGTACGAAATTCATGGCTCTGAGAAACGGACACTAATGCAGATCGAGGACATCCCGAAGATCATGCAACAGGCAACGGTCGCCATTGAAGACCAGGATTTTTACAAACACCAGGGGTTTGACCTCGGCGGCATTATCAAGGCTGGGTGCCATGAAGCGTTTGGCAATCTCGCCGGTTTGTGCCCCACGCGCGGCGGATCAACGATAACGCAACAGTTCGTAAAAAACGCCATCCTGACTTCCGAACGGTCCTACACCAGGAAAATCAAGGAGCTCGTCCTCTCATACCAGATCGAAAAAAAATTCACGAAAGACCAAATTCTCCAGCTGTATTTCAATGAGATTCCATTCGGTTCAACGCTCTACGGCGTCGAGGCGGCTGCCCAATCCTTTCTGGGGAAATCCGTCAAAGACGTAACCCTCTCCGAAGCTGCGTTCCTCGCGGCCATCCCCCAGCGGCCAACCTACCTGTCCCCCTACGGCAGCCACACCGACGAGCTATCCGCGCGGCTCCACACGGTACTGAATAAAATGGTCGAGCTTGGCTACATTACTAAAGAGCAAGCTGCTGAGGCGAAGAAAGACAATATCCTTGAACGGATGCGCCCCCAGTATGAAAATATTACCGCCCCCCATTTCGTCATGTATGTGCGCGAGCTGCTCAGTAACACGTACGGCGAAAAGATGGTCGAACAGGGCGGCTTGAAAGTAATCACCACGCTCAATATCGACAAACAGCGTGCAGCAGAAGAATCAATCAACAAATACGCGGGCAAGAACGCGGATACGTACCAAGCTTCAAATGCAGCGCTTGTTAGCCTCGACACAAAAACCGGCCAAATCCTTGCCATGGTAGGATCAAGAGACTACTTCGACGAGAGTATCGACGGCAACGTTAACGTTACCTTGCGCCCGCGCCAACCCGGCTCATCATTCAAGCCCATCGTCTATCTCACTGCTTTCATGAAAGGCTATACCCCCGATACGCTCCTCTTTGATCTCGTGACGAGTTTCAAGACTGGTGCTAAGGATTACTCGCCGAAAAATTACGATCTGCAGGAGCACGGTCCCGTGACAATGCGCCAAGCGCTTGCCGGATCCCTCAACATACCAGCGGTAAAAACCCTCTACCTCGCCGGGATAGACAATGTACTGGACACTGCTGCCTCCCTCGGATATTCAACCTTCGGCGACCGCAGCAGATTCGGGCTGTCGCTCGTCTTGGGTGGCGGCGAAGTTACGCTGCTCGAGCATACCGCGGCATTTGCCTCTCTCGCACGGGAAGGCGTCTACCACCCGCCCGCGAGCATCCTGCGCGTTGAAGACAATACCGGAAAAGTACTTGAGGAATTCAAGGACCGCGAAGAACGCGCTGTCGACGAAAAATATGTCCGCATGCTCACCAGCGTCCTTTCTGACAACGGCGCACGAGCGTACATCTTCGGTTCACGGAATTATCTCACCCTCTCGGGGCGCCCCGTTGCCGCAAAAACAGGCACAACTAACGACTACCGCGATGCATGGACGCTGGGGTATACGCCTTCGATTGCAACCGGCGTCTGGGTCGGCAATAATGACAATTCGGAAATGCGGCGCGGCGCAGACGGCTCGATCGTTGCTGCACCTATCTGGCACGATTTTATGCAAAACACGGTCGGGGGGCCCGTAGAGCCATTCAAGGCGGCACCAGCAAATGACGCGGACAAACCAGTTCTGCGCGGAGAGCTCCAGGCTGAAACGAAATTCAAAGTTGACTCCGTGACGGGTAAATTAATCCCCGAATCGTGCCTTCCTGACTATCCGTCTCAGTTTATTGTCGAAAAAACATTCCGCGCGGTCCACGATATCCTTTACTATGTTAATAAAGACAATCCGCGCGGTCCGGCACCCGCTGACCCAGCCGCTGATCCACAATACGAGCGATGGGAAGAGCCTGTGCGCCGCTGGGCTGCCCAGAATAATTATACGGAATCCATGCCGGCACCGGGCGATTGCTCATTGCGTTCCGCCGAGAACCAGCCATCAATTACCATTACGGCGCCTAAGAATGGCGCAGCAATTAATTCTAAAAAATTTACTGCTACCGCTGCCGCCACGTCGCCTCGGACAATAAAAAAGGTCGTCTTCTTTATTGATTCCACGGTAGCCGGCACGGTCACCAAGAAGCCCTACAGCCTCAGCATCGACGTAAGTAAAACTGAAAAGGGGTTTCACGACCTGAAAGCTGTTGTGTACGATGATATCGACAACTCCTCGTCAGCAACTGTAACAATCAACGTCCGGTCCGGCGTTGCTTCAATACCAAAAAAAACGAGTACAAACACCGAATAACTTTTCAATAGTAAAATAAAGCCACAGGGTCACCGTGGCCTTATTGTTCGCTCAGTTTTCTACTGCTTGATTGGCATGATGATGTAGAGGTACTGCTCCTTACCAGCAGGGCGAATCACGCCAGGGCTTGTGCTCGTCGTGATTTCGAGAATACACTCCTCGCTCTGAATATTCTGCAGGCCGTCGAGCAAGAAGCGATAGTTAAAAACAATAGTATTATCCTCCCCCTCCACCGCTGCGTCCTGGTGCGCTTCACTCTCGCCAACCTGGAGATTCGCCGCGGTGACGGTTATTTTTCCTGCCTTGGCGTCCACTTTCAGAATAATATCATTGCCTCCCTGCTTACAGAACAAACTGGCGCGGCGTACGGTGTTGGTAAACTCAGTGAGCGGAACACGCACTCGCGTGCGGCTCTCTTGCGGAATTATCTGCTGGTAGTCAGGATATTGCCCCTCGACGATCCGGGAGGTTAATTTCAGCTCGCCGATTGAAAACAGTATTTGGTTCTCATTGCTTTGAATCTCCACTTCTTCGGTTCCGTCGCTGAGTACGCGCATCACTTCTTGCACAGTTCTTCCGGGGACGATGAGGCTGTAATTACCGGCCGATTGCTTCTCGAGAGGCACCTTTTTTTCTGCGAGCCGGTAACTATCCGTCGCGACGAACGTCACGGCCTCCCCCTCAAGCTTAAACAGCACCCCGCTGATCTCGGGGCGAGTCTCGTCATACGCAACCGCGAGGCTCACCGACGTCAGTGCTGTTTTCAGCTCCGTTGCTGGAATCCGAAAATCCTGCTTCGCCTCGACAACCGGTATCAAGGGAAATTCTGATGCCCCCAGCCCCTTCATGCTTGTCTTTGCATTACTGCAGGAAATTGTGAGATTGTCTTCCCGCACCTCGAGGGTGACATTTTCGCGCGGCAGGAGATTGATGTAATCATGTAAAACGCGTGCCTGCACGCTTATTGCGCCCTCGCGCTCAACCTTGCCACGGATACTGCATTCTGCGCCGATCTCAAGATTTGTCGCAAGCAAACGGAGCGCCCCCTTCTCGGCTTTTAACAAGACATTATTAAGGATTGGTAAAGAAACGTTTTTGCTTGCAATGTGGCTCACCATTTGAAGTCCGCGTGCAAGATTTTCTTGTGTACAAATCACTCTCATAAAAGTATAGATAAATAATTTAAAGAATAATAATTATAGTAATAGGAGCTGTGGGAAAGTGGAAAAGAATTATTGGTGGGTTTTTGGGAGCGAAGGTTAGCGCGCGAAGAAAGAAAAAGGATTTTATTGGGTGTGAACGACAACCGCACAAAAGGGGTATAGCGTGCCGACAGAGCGGGGATAATTATTCAGGAGGAAGTGGGCGCGGGGGAAATGGTTTGATAAAAGGGGATAATCATGTGAGTTGTACGCTTGCCATCCACCACTTATCTACTCGTTATAAAGCCGCTGCCGGATCAAATTAATATCCTGGTGGATTTTTTCGTCTTCCTCGAAGGCACGCCGGATTTTTTCGTATGCATGCATCGCCGTCGTGTGGTCGCGGCCGCCAAGCTCCTGGCCAATTGATGGGTATGAACACTTTGCCTCTTCCCGCATCAGGAACATGGTGATTTGCCGAGGGACAACGAGCTCTTTTTTCCGGCTACTGCCGGTCAGGTCCGCGACAGAGATGTCAAAAAAGGCGGCAACAGTGTTGATTATTTGCTTGATGGTAATGGCGCCTTCACGTTTTTGGTGCTGTGACATGCTCGCGAGAATCCCCCGCACCGATTCCACGGAAGGCTTTGAATTATTGAGCTGGTGGAATGCGAGAATACGGTTCAGGGCGCCCTCAAGTTCACGGACGTTGCTCTGGACGGACGTAGCGACCGTTGAAAGGATTTCACGGGGGAAGGAAAGGTTTTTTTCCTTGCATTTCGCGCTCAATATAGCAATTCGTGTTTCATAATCCGGCTGGGCGATGTCCGCAATCATTCCCCATTCAAACCGGGAGATGAGCCGATTTTCGAGGGCAGGGATTGCCTTGGGGGGGCGGTCGGAGCTCAAGACGATCTGCTTATTCTGCTGGTGAAGCGCGTTGAATGTATGGAAAAATTCTTCCTGGGTGCCTTCTTTGCCTGCGAGGAATTGGATATCATCGATGAGCAGTACGTCAGCGGTACGATAAACGTTCTTAAAACGCTCGCCTCCGCCCTGGCTGATGGCTGCGATAAACTCATTGGTGAATTTTTCACACGTAACGTAGAGGATTTTTTTCCCCGCATGGAGCGTTGCGATCTCATGGGCAATCGCTTGTAAAAGGTGTGTTTTCCCCAGCCCAGCACCGCCGTAGAGGAATAAAGGGTTGTACACAACACCTGGCCGCTGTGCGACGGCAAGGCAGGCGGCGTGGGCGAGCTCATTGCCCTTGCCCACCACAAACGTGCTGAAGGTGTAGCGCGCGTTCAGCCCATAGCCATTCTTTTGGGTTACGGGGGCCACTTGTTCGGGGCGTTGCTGTGCCGGAGCCGCCGGCGCGGTGGCATGGTGGGCCGCACCTTTGTGGAACACTTCAACACGGTACTGGACGTCGGTGATGTGGTTATCAGTCGCGTGCTTCAGCGCTTCCAGGATTTGTTTGTGGTATTTATTTTCGAGCCACGTCTTCGTAAAAGCATTTGGCACGCCGATGATTACCGACTCGTTTTCGTATGAGGAGACGAAGGTGTTTTTGAACCACGTGGTGAAATTTGCCTTACTGAGCGTCAGCTCAAGTTCACCCAGAGCGGCATGCCATAGTTGCTCCTTGTCCATAAGGAAAAAGACGTAAAAGATAGAACTCGTGGGACTGTATAAGTCGGTCAGTCGTGGTATTCATACTACCACAGCAAGCCGATAGAAAGAATGGTGGAATGCGAGCGTCTTTGTGAATAAACTGTTGATACTCTGAGGACAACCATAAATCGTTGACCGGAAGGATGAATTGTTGGTATACTGTGTGACATGCAATAAAAAATAATTTGTATTCGATTATGCCGAAAAGAACGCATCAACCAAAAAAACGGAAACGGAGCAGAACATACGGTTATATGAAGCGCACCCAGTCAAAGAAAGGGCGCAAGGTACTTGCGCGCCGGCGCCGGAAAGGGCGGTATTCACTGTCGCGGTAACGATTTTCAGCATATGCTGCCAATGGCACGACGCGTAACCAGACAATCGGACTGGCACCGGGCGCACCGGTTTGGGAGAATTTCTCGTGTTCCGGAGGTAACCATGAAGGTAGTGCGGAACGGCCGGGACATGACGCGGTTTGGGTTCAGCGTCAGCGTGAAAGTGGCGAAGCGTGCGACAGAGCGGAACACCATGAAACGGCGCCTTCGGGCAGCGGCAGCACGGCTTACTCCAAAGATTATCCAAGGTTTTGACATAATTATCATAGCGCGGCACCAGCTCCGCGGGACGCCGACAGCGCGGGTCACCCAAATTCTTGAGGGATTATTAAAGCGAGCACGGCTCGTATATACATAAAAACATGGGAAAGTATTTCAAAAAAGCGGTATTAGGGGGAGTGCGATTGTACCAGTGGACTGTATCCCCAGACCATGGTATGTTGTCGTTTCGACGCCCGTATGGGCACTGCCGGTTTTACCCGACATGCTCAGAGTATGCATACCAAGCGATTGACCGGCATGGCGTTGGAAAAGGGATTTGGATGGGGCTTCGGCGCATTATCCGTTGCAACCCATTCCATCCCGGCGGATTTGATCCAGTGAAATAAATTATGATTGGCGATCTCTATAACGCAATTCTATTTCAGCCGTTGTTCAACGGCCTCGTTTTCATTTACCAGTACATACCGAACTTGGGCATCGCTATTATTATCTTGACCCTCATTATCAAATTGCTCCTCTACATCCCGTCGCGATCCTCAATCCGTTCTCAGAAGGCGCTGCAGGATGCGCAGCCGAAACTGAAGGCGCTGCAGGAAAAGTACAAGGACAACAAGGAAGAGCTTGGCCGCCAAATCATGAAGTTTTATAAAGAGAATAAAGTAAATCCCCTGTCTTCGTGCTTGCCGCTCCTGATCCAGCTGCCGATCCTCATCGCACTGTACCGAGTTTTTATTGCCGTGTCACAAACGGATCCGACGACCCATTTGCTCGTCGCAGACCAATTGAAGCACTTGTATGAGCCGCTGCAGGCGATTTTTGCAACCAAGCCGATTGATCCCATGTTTCTTGGTATTGTTGATTTGTCTAAAAAGGGAAACTACATACTCGCGCTTTTAGCGGGGGCAGCGCAATTCTGGCAGACAAAGATGGTCATGGCGAAAAAACCGCCGCAAGTTCCCGGCGCCCAGGACGAGCGCATGACCGCAGGAATCAACAAGCAGATGATGTATTTCATGCCGATTATAACAGTTTTTTTCGGAATACAGTTTGCCGCCGGGCTGACGCTGTATTGGTTCGTGTCAACGCTCTTCCAGGTTGGGCAGCAATGGTACGTTTTCCATAAAGATTCTGCGAAACAAGGCATTATAAAAGGAGAGGTGCAAAAATGATTATTCGCAAGGGCGAACTGATAAACCTTCCAGTCGTGACACAATCCGGCCAACAGCTGGGGAGAGTCGCGGATTTTGAGATGGATGCGGAAGAACACACCGTCGTGCGATATATTGTGAAGCCAGGTACCCTGCTTGCCGATTTGCTGGAAAGTGATCTTGTGATCGCCCGAGAGCAGGTTGTCGCGATCACCGCCGACCGCATGATCGTTGAAGATGCCGTTGTAACCGCAAAGAACCGGAAGGGGCTTATAAAAAAAGCAATCCCTGCCACATAAGGGACTTTTCGGCGGAGGTCATCGCCCAGCGTTTCCGCGCATTCGCATCAAGCGTAAGCGCTTCTTTTGCGTATCGAAATAATTCTTGTGTGGTTGTCAACGAAAGAAAAATGGAGTTCAGTTATGGTATAGGGCGTCAGGAGATCCCAGATTTTATCAGCCCACTCAATGACGGTTACCACATCGATTTTTCCGAGGTACTCGTCGATGCCGACTGACGCGATATCTTCCATAGAGCGTAATCGGTACGCGTCAATGTGGCAGCAGGCGGCAATGCCAGCTTTTTTTACCGGGTATGTCTTCATAAGTACAAAAGTCGGGCTGGTAACTGCGCCATGGACGCCGAGGCCTGCTGCAAACCCTTGGGTAAAGCACGTTTTTCCGCCGCCCAAGTCGCCGATCAGGGCGAATATTTCGCCCCCACGGGCTTTTTTGGCTAAACTTCGGCCAAACCGCCTGGTTTCTGACGGTGCTTTTGTGGTTATTTCCATATGTGTATTGTAGTATGTTTCCCCGTCCCGACCAAGCTTGACACCTGATGGGGTCTACAGTATACTGATTTATTCTATAAAAAGCATACAGGAGGCGCACCCATTCATGTATGGAGCATTCGACTATCCAACAAGCAGTTGACCTTATCGGCAAGAGCGGTAACGTCGTTATTGTATTGCCGCGCGATCCATCGACCGACGCAATTGCATCGAGTCTGGCACTTTTTCTTGTACTGGAAAAGGAAGGGAAGAAAGTCAAGGTTGTTTGCAATGAGTTCAATCTGCCGCCCTCGCATCAGTTTTTACCGAAGAGCAAGGAAATTCTGACGGATCTCACCGCTCTGCGGAAATTCATCATCACGCTCGACTGTACGCGCACGAAAGTTCAGGAATTGAGTTATGATATCAGCGCCAAGGACCAGCTGAATATTTTTATAACGCCAAAAGACGGATTCTTTGAGCCGCGTGACGTAACCACGTCAGCATCATCGTATGAGTACGATTTGATTGTAGTCATTGATGCCCCAGACCTTGAATCCCTGGGCAAAGTGTACGATAATAATACGGAATTTTTTTACCATACACCAATCATTAATATTGACCACAATCCCGCAAATGAATATTTTGGTCAAATTAATGTCGTCGACTTGGTGGCAACGTCCACGTCAGAAATAATTTTTGAAATGCTCCGCAGCATGAAGAGCAATTCGCTTGATGAATATATCGCGACGAGCTTACTGACGGGCATCATCACAAAGACGAAAAGTTTCCAGAGCGCGAGCGTTACGCCGCGTTCGCTTGCTGTTTCGAGCCTCCTGGTTGAAAGCGGTGCGCGCCGTGATGACATTATCAAGCATTTGTACCGCACGAAATCAATCAATACCCTGAAGCTCTGGGGCCGGGCACTCGCACGGCTCAAAACGGGCCACAACGACCGTATCGTTTGGTCCCTCCTCAATCGCCAGGATTTTACGAAATCGGGCGCGAGCGAATCTGAGCTCGAGGGGGTTATCGACGAGCTTATCGTCAATACCCCCCACGCCGAAGCCGTTCTTATCCTGTATGAATCAGGCGAGAAGGGCATCAAAGGCGTCGCGAGCACGGCCCCGTCAATTGATGGATTGGCAGTGTTTAAGCAGTTTCAGCCAACGGGAACCAGGGACTTTACCCGATTTGTCCTCCCGTACGCCGATCTTTTGCAAGCTGAGCAGGCAATGATTGATACCGTAAAGCCGTATATCGGGGTAAAGTAGTGGAGTCATGGATGCATACCATGCGTGCATGAAGGCCTTTTTTTGTTTACCCGCACTGAAAAATTTGATATACTGCGTAGCATGAATGACGATATTGAGAGCAAAAATGAACAGGATATAAGCGACCTTATTGAGCAGTCGCGGCAGCGGCGGACCAAGTTTCGTGTCGCAACGGAAGACGTGGCAGACAAGCTGCGCTTGAAGATTAACGAGATTGACCAAAGAAAAAAAGAAGAGCTCACGCGGCACAAGGCTGAGGAGGCCGGCTTCGGGTACATCTTTTTAAAAGGATTTCCGATCAGCCCCGAGGCTCTCACGCTCATTCCCGAGGAGCGAGCACGTCAGCTGAAGGCGATTTGCTTCTTGAAAACCGATACGGAATTTCGCATCGGGGCGCTCGCGCCAGAATCACCGGACATTTTAAACCTCATCGCTGAGCTTGAAGACGAAACAGGATCCCACGGTGCGCCATATATAGTTTCTGAACAAAGCCTGGCAGCGGCAATGAAAATTTATGCCACCTTGCCCAAGATTCGGAAGCATTTGAGCGGGGTTGAGGTGTCGGCCGAGGACTTGAAGAAATTCCAGCGATCAATCGGCTCGTTCCGGGAGCTCGGCAAACTTATGCACCATGCGTCGACGACAGATTTGTATACCATAATTTTAGCCGCCGCGATACAGTCGAACGCCTCCGATGTGCACATTGAAGCGCAGCAAGATGACATTAAGATTCGCTATCGCATTGACGGCGTTCTGTATGACGTCGCGACGCTTGAGAAGAAAGTGTGGCCGAAGGTGGTGAACCGGGTGAAGTTATTAGCCAGTCTCAAGATAAACATTACTGACATTCCCCAGGATGGCCGCTTTACAATTTACCTTGAGAATGAATTTATCGACGTCCGCGTATCGACGGTACCGAGTGCGTACGGCGAGAGCGTTGTAATGCGGTTGCTCATGTCCTCTGCGGCGAGCCTTGAGCTTGAGGATATCGGCTTGGTCGGAGTAGCGTTTGACATAATGAAAAAAGAAATTGAGCGGCCGAACGGGATGATTGTCACGACAGGCCCTACTGGTTCGGGCAAGACAACAACTCTCTACGCAATTTTAAAGAGATTGAATAAGCCGGAGTCAAAGATCATCACCCTTGAGAATCCCATCGAATACCGTCTCAAGGGCATCACCCAAAGCCAGGTTCAAGCGAGCGATTCCTCGTCCGAGGATAAAACGAATATCCGCGATCTGCTCCGCGCAAGCGGGGAAACAAAACGGCACTTTACGTATGCATCGGGCCTGCGCGCCGTGTTGCGCCAGGACCCGGATATCGTGATGGTCGGTGAAATTCGCGACCACGAAACGGCGGAAACGGCGATCCAAGCAGCGCTAACCGGCCACCTGATGCTCTCGACGCTCCATACCAATAGCGCCGCAGGCGCAATACCCCGCCTTGTTTCAATGGAAGTGAAGCCATTCTTGCTTGCGCCTGCGATGAATGTCATAATCGGCCAGCGCCTCGTGCGGCGGATCTGCAAAGACTGCAAAGAGCCGTACATGCCCGACGAGGCAACACTCAAGCGAGTGTATGAGGTGTTCGACACGATACCGACAGAACATCGCGGCGGCATCACGAAAGAGAATCTCGCGTTCAATCACGGTCGGGGCTGCCAGAAGTGCAACAACATCGGATTCAAGGGGCGTGTTGGTGTTTTTGAAATTCTCACGATGAACGAGGAGATTGAAAAATTAATTTTAACCGGCCAGGTGTCGGAATTCCAGATTACTAAAGTCGCTTCACAGCATGGGATGCTTACGATGCGCCAGGACGGAATACTGAAAGCCGCCCAGGGCATTACGACGCCCGAGGAAGTATTTAAAGCGACCGACTAACCGATTCAGTCGGGTGTGGGTATTCAACGGGGAGAGCTGCTTTCTAGAGCAGCTTTTTTAGTTTTTCGCGCTGCTCGGCGAGTTTTGACCGCACTTCATCAACGACTTCTTTGGGCGCACGATCAGTGAAATTCTTATTCGAAAGTTTTGCCTCAAGCTTTTGGATGTAGGAGGAGAGCGCTACCACCTCCTGTTTGCGTTTTGATGCGTCAACGCGATAGTCGACGAAGAAGTTCAAACCCGGAAGCGAACCGGATACCTGCGGTTGCTCGCTCATGCCCATAGTTTGAACGGCGGAGAGCGGGCGGATCCAGCGCTCGTTTTCCTTAATAAGCGGCGCTTTACTTCCCCAGTAGGAAACGGACAGCGATTCCGAGGCACTGATTTTATTTTCAGCACGGAAATTCCGCAGCAGTGTGACGTATTGTTGGATGAACGCGAGCCCAAGGGTGGACTGCTCTTGCTGCGCTCGAGGCCAGTTCTGAACAATCAGCATGTTGTTTTTCCCCGCCGGAGCCAGCCGCGACCAGATTTCTTCCGTTACGAACGGGATGAACGGGTGCGCGAGCTTCAGCCATACGGACAGAACATGGCGTAGGATGCCGTAATTTTTTTCCACCTTAGATATTTCCAGGTACCAGTCGGCGAAGTCATGCCAGAGGAACTCGTAGAGCGCGGTGCCGGCTTCGGAGAATTTAAATTGTTCGATGTTTTTAGTTACCGCGCCATTCAATGTATTCAGCCGGCCTATGATCCATTTGTCCGCTAAGTTTTTTATCTCCAACTCCTGAGCTTTCGGTGTGCGCTGGGAAAGGACAAAACGCGCTACGTTCCACAATTTGTTAATAAAATTGCGGTATCCGGCGATTTTTTCTTCCGATAATTTAAAATCCTGGCCAGCAGAGGTGCCGAGCACGAGAGAGAGGCGGATGGCGTCAGTGCCGTATTTTTCGGCCATAGGCAGCGGGTCAATGCCCGTGCCTTTTGATTTCGACATTTTCTTCCCGCTTTTGTCGAGAACCAGTCCATGGAGATATACAGTACGGAAGGGCACCTGCTTTACGAATTTGAGGGAAAACATGATCATGCGTGCCACCCAGAAAAAGAGAATGTCCCAGCTGGTTTCCATGACCGACGTTGGGTGGAAGCGTTTGAGGTCTATCGTTTTTTTTGGCCACCCGAGCGTTGAGAATGTCCATAAACCAGACGAGAACCAGGTATCGAGCGTGTCCTCCTCCTGCCTGAGAAACTTCGTTTGTTTGCAGTGTGGGCAGCGTTTTGGTTTATCGGACGACGCGATGGTTGCCCCGCATCCGTGATCAGCATCGAGAGCGGCGAACGAGTACGTGTAGATATACGCGGGTGTCGCGGCATTCACGCGGATTTTTGGATAGTGGACTTTGAATCGCGCAATGAGCTGGTTGATATGCGAATACGTGGCACCGTGCATTGGATTGTCGAGCGGAAGCTTGCCGACCGTCGTGCATTCAATTTTATTAATAGTTGCAATCCCAATAATTTGCCCTGTTGTGCTGTTCTCAACCGCAACGCGGTCCCCAACGGTGAGGTGGTGGTCGCGGAGTCGGTACGTTACCGTTTTGCCTTTAAATAGTTGGCGTACAACATCCCCGGCGAAACCAATCTTTTCTGCTGGCACGGTACGCTCGGGGCCGCAGTACCAGATCGGTATTTGGTGGCCCCACCAGAGCTGGCGCGAAATGCACCAGTCGCGGATGTTGTTCATCCAGTGGAAGTAAACCTTCTCGAACCGTTTGGGGATGATGTTGATGGTTCCAGACTTCACGGCGGCAATCGCCGGTTTTGCCAGTGGGGCGATTTTGAGGAACCACTGTTTCGAGATGAGAGGCTCAATCGGCGTATTGCAACGGTCGCACCGCGCCTGGTGGTGGGCGTAGTCAACCGTTTTTTCAAGCAGCTCTTCGGTTTCAAGCCGGGCAATCACGTCCTGGCGCGCGTCCTGGACGCTTTTGCCGTAGAATTCACCGGCTTCTTTGGTCATTTTATTATCCTGGCCGATGATGTTGATAACTGGCAGGTGGTGCGTTGTCCCGATGTCATAATCAGCAGCGTCGTGCGCAGGCGTGACTTTTACCGCGCCGGTGCCGAATTCCCTGTCAACGCGGGCATCGGCAACGATCGGGATTTCCCGGTTCATGATCGGCAGGATGATTTTTTTTCCGATGTACTGAGTGTAGCGTTGGTCTTTCGGGTTGACGGCTACCGCGGTGTCGCCGAGCATTGTCTCCGGCCGGGTGGTCGCCACGACAATGTACTTGGTTGACCCGGATAATGGGTAGCGGATAAACCAAAGCTTGCTCGAGGTTTCGATGTGTTTCACTTCCAGGTCAGAGAGCGCGGTCGCACAGCGCGGACACCAGTTGACGATACGCGCACCGCGGTAAATTAACCCCTCATTGAATAATGTAATGAAAGCCTTGTGCACCGCGGCAGTCAGCGCGGGGTCCATGGTGAAATGCTCCCGGGACCAGTCGCATGAAGCGCCGAGTGAGCGCGTTTGGTCATTGATACGCGTGCCGTACTTATTTTTCCATTCCCATACGCGCTTGAGGAATTTTTCACGGCCGATGTCATCGCGGCTCAAACCCTCTTGTTGGAGTAGCCGTTCTACCATGATCTGCGTGGAGATGCCAGCGTGGTCAGTGCCAGGAAGCCATAGCGTTTTGTAGCCGGCCATGCGGTGGAAACGCGTGAGGATGTCTTGAACGGTAAAGCCAAGTGCGTGGCCGAGGTGTAGTTCACCCGTTACGTTCGTTGGTGGCATGGAAATAGTAAACGGTTTGGTCCGTCTCCCGGGAAGCGTATCTGGATTGAAAAAACCCGACCGTTCCCATCGTTTGTAGATGGCAGCCTCAATAGACTGTGGTTGGTAGGTTTTCTCAAGCTCTTTGGGCATAGTGCGTGGTTATTGTACCGCAAACGCACGCACTAGACTAGCTCCCAGTTTGGGTATGCGTCCAGCGTATTCCATGCTGAATAGCGCTTCCGGAGAGCGCGGTAGTAGCCCGTGATCGCGATCATTCCCGCATTATCAGTGCAGAGTTCAATGGGAGGCGTGTGGAACGGCAGCCCGGATGCGCCAATGTTGCCGACTGCTGACCGCAATTGTTCGCGCAAGGGGGCATTTGCCGCAACGCCGCCCGCAAGGAGTACGGAGCGCGCCCCAACCTCCATGGCAGCACGGACGGTCTTGCCGACGAGTACGTCAATGACGGCTTGCTGAAAGCTTGCACAAACGTCGTTGGTTGGAATGTTCTTGCCCCGGTATGCATTTTTTATGAGGTACAGAACGGCAGTTTTCAGACCTGAAAAGCTGAAGTCGTACCCCTGGCGATTGAGCATAGGGCGCGGCAGATCAAATGCGGCTGGATTACCCTTGCGCGCGAGCTGCTGAATTTTCGGGCCACCGGGGTACCCGATATTTAAAATTTTCGCAACCTTGTCGAATGCTTCACCTGCCGCATCATCCCTGGTTCGCCCAATCAATGTATGGTTGCCATGTTGCGTGACCAGAACAAGTTCAGTGTGGCCGCCGGAGACGATCAGGCAGAGCGCAGGGAATTTAATAACAGTCGAATCGTGCCAATTCGCGTAGAGGTGCCCCTCGATGTGGTTAACGGCAACGAGTCTTTTTTCCCATGCGAGCGAAAGCGTCTTTGCCGTTTGTACGCCGACGCGCAGTGAAGTAACAAGGCCTGGTCCGGCCGTAACCGCGATTGCTGAGAGAGCCTGCGGAGCAATATGTGCTTGCTTCAGGGCGCGGTCAAGGCACGGGATGATGTTCAGAATATGTTCACGGGCAGCAACTTCCGGCACGACGCCGCCGTATTGGCGGTGCGTGGCGATTTGCGATGCGATAACGTGCGATAGGAGCGTCCGCTTGCGTTTGGTGCCGTGCAGGACCGCCACCGCTGTTTCATCACACGATGTTTCGATGCCGAGGATAATCATAGTTTATCTTGTACGCGCCCCACGATATCTTCCATTTCCTGCACAACCTCGTCGCTCACGCTCGCCGCAATCGGGATATAGTAGTCGTTCGCTTCCTTGAGCCACCGCGGGAGTTTATACGCGAGGGGATGCCCTGGCGTGAAATACGTCCATGTCCGCATATTATCCAGCAGATCCGCAGTTTTTATAAGCCGCACGCGTTCCGTCATTTTAAGGAGTTTTTTGTAGTGGAGGGGCTTGGAAGTTTTTTTATCAGCCTCTGACTCATTGTGCGGGCGCGGTCTGGTGACCGCTTGTACAAGCGAAAGCGCCTCGTTCCCAAACTGTTCGCGGATGTCTTCGGGAGTAAGCGCGGTGTCCTCAAGGGTATCGTGGAGAAGCGCAGCGATCAGCATGTCAGCGTCGCGGATTCCATGCTCGAGCAGCCACCGCGCAGCACGTACCGGGTGGATAATGTATCCCCCGTGTTCTACGTCGGCCGCATGCCGTTGTTGGCCTTTGTGGTACTGCGCGGCGAGATTGAGAGCTGACCGGATTTTTTTCTGGTCAGCGCTGGGAAGTGCCGAAAGGCCTCGGAAGAGCGCTTCCTCGTTTTTGGAATAATACGGAAAGTCGTCCATACGTATAGTATAGCGCGTCGGTGTTAAAAATGAAAAAAGCCGGACTGGTTTGCCGTACAAGCCGCCAGAGAGAAAATCGGGAAAATTTCACAAAGTATGAATCTGGTAGCCCCACGGGGAATCCTGCTTACCCGTCGCAAAAACCACCGCGTACTCGCGGTGCCGGTTTGTTCCTCCTTCGCAGCCCGGGTTCCTCATCGGCTGCCACTGGCAGCCGCTTCGGATACCCTTCGATTCCCCCCAAGAATCACAAACGACTCGTTGCCACACAAGGTGGCACTGGCTCGTTTATAGCCCCACGGGGAATCGAACCCCGATTGTTGGCTTGAAAAGCCAATGTCCTAACCATTAGACGATAGGGCCATATGGAATTGTCGTTTGCCAAAATGCGGACGCAGGCATGAAAGGGTGGAGTCCG
>JAQULM010000003.1 GCA_028718605.1 Patescibacteria group bacterium
CTGCCCCGTGAAGCGACGCCGCAAGGCGGCTGAACGGCTGGCAGTTCGAGCCCGCCCGACTGCGCCCGCTTTGGTCGAGCCCTGCCGCCAATAATGCCAAAAATCTACAAGGCAGGACGAGACCCGAAGCCCGAAACAACCGTTTCGGGCGCAGTCGAGCCGCTCTCGGTCCCTTGCCTGCTTCGGATAGTAGTCGCTCGCGGCGAACTGGAGCTGTCGCGAGAAGCAGGCAAGGAAGAGGGGCGAGAAAAGGGGGCGCAGTCGGGCGGAGAACGACGCCACAACCCCCTTGCCTTGCAGCCACTTTGGGGCTGCTAAAAGTAGAATTGTATTGACAGACATTCTACTTTTAAACATCGGCATAAAAGGCAAATTTTATTACCGGGGGTGTGGCGGAAGTGAAGCCGACCGACGAATGGGGGCGATTGATTCTTCTCTTCCATCCGAAGGATGGTCTGCGGCGGGCAGCGGCTGCCTGCTCCTGGCCGAGAGGTCAGGAAGTTCTCCGCTTGCGGCAGTAGTAGCAGAGCTCTCCGAATTCTATTTTCCGTCGGCATACGGAGCATTTGTTTTGCTTCGGATACCGACTTCGCCAACGGCGAAAGAGCCTTTGATTGGTTATTGGCATAGTTAGCGAGCCAATAGCCAATTGCGGGATGACCGGGTGCTGCTGATATTCTGCCGAATAAAGGTCATGCCGATGGCAACGGCGTCCAGCACATTGAGGTTATACCGCAGGACCCAGGCCTTTTCCGACTGGAGCAATACCTTGAGCTCATCGAATGAAACGATCAGCGTTTGGGCAACTCTCATTTTGCTGGCATTCCCGTCATTGCATATCTCCTTTCGGACTGTTCTCGGGTCATACTCGTAGAGCAGAACGCCGAACCGCTTGGCGATATACCTTATTTTCGAGATTACCAGCGTCAGGCGGAAATTCTGCCTGATCTGGGAAAATGTGTTCCTCTCCAGAGCAAGGTAGTCCGGGCTTTTCTCTTTTATCAGGCGGCTGATAATTTCTTCAAGATGTTGAAGAATTATCATTTCTGAACCCTGCCTGATGGTCTTGACGCCGTAATCCACAAGTTCGATTCCCTCAAAAGCGGCGAACCCCATGTGCTTTGTGCCGGGATCGAGCGCCAGAATCTTGATTTTATTTTTCTCCATATTTATTCAAGAGGTAAAAGAACAGGGCCGACTTCGATTTCTTGATTTTGCTGGCGGGCAGCTTGGTCACTTCGTCAAAAGCTCTTATGATGGTCGCTTCCTCGTGCTTTTGAACAATGTACCGATACAGGTCTGTTCGATGTTCCTCTTGAAACGCCTTGGAGATTTCCACCGCCAGATCGTCTTTGGACACTGGCGTTGCGTGTTTGATTTGCATGTTTGTTTCTTTAATGATTGTTATGTAAAGGTGTGAATTTTGCTCTCCGAGTGTTGCTCGTACATCTCTTTGCGTATCCTTGCGAAGTGGTCCCAGAATAGTAACTCCACCGGACATTTCAGGGCAGCTGACAATTTCAGAGCATTTAGCAGTGACGGCAATTTGTGGCCGGTTTCCCAGCGATACAAATCGCAAGCTTGTTTGAGACCGAGCATCCGAGATACGTCCCGCTGCCGAAGATACCGTTTTTTGCGGTATCTTCGGATCTGATTCGTTTTGATTGTTCTTAGATCGCGGGACATGAAGTTGCGATTTTTGTTTTCTTAGGTAAACCTAAGACAAACCACATTGACATTCAATAAGCTGAAGTACCACTGAAATGTGGAAAACACCCCGGCAATATAAGACAAATGCCCCAATAATGAATATCTCATTGGATGCGTTGGTTCGGTAAATAAAAACAGATGATTCTACAGGATATCGAGAAATATTGCAAGTCTTGGCGAAAAAACCACGGTACAGCATCAAAATGGTCTGACATTCATCAATACCAAAAAATGCGCAGATATTCTGCACATGTAATTCGATTCCCTATTTATTTGAAAGCAATGCGTCCCACGCCTTAGAGAAAGTAGCCGACAGATTTTCGGTATATCTGCGCCAGTTTCTTAAGTTCAATCACGTCAATCTTTCTCTGAGCCCGCTCGATCTTTGATACGTAAGACTGCGTCTTGCCGAGTGCGCGCGCGGCGTCGAGCTGAGTAAGCCCGGCGCTCTTGCGTGCCTGAATGATCCGGTCGACAAGCTTCTTATGTTCTTTTGAATATATGACTGTTTCCATATTTGAGCACTCCGTGAATTCATGATATACTCCAACTGAGAATAGGACAAAATGGAATACCATAATATCTCGACATTTTAACGGCCGTTTGATATCATCCACAAGAAGGTGGTGGTTTCGCACCTCTTTGTCTGTCTACCGCACCAGCTCTGTAATGGGTATACTGTTTCACTATGCCTATTGCAGACCAGGATATCGAGAATCTTAAAGAGCTTTATCGCCGCAAGCATTGTACTCATCTGACGAACAGTGAAGCGGCGGATATTCTGACGCGTTTGATACATTTATTGGATTTAATTGAACATTATGAATCGGATCGTAATTTACGCCCGCAAGTCCACCGAATCCGAAGACAGGCAGATATTGTCTATTGAATCTCAGGTGAAAGAGTTGCAGGAATATGCGAGACAAATGAACTGGCGGATCTCGGAAGTGTATACGGAGAGCAAATCGGCAAAAATGCCCGGCCGGGAAGTATTCAATAGAATGTGCCGTGAGATATATAAGGGACAAATTCAGGAAGTCGTGTGCTGGAAACTGGATCGTTTGGCCAGAAATCCGGTGGACGGTGGCACCATCATTTGGGCCATGGAGGAAAACAAGCTTCAGCGCATTCATACGCCCCAGAGGTCTTTTTACAACTGCGGCAACGACAAATTCTGGCTCCAGCTAGAATTCGGCATGGCCAAGAAATATGTAGATGACCTTTCGGACAATGTTAAGCGGGGGTTAAGGGCTCGCGTGGCAAAAGGCTGGTATCCAAGCCAAGCTCCTCTCGGATATCTCAATGAACGAGAAAGCGGCACAATTATCAAAGATCCAGACAGGTTCCCTTTGGTCAAAAAGATGTGGGGGTTGCTTCTTACGGGCAACTATTCGCCTTTTAAAATCGTGCAGATCGCAAACAGGGATTGGGGTCTGAGAACAAGGCCATATAAGTCGGGAGGTTGTTTTCCGGTATCTGTCTCGTCGGTCTACCTGATGTTTACCAATCCCTTTTACTATGGGGTTTTTAGATATAACGGAGCGAACTATCCCGGGAAACATCCGCCGATGATTACAAGAGAACAGTTTGAGAAAGCGCAAGATATTCTCAATTGCGGTCATCGGGCGAAGCCCCAGAAATTCGAGTTTGCCTATACCGGACTAATCACATGCGGACAATGTGGCGGCGCAATCACGGCAGAACACAAAACAAATCGCTTCGGGTCGCATTACATATACTACCACTGCACCAGACGGAAAAAAGACCGTACCTGCTCCCAACCATCTATTGAAGAGCAAGCTCTGGAAAAGCAATTCAGGGCTTTCCTGGATACTATCAGTATCGATCAAGATGTGCTAAAGATTGTGACGGGAATTATGGATAGGGACAAGGACCTTGTTTTGAATGAACGGAAGGCTCTTAAGATGGGGTTACAGAAGCGATTAACAGAAACAGAAAAGAACCTGTCGGAATTGATTAATATCAAACTTCGCGGTTTGTTGAATGATGAAGAATTTCTTATCAAAAGGAATGAACTCGAAGAACGAAGGCAGCGCCTCATTGATAATCTCGAAACGGTATCATCCAGCTGCCAAAGTCAGGTATGGGATACTGTGAAAATATTTGAATATTCATCAAAAATAAAATCGGCCTTCGCAAAGGGTTCTCAAGTCGATAAGAAGGCAATTCTGCGTTATGTAGGTTCGAACCCTGTATTAATCAATAAAACACTGCGTATTTCCGCTGCGAAACCGTTTTTGTTCCTCCAGACCCCCCCTGTTTCAGAAAGCCGGATTTTAGCCAGGTTCGAACCCCGAAATCATGGCTTAGATAAGGCTCAAACCGGAAGCACAAAAGACGCATTTCGCTTTTGGCTCCGGGACTTGGAATCGAACCAAGATACCCACCTCCAAAGGGTGGTGTCCTACCATTAGACGATCCCGGAATATATTGTAGCAATCCTTTTCCTGCCGGCGGAACTCTTATAGTATATTTCTCTTTTTCGCGCTGATAGCCGGTCTTTACATTTTTCTAAATAAATTATCTTCCAAGGAATAAAACGTTTTGTATATTCACTACGACGTTGATTATGTTCGACTAAGCGTCGCTTTGGATCCGACGTGATTCCAGTATAAGTTTTACCTGACGATGGGCTAAACAGAATATAGCAATAATACATTGTGCTGTTACCATTAGACCCGCCTCGACTCGCTGAGACGAGTCGACGCGAGGCGGGCGATCCCGGAATGCGATATCATTACAATCTTTTTATGGACGCGTATGCTAACGAACCCTGGCTGGCGTATATCATACTACTGCGACCGGGTAGAATGTCAATTACACACGCAAATACCGCCCAATCGCGAAGCTCGAGCTTATGAAGCTTAGCACTATGGCGAATCCAAGCTGCCAGGCGATAATCTCAATCAAGTAACCGTGAATATAACTGACCAGGTCAAAGTTATACCCGGCGAAGAAACTGTCAACCTGCGGAGCAATGACACCGAGGAGTGGATATAAGACCGCAATTGCAATCACAACCGCTAAAACAGCGTAGAGCATGCTCTCCACCAGAAATGGCGCGCGGACAAACCAGTTCGACGCACCGACGAGTTTCATGATGCCGATTTCCTCGCGGTGTGTGTAAATGTTGATGCGAATAGTATTAAAAATAATCAGGATTGCAATAATTATGAAAACGGCGCTTACGATGAGACCGATGCGCTGTACTTTTGAGGAAATGTCAGAAAGGCGGTTAATTACCTGCTGGTTATCGTCGTAGCTTTTACCTTGAATGAGATCAGCGTATGAATCGCTTTCGAGCATCGAGAGTACGGTCGGATAATCATCGATTGATTTCGCCTTGACGACAAGTGTCGCACCGAGCGGATTGCCAACTTCTTCAATACTCTCAATAATTCCAGGATCATCCTGATGCCGGTCAATAAACCTCTGGAGCGCTTCCTCCTTGGAAATATAGCCAACTGACTCTACCTGAGAAAGTTCTTCCAGGCGGTACCGTACATTGAGAACCTCCTGCTCAGATATATCTGGCTCAAAATAAACCGACACGTCAACCTTCTGTTCAACCGATTCGATCGCTTTTTCGGCAATGATATTGATGCCTGCAGCAATGGTCACGGAAAAAAGCGTCAATACAAGAATTACAACCGTCACAACTGAGAGCCAGATATTGCGGGTAAACCCTTGAAAGGCGAATTTAATTGTACGGCCTAAAAAAATAAACATACACTAAAGGATATAACGGCCCGTCGCTTGGTCGGAAACAATCGAACCGTGATCGATTGTCACCACGCGTTTTCGGAGCGCATTGACGATATCGCGGTTATGCGTGACGAGCAGCACAGTCGTGCCAAATTCATTAATCTTTTTCAAAAGGCTAATGATGTCCTGGGAATTGATAGAATCAAGATTTCCGGTCGGCTCATCAGCAACGAGTATTTTCGGACGGTGCACAAGCGCCCGTGCGATAACGGTGCGCTGTTGTTCGCCCCCCGAGAGCTGCCGCGGAAAACGGTTCATCTTTTTCTCCAGTCCGACAATTTTCAGTACCTGCGGCACTATCTCATGGATACGCTTCGAGTGCACGCCTGCGACTTCGAGTCCGAATGCGGCGTTTTCAAAAACAGTCTTGCGCGGCAGGAGCTTGAAGTCCTGGAAAATCACGCCGATCTGGCGCCTGAGGATCGGTATTTCGTGGGGTTTGATATTGGTAATATCCCAATCCCCGATGATAACATGCCCGCTCGACGGGCGCTCTTCAGCAATAATAAGCTTGATGAGCGTCGTCTTGCCGGTTCCTGATTGGCCTACAATCGAAACAAATTCACCCGGTTTAATGTGAAGATTTACGTTCTTCAGGGCATTCGTATCGTGGCCGTAAACTTTTGAAACGTTTTTAAAGCGGATCATGGGTGGAATGTCCTCCTATTCGTATTTTAGCGCATCAATCGGGTTTAGTCGAGCGGCCCGTAGCGCAGGGGCAACGCCAAAAATGACGCCGACAAGAAACGTAAACCCAAACGCCATAAGGATCGACTCGACGGTAATCGCCGGCGCAAGGTGAATCTGAGCTTCCAAGATCGCACTGCCGATATATGCAAGTATGATCCCGATGGCACCGCCGATAAACGACAGCATCACGGCTTCAATCAAAAATTGCACGAGGATATCCGACCCCGATGCACCGATCGCTTTTCGAAGGCCGATCTCCCGCGTACGTTCAGTGACCGACACGAGCATAATATTCATGACGCCGATGCCGCCGACCAGCAATGAAATTGCGGCAATACCCGCAAGCAAATTGGTAACCATGCTCAAGATCGTTTCGATGAGCTTGAGGAAATCGTCCTGTGTCATGACAGTAAAATTTTCAATCTGCTCGTGGTTTTCCAGCAATTCGCTGGTAACGCTCGCTTTTTCAGATTGAACATTTTCCGAATCATCCACTGTCGCGATAATGCGATGTATCTGGATCGAGCCGAAGATGTCTTCCGCGGTTGTCAGTGGAATGGCAATGATCTGCATTAATTCAGGGCCCTCGATAACCGACGGAGAAGTGTTGGAATCATACCAGCCGATAACATCAAATTTTTCCGAGCCGATCCTGATCACGTTGCCGATGGCATCCTCATCGCCGAACAGCTGTTTCTTGACCCCATTCATCAGCACCGCTACACGCGCATGTGATTCATAGTCAGCGTCTGTCATCTGCCTGCCCCGCAAAATATCCCCCTCGCCCAGCTTCAAGAATGTCTTGCTGATGGACGGTGTCGTCGCGTATGGCAGAGCGCCCGATGCGACACGGGTGCCGTTCGAAACCGGCTGGGCAAGAATCATGATCGGAGTAACCTCCTGAATATGCGGCTGCGCACTGATATCATCTACATCGTTCATGGTCAGCGTTGTCGAGCCAACCATGCCGGTCGGCAGAGTGTCAGCAGAAAATTTGCCGGGTACAATAATCAATATGTTCGAACCGATTGACTCAACTTCCTTTTTCAAATCCTTCTTCAGGCCCTCCCCGAGCCCGATTAAAACAACAATCGCGAAAACGCCGATTATTACGCCAAGGACAGTCATGAAAGATCGGATTTTTTTCGCTACAATCGCTTGGACAGCAAGCTTAATGTTTTCGAGCAGTTTATGCATGGCTCCTAATCTTTGATTGTTCCGTCAATAATTTTTATCACGCGGCCGGCGTATTCACCAATTGTCGGATCATGTGTCACGACAATAATAGTCCTGCCCTGCAAATGAAGGTCGAGCAATATTTTCATCACCTGGTGCCCGCTTTTTGAATCCAAATTCCCCGTTGGCTCATCCGCCAGTATTACCATCGGTTCATTCACGAGCGCCCGTGCTATTGCGACACGCTGCTGCTCCCCGCCTGAAAGCATACTCGGTTTGTGCTGAACTCGGTTCCCGAGGCCGACAACCTCGAGCATGTGCTTTGCTCTCTGGCGCCGCTCCTTTGGCGGTATGCCTTCGTAAATCAATGGCAGCTCAACATTCTTCACCGCTTGCATCCGGGGAAGCAAATTAAAATTCTGGAACACAAAACCGATTTTATTGCGCCGAATTTTTGCCAGTTCGCCGGACGACTTCTTCCCGACGTCTTCCCCGTCCAGCATATACGTGCCGCTCGTTGGATGGTCAAGGCACCCGAGGATATTCATCAAGGTTGACTTGCCTGACCCGGAAACGCCCATGATTGCAAGAAAATCGCCCTGGTCAACAGACAGCGATATGCCGTTCAAAGCGTAAAATTCATTGGGCTCCCCCGCATTGTAGACTTTTTTCAAATCGCGAATTTCAATGAGTGCCACGGTGATAGTGTTTGTTTATAATTTTGCGAGCGCGTACGCCATGAGCTGGTTCGTATCGTCAATCCGCTGGTCTTTGCTCTCGGCACCGAGCACGACGGTAATTGCATGGTTCGTGCCGTCTTTATTACTCCGCGCTTTAAAAATGAAACAATACCCTGCCTCATCAAGATACCCTGTTTTCATACCCGTGATATAGAGGGTGCTCCCCTGCATTTCAGGAGCTGTATTTTTTATTACATGGAGCTTGCCGGTATTGATGGTTATAAATCCGTATGACCAGGTCGTCGTTCCTTGCAGTATCCTAAAATCCTTCATACTATTGCGGGCCATGAGCGCAAGCTCGTATACCGTCGAAACGTTCGCAGGATCGAGGCCTGTTGGGTCCACAAAACGCGTATGGGTAAGCCCCCACTGCTGTGCGGTATCGTTCATTCGCCGGACAAATTCCTCCCGCGACAATCCAGTCGAGCGCGCGAGCGCGTTCGCAGCGTTATTCGCCGATCCAACTAACATGGTATAGTATAAATCTTTTACGGTCATCGTTTCTCCCGGAGAAACGTAGAGTTTCGAGCCGTCTGCGTCATCATCTGAATCGTACGTTACTACCTGATCCATCGGGGTATTCGTCCCCAGAAAAACAAACGCGGTCATAAGTTTTGTCAGGCTTGCTATCGGCAGCACTGTATCGTAATTTTTCGAGTACAGAATCTCCTCCGTTCTCTCATTAATGGCAACGACTGCTTTTGAGGCTGGGTGAGGTTCTGGCACGGCTGGCGCAGCTTGAACAGGGCTTGGAAAAACTGTATCAATGCCGAGGACTTTTCCATTTGAATCAAGCGCCGACACCTGCACGCGTGCGGTTCCTTCCCATGGATTCGCTATTTGCGAAAAGCCATCATAGGTAAGATCAACAACCCGTCGTTGCTCAAAGGGTGTATATGGCCCTCCTGACTGTACCGTCACATCGACCGTTTTTCCATTATCTATGTTGCGGATCCTCAATTTAGTGCCAAGCGGAAAATCGTTGCTCGCTGCACCAAAGCTGTAACGGCTGCTGCGATACCATGAAGCGTACCCTTCGGTGCCGTTGTGATCTTCAAAAACTGCGATGCGCGAGAATGGCAAATGAGTGATAGCGCGTACGTACCCATTCACATAATCAATCGATGACGGAAGCGCCCGCCATCCTTCCGACGTCCCAGTCCAGAAAAAAATGCGCTTGCGCCAGAGATTTCCAGAGTTAAAACGCAGTGCTAAATAAAAAGGCTTATTCAAAACAAGCGGATCCTTATTCGCCTGGTCATGGCGTAAAATATCATACAGGTAATAATCACTCACGCGCGTCATGCCCGCTGGATCCGGATACTTGTCGCTATGAAATTGCCTCATCTCCAATGTAATCTCCTCGTTGACGAGGTTTGGCAATATCCCAACTCGAAAATCGCCCCACGCTGCGCCTTCCTGTTTCTGGTATTCTGCAGTGTATCCGCTCCTGATCGCTTCGTCCGTGAAATGCAGCGAAAGACGGTCCTCAGCCGAAGGAGTCGCGGCTGCCGTTGACCGCACATAACAGAGTGCGGCAACGATGGCAATTGACAAAATCAATAATTTAGAATATCGTTTCATAGTGAACTGTCTATTCTTGAATATCTAACTCCGAGCCCCCACCTCCGCGGGTGTCGTATAACGGCTATTATGCAACCTTCCCAAGGTTGAGAAGGCGGTTCGATTCCGCTCACCCGCTCGTCACGCCACCTTAGCTCAGCTGGTAGAGCAATGCTTTCGTAAAGCAGAGGTCCCCGGTTCGATTCCGGGAGGTGGCTCCAGGCGGGATCTGCAGTTCTAGCTGTCCAAGGGCACCCTCAATTCCACCCGATCGCACAACGTGTTTGTTTAAAACACGGAGTCGATTTTTGCTTTCTTAAAAAAATTATTGCGCCGTGATATCACTCGCAGTACTCGCAGAAAAGTCGATAAGTTCGTTCTTTTCGCACGTTTCGGCCGATGCAAGAATCAAACCGCATGAACTTTTAAATTCATATCCCGAAACAAAAATCGTGACTTTCTTGTCCGCCATTTTCTCATTCATCCAATCATCAAGAGCAACTGATGGGAATAAAATATGCGAAGCCTTGATCTGCTCCTCTTCGGTATCGGTTGCAGCGATCCTGTCGGTAACTTTCACGAGATGGTACCCGTATGCAGTCTTTACGACTCCCGTCGTCTGGTCTTTCTCAAGATTAGCGATTGCATCGATAATCTCCGTTGGCATCTCTTCTTTGGTAAAATATCCAAGGTCTTGCACGATAGCTGAAGAATCATTTTCAAATTCTGCATACAGCTCATCAAATGTGGCTTCCTTATTCATAATTTTCTGCGACGCTGCCTCAGCCTTGCTGCGCGCTTCAGCATTCAGCGTCTCGTCATCAGCAATATGTTCCTGGATCTTCGTTTGGAGGAGATATGGGAATATCGCCTTTGTTTTGAATTGGTCGGGAGTCATATTGTAATAATCAAGCAGCATGCCCTTCATCCCCTCGTCACCACCTGCCTGTGATGCGATCGTATTATACTGGTCATCAATTTCCTGCTGACTTACACTAATGCCGAAATCTTCGGCAGCGCTTTTCATGAAATCTTCCCGAACCATCCTCGTCAATACGCTCTTCTCTAAGAACGCATTAGTCGGCCGTTTGTACGTATCGGTACTTTTTTCCTGCTGGCTCGTATAGAAAAAATCGAGTGTCTTCACGTCTTCTTTGAAATTTTCATATGTTAGAACGTGGGAATCGAATACGATCGCCGGATACGGAATAATACCAATAACTTTATCAGTGAAGCTGTTATTCCACCCCCATTTATAAACACCCACTCCAACGACTACTAAGACGAGTACGACGAGCACAACAATGGCGCTGAACATTCCGAGGGCAAGCCGGATGCTGTTCCGCTGGCGATCATCCAGTTTTGGAGCAGTACTGTCTTTGGGCGCAGAATCCGCAGACGCTGGTTTATCGAATACGGATGCTTTCGGCTGGGATTTCAATGCAGAAAGCGCGGATAAGTTATCATCACGCTTGGGCACTTTATTCTGTGCCGTGGTTATCGGACGCGTGTCTGTGCGTACTTTTTGAACTATCTTCTTCGACGCCACTTCACGATTCTTCATTGTATCCATAGCCCTCTTCATTGTTATGGTAATTATTTAGTTTGTTTATTATTAAAAAAACGATTCCACCAGCGCTGTGGATTGGTGGTCGCATCTGCTGCTTCAGTACGCGTAACCTGCTGTCCGTGGGTTGTTGCCACGGCCGTTTCAGTCGATGCACCGAGCACTGCGGCGACTGATTCACCGGGTTTTTGAAGCCCAAGTTTCAAGCGCGCCTGCTCCTCCTTATACTCATTGCTGTCCAAATACTGTATCAAACCGGTAAGTTCCGTGTTTTGTTTTTGCATCTCAGACATCTTCTGCTCGAGCTGCTTAATTTCAGTCTGGACCTGGTATTTTCGAACGATTTCCTTGCTCACTGCGAACGACAGACCGATCAGCATGACTACTTCAAGAGCAATGACCAGCCTCGATTCGAGCAATTTCCGTACCGTTGAATGTTGTTCTCTTTGTAGCATGTTCCTTTATTCAAAAGTGGGTTAACGGTACCACATAGTATGCTATCCGTCAATAGATTATTAAAACCACCCACGACATACATCCCCGAGAGATAATTGCGCCGAAGTTTATTTGCCCTGCTCCTTCGCAACGCCCGCCCTTTCAGCGATCTTGCCGAGTTTGGCGGTAATCGTCACCACAACAACCGTTACCACGATCGCGTAGACGAACATCGAAACTACCCCGGATGTTTTACCGAAAACTGCCTTAAAAAGCTCTGTAATAGCCCCATTCCACGCAAGCGCGGCGACTAATCCAAATGCCGTCGTCGCGAGGCTGACCATTGTTTGAAGATACTGTTTGCCCATAGTTAATTATATATTACTTATTAATTTGATTGATAATCGCCTGTATGTTCGAATATAAAAACTACCGGCCATACGGCTGACCGGGTACGAATACTACCGCGTGAATAAGAAAATGCCGAGCGCGATGGCAAGTACGATGAGAGTTACGCCGGCAATAATCTTGGGTTTGTCCATAGTTTTATTCTTTATAAATCAGCCTGGCGATCCCGCTGAACGTATTTAAGATACATTTCAATTGTTGTCATAAGGAGGATCATAATCACCGGCCCATAGATAAACCCCAAAACGCCAAACACCTGCAGACCGCCAATCACGCCGAGGATAACGAGCGCCGGATGGAGTTCCGCTTTCTTTGAAACCAGCTTTGGGCGTAAAAAATTGTCTATATTACCGATAAAAACAATGCTTGCGGCAATAAGAAGCAATCCCTGCCAGATGCCGCCGGTTAAAAGGAGAACGATTGCTATCGGAATCAAAACGATGCCATAACCCATGACCGGTATGACGCCAAGAAAAATCATAAGGAGAGTCCAGAATAAGACATACGGAACGCCGACGATAGCAAGAAAAATTCCCGATATAATGCCCTGAACTGCAGCAATCAGGAATGTCCCCTTCACCATCGACTTTGACATCGCAATGACGCGTGTGATATATACGCGGTCAAGGCGGTCATCGAGCGGGCTGATGCGTTCGATAAATCGCAGAAAATGGTCCTGGAGCGGAAAAAAAGAATACAGGAGAATCATAAAAACAATAACCCATGTCAAAGAATTGAACGCGCCCGACCCGATATCCGGCAGGCGTTCAAGAAAAAAAGATCCAACTGCACGTGCACCGTTCTGTATCCAATGCGTTGCGCCATCGATGGTCAAGGGCTCCTGAGATCCAGGAATTGCCTCAATCAGCCGATTCGCTTTACTCACAATATTTTCTAAATTTATGCTGTCAGCTGATCCAAAATCATTCTTGAACTGAATTACTTGCCCGATAGTCAAACCGCTCAATGAAACGAGCGGGACAAGAACGACTCCCATAACAATAATGACCGTCATGAGGGATGCCAATTTCACATGTCCGTTAAACTGTTTAAGAAACCATCCAAACACCGGCTTGAAAAACAAGCCTGTTAAAAATGCAAGTACGATCGCCGAAATGAACGGTCGGAGCACCAGATACGATAAAAATAATACAATGCCGATGATGAGGTAAAAAAACGGCTGTTTACTCAGAGATTTTATTGGGTTTGTGGCAGTATCTATGGGCATGCTTATAGTATACCCTAACTGTTTACGCATTCAAAATTTCCTTCTTTTGCACGTACGCTATCCATATTGACAAGGAAATCGTGATTCCCTATACTACTACGATAAAAACAAACACTGTGCGGAGGCCAAATGAGCAATTACGTAAAAGCAGCGTTCATAATTGTTGCTCTCGCCGTGATCGGATTTATGATTCGCGGTATTATCGGGGTGATATTCCTGTTCCTCGCCTGGTTTATCTCGATGGCTGTTGTTCTCCATGTACTGCAATCGATCGACCGCGACATGCCCGGCACTACGACCGAACCGCGGTCCTGTCCGCATTGCGGATCACGGCGCTATACCGTGTATGCTCGGCCAGATAACTGGCGAAATATTGGCCAGCTCTGGAATGTGTTGCAAAACCGCTACCGGTACCGTTGCAATAACTGCGGGAATGAATGGAGCGGACGAGTATAGAAACGCACTGTGCGGGCCTGCGCCGACAGTGCGTTTTACTATTTGAAAAAATCAAACTACTTCATCGATTCTTGTACAGTAAATACACGCCGATGGTGATAATCACGAGTGGAAACCACACATCATTTAACCATGAAAACCAGTTATCGAGAAGCCAGATTAGGCCGACGATAATTAATATAACGGCGCCGATTGGAATTTTTTTCTTATTCGGCATTGATGCAGCCGAAACCACATGCTGTGCTTCGGTTTTTTCTTGCGAGGATTCTTCCATATAATGGAATTAGCAAATTAGATCTCGAATGAACGTCCATTGCTCTACTGCAGCTGCTGAGAACTTGGCGGCTGTTCACTTGATGCTTTACTGCGGCGCCGCGTAAAAAGCGGGTAGAGAGATACAATCAAATACCTGTCAGCGACATTAGCAGCAGAACAATGCTAAAATACACGCTTAACTTATTATGGAGGTACCGGACGAATTGGAGGTCAACAAATGAAATGTTATCCGATAATAATCTATTCTATCGATTACTGCTCAAGTAGTAAATCCGTCCAGCCTCCTATCGGCTGTTTCGCTGTTTTCGGCATGGTGCCTTTCACGATATCGTACCCGTCATGAAATTCCAGCTGTTCCAAGGAAAAACCTGGAATATCAGCCATGCGGTCATTAAACCTGCCAGTAAACCATTCTTCAGCTTGAACAATATACTTTTCCGGTATTGAAAACATGCCAATCTTCGCCTCCTGGATATCGAGGGACACGCTCGTTGTTCCTGTCCTGGTAATCATAACTTTTGTATACGCCGGCGCTTTTATATATCTGTTCACCATTCCCGACACTTCGACGCCTCCTTCAATCATCCGTACCTGCATATCGGTAATCGGTGAGTCCGCGCCTGCCCGCTTTGAGAACCAGGTCGTAATCTCTTCGGATGTATTGCGGGTATCGACATCTACTTTCCCTGAAAATATGTTGGTTGGATCCCCGGAATAATCAACCGTTTCATCGGAAACCTCCGTAGCAATCTTTTTCTGCAGATCAGCGAATGCTTCATCGCTCACCTTAACACCAAGGTCTTTTGGCTTATTGAAGCCAAACACTGATGATACGCCCGGTATCGTATAGACGCCTGTTGCAGCGATGCCAATAATGAGAACAACGACGATTGCCGCTACGACGATAAGAAAATTGCGCAGGATGTGGCGTTTTTTTGGTTTCTCGACCATCCGGTCGCCGGACGGCTTCAGGATTTCAGCATCGGCACTGCTACTCGGCTTCTGGCTGGCTGGCTTAGTCGTTTCATGTGGCGTTTGTTCTTGCATAATGTATATCGGTTATGAATAATATGCAAAGGTATCATAGCGAAATCGAGAACTTTTTTCAACCTGCAGATGGCGTAATTACATTGGTACTAAACACAGTACCTACGCCGAGGAAGGGTAGGTACTATATGTAGAAAGGTGTTATTAATTACTGAATGGGTTTATCGGTTACATTCCGCGCATAGGTTTCGTCTCCTTTCAACTTAATAATTATGTCAGGGGGCGGCCACAGCCGCAGCGTTATAATACTGCATGTGTTTAAAAGTGCAAATCGTGCATTGTCAATAACCATACCCCCGGAAAACTCCGGGGGTATGGCATACTTGTGCGATCAAGCGCTCAGCTGCGGCTATTCCTCGTTGGTAGCATCCTCAGTCATCGTGGTGATGACTACTATCGCGCCATTCGCATCTTCGTTATTATTCAGTCCGACCGACACCGAACGATTCTCCCCTTTCGTAGCAGCAAGAGTAACTGACCCTTCTGCGGCATAGGACATGGTTATTGTCCAGCCGTCATCCGCTAACTTCTGCTCATATAGTGTTTTCAGTTCATTGACTGATTTCGTTGACTCAATCGAAATGCTATAGTTTTTATCGACTTCGTACGTGAATGCAGCGGTAACATTGCCGTCGACGACATAAACATCCTCGGGAAAACCATCCGGGACGCTGACACCTTCGCCTGCCTGGTATGAACCACCATTCGTATTAATCGTGACTCTGTCGTTGTCGGCGTCAATATCGACCTGGCTGTTTGTCGCCTTCTCGATAGCTTTCTCGGCAGCTTTTTCGCCGCATCCCGAAACAATCAGGGCAACCGCGATGAGCACCGGGATAATAAGGAGTGCTTTTTTTTGCATAGTACGTGTTTAGTTATTGATGAAATTTAATTATTTATTGCTGAATATCGATTATGGCCGTTTTTATTTCCGTATCATTCATATAAAATTTGAGGGCGTAGGATCCCGCAGCGGTTGGGAGGGCGAAACAACACGAACCGTTATCCCCCGTTTTTAAAGGATATGACGGGCTCCGCTCCGCAATAGCAGTGCCGTTTGGATCAAACAATTGGTATGCGTATGAAGCTCCCTCATCAAAGGCCCCGGAGATCGAAATTCCCATCTGGTCGCCGTTTGAAAATACAGTCGATTCCTGCAGCGCCATACCGGGCGAAAATGGGACGCCGAGTGGCACTTTCTGCACTGCTACACGCGTGATACCGTTTTGAACAGTAGAATCAACTGATGGGTTCGGATTTTCAATAATTACCATCATACTGCCGCAATCTTGCTTCGCGCAGGCAAGATGGTACGCACCGCCCGGATGATATGGATTCGTTTTCATGAAATAGGCCGCATCTGTGGAGTATACATCCGGCTCCTCAAACTTGAAGTCCACCGGAGCGCCTTCGTACTGCAGAGTAATTTTTACGGCATCGCCCGCAGCCAATTGGATCGCGGAATAATTCAAAACACCGTCGGTAAGTGAAAGTGCAAATAGTTTCGTATTCGGTACCGGATCAGCGACAAGCGTAAAGGAAGGTTCGGCCTTCGCTGGCCTATCATTATTTTGGTTTACTATTTTTTTCCCGCACCCTGAAGCGAATATCGCGATCCCGATGATAACGATGAATACGCCCCAAAGTGTAGCCCTCCGATTCATAGTATACATTCTCCTGCTATTAATTGAGCAAAAACGTATATACCTTTGGACATCACCCCGCATGTACATAAGTATACTAAATTTACTTAATAAATAATAGTACAGTCGGCAGTATATGCGATACCGGCACACCTTGACTTGCAAGCGCATTCAAGCGCACACTATATACGTAAAACGTACCGATTGGAGGTGATGTCGGTGAGTACGATCTTTGGTAGGCCGCTGTGGGCTTACGGAGCCGTTGGGATCACGGTTCTCGCTTCAGCAGTAACTTGCTTCTGGAGCTGGGAAGTCGCGCTTGCGGTCCTCTGTATCGGGATAGGGATTACGATTTTCTTGAATAGGAGGGGCAAATAATCGTAACGCATGAAGCGTCTGATGGGTTGGGAGTTGCGACAATCCCAACGGGACAATGGGCTCCGCTTGAACAAACGACAGCGGAGCTCACATTTTTATTAAACAAGGACACCCTTTCTCGCGCAGCATTTTCATCTGCCGCAGCGGCGTGTCGACATACACGTTTTGGCGGGAACTCCCGCGTGCTCTCCGATGATCGAGCGGTGAACGGTGCCGATAACCACGCAGTGTCATTTCACGGACAAGCAAAGAATGGCGCGCATAGAGTGCTTTGAGTTTTCCGGACCACCGGACAGTTTCAGGATGGCGGCGATACCCTCGCTTATTCTGCGTCAGTACCACCCAAATGGCATGAAGCTCCCGATGTTCCCCGAGGAGGTGCTGCCGGCAAAGATGCTTCGGATGGATATCCCAAATCCGCACGTGAGACTGCGATCAAACGGGACGGAGCGTGCCTGCCCACACCTGCCACGCGAGCAGCGACTTCGCGACGAGGCTCAAGATGATATACGCACGTTCGCCATACAGGTAATCCCGCCACTTACCGGTCTTCTTGTACTGGAGCACCATGTTCGCAGCAAATACGTTGAAGAAGAGGAAAATAGAAAAATAAATCCAGTATACGAATGTCGGCGGCTTTGCGTCACCCTCGCCGGCGCTGAACAAATAGAGCGCAACTGCTACCCACGGAATTGCTCCGGCAATGCAACCAAAAATATATGAAGTCCAGTTTGTTCTTGCGGTTGTTTGGTTATGCAGCTCCATGACCCAGCCAAACAGTATCATCATCGCGTTGAGAAAGAAAAGAAGCATCAAGCTGATGCCGTCGTAAACGCCGACGAGCAATGCAATAACCACGATCATCAGGGACGAGCTGAATGAGTATTCAACCCAGCGTGCGAGATTCATTCCCTTCAGCAGGTTGCGGTTGTACCATGCATGAATGCCAGGAACCAAGGAGATGGACGCGTGCGCGATCGCTGATAAGAACAGAAAGGCGGCAACGAGCGGCCCGATCGGGATGTCAAAAAGCGTATTGAGAGACGGCTGGAGTTTGCCGGAGGCGAAATCCATCTTCACGAATGCCGTTGTCACGGGGACGCTAAAATCCGAACTCAGTATGAGCATAAGGACACCTTGCACAGCGTGCAAAAATGCCATGATGATATTGAACCGTTTGAGCTTCTTTAGTTTAATTTCCTCGGGTTGAGGTACGGTTGTTGCTGTTTCCATAATGTTTAAAATTATTTGGTAACACTATAATATTACCTAAAAATACAGACATGTCCAATTCGTGCATTTGCGCGTTTTAAGAGATAAAAATAACGCCCGCCGTGAATCACGATACCACAGCGGGCGTATGCCTAATACTCGGAGCGGCGGAATCGCCGTATAACCCTCTTCACGAAGTCCGTCCGCAGCCACACAAAAAACTTTTTCATGTACGGTGCGCCAAGGAACATGGATAAATCGGAAACGAGGACACCGAAGATAATTCCGGTGTTGAATCCGCTGATCCAGTGTATGCCCAAATCTACGAGCGCTGGACGTAGGAAAAGAGTGTCGATGATTTCAATCCCAAGATACTCTTCTGATATATCGCGGATCGCCTTGAAAATGGTCCGTAGGTACTTCCCATTGTCCGGCTTATAGCGCTCATGTTTCCAGTGGTAACAGAGGGCCATAGTAATCGCGCATATATAGAAAGCGATGAGATCAGACCATGAAATCACCTCGTCAATCACGATACGATTATCTGTATATTGAATGACGATGTTACCGCCGATGAGCGCCCCGAGGACACTTGCGACGATTTGGTTTCTATACCTTCGTAGGCGCTCCTCAAACCATCTGATAAGAGAAACCCATACGCGTTTCAAAGGACCTCCTGTTTGTCTTTGTTGAATTTATCAAGAGAGTGTACCTCACAATTTGCTCCCTGTCAAGGGCAAGGGATAAATTGACAATTCATCGAATTATGCGATACTTGGATAAACTTTGACATTCACTATACCGCTGCCATGAATATGGCGGTAAACCTGTAGTATCGGAGGAAGTATGCCGGAAATCACCGACATAACGACAGACAAGGTGCACAAACCTCTTGGGCACTATGTGGCGGCAAAAGTAATCCCACCCGAAAAGAAGCTCGTGCTTCTTTCGGGCGTGCTGCCCATGGACAAGGATGGGGATGCCGTGCTTCCGGGGCATGCGTACGATTCGGCAACACTGGCGCTGAAGATCGGCCTCACGATCATCGAGGAAGCAGGGGGGACCATTGAGAGTTTCGCCAAGATCACGGTTTACCTCAACGATCCGAGATTTTCGGAGTTGGTCGACAGAGCGTTCGACGATTTCTTCGGAACACATTTCACCGCGCGTGTCATGATCGCGGTGAGCGGCGGCATTCCGAAAGGCCTGGATTTGGAGCTCGACATCACGGCTGCCGTGTAGTATTGGCCGAGCTCGAACGAAAACTGGCACCCAAAAAGGACTGCGTGGTATCAACTGCGCAGTCCTTCATCATTTTCTATCAAGTTTATGACAACTCCCTGAACATCGTTCGTTCCCACTCAGGAAAATATGTAGAAATATCTTCAATTTCAAATTCGCTCAGTATCGAATTTTGATTCTCGCGCTCGAGCAGAAATTCTATCGACTTTCGAAGAAGCTTGTCGGCTTCCGTATCATTGCCAGTAATGCGCCGGCATGTCATAAGCGGTACCGCGACAATATGTTCCGTCGAATTATTCCCATCAGAAATCCGTACGGTATATTGCCACCCGCTGTCGTTTTCGGTCTTTTTAATAATATGAATGTCGGCCATAGAAAATTTATTACTGCATCTGCAGTATATACAATCTATCAGCAATTTACCATATACTAAAACTGCCCGCTGATTCACGCGGGCAGTTTTGTGGGAGACATTTATTGCTTCGGCTGCTGCGAGCGCAATTGCGCTGTCTTCCGTTTGATCAGAATATAAATGACGATTAAAAGCGCCAGGACGACAAATACCAGCACGATGCGCATCGCCTCATCGCCGCCATCTTCATCATCATCTGCGGTTCCGGCCGTCGTATTCACGTTTTCATCTGCATTCGTGTTTACATTCGAATTTGAGCCAGCGATTAAATTCACGTTCGTATTCGAATTCCCATTCTCGTTCGTCGGCGATGGCGCAATCAAGCTCGGCTCCTCATTCGTATTCCCTGCCGCAATGCCGTACAAACGCACGGTACCAGTGCTGCCTGGCTTCAGGCACTGGTATGCATTCGCAATTTTGGTGGTGTAGGCGCCTGCGGGAAACGCCTTATTAATTGTATAATCCGCGTTGCACCAGGATGTCTGGTACGGATCACAAGCTGACCGTAGTGCGGTAAATGACGCGAAATCAGCGCCGTCTTTTGTAACGGTCACGGGAAGCTCTGTTTCCCCTGTCTGCCACTTGTACCACAGCTGAATCTTGGTGACGTTTAAATCCTCGCTCAGTGTCCATTCGGATGTATCGGTTAATGAACACCCGCCGAGGTAGTTGTCCGTCGAGTCGAACAATGTGACCTCAGCTGCTGTGTTTGTCTGGGCAAAACCCGCTGGTGCGATAAAGAATGCCGCAGCGACGATGCCCAGGATAATCCATGTTTTTTTCATTTCTTTCTTTGCCAATTATTAATTAATCCCCCTGAACGCACAAGGGCAGCATATGTAAAAAATCTGTTGAAGCCTCCTCCCGTACCATTATGGAGCAATTTAATTAAATAATCAACCTCAATCTTTTGGATAAATAAAAAAGGTGCCGGGAGAACAGCGATCCGTAAAGGAGGATCCTCACGCAGCCGGCACACACTACAAGATTCGCTTTAAGCGAGACGAGGGCGGGGCATCGCGCACACAACGGAGGCGATGCGGCCCCACTATGGCGAATCCCGGCTGGCTGCTCTCCCGGGCTTTCTGGACTCACGCGCCAGTGAATACGGCGATCCCTTTCACCGCCCATACATACAGATCGCGCCTGCACCGTAGCATTCCAACCTGAGCGTTGTCAATGGCAACCCACCGCAAACCGATTCCTGTTGACTTATCTCCGACTGTACTGTAGGATACTACGATGCACCAAAACCAAAGAGATAAACAGTAAACCTATAGCCCATTGGGGGGAACCATGGAACCAGTGAGTAGTTGTGACAAGACACGGTACTTATCCGTGGAAGCGCTCGGAGCGGACTACACCGTTACGTGCCGAGAAGGCGAAACAGTGGTCGGGCAATTTCGATGCTCGGCCGGCACCATTAGCCTGATCGTGTACTTCCTGCAACATCGGCTACTGCAGAAGGTTTCGATCGGCGTCACCGATCTTATGGTGTATAATCTGATGCGTGATCTGCGCATCGAGCACCTGGATCCGAGCCATCAGGAACAGTGCACGCTGTTTTTCCCGGGGGTCGAGGACAAGCCGACGACAGTGCTGGTCGCAGATATGATTGCCCTCCTGGGTTCTTGCCCCCACGTCCAGATGCCGCAGTTCTGGGATCCAGGAATGGTGCCTGTCAGCCATCCGCAGTTCTAAGTGCACCATCAGCAATACCGACCCGCGCCTCCGGACGCGGGTCTTTACTTTCTTATACAGCAAACAGGCTTGCGTTTTCGCAAGCCTGTTTAATTATTACGTACCGTTGACCGAACTATTACTTCCCGAAATTCACCCCGCCGCGGAAACCGATCGGAAACACCCAGAACCAGTCTTTGAGCACCCCGGTGTCGGTGTCGTAGTCATACACCCGGAGATTCGGGCCGCCGTGGGATGCCGGGGAGGTCATGACCTCGTCAAACCCGTCAGCGTCGACGTCGTTCACGAACAGGTTAACGCCACCCATGAAATGGGCGTCGTACGCCATGAATGAATCAACTTCTTCGAAATCGCCCCCCTGGTACCGCAACACCTTCACTGTGGAATCGCCAAGCGTCTTGGGGGCAAGCACCACCTCATTGGAGCCGTCACCGTCCGTATCCCCCACCTGCATGGACAGGGTGCCGCGATAGGAGCTGTCGTACGCCATGAGCCAGTCGAGGAGCTCCAGCTCGTCACTGCCATTCAGTGTGTAAATGCGGATGTTCGGGCCGCCGTTCAGGAAGGGCGCGACGATGATGTCGTCGTTCCCGTCAGAATCCACATCCCCGGTAGCCACCTGCACACCGCCAAAGAAGGTGTCTTGGTACGCGGTAACGCTATCGACTAAATCAAACTCCTGGTCTGCGGCGCTATAGCGGAATACCTTTACAATGGGCGCCATCGCGCCGCGCGGGGTTACGATGAGCTCGTCAACACCGTCGGAATCCAGGTCACCCGATGCCAGGTTGACCCCGCCGCGGAACTCCTCGCTGTAGCCAAAAAACCAGTCCATGAGCTCAAATTCCTCTTCAGCGACATTGTACGTATAGATGCGGATGTTCGGGCCGCCGGCGCCGATCGGCGTCACGGCAATGTCTTCCTTGTGGTCGCCGTCAAAGTCGCCCGTGGCAAGGTTGACGCCGCCGGTAAATCCCTCGTTGAACGCGAGGGTATTCGCCATTTCCGTGCCATCGAGCTCAAACGCCTTGATGCGGGACTCAACCCCGGCGCCGGGGGTGATAACAATTTCATTCACGCTGTCTGCGTCAATATCTGCCTGCGCAACTTCGAGGCCCATGCGCAAACTCTGGTCGTAGGCGAAGAACGACTCGATCTGGGTGCCGTCATCCTCGACGATGCGCACGTTGGGGCCGCCTGCTGAGGCGGGGGTAACGACGATGCCGAGGGATGGGATCGCGTCTGAAGTCATAAAGGTCCATGCAGTTTGCGACTCGTTTCCCAGTTCATCACTTGCCGTTACCGCAACCTCAACAGTTTCGCGGTAATAAAAGTTATCATCTGGATTGATAGTCACCGTGTAACCGTGGGTGCCATTCCAGCCCATTGTACCACCATACCCAGACTCATAAACTCCATCGGTAACCGCCCGATGGCCGTTTATGGTTACGTCAATCGAATAGGTATCAACTTCCCAGAGCTCGTCACTGACGAAAAAGCTCACGTCAGAATTTGGTGAAACGCCGGTTTCTGCGCTTCCCGGGCTCAAGTTGTCAAACGTCGGCCCTGTTGTATCGGCAACAAATCCGTCCCAAACGCCTGCGCCATCAACAGTATTCTCGGTACCGATATATAAATGATGGCCATGCTCGACCAATCCATACGCGCGCGTATTGCTGCTATCGCCGAATCCGTCATCATTCACCTGGGCAAAGGTGTTACCATCGTACGTCCAGACCTCTGCACCAGTTACGAGGTTGCGCGTGCCAAACGTCAGTGTACTGTTGTACTTGGTAATCGCAAGCAAGGTCGCGTTATTCAAATCGCCGAAGCCATCATCACCGATCTGGGTAAAAGTACTGCCGTCGTACGTCCAGGCTTCCACGCCGGTCGTCGGGTTCCATGTCCCAATATACAATACGCTACCGTTTGCATAGAGGGAAAACGGCTCCAAATTATTGATGTCACCAAACCCATCATCGTTGAGCGCAGTCCAGGATGTTCCGTCGTATTCATGGAGTTGCCCGCCGGTTACCACATTGCCCGCGCCTGCTAAAAGCTTCCCATTATACTCAACCAGGGAATCGGTGTACAAATTGCCAGCATCGCCGAATCCGTCATCGTTCACCTGGTTCCAGTCGGTGCCATCGTATGACCAAATCTCAGCGCCAGTCCAAAAATTGTACGAACCAACATACAGCTTTTCATCAAAGACGAGCATCGAAAAACCGCTAAAGTTGTGCACATCGCCGAAACCATTGGTATTAACCTGGGTCCACACGCTACTGCGGTACCGCCACACCTCGACGCCAGTAATTTCATTGTACGTAGCGACATACAGTGAGCCATTATATTCCGCCATGCTGCTAATAATAACATTGTTTGCATCCCCGAAGCCATCAGTATTCACTTGGCTCCAGACATCACCATCATACGCCCACACTTCAGCGCCAGTTGTGGCATTTGATGTGCCGACATAGAGCTGATCAGAGCTCACCAGCGACATCGTACGGGTGTTATTCACATCACCGAACCCGCCACTGTCACTTTCTGACCAGGTAATTGCAGCGTGCACACTGGCCGGAACCAGCCACGCTGCAACAGCAAAAACAGCCACGGCAATGAATGCCCTGACATTGTGTCCATTTCCCATACTCGTATGTTTAATTGTTATCCCTCTCGCATTCAGTATAGTATACAATTCCACTTACATGCAATAAAAACGACAGTATTGGAATTTCTGTTATTTCTGTTTCACTCCCTCGACCATCAGGCTCTCGAGCGGAATGCCCTGGTATTGTTGTTTACTGATCTTTTTGTTCTCGGACAAAATTGTAACATTGAATCCAGCTTCTTCCATCATAGTAATATAAACGTCCTTCAACAAAGCACCGCCAACGCATCCTGCGATCAGCTCCTCGTTCTTCCGCTGCTCCGGCGTGAGCTCAGCAAGCAATACAATATCCGATACGTACATTTTGCCTTCTGGTTTCAGCACACGATGCGCTTCTTTGAAAACTTTCAGCTTGTCCGGCGCTAGGTTGATGACGCAGTTTGAAATAATTACATCTACCGAATTATCTTCAACTGGCAGCTGCTCGATGTCTCCGAATCTGAATTCAACATTGGTAAAACGGCCTTTGTCAGCATTTGCTTTTGCAGTTTTGATCATTTTTTCTGTAAAATCAACGCCAATGACTTTTCCGGTTATCCCGGTCTTTTTAGACGCAAGGAAGCAATCAATACCGCCGCCACTTCCTAAATCAACAACGGTATCACCGGGCTTGATCTTGCTAAACGCGGTCGGATTGCCACACCCCAAACCCATGTTCGCATCGCCGACCGCTTTCAATTGTTCAGCGGTATAACCTATTTGTGAAGCAATCGCATCCTTGCTGTTGCATGAACATGAACAACCGCAGTTTGGTTTGTTCGCAATTTCAGAATATTTTCTTTTAATAATGTTTTTAGTGTTAGGCATGAATCGATTATAACATACAATTGCAGGCTGAAAAATCCCCCCCAAAGCACAAAGATTGCACCTACCCATTCCGCGCACGCTTGCGCTCATTGACAGTCAGATATTTCTTTCGCAATCGGACGCTCTTCGGCGTAACTTCAAGATATTCGTCTTCCGCCATGATTTCCAGTCCCCGCTCAATGGTCAGCTCCATCGGCGGCGCAAGCTGGATGGATTCATCGGTGCCGGACTCGCGCATATTCGTGAGGCGCTTGCCCTTGACCGGGTTCACCGCAATATCAACGCCTTTCGACGTATTGCCGATCACCATGCCTTCGTAAATTTCCGCGCCAGGCCCGATGTACAGCGTGCCGCGCTGCTGCAGCGTATCCAGCGAATACCCGAGCGCCTTGCCGGTTGCCATGGAAACCATTGAGCCAGCGTCACGCTTATTAATGTCACCTGCCAGCGGACGGTAACCGATAAAACGGGAACACAAAATCCCCTCACCCCTCGTATCAACGATAAATTCGCTCCGGTACCCCAGAAGTCCGCGGGTCGGGATTTCAAACAGCATCCGCAAGACGCCGGCGGTGTGTTCAATGTGAGTCACGATTCCCTTGCGCTTGCCGATTTTTTCCATCACGATACCGGATGACACTTCCGGCACATCAACCGTCACCTCTTCAAACGGTTCCATTTTTTTGCCGTCGATTTCCTTAATGATGACCTGAGGCTGCGACACCTGCACTTCGAAGCCTTCGCGGCGCATATTTTCTATGAGTATGGCAACATGCAGTTCGCCCCTGCCGTATACCTTATAGGCGTCTGATGAAAAATCGATCTTTAAGCCAACGTTTACTTCCAGTTCTTTTTCAAGCCGCTCCCGCAGCTGCCTATTGGTCACAAACGTCCCTTCCCTGCCGGCAAGCGGCGAGTTGTTCACGAGAAAATTGAGCGAAATGGTCGGTTCATCCACCGTAATGGCGGGTAACGCTTCCTGGTCCTCACGTTCGCACAGCGTCTCGCCAATATCAATATTCGGGAAGCCGGCGATCATCACGATATCACCCGCATCCGCCCGCTCAACCGCTACACGCTGTATTCCTTTGAATGTAAACAGTTTCGTCACCTTGCCGTGCTGCCCAGCGCCATCAGGCTTTTTCAGCACAAGCGTACTGCCGGACTGTACCGTGCCCTCATACACGCGGCCGATTGCCAAACGGCCGAGGTAATTGTCGTAGCCGAGGTTGAACGGCTGGAACCGGAACGGTACCGAGGTATCAGCGGGCGCTGGGTGCACCTTCAGCAAAATCGTATCAAGAAGCGGGGCCAAATCACGGGATTCGTCTTCGAGATTCAGTTTGGCGATCCCGTCGCGGCCGACGGCGTACACCGTCGTGAAATCCAGCTGCTCATCGCTCGCGCCAAGGTCGAGGAATAACTCGTACACTTCTTCCTGCGCTAAATCCGGATCAGCGGCCGGCTTGTCAATTTTATTGATAACGACGATCGGCATAATTCCGAGTTCGAGCGATTTTTTCAAGACAAACCGCGTCTGGGGCATCGGGCCTTCTTGCGCATCGACGACCAGCAGCACGCTGTCGATCGAGCGCAGGACCCGCTCAACTTCTGAGCCGAAATCCGCATGCCCGGGCGTATCCACGATATTAATCTTCGTACCGCGGTAGAACACCGAGGCGTTTTTTGAATAGATGGTAATGCCCCGCTCTTTTTCCAGCGCATTCGAATCCATGCTGGCTGTTGCGTCGGTAACCATGCCGGTCTGACGCATAATGGCGTCAGTGAGCAGTGTCTTCCCATGGTCTACATGCGCGATGATGGCGATATTACGTATTTGCATACTTTGTGATACCAAAAACTTTAACGCTTACCTAACAGAGGAGCGCTGATGGTTGATATTAACGGTACCGGCGCCGGGTAAAACTTGAACGCGACCGGCGCTGATACCCGCGGTTACGCGAATCCACCCGTCCCCGTTGCCTGCCGTATGCCTGCCGGCTCATCGGGTGCCGCGGCTCATACCTGGCTGGTGGTAATTTCGGCAATGGTTTTACGGGGAGCGTGGCGCGTATAAAACGCTCGATGCTCCGGACATCCTGCTGCTGGTCAAACGTCGCAAATGACACTGCTCTGCCGGTCCTGCCAGCGCGCGCGGTCCGCCCGATGCGATGGACGTAATCTTCGGCATGCGTCGGCAGGTCAAAATTCACGACCGCCTCAATGCCGGTCACGTCGATACCGCGTGCCGCAATGTCAGTCGCAATCAATACCCGATACTTGCCGGACTTAAATCCGCCCATCGCGTCCTTGCGCTGGGGAAGGCTGCGGTCCGAGTGGATTTCGGCCGCCTCATGCCCCATGGTGCGGACCTTGTAGGCGAGGCGTTTTGCCCCGTACTTTGTCCGAGTAAATACTAATACCGGGCCGATTGTTTGCTGCAGCAGCAATTCCAATAACCTGCCTTTATCCTCTTTTGAAACGAAAAAAAGTTCTTGCGTTACCTGGTCAACCGTGGTACCCGGCCGTGCAATTTCCACGCTGATCGGGAGTTTCATATGGTGCTGGGCGATTGCCACGATTTCTTTGGGCATGGTCGCGGAAAACAGCATGGTCTGCCGATTACGCGGTACTGCAGCCAGAATTTTATTGATCTGCGGGGCAAATCCCATATCCAGCATCCGGTCCGCTTCATCGAGCACCAATACGCGTACGTCGCCCAGATCAATGAAATGCTGCTCCAGATGGTCGATCAACCGACCGGGAGTAGCAATGATGACGTGAGGTTTTTGCTTGATGTACTGCCGCTGGACGGACATTGATGCCCCGCCGATGAGCACTGCAGTGCGCAGCCCAAATGAACGGCCAAGCTCTGTAAATGCTTCGTCAACCTGGATCGCGAGCTCACGCGTCGGCAACAATACCAGCCCGCACCCGCCTACCTGCGCCAAACGCTGAAGCATGGGAATACCGAACGCAAGCGTCTTGCCCGTGCCTGTCTGGGCAATGCCGATCAGGTCCTTCCCCTCGATCGCGACTGGAATCGACCGCTCCTGGATCGGAGTCGGTTCGGTGAATTTCAGCCGATCAATTGCTTCGAGCAAGCGCGGCGCAATGCCAAGACCGTGGAATCCGTTCATTTTTGGATTCGCACTCGGTTGTTGTTCCTTTTCAGTTATTCTTCCGTTATGCATAAAAATAAAAATCCTGGATGAGGATTCTAGAGGCGCCGGAAGTATACTGCATAATGGGATATCTGTCAACAACACCCCTGGCATTCACTGGCTTTTTTGGAAGAACGCCTGGCTCCCACGCTTGCTTTTTGGTACACTGGGAACATTATGGGGCACCCTATGAGCAAAACCTCCAGCCAACTGAATTGGTACGTGCACCCGTCAATCATCTATGGCGTCGTTTTCGCTTCTGGTGCGGCTGCCTTGATGTATGAACTGCTCTGGATCCGGACGTTAAATTTGCTTTTTGGCGTCAGCAGCTTTGCCGTAACGACTGTCGTCAGTATTTTCCTGCTCGGTTTGGGGCTCGGCGGCTATTTTTTCGGCCGCCAAACTGAAAAAACGCCAACTCCGCTCCGCCTCTACGCCTGGATTGAGCTCGGCATCGCCGCGCTCACTGGATTGTCATTGGTGGCTGTGGAATACACTCCCCTGTTTTCCGGCCTGCACGCCCTGATCTACAACCACGCAAACCTCTACATACTTTCACTGGTGCGTCTTCTGATGACATGCGTCATCCTGTTTCCCGCAACTTTCTGCCTCGGAGGAACCGTGCCAATACTCTGCAAGTACTTTATTAAAAAAGATGAGACGCTTGGATCAAGGTTTACCCTCTTGTACCTCCTGAACACGCTCGGCGGCTTTACGGGAGCGATTGCCGCTGGTTTCATTACCGTCCGCTTTTTTGGCACGACGGCATCATACCTCATGGCTATCGCGATGAATGTCGCGATTTTCTTCACCATACGGGCATGCAGGAAAATTTCAACTGCGCCACCGGAAAAAAGTGAGGACCACGCCGTACCCGACCGCCCTGAACCCCCTAAAAGAAATATGGGCCTGGCACTGTTCATTTCCGGTTTTATTGCCCTTGGTTTTGAAATCGTATGGATCCGCGTATTAACAAATTTTGGCTCAGGCACTACCTTGTCCTCCACGCTCATTCTGAGCGGTTTCTTGCTCGGGTTTGCAATCGGCAGCGTATTTGTCGTCCGGCTCATTGACAGGTCAAAAAATGTATTACGGCTTCTTGTAGCCTGTTTTATAACCCTCGGCACCGCCGCAACGCTGTCCTTTCTCGGATTTGGCATGCTCAACACATATTTCCCTGATCCGTTCATAAGTTACAAAGCCATGCTCGTCGAGTCGTTCGTTGGCTTTGGCTTTTCATTTGTCCTTGCAATTTTCATGGGGACGATTTTTCCGCTGAGCGTCCGGCTGTATGCCGGTACTGCGGCGATGATAGGCCGAAAATCGGGTTATGCATATTTCATTAATTCCCTTGGAACGGTAGCCGGGAGCATCACGGCTGGTTTTGGGCTTATCCCGTTTGTTGGAATCAGGAATTCCGGCCTGGTTCTTATCTCGCTGTGCTTTCTGACCGCTGGCTACCTGGCAATCCGGCTGATCCAGGGCCGCCGGCTCCTGATTGGCATCGCTGCTGTACTCCTAGTGGCTTCCTGCGCTTCGATCATGGCAAGCAACCAGGTTTTTCACCGCTTGTCTGCGGGGTCGAAGGAACTATTTTATGCTGAAGGATTATCTGCAACTGTTACCGTACAGGAAATTACCATGCTCTCGGAAACGTACAAAACATTGAATGTGGACAGCGAAACCGTTGCAAGCACCCATCATACCGGCGTCGTCGATTCAAAATTATTAGCCCATATCCCACTCATGCTTATCGATGAACCGAAACGGGCAGTCACGGTCGGATACGGTTCGGGCGGAACGAGCCATAGCATGCTCCAGTACGGCTGCGAAGTTATTGCCCTCGAAATTGAGCGGCAGGTCATCGAGGCCAGCCGGGAATTTACCGACCTCAACCAGCACGCGGAGACAAATCCGAAACTGCAGATCATCATTGATGACGCGCGTAACTACCTGGCGAATACGGAAACCGCGTTCGATGCGATTGTGACCGATGTCACGAATTTGAAATACAAGAGCAACCCGTACTTATATACGCAGGAGTATTTCGAAGCCATGCGAAACGCCCTTGCCCCGGACGGCGTCGCCGCAGCATGGGTACCGCTCGGCGGCCTCTCGTTCAGTGACCTGAAGATTCTCCTGAAAACGTTCCAGACTGTTTATCCGCACACGACTGTCTGGTACGATTACTATGACGCCACAGGATTTCTTATTATTACCGGCACGCCTGAAAAAATGCTGTTTGATTTCGAAAAAGTGCACCAACGCATCCAGCGGGCAACCACCGACCTTGAATCCATCGAGCTCAGTGACGTGTACAGCCTCGGCTCTTTCCTCTTACTCGGGGAGCGTGACGTCAAAATGCTCAGTGCCGGCTCGGCGGTCAATACAGACGACCGTCCGGTGCTGGAATTTACTGACCTCGATTCGTATTCGCGTCCCAACCAGTTTAAAAACCTGGAGCAGCTCCTGGCATCCCAAAACGAAATACTCGAGAGTTACTATACGTTCAGCTCGAGCGATGAAGAAAAAATACTGCAAGCACTACACAACGGGCGCACCATCATGAACGGTTATATAAGCGGGATCGCCCCGTAGCTATATTTTACGCCACGTCTACGAAAATATCGCCGCCTTCTGCCTTTACCGGGTAGCGCACGGCATCTTTGACTTTCAATTTCATGAACGCGACTTTTGCCGGACCGACATTTTTCCCAGTCGACAGGTCGAATGCTGCTCCGTGCTGCGGGCAGCGCGCAATGGTGCCCTCCAGCTTGCCCTCGGCGATCGAACCGCCCATATGCGGGCATCTGTTGTTGATCGCATAATACGCTCCGCCGACATTGGCGACGAGGACTTCGACTCCGCCAATGTTCACGTGCTTCATGGTACCGGAGGGCAGGTCAGCAGCGCTCATGGCCTTTTTAAACGGCATATTTTTATAAAAACCAATTAAATGCTTGGACGGGTATTTTTCTCTTCGACGATCCGATTACTCCGTCTGCGCCGGCACTACCTTGAATGCGTCCATCACAAACGCTGCCGAGGTAGATGCGTCCTTTTCAATGGCAATGGTATTGCTGCCCTTCTTCAGGGAAATGTTGCCGAGTGAATACCATTTCCATCCCTTGGTGTCTTCGGAAATGTGCGTATACCGCAGTACCGCGGTCCCGTTGACGCTGATCGTCGCATTCCGCGCGCCATTCTGGTGCAGGGCGTCATCCGATAGGCGCACTGACATGACATAGGTACCCGCCTTGATGACTGGCACGGAGTAGGTCACCGTAGCGCCGCCGTCGCCGAGATACGCTTCCCCGCCCCGCGCTGACGTCCCGACGTACGAATACGATCCTTCATTGGTCAGCGCTCCGGACTCGCCCTCAACCTGGACTGAACCAATAGGAAACTCTCCCGTGGCATTAGCGTTGGCAGAGTCGGCATTGATAGTGCCCACGGCCGAATTGGTTGTCGCGGCATTCGAAACGACCGTATTGAGCAGTGTTGTATTCACGGCAGCGGCGTTCGTGTTCGCGGTGCTGGTCGCTTTCCCGCAACCAGACAAGACGACAGCAAGTAAAACAACGCTTGCGAACAAAATTGCTTTTTTCATATGCATAGAGTCACTGGTTGATTACTGGCGGATTGCTCGGGCTTGGTTTAGCTTTCACGAACGCCGGACCGAGCGCAATGCCGACGAACACGAAATACACGCCCCAGTTGCCGAAAAACTTGGCTGTCGTCTGGTTTGGAATCGCAATCCCCAAAATGACAACAACGGCGATGACGGCCCAGACCACGCCGTGGGTAACCGCCTGTTTCCGGTTTGCCGGCTTCATGAACCGGCTGGCGAAAAACGAGCACAAGCCCATGATCACGGCGAGAATAAGGAATCCGTGCGCAGGCGGGGGGTCAGTGTCGGGAACTCCCAGGATAAGCGAGAGGGCGAATGTCGCGATGAAAAAAATAACCACCAGCACCAGCCCGAGGCCGATGAGCATGATTTTATTCACTGCTGCGCTTGTCATAGGGCATGTCTATTAATGCTTACACGCCCAGTATATGCCCCGCGGGGCAAAATAACAAACCGTATGCCATTATGAATGCTGATTGCCCGCAGAGTAACCGAGATATACAAATCGGCCATAATAAATCTTCCGTGCCTTCCATATGCCACGAAACCAACCGGCTCTGGAGTGCTATTTCCCGAAATTCACCCCGCCGCGGAATCCTTCCGGGAATGCCCAGAACCACGATTTCAACACGCGGGTGCCGGATTCCATGTCGTACACACGGACATTCGGGCCACCGAGGGAGGCGGGCGAAGTCATCACCTCGTCAATGCCGTCCCCGTCTACGTCAGCGAGAAACAGGTTCACCCCGCCGCGGAACGCTTCGTCGTACGCCATGAACCAATCCATCAATGCGAGCGAATTATTTTCGTAACGGTAGATACGCACGTTCGGGCCGCCCAACGACTGGGGAACGAGGGTTATTTCCCCCTTGCCATCGCCGTTCACGTCACCGACGGACATGGAGAGCGTGCCGCGGTACGTGTCTTGGTATGCCATGACCCAGGTCAAGAGCTCGAGGTCACCGTCAGCGTTCACGGTATACACGCGGATATTCGGGCCGCCATTCAGGTAGGGGGAAACGATGACGTCGTCCGCACCATCGCCGTTGATGTCGCCCGTCCCGAGCTGTACGCCACCATGGTACGCCGACTGGTATGCCATGACGCTTGTCGTCAATTCAAACTCGCCCCGTGAGGCGCTGTACTTGAAAACGCGCACGTCGGGGCCACCCTGGCCGCGCGGCGCGGTTATGATTTCGTCGATACTATCACCATCCAGATCCCCGGCAACCACGTTCACGCCGCCGCGGAACGCAGCATCATAGGCAAAGAACCAGTCAGTGAGGTCCAGCCCATCACCCGCCGCATTGAGCGAGTAGATGCGCACGTTCGGGCCGCCTGCGGATATCGGAGCGACGGCAATGTCTTCACGGTCGTCGCCGTCAAAGTCACCGGTTGCCACGGTCACGCCGCCGGTGAAGCCTTCATTGAACGCGAGCGTCGAAGCGATCTCGGTACCGTCAAGCTCAAATGCCTTGATGCGGGACTCAACCCCCTGGCCCGGCGTCACGACAATCTCATTTACTGAGTCAGCGTCAATATCCGCCTGCGCAACCTCGAGGCCCATGCGCAACGACTGGTCATAGACGAAGAAGGATGAAATCTGGGCGCCTGCCTCGTCAACAACGCGCACGTTCGGGCCGCCCTTGGATGCGGGAGACATGACAATGCCCAACGACGGCCGATCAGCCGTTGTGGTGAATTCCCACGACGGCGTACTCGCATTCCCCCGTGCATCACTCACTGTCACGCTCACCGCTACGGGAGTGCCGTAGCCGTACCCACTGCTGGAATTTATTACCACGTGCAGGCTCCCGTCTTCATTCGCGGTGACCGTCCCGAAATAGCCATCTTCAAACTGCCCAGCGCTCACCGCACGGTGGCCGGCCACGCTGACACCAAGCGTTGCGCTGTCAACATCATACACCGCATCCGTCAGGGTGAAGGAAATGGCTACGCGGGGATCTACTCCGCGGTCACCGCCCGCGGGAGACTGCTCACTCGCCACTGGGCCGACGCCGTCAGGGAGGGATGTTTCCCAGATCTCCGTGCCACTATTCATGCCCGCCGTCCCAACGTAGAGTACCCCGCCGATCGTCGTCAGCATTGAGGAGCTAAAATTTTCGTGGTGTCCGAAGCCGTCCTCATTAACCTGCTCCCATGACGATCCGTCATACGCCCACAGTTCGGTGCCGGTAGTGGGATTCGTCGTGCCCGCATACAGCGTATGGTTATAATCAACTAAAGAAAATACGTCATAATTATTCGAACCGTCGCCAAACCCGCCGCTGCGCACCTCGGTACACGCCGTCCCGTCGTACGCCCACACTTCCCCGCCATCGGTCGAATTCCGCGTGCCGATAAAGAGTTGCCCGTCAAAAACCTGTACGTCAATGAATCCTAAGTTATCGGCATTGCCAAACCCGTCGGTGCACACCTGTGACCAGTCAGTACCGTCGTATTCCCACAGTTCGGCGCCTGTTCCCGGCGCTGCCCTGAGGGTACCGATGAACAGGTGGCTTCCGTACTCCTGCATGCTCATGCAGTAGGCATTGTTGGCATCGCCGAAGCCGTCCTCGTTCACCTGCGACCATGCATCGCCGTCGTACGCCCACATCTCGCACCCGGCAACTTCATTCGTCGTGCCGGTGAAAAGGATATCGTCATATATAAACAGATTATACGACATCGTATTGAGTGGGTCGCCGAAGCCGTCCTCGTTCACCTGCTCCCATGACGATCCATTATACGCCCACAGTTCGGTCCCGGTTACGTCATTGACCGTGCCGACGTACAGCATGCCTTCGAACACTTCGACGCTCGCCGCTTCAACATTATTTCCGTCGCCGAAGCCGTCCTCGTTCACCTGCTCCCATGACGATCCATCGTAGCGCCAGACCTCAGCGCCCGTCTCCCAGTTCGTGACGCCCGTATAGAGGTCGTCATCGTACTCAACGAGCGAATACGAGATAGTATTAAACGAATCGCCGAAGCCGTCCTCATTACTCTGCGTCCAGGCAAGGCTCTGGGCACTGGCAATGCTTGGGACCATGGCCCAGACCGCAAAAAAACCCAGTGCAACAAGGCCTGCTACAATATAAACACCGCTGCTTCGCATTGGTAGTGATTGCTGCATACGCGTAACCTCCGTTTAATTATTTATTACTATGTACTTAAGTATACGCCTGCTTTTCACATCAAACAACTGACCCATGCCTGCCCGCGGGTGAGATTGGATTGTTGCAGCTGGTCAACGCGCTTCAGTTACTCAAGTTCAGCCTTGAACGCACCAAGTTTTACTGCTGTCACATGTCGGTCGGGCTTTGACTGGGTATACGTACCTGGTTTTCGGATAGGAGCTCTCATGCCATTCTCAGTTTAACGCAAACGATTTCGGGAATCATGCGCCAAATGCAATTGGACTTTTTTTCAAAAACCGGTACGAGCTGGAAACTATTACCGAAAAAATAAAAAGGCCTGCATACTGTATGAACATGGAATCGGGATATACACTGATAATGTCGACGACCATCATCAGGCCATACACCAGTGCGAGCGCGACCACTAATACAATGCCCGCCCGTATTTGCCGTGGCCGTTGGCTGAGCCCAAAACGGTCTATCATTTTGGCCTCCCCCAGCATAAACCCGATGCCAACAATCTGTACAATTGCGATACCGGGCGCGATGCCGATGACAAACAATAGATCGGTTATTCCGCCTGCGTGAATGAGGGCGAGCAGCAGCTTATCCGCGAGCACGCCGACAAAAAACGAGAGTACATAGAACTCCACGCCCAGGAAAACAGCCAGCGCCGGAATTTTCTTTGCGCGGTAGAGCGGTATATAGTTCTTCGCCAACCACGCGAGGAAACGAATGAGCGCCAGCCCCAGCGCCGGATACAGAAATTCAACGACGTGGAGTGCGTACGCAACGAGCACGAAAAAACCGGCGACCCCCCACAGTAGGACCCACCAGGAAAACGTTCTCTTTGTTTGCGTTGCATTGTTTGGCATGCGTTTGATACATTATACCACGATCGCACATAGAAATAAAAAAAGCGGACCGCACACAGTGCGCGGCAGATAGTAATAAAAACAAAAAGCGCCCCAGCGCCTAATACGAGACTGTTGAATGTATTAGGAGGTTTTTGTTAATCCGGACTGCCACGCCACGTACATGAAAATTCCCGCGAAGAGCGAGACGGGCAGGATGAATTTGAAAAAAACTGACGCAACGGCTCGACCCATAGTTTTTCTTTTTGTTTTATTTTTGTACTTTCTACCACCATTATACCTTAAAAAAACACTTTTGTCAATCTCGATGACGTATATCGCCCAGCAATATAAGAACATTTTTCATGCCTATTCCCCGGCACGTCCTCAAACGCATCATGCACCCACCAGGCGGAAATAATATTCTCGCCATCCGTAGAGCGCGATAAAACTGCCACCACGCTGGCGGCATGGATACTGTACGGCGTGGCGCTGTCCTTCCGCATCTGCCCTACGTGCAGCCGTGTTACGGCGCGCGGTCGCCCTCCTGTTCTGCGTCTACATCATTTACGACTGGAACAGGGCGCTGCGACTACCCCGCACCATGGATAATGCCGTGGACTCCGCGGTGGCTATCTTCTTGGATGTCATCAACATCTTTGTCCGCATCGTGCTCATCCTGGGCAGGAAAAAGTAGCCACCCCTCGCTCCCCCCGGAACTTCCCAAGGCCTGCCTTCCCATGGCGGGCCTTTTGCTTTGCACTAAAAAAACCGCCCAACCTCGCTTTCGTATCCCCCGTACCTTTTGTACTGACTCCCCCTCGTCCATCGAGGCGGCACGCTTGACATGATAGTGATTATGCGCTATACTCTATAGCTACATTTTTTCCTATTACCATTCAATTTCAGCATTACGAGAGGCGTAGCGATGAAAGTATTCGTTCTTGAAAAAACAAACGGAAGCTGGACGCCCGCAGAGGTGAATGCTATCGTCGCCGGTCAGGTCGAAGTGGAATCCTTGCCGCGCCTGCCTAACCGTCTGGTGGCCATAAACAAGCCCCTGACGGGTAAAAACTTCAAGCAGCTGCTCGGACACTCCAACTTCACCGAACGGGAAGTCGACTACGTCGTGCGGTGGGATTAAGCCGACACCAGCATCCGATCCTAAATCCGTCCCTTTGGCGTTGCTATCGGGGCGGATTTTTTTATTCCCCTTCCCCGCGCCTCGAAGGACTCGTAGTAAAATTGGAGTGAAGAGGAGTAGTCCTGAGCTCCGCTCAGGATTTGATCCCGCTTACCTCCTACTGGGGGCGCCTGCCTATGGGCAGGCGTTCGGGTCAAAAACGACGCTGAGCCCAATTTTCAAGAGGACTGAGTCTGGCGCGGCGGTTCTTTTCCGCCGCTTTTCTTGCCGGCAAGAAAAGCGGCAATCTTGTCTTCCATTCAACTCAACCAAAAAACCGCCCCAAAAAGCGGTTATGCGTGCGTCCCGATGCCTACCGCCAATGCGCATTGATCCACGCGGCAACCTTGCCCATCTCGCTGTGCGGGAACGCGTGCCCCAGCCCGGGCACGATGTTAAATTCGATGTTGAGCCCCTGGCTCATTTCTTCAGCCAGGCGCCCGTCATCCCCGAGCGCCCATGAGTCCTTGCTGCCAATAATGTTATAAATGGGTTTTGCTTTGGCGCCCTCGGATACCGCCTCGCTCGCCATGCAAAACGCGGCCATCGGGATCATCCCGTCAACCAAATCGGGCATGGTCAGGCCGGCCGTGCAGCTCATGTACCCGCCGTTTGAAAATCCCGTCGTATACACGCGCTCAACGCCCTCCGCAGTCCGCACGCCCTGCAGGAACGACGCGATTTTTTCGCCCGTCCAATCCGGAACCGCAGCCAGCAAATATCCGTTCTGGTCAGCGACCCGCGCCCAATATCGTAAGTAGGTCATGTCCTCGTCCCCTTCTCCTGGCGGCAAAACAAGGACCAGGCGCTTCACGTCCGCCTTCTCGAACGAATCCGGCCGGTACAGTTCGTACGTACTTTTAACCTCAAGGGTGATTTCCTTCGGCGGCAGTGCGGCAGGGTTCAGGCTGCCCCACGGCGAATACCGGAGCCACGCATACACTGCTCCGCCGACCAGCATAAGGACGAGCAGGATAAAAATTGCAGCTAGTATTCCTTTCCGCGCTGAACGCCTCTCCGGACTGTTCGGCACCATCATTGAACTGATCTCGTCAGGTGTTGGCATTGGTGTGTGGGTTTTTGTAATTGAATGAAAATCCTGATCCCATTTTCCCACTTCCCTGATGAAAAATCAAACCAAAAAACCCGCCTCAACTCGCGCACTTTTTGGGGGACCTTTACATACATAGATGTACTATGTATAATAGCTTTAGGTACATAATAAACTCATTGGCATGTACTATGGAAATCAACAAAGACCTGATCGCGGCCTCCTCGACCCCAATTTTGCTGGCTACCCTGGCGAAACAGGAAAACTACGGGTATGCCATCATCAAGCACGTACAGGAAGCGTCGGCGCAAAAAATGGAATGGACCGACGGCATGCTCTACCCCGTCTTGCATCGGCTCGAGCGGCTCGGGTTCATCGCGGGGACATGGAAAGCGGCTGAGAGCGGGCGGAAACGCAAATACTACCGGATCACCCCGCGCGGAAAATCCCAGCTGGGCGAGGAGCTGAAACAATGGCAGGCCGTCGACGCGACCATCCGCGGCATCTACCCGGCACTGCTCCGATCATTCCATCCTGCATCATAACTAAAAAAATACTATGCACGAACACACAACCGACCAACTCGAGGAACAGATCAGCCAATGGCGGAGTTTTCTCCAGCACCGGCAGGCCATCCATGCCACTGACGTCGCCGAATTGGAGGACCACCTCAGGGAGCAGATCGCCCGGCTGGCTAAAACGGGCCTGAGCGCTGATGAAGCGTTTCTGGTAGCGGTCAAGCGGCTGGGCAAACTCGACGAGCTGTCGAAAGAGTTCGCCCGGGAACATTCGGATCGCCTGTGGAAGCAGCTGGTCCTCACCTCCCAGGATACGGACCAGCCGGAACGCCGGAACCATACAGACGTCATCGCCGCATTGGGGTTCGCCCTCGTGGCGGCCGTGCTGGTAAAACTCCCGTCGTTGTTTGGCCTGGACATTGACCACGATACGGACTTCTACGTACGGAACATCAGCTTTTTCGTGCTCCCGGTTTTGGCGGCCTACTTCATCTGGAAACGGGGCGCTTCCCGTACGACGCTCATCCCGATGGCCGTCGGCCTGGCCGTCGCCGCGGCGTTCGCGAACATCTATCCGTTCGTTTCCGGAGGGTCGACCGAAACTCTCGTCGGCCTGCATATTCCGATCGGGCTATGGGTCGCCTTCGGCATGATTTACGCGGGCACGCGCTGGCGCGAAACAGCCGGCCGGATGGATTTCATACGGTATACCGGCGAACTGTTCATCTATTACGTCCTGATCGCCCTGGGCGGCGGTGTGCTGACCGGATTCATGGCCGCTATTTTTAATTCCATCGGTTTTGACCTGGAACCGATCGTCGGCACGTGGATCATCCCCTGCGGCGCTGCCGGAGCCGTCATCATTGGGTCGTGGCTGGTCGAAGCGAAACAGAGCGTCATCGAAAACATGGCGCCCGTCCTGACACGGCTGTTCACTCCCCTGTTCGCGATCGTGCTGGTCGTGTTCCTGGCGACGATCGCCCTATCCGGCCATGGGATCGATACCGACCGGGATATCCTGATCGCCTTCGACCTGCTGTTAATCGTAGTGCTCGGCCTGCTCGTATACTCGATATCGGCCCGGACCCCCCAGGCCCGGCCCGGCGCCTTCGACGTACTGCAGGTGATCCTGCTCTCAAGCGCCCTCGTGGCTGATGCGGTCGCCCTCTGGGCCATCGTCTCGCGAATTTCCGAGTTCGGCTTCAGTCCGAACCGCGTCGCTGCGCTGGGAGTGAACGTCATCCTGCTGGTGAACCTGCTATGGTCAGTCGTACTGTACGTGCGTTTCCTGCGCGGTCGGGCGGTCTTCTCGCAACTGGAACGCTGGCAAACTAATTATTTGCTCGTGTATTTGGCCTGGTCAGCGGTCGTGGTTATTGTGTTCCCACCGCTGTTCGGGTACAAGTAAAAAACCGCCCCCACCCGATACACTACACAGGGGGAGCACAAAACCTAAGCGAGAATATACGCGGAAGCGGGACCCTTGCCAACTTGTTTGATTGTCCCCAGTTGCTTCAAACGCTGCAAGTGTAGCTGCGCGGTTCGCCTTGGGCAGCGCAGAATATCCACGACATCCTTCACGGTAATGCGCTGGTTCGTGTCTAAAAAATCCAAGATAGAAAGCTGATCATGGCCGAGGTATTGCTGCTGGCGCCCCTTGGTATCCACTTTTCGCACTGCCAGGTTTTGGACCAACCGCTGCACATTTTGAATTTCCACGGCAAATCCATTAACGAAGTACTCCAGCCACGGCGTCAGCTCCACCCGCCGTTCATCATAGGTGGCGCCGGTATTGATGGCCGCATAGTACGCTGGCCGGTTCGTATTGTAGAAGTCCTCAAGCACGAAAAGCTTCCGAAAGTCGTATCCCCGCTGGTAGAGCACGAGGGTAGCGATCGCCCGAGCTGTACGGCCATTACCGTCGGCAAAGGGGTGGATGGCGGCGATTTCTTGGTGGATAATTCCCGCGGTAATGACTGGGTGTACCTCCGCATGGCTTGCCTGTCCAACCCATGCCAAAAGGTCTTGGACCAAACCTCGTACTCGCTTGGCATCGGGTGCGGTGTACATAACCTGCGGCGGGCTACCAACGCGACGGCGAATGACGTATACAGGCCGAGTTCGGTACTTGCCGCTCTGCTTTCCTGGCAGTGTATTTGCAGTAACCAGTGCATGGATACGGAGAAAAACCTTCTCTGTCAGGGGACGCTTTATGGCAACCACCTGCTCAATGTACCGCATCGCCTGCAAGTAATTTTCTACTTCGTGAATATCACGCTCCGGCGCATCCACCGTACGGCGTATTGACAGTGCTTCTACCTGCTGCAGGTTGAGCATGTTACCCTCGATGGCCGTAGAGCTATGGGTCATGCGAATGCGGGCCTGCCGACGCAGGCGGAGCTCTTGGCGCGGTAAAATTTTGGCACGCGTAATCACTGACCGAGCTTCGGCAATTACCGTAAGCTTTCGGACAATGCTGTTGGTGAGTGTGTACTTCGGCTTGAACATAGGCACGTACAGTATACCACCATACGAATAATCGCGCAAGAATCGCGCATCTATCGCGCAATGATTATCCCCCGCCCCCTCCCCATCCCCTTCTTCCTCCTTCTAACTTCCAAACCTACTTCATACTACCTCCAACCCACTTCTGTACTGAAGCACCCGCCGGCACAGTACGCTTTCTCAACATTCTGGCTTATTGTTTTTTGAACTGCAGGGAAATGGAATTAACGCAGTAGCGGGTATCCTTCTCAGTCATCCGCTCGCCGGTAAAGACGTGCCCGAGGTGCGCCCCGCAGCGCTCGCAGGTGATCTCCGTGCGCACGCCGTCGGCGTCCGGCACGCGCTTGACCGCGCCAGACACCGCATCGTCAAAGCTCGGCCACCCGCACCCGGCGTCGAACTTGTCATCTGACCTGAAGAGCTCGGCTCCGCACCGCTTGCAGACGTACGTCCCCCGCTCGAAAAATTGGTCATACTGCCCGGAATAGGGAGCTTCCGTACCCTTGCGCACGATCACCGCTTCCTCTTCCCTGGTCAATTGATTAAATTTTTTCTGCATGCCTGAAGTATACCGTCCGTATCCGCCACTGGCAAAACGTGTAATTACAAAAAACCGCCTCGAAAAGCGACGGCATTCTTCCTCCCTGCCCGCTTCGCCCATGCGAAGCACCCGCCTGAATCGCCGTTTCGGCGGGCAGGTGGCGGGCGGGCCTGAAATCGGCATTATACCCTTCTTTAAGTATTTTTTTTTACTATACTACTATTCAATTATTTAATTATGTCTCGGAAATAACCCCCTCCAACTACGATTACTGACATGAAAAATTGGTAGTGAATTATTTGGACAATTATGCTGAAACACAACCATAAGTCCGCAATTTCCATGCCCAGCAGGTTCTTTACTATTTGCCTTTTTACAATAGTTTCTCAATCGATCTTTTTCAGAACCGGTAAAATGTTGACATTCATTTGAAAAAAAATTATCTGAATCATTTAGCTCATGACCTGATATTACAACTAACTCAGTCTCGGAATTAATTCGCTCACGTGCCTGTCGAGTTGAAGCAGTGACACACAAATAACATCTACCAACACCAGTAACTAACATGGAAGTTGTTTTACCCCAGGCATCACAAACTTGATCCCCACTTCCGCAAAAATCATCGACAAATACTATAGTATCCTCCGGTCCAAGTTTCTGTCCAATAATTTGACTAAGAGGAATAAACCACTCTTTATATTTTTTACTTTCGAGATTATTTGCTCTTCTAAATTGATAAAGCATACTATCTCCACTCTCACCAGCACTTCCTGTTGAGTATGCAACAAATCGCCAACGTCCCGTAAGTTTCGAATGATCGTCATTCCATCCTGAAATTGATCTCAAGCATTGTTGATAAAGAGAATTTATCCGTTCCATGCTATAAAATTCCACTACATCTAGAGTACGCGCTGCTAAATCTTTATCTCGCGCTCGAAATTGATTAATCCAGTTATCGATTGAATATCGATCAATACTTGATCTATAAAGGCGAAATTGAGATAACCATGTATCTATTCGCCTTGAATCAATTTGGGTATTTTGTTGATTGGGACTTTTCACAATTCATTTCCTCGCCCTAACTTTTTTAACACATCACGTATAATAATTGAGAGTTTTTCTAGTTTTTCCCACAACTTGTTCTGACCATAATATTGTTCCGTATCGATATTTTTCAAGCGAACTAATAATTTATCAACGTCTTGAGTTAATTTAGTAGCGTTCGATGCCGTTCTTGCTGATTCAATATTTAAATAATCTGGCGTCAAGCTAGGTTCGTCGGTAAATTCCTTGAATAATTTTGAAATTTCCTTCTTCTTTTTTGCCTTAACTGCATTATTAATATATTGCTTTACAATACGAAAATCTGTTATTGATTTAATACCTTTCACCTCGTACTTCTTAAGCATGGCAACCGTAACATGATCGTGAAGTTGTCTCTTTTTAAACCATGGGAAACTATTTACATTTCGATCATGCAATATTGGGTATAGCTCGATAAAAAAATCTGAATTTATACGTTTTTTTGGATCAGGATCAAGCATTAAGTCTTGAAATTTTCTCGGGAACGAAAGCAACTTCATGCACCTACTAATAAGCGACTCATTTAAACTTGTTAACACTGAAAGTCGGTGAACATTTTTATCTTTTACTTCGTTAATTAATAACTCCAGTTTTAGAGCTGTCGGCATTAGTTCCCAATCCATTCGTAACTTATGAATTTGGAACATCGTAATAATATTCCATACAAGTGTTGGTTCTGCCACTTCATTTGCTGGAATCGAATCGAGATTTAGCTCTTTTGCACATGTCCACCTTCTTTGACCATCCAGAATAGTAAAATCTCCGGTTTTTGAATCTTTATACACAGTGAGCGGCACAAGTATACCAACTTTCTTAATCGAATCTCGTAAAACTTTCATATCTTCCTCGTCGAAAAGTAGTCGAGGATTATGCGGATTCGGCTTTAAGTTTTTTGTCGGAATATTCTGAAGTCCAATTACTTGAGTGGAATTTTTTTGCTCAATGACACTCATATTTTTTTATCTTAAACATTTTTAAGCGGCATATTACTAATTAACAATTCATAAGCATTCTTTCTATACCTGCCAAAACCTGCCACATTACGTCGAACTGGCAAGCGAATAAAATTCCACATCTTTGATATGTGCCTTGCTTCTAATGAATCAGCGTACGATACAATAAAATCAGCCCCAATTTTTTTTAAAGCGAGCAGTCTTTTTGAAAAACGGGGAATATCCGATATATTAAATAAGGTATGCCCGTATTCTTTAAAGATTCGACGCGAAGTCACTGCAAAGGGGGGGTCTAAGTATACAAAATCACCCATTCTAACTAAATCGAGTGTTTTTTCAAAATCACCATTTATTAGAGCAGCTTTACGTAAATTCTTTGCACTATTTATAAATTCAACCTTAGCACCGTATTCTCCCGGTGCGTCGCCAAAAGGTACATTAAAATTCCCAGAGGTATTGGTACGATAGATTCCATTAAAACAATTACGATTCAAATACAAAAAACGTACAGCCCTCGTCTTTTTATCAAGTATATTTTCATCTAATTCATCTCTCCATTTATAATAAGTTGTTTTGTCACGCTTTAGCAATTTTAGTCGACGATATATTTCCTCCGGGTCGTTTCGGATAACCTTATAAAAATTAATTAATGACGCATTATTATCACCCAATATTGCCTCGTTGGGATTGATTTCAAAAAAAAGACATGCTGATCCTGCAAATGGTTCAACGTAACGGTTATGACGTGGCTGCCAATATAACTTAAGTCGACTAACTTGTTTTCGCTTGCTCCCAGCCCATCGTAATAAAGGTTTATTCATATCCCCATTCTCCTCTTATTTCCCAAAAAAATCAACCACACCTACCGCACCCCAAACAACCTCCCTAGTACCGATATCCTCCGTAGAATGAATTCATAGGCCAGGGCGACTCCGGCATACGACGCAATGGTTATTACCAGAAATTTCAGCCACACAGCCGCATCCCACTGGATCACGTAATAGCCGACGCTGATGACAATGGGCAAATGGATGATGTACGCGGGGTACGACGCCGGCCCGAGGTACCTGACCGCGCGGGTCGGACGGTTGAGGAAGGCGTGGCCGAGGGCGAGGAAAGCCAGGATGGCTGTCCAGGCATACATGTCGTGCAATAAGTCAAAGGCGATCGTGCCCAGGGTGAATCCTCCCTGCCGCTCTCCCCAAGCCTGCAGCATGGTGTACACAACACCGAGAATCAACGCGAACGCAAGCAGGAAATACTTCTGGCGGTCGACGCGCTCCTGGAGCCGCTGGTCGGTCATCCAGATAAACCCAAAAAGCAGCAGGAGGAAGAAGCTCGCGGCGCTGCGGTCAACCACGTCGGGCACGCCGTCGAAGAGGAGGAGGAAAAACGGCACGATGAACAGCGCGCCTGGTTTAGCGAGGACCGTTGTTACCCGGGAGAGCAGCCGTGCGCCCCGCTCGCTCTTGAACCACATAAAAATCGGCAGAGCGATAAGGGAGAGGACCAGGAGGAACAGGACGAACCATAGGTGGCCGGGTGAAAAGTGGCCGGCGTATCCCGTGTAGTCGCCGCCGTCCAGCGAAAAAAACGTAGGGTAGTAGCGCCAGAATGAAATGCGCTCACCGGTGGCAAACCGGTAGCCGTAGTACCCCATCACGGGGATGACCGTCGCTATTGCCACGACCAACGGCACGAGCAGGCGCAGCACGCGCCGGGCGATAAACTGCCGCCACGTATGCCGGCGCAGCATAAACCAGGCCGAAGCGCCGGCGACGAAGAAGAGGAGCTGCATCCCCCACGCCCCCACGAAATCCGTGAACTGGGCGAGGAACACGCTGGACGCGCCGTTCTTCAGGAAGAACTCTCCGCCGACGTCGAACATGACCGCGGCGTGGAACGGGACAAGCATGGCAATCACTCCGACGCGAAGCCAGTCGAGATCATAGCGCCGGATGTTTTCTTGGGTATTCATTACGTAATTTTTTCACTTTTTTACGTAAAAATCAACTCCCCACATTAACGTTTGTGTGGGAGCAGGCCCGCCCTCCTCCGCGCATCTCTTCTTCGTCCCCGCTCCCAGATTTACGCCCATATAAAAAATGTTACGGAAATTGAGTGAGGAGGAATGCCCACCTCTAGGCGGACGCGGCATCTTGTTTGAGCGAACGCAGCGAAGCCCTGCCGGTGTAGGCGAAGCGAGGAGCGAGTTATGCCACGGAATGACGACGAGCCAATTTCTGTTAATTTTTTATCCTGGGCGGCACTTCTTTTCTGTCCACTTTTCTTTGTGCAAAGAAAAGTGGAGGGAAGTGAAGAGGCTAACCCCTCCACCTATCTTCCCCTGCCCGCCGCGCATATGCCATACGTATGGCGCAGGGGGCGTTTACCGAAAGGTACCCGCTACTTTTTTTCTATTTGCTTCGTGTCCGGCCCGGATACGCGAGGCCGCGTTTGGCGCATAAAACTAATGCGGAAACAGTACTTCGCCTCCCGCAAACAGCACCCAGAAACCGCCGATTACGCACAGGATAATAAAAACGACGAGGTTCCAGGTACTCCTGTCTTTTATTTTGAAAATCGCCCGAATGTTGAGATACAGCGCAATAACAAAGAGGATGATTTCCAACACTACCATTGGAATGCTGCTCGAGCGCATCTGCAGAATGCCGCGGAAAATGCGGCCAGCAGGGATCAGCAGCACGCCCCAGGCAATGGCGATGATCCCAAAGGTTAATGCCATCTTCCCCTCTTTTGTCCGAGGCATTGATTCTCTCGCGGGTTTTAACTGTTCCTGATTGTTTGGATTTTCCATATTTTTTATGAACAGGTTGTAAAAAACATCGATGAAATCGTCTGGACAATGAGCAACCCGATAACCTGGCTTGAAACCATCGCGATGTACTTCGCGTACCCGACGACCTGTTTCCCGTCTTTTGTCTTATTCTTCGCCCGCAGCTGCAGCACGCTGACGAAAAAGGTGATGCTCATGACCATCAGTATGAGAAAAATCGCGCCGTAGAGAATGTTGTACCCTTCGTTCCTGTTCGCCTCAGGAGATGAACCGTCGTTAACGATGCACGGGTCGTAGATGAACCAGTAGTCGATTGCCGCAAACACGGTCAGGATCCAGCCGGCGATGAAAAAAATGTTCAAGAACGTGGCGAGCCTGGGGAATGCGTCCTTGAATGGCATTGTTGGTTGTGTTGATTGGTCCATACGTGCACTATTTCTAATGGTTATTTATGCGTATTTTGCGCGCATCTCCTTGAGCCACTCATGGTAGGCTTCGTGTTTGACTTCGCCAATCACGTCATGTTCGATCTTTTTAAATTCTTCCCAGAGCTTTTCTGCTTCAGGGGAGGCAAATTCCTTTTCCATGGCCGGAAACAGGCGCTCTGCCTCGGTCCTGATGTGTTTTTGCAAAAGATCGGCATACCCCGTGAGGCAGCGGCTAACATGGATCGCGTGCGGGTTGCCGGCGCTGTACTGAGGAAGTGAATCAGCGATGCCCCTGATGAAATCACGGCCGGCGATGTGCTCGCCGAGCAGTTCATTGACGAGGCCGGCGTACTCCTTTGATTTTTTTATTAATTGGGGGAACACCTGGTCTTCTTCCTTGGCATGGTGGCACTTGTCTGCAAACGTCCGGACGAAATCAACGATGGCTTCCAGGTCTTTCTTGTTTACATCGTTACCTTCATCGAGCTGTTTCGCTAGTGCCCTGGCAATGATGAGAAATACAAGAATCGCGCCATGTTCGTTGCCGAGGTCTTTCGTTGGTTTGGTCATACTGTCCCCCTCGTGATTATACATACAGTTTCCCTCTTTTACGTAAAAAAATCAATGCCAAAAGCAAAAGGCCGGAATAAACTCCGACCTTTGGTAATAGGCAAATGGAATTCAGTACTTTTTGAATTGGTCCGCACCTGGAAATGGCTCACGATGGACAATCGGCCCTCCTTGCATCGGCCATCCGTCCTTCGGGCACGTCCGTTTACACACCGGGATGTCTGCCCCCAGAGAATCCCCATGGTAATGCCCGGTCTGTACTTCGTTGCATCCAGGTTTGGTACACGTCCACTGCCAATTGGGAGTCGGATACAATATATACTCCTTCCGAAAAGGTTCTGTTTGCTATTTCTATTCTTGCCCTTTTTGCGAATAAAGTCAAAAAAGGCGGATGATGGCGTGCCGGTTGAAACGGCGGTACGGATGATGCCGGAATCGAGCGGGCAAGCCTGCTTTCCCGGGGTTATGTCCCATGTAGGCAATGACGGTGTGCAGGTATTTTCTGTTGCTAACAATGCGGGTGTAAAAGCGTTTTTGGAATACGGGATAATTCATATCGTACGAATCACGAATCGCATCGCAATAATACGATTTGATGCCGTGCATTACATCGGATATTGTATACCCCCGAGCGCGGGCCGCCGTGCCCGCGCTCCCATTTTTTAGGCGCACCGCACCCACAGCGGGGTGCGGTGGGAGGATATTATATAGTAATAGATGAATATGGTCGGGCATTATTTGAAATGCTAGAACTTCGAATTGCTTCATATCGCACGTTTTGAATATCACCCGACACATCAACCCCGCCAGTTCCCCATCCTCAAACATCGGAATCCCCTCCCGCGTGCGAAACGCGGTGAAATATGGATATCCATCTTGGTACACGCGCCGTTGCGTCATACATAAATACCTTCCGTTTGTGGGGGAAGGCCTGTGCCTGCATCGTACCACGATTCTGGAAAATATCAATCCCCTGTCCTCGCTAAAATCTCCTTAATCTCCTCCGCCCCGTATCCTTTCTGTGCAAGAAACGCGTACAGCTTCCTTTTCACGGTATACTGTTCTTTTGCCCCAGGATGTTTTTCTTTGAGGCGTTCGTGCTTGCGCTGCGTCTCGCGGATTATTGCCGTGTAATCTTGCTTTGTCCCAGACTGTTTCCATTCACCCAACACTTTTTCAATAAGAGGGCGCGGAATAAGCCGGCGATGCATTTTTTGGCGTATGCGGTACAGCCCGTCTTTCCTGTCCTGGAGCTGGCGCAGCACGTCGCGGCAGTATTTCTCGTCATCGACTAAACCGACAGCCGCAAGCTCATCAAGCACTTTCTGGACATGTTCGGGGGTATAAAAAAGATACCGCGCGGTCGATGGGTAGTTGCGTTTGAGGCTGGTCACTTTTTGCAGCAGCTTCTTTTCCGAAAATCCCTGGCGCGACAGGTAGTCCAGGATCTTGTCCTTGATGTGTTGGTAATCGTCGGGGGTGGGAGCGCTCATAGAATCACAAACGGAAAAAGTTAACGGCAAAACGTTATATAGTAAGTGTACGCTGGTCTAGAAGCCAGGACAAGGAATGGATTTTTATACCTCCGAGCGCAGGCGTCTCTGCCTGCGCTCCCCATTTTGGAGCTGAGCTTTGGTACTTTCTGTCGACAGTGAGTACAAGAAGAATATCCGAAATAGGAAACATCCCCCCCTTGCCTACCCTTCAATCATCCGGCTCAGCTTGTACCCGACCCAAATGCCGAAGAACCCGCCAACGGCGCCGCCGATGATCGATTGGAAGCCTTAACTGCTGGCACCCCAGAGGGTCGGGAGGTACCCGCCAAGCGCTCCTCCGATAAAAACAAATATGTAAATAAATGCTTTGCTGCCCATTTGCCTCCTGCCGTTTTTTTTATAACTAAATGCGATGCGCTACTTCCCGAAATTCACCCCGCCGCGGAAACCAACCGGAAACACCCAGAACCAGTCTTTGAGCACCCCGGTGTCGGTGTCGTAGTCATACACCCGGAGATTCGGGCCGCCGTGGGATGCCGGGGAGGTCATGACCTCGTCAAACCCGTCAGCGTCGACGTCGTTCACGAACAGGTTAACGCCACCCATGAAATGGGCGTCGTACGCCATGAATGAATCAACTTCTTCGAAATCGCCCCCCTGGTACCGCAACACCTTCACTGTGGAATCGCCAAGCGTCTTGGGGGCAAGCACCACCTCATTGGAGCCGTCACCGTCCGTATCCCCCACCTGCATGGACAGGGTGCCGCGATAGGAGCTGTCGTACGCCATGAGCCAGTCGAGGAGCTCCAGCTCGTCACTGCCATTCAGTGTGTAAATGCGGATGTTCGGGCCGCCGTTCAGGAAGGGCGCGACGATGATGTCGTCGTTCCCGTCAGAATCCACATCCCCGGTAGCCACCTGCACACCGCCAAAGAAGGTGTCTTGGTACGCGGTAACGCTATCGACTAAATCAAACTCCTGGTCTGCGGCGCTATAGCGGAATACCTTTACAATGGGCGCCATCGCGCCGCGCGGGGTTACGATGAGCTCGTCAACACCGTCGGAATCCAGGTCACCCGATGCCAGGTTGACCCCGCCGCGGAACTCCTCGCTGTAGCCAAAAAACCAGTCCATGAGCTCAAATTCCTCTTCAGCGACATTGTACGTATAGATGCGGATGTTCGGGCCGCCGGCGCCGATCGGCGTCACGGCAATGTCTTCCTTGTGGTCGCCGTCAAAGTCGCCCGTGGCAAGGTTGACGCCGCCGGTAAATCCCTCGTTGAACGCGAGGGTATTCGCCATTTCCGTGCCATCGAGCTCAAACGCCTTGATGCGGGACTCAACCCCGGCGCCGGGGGTGATAACAATTTCATTCACGCTGTCTGCGTCAATATCTGCCTGCGCAACTTCGAGGCCCATGCGCAAACTCTGGTCGTAGGCGAAGAACGACTCGATCTGGGTGCCGTCATCCTCGACGATGCGCACGTTGGGGCCGCCTGCTGAGGCGGGGGTAACGACGATGCCGAGGGATGGGATCGCGTCTGAAGTCATAAAGGTCCATGAAAGTGAACTCTGGTTGGCCCCTGAATCGCTGACAGTAGCGGTAATCGAAACCAACTGGCCGTAATAGAAATCAGCCCCTGGTTGGATGGTTATTTCGTATGACCACGTTTCGTTCTGTGTAATCGTCCCGGAAAAATCTTCCGTTAATTCACCGTCGACGATTGCATACACGCCATCGACGAGCACATCCAAACTCGCGCTGTCAACGTCGAGGACTGCGTCAGTAATTGAAAATGTAATATCAGTGCCCCGCGCTACGCCCCGAGCGGCATTTGCCGGAACAAGGTCGCTGACTACCGGGCCGGTACTGTCCTCGAGTTCTCCTTTCCACATTTGCGTCCCATCGGAGTCGCTGTTCGTTCCAGCGTACAATATGTTATCGTACGCCGATAAAAGCGAGGTACTGTACCCATCGGTGCCGCCAAAACCATCCTCGTTTACCTGTGCCCATGAAGAACCGTCATATGACCACATCTCAGTGCCGGTCACCGCGTTCGTTGTGCCGGCGTATAAATGATGGGTAAGCGTCTCGAGGGAATACACACCGGTATTGTGGTCATCATCAAACCCCGCATGCGATACGCGGGTGAATTCCGCACCGTCATACTTCCACACTTCTCCGCCGTTGGTCGGGTTCTCCGTGCTGATGTACAGCGATCCGCCGAACTCCTGCAAATCCATGAAACCTTCATTGGTTGCGTCACCAAAGCCGTCGGTTCCCACCATGGACCAGTCCGACCCATCATACTTCCACAGCTCGGCGGGCTGGGTATCTTTATACGTGCCAACATAGAGTTCCCCCTGATACTCTTCCGAGGCCATACAATACGTATTCGAGTGATCCCCGAAACCATCGGTATTAACTTGCGTCCAAGAATCGCCATCGTATTCCCAGAATTCGCAGCCAGTAGAAAAATTGCCGGTCGCGGCGTAGAGTTTATCGTTAAAAACCGTTACATCCATCACGATATAGTTTTCCGCATCGCCAAAACCGTCCGTATTGGCCTGGGACCACGTAGTGCCATCGTACGCCCAAACCTCGGCCCCAGTAATGAGGCGCTGGGTTGCGACGTACAGCTTGCCGTCATATACGGCAAGTCCGGGGCCCTCAACATTCATTGCATCGCCAAATCCATCGGTATTGACCTGGGTCCACGTTGATCCATCAAGCCGCAGCACCCGAGTGCCGTCATTCCAGTTGGAAGTAGCAGTATAGAAATGGCCCTCGTATTCAGCAAGCGAGTATACAATAAGATTACCGGCATCGCCGAGGCCGGTCGTGCTTGACTGCGCCCACGTTATATCCTGGGCGTGTGCAATATTCGGAATGAGCACGCACGCAAACATACCACCCACGATCAAACGCAGAGCAACTGCAATGCCTGCATGGTGTTGAGCATGTAATTGTCCCATAGGATGTCCCTCTCAATAATTAATTACAATTATAAATATTTATTCATAGCGACACGTACGGTAGTGTACGTATGCACAGTTATGGTATATGTTCTTATGAAAAAACAATTCTTACTGACGCTCGCGGAATGTGAACGAGCCGAGCACCGTGAGCCCAATCCCAAACAGTGCGAGATACCCGACGTTCTGCCAGTACGTGATGGCATCGAATCCGTATCTAACAGACGCTTCTGCGGCGAGGATCGCGTACCGGATAGGAAACGCATGCCCGAGGATCTCGGCCCAGCGCGGCAGCAGCGAGGTGTCGGCGAGCAGTCCGGATAGAAACGCAGGGAGCACGATTAAAAGCGGGATGAATGGGAATACCTGCGCTTCCCGGCGGGCAAACGTCGAGATGAATATGCCCAAGAGCACTGATACCACAGCCAGGAGAAATAATAGCCCGCCCAGCGCCAGAATTGCCTGCCAGTCGTAATCAAGCTTAAAGAGCCAAACGATCTCGGCAAGCACAAACGTTGCCTGAACGAGCGCGAGGGCGAGGTACCCGACGACGTATCCGATGATGATGTCAGTCTTATGGAGGCCATTGATCAGCATGCGGTTCAGGGTGCCGGTGGTGCGCTCCTGCACAAGCAGGATCGCGCTCAGGAGAAAAGTCAGGAAATACACGATGTACGGCGTAAACGGCACGACAAACGCCTCACGCGACACAGCCGGCGGCAGGGTGTCAAAAAATAACTTCAGGAAGTAGCCCACGAGCAGCGGTACGATAATCATGAGCGCGAGGAACCGTTTATCGCGCCGGAGCTGCTGGAGCACGCGCAGGGCAATAATCAGTATGTTCATAGTTTTGCCTTTCCTTGTTTCTCAAGTTTTGCAACCATGACATCTTCGAGGTTTTCAGCCTCAATCTCCACGCTCGCAATATCGTTCGATAATCCGTGGTGCTGGAGCGCTGCTGCAACCGCGGCCCCGTCAGCGGGAACAGTTTCTGACCATTCCCCCCTCTGCCCGCGGTATCGGAGCGTTGCGGTGCCGCTGGCAACGAGCGAGCGGGGCGTGTCATATGCCATGACCCGGCCATGCCGGAGCAGGATGACTGAATCGCACAGCATCGCCTCATCGATAAGGTGCGTGCTGACGAGCAGTGTCTTTCCCGCTTGCGCCAGCTGCTTGAACCACGACCAGAGGTGCCGTTTCAGGAGCGGGTCCAGTGCGGCTGTCGGCTCATCGAGAATAAGCAATTCAGGATTGTGGACCAGCGCGCATGCCAGTGACACGCGCTTCTGCATGCCGCCGGAGAGCGTATGGACGGAACTGCCGAGCCGGTCACCAAGGTCCAATTCATTGAGCAATGTATCGGCACGCTTGCGCACTTCCGTGGAACGGTGGACGCGGGCGTAAAATACGACATTTTCCCTGGCAGACAGGTCAGTATAGAGCGCCGGTTCTTGCGGCATATACCCGATTTTCTTGCGAAGCGCCCAGCGTTGTTTGATCGGGTCCATCCCAAGCACGCGCACCGACCCACCCGTCGGCCGGAGTGCGCCGACGAGCGCCTTGATAAACGTCGTTTTTCCCGCGCCGTTCGGGCCGACCAGTCCGGTGATATGGCCAACGGGGATATCCAAGCTCACATCCTGCAGCGCGTGGACTGGACCATAGTCTTTTGAAAGGTTTTGTACGGAAATTGCGTTCATCTCTGATTATCAATGAATTGTTATAGACTTATTATATCCTAAAACAAACACAATGCCAGCATAATTACGAGAGGTCGTCATCGAGGTACCATTTGTTATTAATACTATATCAACCAAACTGCTTAAGCTATTCCACTTGTAACAGTAAATACTTCCGGCGCTCCGGCTCTGGGAACCGCTCGATGGCATACCGCAGCATTGTCCGCGGCATACGTAGCGCGTAGGTGCCTAAAAACTGCCGCTCGGCATCGAGTGAAACGCGCTTCCCGACCTCGCGAAGCATCCAACCGACGACCTTATGAATCAGATCGTGTTTGTCGTGAAGCAGTAATTTTGCAATTGTTAACGTATCTTTCGCCTGGCCATGCTTGATGAATTCAAACGTGGCCATCATGGCAATCCGCCGCTCCCACAGGTTGGACGAGCGCGCGAGCTTTAGTAAAATTCCACGAGGTTTATACAGTAAAAAACCGCCGACAATCTCATGTGCCGACAGATCAACTAAATCCCAATTATTAATGTAACGGGTATGCGCTAAATAGAATGAGAAGATTTTTTCCTGCACGGCCCCATCCCCCTTCTTAAAATTGTGCACCAGAATAAGCAACGCCACGAGCCGTGCTTCGTGGTATTTTGATGAAATGAGTTTCGCAATGTCTGCGAATGGCAGCGTTTTATACTTCAGCGCGATTTGGCGTGAAACCGGCACGGTGATACCCAAAAACACATCGCCCTCGCCGTACTCACCCGGCCCGGTTTTGAAAAAACGCTGCAGGATTTTCGCTTTTGCCAGCGAGCCGAGTGACTGCAGCTTGTTATTGAGTTGGGCAAGTTGAGACATGGGGATACTATTACTTTTTTCCATTGCAGGTTTTCGGATCAATATCACGGTACCCGGCGTATGAATCGACCCCAATCGGAAATTCCCCGATTTTATACACGCGCCGCATCCAATCGACGCGGAAGCAGGTTGCTTCGGCAATAGGCAAACCGCTACCCAAAACCATGTACGCCACATACAGATCGTTGCCGTCTTTTACCTCTTTTACCGACTTCCCGGCAAAACTTTCCTGGTTTTCAAAATTCCTGAATTCCGGATACTCGATTTCAATTTGTTTGCGCTGGTTCGTTGCCGCCGCTTGTGCGGGTTCCGGGGCTTCCGTGAACAAAGGGATGTCCGGGGGACTAAAGGTAGCGATAAAGAATACAATCATGATAATCGCCACAACGCTCGCGCTCGCGAACCACGGGATTCTGGCTGAAGGCAGCATTGTACCAATAATAATCCGGTAGCTTACGCATTTACCGACTACAACCGCCGCGAAAAAGGACGCGATATCAACGGGGAAGAATGAATGAACCCCAAGCGCTGAAGTATACGTATAGAAAAACGAGATGATAAACAGTATGCCAAAAACCGACTCGGCAACCTTGGCAAGCAGCAACCGATTCCGGTCCCGAACGTACCGCAACTCGACAATCGTAAAAAACAATACGGGGAAAAAAAGCAGCTTCGTGTGCTCCCACACGCTTTCGTTTATCGCGGAAAAAAGGCCGATCACGCGCGCCTCGCCAAACCATTGGTAGGTAAAATGCAAGAGTGAACCAATGATAATCCCCCACGCGGCTCCCCAGATTTCAATTTTTTTTATTTTTTCCATACACAAGACGTGCAGTGGATGAGAAAAAAATCCCGAGAACCTACAAAAAACTAATTCTTCACCTCAATGCCCCCGAAAAGCGCCGTACCTGAAACCGTCAATGTTTTTTTTGCACCTGCGTCAGGATTCGTCTTATTTTCGGACCCGCCGAATATCGGGGTGATTTTTAGCCGGACATGGACGTCACGCGGGACGATGATTTCAATTCCGCCGAATGACGCGTACGCATCAATCTCTGCGTTATCCGCGATATTCGCGCCCCGGAGATCCATCTGCGTCCCGCCGAATGTCGCGGTCGTGCTGCCGCGTGAAAACTCACCGATGACTTTCTCGTTCCGTCCGCCAAATACTGCTGATACATTCTGTCCTGAACCGCCGGGATCTTGCCGGGATTTCCATGATTTCCCGACAAGAAATGAAAGCCCGATGAGGATAACGATGCCGGGCCAGATATAATCCCAGGAACTGCCCGGCAGTACCTCGTAATTCTCAAGGAGAAAAACAACGCCCACGATAATCAGAACCATCGGCCAGATAAACATACGCGGGTTTGATCTCCAGCTGAGGATTCCCATGATAACAAAGATGACCGGCCACCAGTCGCCGAACGACGGGATGCCCTCAACGCCAGTCGCCGTAAGCAGAAGCTGAATGCCAATGATAATAACGATAATGCCGATAATACTGCGCGTCGACATACAGTTCGATTATTATAAATTATTAAACCTTCGTACTGGACGGGGTACTGGTGGGATCATTTTTTTGTTTACCCCTCGTCGCCCACCGGCGCTCAATGTACACGAGCCGCCACCACATCTTGCCCAAGCCGAGACCGCCAGCAATGCTGACGATGACGAGGCCGATTTGGACCGCCGGATGCAGCGAACACCCCGCATACCATGTTATCGTGTGATCATTCTTGATGGCCCACTGGAGGTATATATCCTCCGCGACGGCATGAACGAGCAAACCGATAAGAAACCCAAAAACACCGGCGCTTATGATATACGCAGCGTGTTTTCCTGGGGTTGGGTTGATTCGAGCGTTTAGAAACATGCACAAAGTATACCATATTCTTATAGCGTAGAATATGGCATGCGGACAATCCAACTCACGAACAATCGGACAACACCCGTGGCTCTTCGGAACGGGTTATCAACCTTTAAAGTAGCCGCTTGGCTCCTTCAGCAACTCATCAAACGCGCGCCCGCACAGCGGCACGAGATAATTCACGCCTTGGTCTCCTCTCTTTTCCACCTCATCGCCCAAACGAAGTACAAGAAAACGCGCCGCATCCATAATACGCTGCTCATGCTCATAGGGAATGTGCATTGACTCCGCCTCGACGGCTGCAGCTAGTTTCGACAGGATCGCCTGGTCGCCGTCTGCAGCCTCCTGGAATACGCGCAATGCCTGTTCGTAACGGTTTTGGGTCTCATTTGATTCACGGACCGTGCGATCTATTGTTTTTTCAAACTCTTGCTTGCTCGAATCAACCATTCTTTGGATTTCCTCGGGGAGCTCATTAGGATTTTCTTGGTTCATAGTCCGCGTGTTTAATGGAAAACTACCGGGAAAGGAGTGACCGCATTAATTCGGTCAAACCATTGACAATGAGGATGAAAAAAATAGAAAAAAGAATGAAAAACCACTTTTTTGACGGATCATACGGCATGCATCTCCATGGTGAATATCCCCCGGCCTGCAGTTGTTTCAGGAGTGGCTGGTCTGCCTTATCGACGCGCCTCAAGAAGAGACCGACGAGAAACAATGCGAGGACAATGAGGTACACGAAATATGTCTCATCGTCGAATAAAAATGGAAGGAATAATACGATCCAGGGGCTGCTCACCGCCAATAAAACCATTGCAATGCGGCGCTTAATGTAGTACCCCCGCTCTTTCATCTGCTTGATGAGCGGATCCATGGCAGGATTCGCCGGTTTTGTCCTCAACAAAAGGACGGCCACCAAAACTCCATACAGAGTGAAAAAATTCGACAAGCCGATGAGAGCAAGCGCGCCAATCCGTTTTCGCATCGGCTGAAGGCACAGCATGCCGGCGAAAATCGAACTGACAACCGACGCGAGTGCGACCAGGATCACGCTTGTTCCGAAACTGTGTTCAACGATAAATCTCGGAACCGAAACCCAGAAAGGCGTTTTCCGGACGATCCAAAGGTCATCAGTAAACGCCTCCGACGGCGCCTCAATGGTTATTTTCGTATACCGGATGTCCTCGCCGTCGTTTACGTTGATAAAATCCTCCGCTCCGCGGGAAAGGGGCCCACTGTCGTATCCGAGGGTATAGTATTCAGTCGTCGTGTACTTCTCAATACCGGAAAAGACGTCGGGTGTCACGTGCCCCAGTACCCGTACCGTGGCGGGAATCGTACGGTTGCCATACACGCTCGTCGGTACGAGCGGGAAATACAGCTTGTCCGTTGGGAACGAAACGACCACGCCACGCTGGTACGATGTACCGCCCCCTGCCTTGGAAAGCCACGACACAACAAAGGAATAATCAGCGCCGATGTACCGTTCAAGCGCGCTGATCGATCCGGCTTTCACATCCAGTCCTTTTGCGGCAAGATACGCGTTCAGGCCGTCGGCAGTCTTTGCAGCCAGCACTTCCACCGTTACCCCTTTTTTATCCAGGTGCTCAAACACTGTCACGTCGACGGTTGGTTGGGCGCTGTCACTCGCGAGCGTATTCTTGCTTTCTGAAACAGCCCCCGTTTGGCCAACGTTGAACATGAGAAACGGAACTATATACAGCTGCGTATACAGTGCACTATCGCGGACTGAGCCAAGTTCACTCTGGGCAGCGAGCGTAATTTCCTGCCCCATCAATTGCGGCTGGCTCTCAAGAACGTCAATCTCTACATCCTTCGGCTCTGAGGGAACCGGAAAAAGCCAGACCGCGCCTGACCCAGCGCCGGGACTGTATTCAACGCCGAGCGCCATTGTTTGCCGTCCGTTTTCGTATTTGATGACAGCCTGCTGGGAACTTTCATCCGCGTAGTCCCAGCGGTCAGCGTACGGGTCAGGCTCGAGCATCATGCCGTCAGCGTTGGTAACCAGCGGAAAACAAACAGTAACCAATGCAAAAACGGCGGCGATAACTATCTTGCGCCTCTGTGCATGCCCCCAGTCACCCTCCCTGCATTTCAATACGTGCGGTTTAACCTGGGATGCAAACTTTTTTTCATTGAATTCCATACTGCAAGGATACGCCAAATTATCACGAAAATCAATTATTAATTATATAAAAAGCGGCGCCCGAGAACGAAGATGTTCTCGGGCGGTTGTACTTTATGGTTGGGGTTTTAGAAATGTGTAGCGAGGTATGCAACGCTGGCGATGTATGTCATGCGTTCATACAGAGCATACAGCAACCCCCCGACAAAGAACAGAGCGCCAACACCGCCCATGGCGACGGTGAACAGGTGTATGGCGCGCATTTCCTCACTGGCCCCGAAACAAATCGGGACTTCGATGCAGCCGAAACTGGCTGCACCGATCATCACCGCGAGCAGGCCGAAGCCAACTCCCATATTGATCCCGCTCACCCACTTGATGGGTTTGAGATCTTCGGCGATGATAACCAAAAAGGAAAGAACGAGCCACGTACCCATGACGCCTAACACGCTCAGCAATCCAGGATCTTGATTCATGATGGACTCCTCCAGAAACGGTTTTTTCAGCTTTGCAACCGGCAATACTACCACATCCAGGCAATTTGTCAAGGGTGAGCACAAAACAAAAAAACCCGGGGCGTAACAACGACTCCGCAATAGCAACTAGTATGATAAAATACGTCGTGATTGTTTTACCCGCGGCAAAGCGATTTTCAGCCACACCGAATACTTCCACGGCCGTTTCCTAATATCCCGTCGTAATGCTGGAATCGTCACCCATTTCCAATTCATGATCTCAGCAGGATTATCGTGCGGTATACCGTCGAAACGTCCAACGTACACGCAATCGTATTCGTTTTCAATAAGCCCGTTTTGAAAAGGCGCCCGATATATAAAACAAAACGCCCGGCGCATCGGGCAATCAAAGCCCATTTCTTCACGCAATCGGCGGTGAACTGCTCGGGCGTACGTCTCACCCGGGCGCGGGTGGCTGCATACGGTATTTGACCATAAGCCGCCGGAGTGGTACTTCGTCTTTTTGCGCTGCTGGATGAGCAGCTCCCCCCGCGAATTGAAAATAAAAATCGAAAACGCCCGGTGCAGGCTTCCATCGCGGTGCGCCTTGATTTTTTCCGCGACGCCGGTTTTCCTGTTTCGTGGATTAACGAGAACAACGTACTGTTTCTTCAAGCGTTTCATCGTGAAAAATTTTGTTTCTCAGTAAACGGTTATAAAAATTTTATCGACCTAATAATCTGTTTCAGGGAATCAAGCGGCAGCGCCGCCGTATCTCTGTCCCAAAAAGCGAAGCCAGGAAACGCAGTGCCTTTCAAGTTCAAGAGCGCACCATAGCTCCCCGCTCCCACCTCCAGCATGGGTCCGTCTGAAACGTCGCGCGCAGCGACAAAACTTTGGCCATCAAGCAATAACACTGTTTGATTGTCTGCAGTGAGAATTTCAAGTGGCTCGAGCAGATACGTCGCGTCAATCACCGGCTTTGCTGAAACAAATTTGAAATAATACGCGGTGCCTTCAGTTTGATACCCCCGCGTGTCAAGAAATACGCCCGAACGGCCCTCTGCAAACTGGTCGTCAATGCCGCCAAAACTTACTTTGTCAGCATTGCTGAATGTGCCGACGAATAACCTGCCGGAGTCAGAGCCGTCTCGAATGGTCAGCTCGACGTCACCGAGGTTTGCGGGATACTGGAATGAAATGCCAATCTCCTCGTTGCTGAACGTTTTCAGCTCCTGCTGGACGACGACGGGGTTTGTAGTGGTCTCGCTCACTGATGCTCCTCGTAGAACAAGCGAATCCTGAAGCTCACGGATAATCCCACGGTACCGTTCAACCTGTGGCGTGCGAATCGTAATTTCAAGGAGTGCCCACCGCGCAGGTTCCTGCCCCGAAGATGCGAGCAGTGCGTATTTGGAAAAAATCGTAAAGTCAGCCTGTGCAGTACGGAGCTGAGCTTCGGTCGTGGCAGTACTTGCGCCGACCGTCGTATTTGTAAAAGTCATCTCCGGCTGCTGGCTCCGTGCGTGCGCGATATCGCCATCCACAATCTCAGCCATCGTTGCCGCGTTTCCGGTTGCCTGCTTTTCTGCCACGGAGAGAACGACTGGTTCTGGGTTGGTCGCGTAGTACACGATCTCATACCCATTGCGCTGCTCTTCAGTAATTGATTTTTGCACCTCGGACGGAGAAACGCTGGTCCACTCTTGGACAGTGTCAAAGGTATAGCCGCGCGTCGTATCCGTAAACGGTGAATACGTAACATTCGGAACATCAGAACTGGCGTTGGTTTGTGCGGTATTTAAGTTTGCTATTGAATTCGTATTGTTGTTTTTATTAACGGCATTATTGTCTGACGACTGGGTACCAAACCAATATGCCCCGGCAGCAATCACGCCAACGCCCATAATGGCCGCGATGATGACAAAAATTTTTTTCATAAGATGCAGTTAGTGATTTCAATATATGCCATTATCGTACCGTATAATTACGTCAAAATCAACGCCCAATAAATTTCCATGTACCGCAAAACATCCCACCAGAGCTTAAATCTGATGCTGTGTTGTGTTCGACGCCGCCAATCCGTGCTAATCCTTAAACTTGAAAATGCGCCAGGCAAGCACAAACGCGAGGACGATCCATCCGGCCATGAACGCAAGCTGCGTGTAAATGGCGCTCAATCCACTGCCATCAATGGACACTTTACGAAGCGCTTCGATCATTGGCGTCAGCGGCAGGTACTTCACGACGGAAGCGATAACCTTCGGCAGTGTCTCGGACGGGAAAAATACTCCCGAGAAAAACATCATCGGCATGGTGATGACCTGGGACAGCGCTTCTGCTGTTTTCGTGTTCTTCGAATACCCGGCAACGGCAAAGCCCAGGTTGAGGAAAATGACGCTCCCGAGAATACAAATTAAGTACAGGAGGACATAATTGCCGTACACATGCACGCCAAACGCAACTTGTGCGACAAGAATGATGAGCGTGATCTGGATTAGATTAACAAATAAATACGAGAGGACTTCAGCGATAAGGAAGTTCCGGATTTTAATCGGCGTTGCCGACAAGCGCTTCAGCAGCTTTTGTTCGCGGTACCGGCTGATGCCAGTTGATATCCCGATGACCGCTGACGTCATGATCGCCATACCGAGAATGCCTGGCATGATAATATCGATATAGTTAATGTCCTTTGACTGGATATTCTCGGTGGTGTACGAGAAGAGCGTCGGCGCATTCGCCGCTTGGAGGTTCATCTGGTCAATAAATTTATCGATCACGCTGAGCGCGATCTGGTTGACGGTGATATTGGTCTCATCGTAGTATACCGCGATTGGCGAAATTGCCGGCACGCTTGGCGCTGCCTGCGCGTCAGTCGCTGCCGGCATTCCTGCGGCAGGATCCGCAACAGGCGTCGGTGCGGCAAAATCCGCTGGTATCACGACAATTGCCTGGATATCGCCGTTCGCGAGCATTGTCTTCGCAGCATCGAGCGACGCGGGGGTATCCTGTTTCTTCAGGAACTCCAGCTTGTCGAATCCCGCCTGCAAATTCGCGGACAATTCACTGTGGGCATTATCGAAGAGCACGTACTTGGTATCACCCATCCGCTCGAAGTCAAACAAGCCGAAAATGACGATAAACATGAGCGGGAACAGGAGCGACCAGAATATCGCCTGTTTATCGCGGAATGTCATCTTGATATTTGCCCAGAGCAGTTTCATCATAGAGTTTACTCGCGCAATTTCTTGCCGGTTAATGAAAGGAATACGTCTTCAAGGTCCGCGGATATCACCTCGAGGTCCATCATAAATACCCGAAACTGGTCTGCCCATTTATACAATTGCGGCAGAACTTCATTGCTTTTTGTTACTTTCAGATGGTACCTATTGTTGGAATTTTTTTCAGCCTCAAGCACGCCGTCGATCTGCTTCAATGTTTCGATGTCAAATGTTTCGTTGGCGGTAAAATGGATGCGTGCTGAAGAACGCAATTTGCGGATCAGGTTTTTGGGGGTATCAAGTGCGACTATCTTTCCCATATCCATAATACCGACACGGTCGCACAGGTACTCTGCTTCTTCCATGTAATGCGTGGTAATGACGATGGTTTTGCCCTGCTCATTGATCTTCCTGATGAATTCCCACATAGCCCGCCGCGCTTGCGGATCGAGCCCAGTCGTCGGCTCGTCGAGAAAAACAATCTCCGGGTCATTGACGAGCGCTGCGCAGATGGAAAACCGCTGCTGCTGTCCGCCTGATAATTGTTTGATAAGGGCGTCCTTCTTGTCCTGGAGGCTTACGATTTCGAGCAGCTTGTCGGCAGGCATTGCTTTTTCATAAAAGCTCCCGAAGAGCTCAAGGATTTCTCCGAGTTTGAGGTACTCGTAATACGCGGATGACTGGAGTTGAATCCCGATCAGGTTTTTCACTTTATGGAGTTCTCGCTGGGTGCAGAACCCCTTGATGCGCGTTTCGCCGCCTGTAGGCTGCTGCAAGCCTTCGATTATTTCCAGCGTCGTCGTCTTGCCTGCGCCGTTGGGACCGAGCAAGCCGAATACTTCGCCTGCCTGTACCGCGAATGAAATGTGATTGACTGCAACGAGCTCACCCTGTCTTTTGGGCTGTTTGAACTTCTTTACCAGGTTTTGTACGTTAATGACCTCCATAAGTAATTTATTGGTAATGTTCAATATATCATACGATATTACAGGGAGCAAGCGCTGGGGTGTGTTAAAGTTAAAAACAAAAAGGGCCGACTTCGCGTCCGAAGACACGTCTCGACCCTTCGATAGTTGCTCAGCGTATCCGTCACGCTTTTTCAGCCGCCTCCTTTTCAGCCGCCTTCTTATGCAAATTCAGCTGTATGGCAAGCGCCCATACGCTCCCCACTCCGAGTGCGCCGACAACGAACGGTACGCCAGCCTCAAGCGCCGGTATCAACGCTTTCGCGAGCCACAAGTATACGACCGTCGTACCGAGCCCGACCAGCACACGGAAGAGGTGCTTCTTTGCGCTGTACTGGTACGACAGGATATAAATCAGCAACGCGATGGGCGGCTCAAGCCATTTGAGCCCCACAACGTACTGCTCCTTGGTGGCAATACCGAGCGCAATGAGCGCGAGCATCGTGCCAATGTACCACCAGAAGAGGCAGAACAACCCGATGATGCACGCGGCTGGCGTATCCCCCTTGCGGATGCTGACACGAAGCCCGATTGTGTGCAGTACTCCTCCGAACAACAGGATGAGCAGGCCACCAGGGTGCGGCGGTAAGGATTTGACCTGCAGTCCAACGAACAGCGGACACAGGACGACGATTGAACACAGTATAAAAATGACTGTGTTAATGTACTTTTTCGTATCTTCCATACGACCTCCGGAATTATTGTGTTTTTATCTTTACATTTCCCCAATTCTATCTCAAAGTAGTCCAACACCGTACCATGGCACAGCGTTGAACGTCAAGTTGCACAAAGCATTTTAACGGTAAAAACTTCCCTATCCTTTCTTTCCTGGCAGCAAGCGCCGCTTGCGTTCCCACGCACGCACGTCGCGCTCGGTCATCCCGAGATAGTGCGCAACTTCATGATGCACCACATTGCGGATTACGCGGCGTACCGAAGCAGAATCAGAACCACCGATGCGTTCGATTGAACTTTGGAAAAGAGTAATTTTATCCGGCAGTACGCCGGAGTAGTACGCGCTTCGGTGGGGCAATGGTATGCCCTGGTATAAGCCGAGGAGGATGCCGCGTGTCCTAATCTGCCGTTCAGCCCGGCGTGCTGCGCGAGGATCGTCCTCGACGATAAAAGCAACGTTTCTGATTTGGCTGCGAATAGATTCCGGGATCTCACGGAATGCCTCGTGGACGCATTGTTCAAATTGTTCCCTCGTCATAGCACTACCATACCGTCCACCCGAAAAAAAGGCAATACCGCTTGACCAATAAAACATGCTGCGATAGGGTAACCCTGCAATGAAGTACCTTGCGAATCCCGGCCGTGCAGCAGCAAAAGAGCTTCTTTTTTGAGGGAGAAGCTCTGCAGTACGAAGCTTTTCATTTGTGAGGGTGCTTGGAGCACGCATGCCAGTGAGGGCCTTGTGTCTCGTACAATGCGCGTTCGCAAGCTGCGCAAATTAAAAGTCCGCAAGGTACAGACGTACTGGCTGCTGCACGGACTTTTTTATTTATAGAAACAATCAACTATTCACGCACGCATCGGAGAGATTCGATATAGTCGATGACGGCCTGCACGTTTTCCTTTTTCACTTCCCCTGTCGGCATCGCCGATACAAACCTGCCGGGTAATTTAAAATACTTGATTCGATTCCGGATTTCTGCCGGTATACGCTCGAATGCTCGTATGCTGCACGCATTGTCCGCGGGGACGCTGCCGATAGCAATTGCGATCACGCACTTATTCGCGAGCACGCCCCAGTGTTCCTCGAGATAATTAACAAGCGGCACCCATCGAAAATACGTACCCGACGCAACAATTACCATATCATATTCACCAAGCTTTTCGTCCGTTGCTTGCCGAAAAGTTAACAAATCTGCCTGAATGCGACTACTAAACCATGTCGCATATTTCTTTGTCGCCCCGAGGACGGACTTATAGATGAATGCGGTTTTCATGCTTATTTATTGGCTTTTTTATGCGTGGTGCGGCACACCATTGCTACTATTATACCCATCTATCATAAATTGCAAAGGAGAGCATGTTGAAAAGTCCTTGCGGTTGTTGCGCACGTCTTGATAAGCGATAGAGGTGAATCAAACAGTTTTTCCCCCACGTTCAGAACTATCGGTGCGCCAATGGACCCAGGACGCGAGCGCCAGCATCAAAATCAATACAAACGCCGTAAGCGCCATGACGGGAATGGTAACATAGCCAAAATACTCTACCTGCTTTTGGCCGCAGGAAATGTCGGAAAAAATACTGCATACGCCAGCCGCTACTTCCGTCTGCTGCTCATACACGTGGTACCCAGCAATGGCGGCGCCGATCACCGACAGGATAAAGCTCGTGGTCAATGCACCCCGGTCCTTCTTCCATACCGCGACGGCAAAAAGTATAACGTGCGGGTACATCGCTATTCGTTGGAACCAACACAGCCTGCACGGCACGAGATGGGCAACCTCAGAAAAGAACAAACTGCCGGCAGTGGCTACCGACGCGACGATAAGTGAAAACAGGACGGCATGATCGCTAAAAAAACCTATAATTTTCGCCAACCCACTCTCCGCTTTTCGCGGGATACTGATTGCACCAGCGAGGAAAATAATAAGCGCCTGCGCAGCCATAGTCAGGATTGAGAGTACTATCCCGATTGATTCGTTGAAACTTGTCATAATTTTAAAACTTTTTCAACTATAAACCAACGCTCTGTTTCGTGCAATCTACGAAAAAACGTGCTTTTACAAATATCTATTGAAGCTGCCCAATATGAGAACCGGCGCAGTACCCCGTACTCCAGCACATCTGGAGATTGAACCCGCCGGTCGGGCCGACAACATCCAACACTTCTCCCGCTAACAATAAATTCGAAACGACTTTTGAATGCATTGTCCGCGGGTCTACCTCGCGTAAACTAACACCCCCCGATGTTACGATTGCCCGATCAAAACCGGCAAGCGAATGAACAGTAAGAGTAAAATTCTTTACACGGTGGCTAATTCGCAACCGTTCCTCCCGAGTTATTTCGTGCACCTTTTTTTCCGGGTCAATGCCGCATAACCGAACCACGATGGGAATGGCTGTTTTGGGGAGCAAAAGGTGCAAACTGTTCTTGAACGCCTTATTCGAAAATTCGCTGAAGTCCTTCTGTATGCGCGCATCCAGTTCCTCGAGTGAAAGTGCAGGCTTAAAATCGACATTTAATGTCACCATCCCTTTTTTCAGTGCCTGGCCAATCGCCGTGCTCAGCGTGAGGACGACCGGGCCGGACAAGCCAGTGTCAGTAAAAAGAGCTTCTCCGAATTCTGACGCAACCCGTTTGCCTGCCAGGAGTACGCTGACCGTCACGTTTTTCAGGCTCAATCCCTCAAGTTCTTTTACCCATGCTTCTCTTACATTGACGGGAGTAAGCGCCGGTTCCGGCGGCGTGATGGTATGCCCTATGTGCTGAAGCCAGCCATACGCGTCTCCGGTCGATCCTGTCTCGGGATGCGCTTTCCCGCCCGTGCATATCACATACTGCTCCGCACGGAGCTCTTCTCCGTTTGACAGGACAACGCACTGAATTGCCTTTCTGCTGAAGTTCAAGCGTTTCACCGCTGCTCCAGTCCGCACTGACACGCGATGTTCCTTCAGGTACCCGAGAAGCGCGTCGATGACGTCGTGAGAGCGGTCGTTCGAAGGAAAAACACGATTGCCCCGCTCGACTTTCGTCAGTACACCGTGGCGGTTGAAAAAATCGATCACATCCTGCGGTCCGAACGCGTGGAATGCGGAAAAAAGGAATTTTCCGTTCTTGCCGTATTTTGAAACCAACGCGCGCTCGTTGAATTCAGCGTTTGTAATATTGCACCTGCCCTTCCCGGTGATTGAGAGTTTGATTCCCGTCCTGTCTCTTTTTTCCAACAATAAAACATGCGCACCAAGCTCCGCTGCTCTGCCCGCGGCCATCATCCCTGCTGGCCCGCCGCCGATAACGATAAGATCGTATTTCATTGCCTTAGTATACCAAAAAACGCCTCACCAAACGAGACGTTGGTTGGCGGGGCCACGAGGAGTCGAACCTCGATCAGCGGTTTTGGAGACCGCTATACTAGCCATTGTACTATAGCCCCTCGGGCGAAACAGCGTACGTTATTTCGTTTCCTTGTGCAACGTATGTTTGTCGCACCACTTGCAGAACTTCTTGAGTTCAATACGCTGCTTCAACGTTTTCTTATTTTTCTTCGAGTGGTAATTGATGCGATGGCATTCTTTGCACTCAAGCTTGATGAGATTTTCCTGTGACATATGTGTTATTAATGTTAATCTTCGAAGCACCCCGATGCCCGGAGAATCGGTGTTTTATCGGAACCATTCTTCATCGGGGGACCCCATCACGCTGATGCGGGATGGGGAAAGTGGGCTCGTTGCGAAGGGTGAAGCGGAGCCACCCGTCGGATTTGAACCGACGACCTACTGTTTACAAAACAGTTGCTCTTCCGGGGCATTCGGATCGCCTTCAGCGATAACCTCACGCCCGCCTCGATGGGCGCAACTGAAGCAGTTCAGTTGCTTTTGCCATCTCGGCCCACTGAGCTAGGGTGTCTGGAGCCACCCGTCGGATTTGAACCGACGACCTACTGTTTACAAAACAGTTGCTCTACCACTGAGCTAGGGTGGCACATGGGTGGAGTAGGATTCGAACCTACGAAGCCCGGAGGCAACAGATTTACAGTCTGTCCCAGTTGACCACTTTGGTATCCACCCGTGATTCCTCTTTTTTAAGTAACGTCGTGAACGCTTTACCGCCTTTGTATTTTTTTATCTGCATCTCCCTTTTGTAGGCATCCGTTTTGGATAAAAAAGATTCCGTATGAATTAATGTCCAAGGACGCCCATTTCGAGTCGAGTGCACTCTACCGCGATTATGCTGCATGAGTCGAGTGGATAAGGTACGTGTATGCCCAATATAATGCTTTCCTGTTTTTTCACTTTTTATAATATAGACGGTGTGCATGATGCACCAAGATTTATGCCGCCTCTGGCGGCACCCCGCCAAAGGCGGTGGCAGTCTGTCCCAGTTGACCACTTTGGTATCCACCCGTGATAGCGATTTCAAACGAAGCATGCGATGCCCCCGCCGCCTCTGGAGCCGTTGGCCGGAATTGAACCGGCGACCTACTCCTTACCATGGAGTTGCTCTACCAACTGAGCTACAACGGCAGAGGTGGCGGGGCCAACAGCGAGAAGCTGTTTAAACGAGAGGTCTCCCTACACTAAAACCATGAATACTATGCTTTGTCAAGCTCTTGAATGCGCTCTTCCAATTCCTGAAGTTTTTCATTCTCCGGATTTACCCCACGGAGCTTTTCCAAATACTCCGTGGCGACTGCTTTATTTTCGAGTTTCAGCGCTGTATCAATAACATGATCAAGATTTTTTGGATTGTTCGGCTCCAATTTTACCGATTCCTGGAAGCTCCCGAGAGCCTGCTCGGCATTACCGTCAAGAAGAAAAAGTTTTCCAATTTCGCGATGATATCCTGCAACTGCATCATTCGTCGTCACGGAGTCCGCATTAAGATTGGCGCGGACGCTTCCCCCAACCGCGGTCCCCGCTCCGTGAGTTGAATTATCGGCATCACCGCTTGGTACTGAGATTTTCAATAAATAGCGGTAAATCTCTTGCGCATGTTGGTAATCTTTCAGTTGCGTATATACCTGCGCAAGACCTTCATATGCTTCCACGCATTTTCTGTCGAGGCTGATCGCCTCAATATATTTTGACTCCGCTTCCTTATATTTATCCTGAGCAATAAAATCGGACGCTTCTTTCAGTAATATTCCTCTGCTCTTCTCATCAGTCGCATCCTGGGGCTCCAGTTCCTTAATTTTACGGCGGTACTTTTCTTCCATTTCCTTCAAAGAACTGTATAAATTCCGTACGAATGAAGCCTTCTTGGTGCTGGAGCTGTCGTGCTGGAATGCAGTCCGGAAAGTCAATGCTTGCAGTTTCCGCTTTAAGCGATGTTCAATGATATGCTTCTTCACTCGCTCTTGTTTATGTTTCGTGAGCGTATCGGTATTGATCGACGCAAGCGTCGGGAATTTCTTGACGATGATGCTGAGCACGACCCCGAAGCACACGACAATAACGCCAATCGCAATATAGTCAATAATCATATGCGTTTGATCTCCTTCAGCGGCACCTCGACAATTCCATCGTCGGTTGCCACGATAACGGTTTCCTTGATGACATTGAATGAACTGACGGTGCCCTTGCCACGATTCGTGGACACTTTCGTGCCGGGACTGGGAAAACGCTTGCTCGCGGTTTGGTAAAATTCCGCTTCGTACGAGAGGCAACACATAAGCCGGCCACAAGCACCCGAGATCCGATCGCTTCCCCTGCTATGGACCTGCTGGACGCGCGCCAGATCGGTCGTAACACTCGTAAGATTTTTCAGGAATTGCTTACAGCACACCTGGCGACCGCAGGGGCCAAATCCGCCCATACGCCGCGCTTCATCGCGGATGCCAATCTGCTGGAGGCGGATCGATTTCTGGAACTGGCGGGCGAGATCTTTCACGAGCTCCCGAAAATCGATGCGCCCGTCAGCGGTAAACACAAACGTAATTTTACCGCCATCAAATGAAAAATAACAATCCACAAGCTTCATGTCGAGTTGGTGCTTTTGAATGCATTCGCGGGCTTTCGCCAATACCTCAGCCCGTTTATCCTTTTGCGCGTGGCCTTTTGCCATGTCATCTTCCGTCGCACGGCGGACAATCATGGCCAGAGAAGCATCGAGCGTTCCTTCGTCGACTTCAGAAATGTGTACGATGGTGCCTATTTCAACACCAGCATCGGTCCGCACGATGACGCTATCACCAATGGCAACCTGCGTATCACCAGGGTCGAAGTGATACACCTGGTCCCAAGGATTAAACTGGATCCCGATCGCACGCTTGATCATAATGCCATGCGCATAATATTCCGCACCTGGATGTTCTCCCCGAATTTCATTATTTTCGCCTGAATATGCTGCTCGATCGTTATGCTGTCATCCTTAATAAACGGCTGCTTCAGGAGGCACACCTGGCTATAATATTTCGCGGCCTTACCGTCAATAATCCGATCCCACATTTTTTCCGGCTTGCCTTGTGTTTTGAGCTGTTCGCGCCAAATCGTCCGTTCCTCATCCAGTGCTGAAGCAGGGACATTATCCGGAGCAATGTACTGCGGATCCGCTGCGGCAACTTGCATCGCGAGATCGTGCGCAAGTTCCTGAAAATCAGGCGTGCGCGCCACGAAATCACTTTCGCACGCGAGGGCAACAAGCGCGGCAACGCTCCCGTTCGCATGGATATAGGAACCGATAGTCCCTTCTTTCGTCGTGCGCTCCTGCTTCTTTGCAGCTACGTGCTGGCCTTGCTTTTTCAGATACGCAATCGCCGCGTCTACTGCGCCCCCGGATGCCTCGAGCGCTTTCTTTGAATCCATAATCCCGGCACCCGTCGCTTCCCGGACTTGCTGTATGAGTGAAGTTTTTGATGGCATACGTGTTATTTCTCCGTCGGATTAGGTTCCAGTACCGCCGCTGGTTCTGGCTTCTGCGCTGCAGGGGCAGGCGTAATGCTTGCTTTGGCAGCCTTGATACTCTGGGCAACTATGTCCACGATCAGTTTGATGGATTTTGTCGCGTCATCGTTCGCCGGTATCGGGTAATCGATCATTTCGGGGTTACAATTGGTATCAACCATCGCTACAATAGGTACTTTTTTCTTCCGCGCTTCGCGAATCGCCGTTTTCTCGCGGCGTACGTCCACGACAAACATCGCGGCAGGCAACTGATTCAATGTCTCAATGCCACCGATAAGCTCCTCAAGTTCCTTGATTTCCTCGTCAAACTTGAGTTGTTCGTGTTTTGTATATTTTTCGAGTTCACCCCGATCCCGCTGGGACCTCAGGTCTTTCAGGCGATGGATACGCTTGGAGATATTCTCGAAGTTCGTCATCGTGCCGCCGATCCACCGTTCTGTAACGTATGGCATCCCGGTCTCCAACGCCGCACGTTTAACGATCGGCTGAGCCTGGCGTTTGCTGCCGACGAAGAGAATAACCCCGCCACGGCTTACCATGGAGGCCAAAAAATCGCACGCTTCGCGGAGCTTCAGCGCAGTTTGTTCAAGGTCGATGATATTGACCCCCGACCGCGAGGTGTAGATGAACGGCTTCATTTTCGGGTGCCAGCGCCGTTGCTGATGCCCAAAATGAACACCGCTCTTGAGCATGTCGAGCAGTGATGCTTCCTGCATATACCTTTGTTCCTTTTTATTCCTCTGCTTTCGTCGTCCTCGTGGCCGCAAGACCGGGAACCTCACAAGGCAGGCACGCCGGCAAGGATGTGCGAACACGAGTCGGAAAGCATGAGAGATTAATGAATAATAAAAAACGCTGTAAATGAGCATAATGGAGTATACCATACTATAGAAATTATGCAAGGCTCTCGTGAGCCCTTGCGCAATCATGCGCTGTCTGGTACACTCAACCGTACTGAATCATAACCGACTATGAAGAAAAACATCCACCCCCAGTACTACCCGAAGGCAAAAGTGGTATGCGCGTGCGGCAACACATTTACCACCGGGTCCACGCTGCCTGAAATTCATGTCGAAATCTGCTCTCTGTGCCACCCGTTCTACACGGGCAAACAGAAACTCATGGATGACCGCGGCCGCGTTGAACGCTACCAGCGTTTAATGCAGAAAAAGGCAAGCCTCAGAAAACCAAAGGCCACCCACGAAGCAGCCCGGAGCACGAAGAAATCTAAATAGCGGCTCCCCGGGGAGGCGCAGGCTTCCCGTCGACAACGCGGTTTTTTTGCGTGTATGAATACAAAACGAGAAGAAGTTCAGGCACGATATGAGCAGATTGAGCGCGAACTGCAGGATCAAACTGTTCTCAATGACCAGCAAAAGCTTGCCAAGCTCTCGCGGGAATACAGCGACCTTGGTGAGTTGCTTGGGCATTTTCAGGAATTGGACGGCGTTAACAAAAGCATCGAACAGGTCCAGCGGTCGCTCAAAGACGAGTCTGACCACGAATTACGCGAGATCGCCGCAGAGGAACTCGTTGATCTTGAACGGTGCAAGCGCGACCTCGACCATGCGATCAATGAAATAATCAATCCAGCCGATCCGCTCGACCGCAAGGATACTCTTGTTGAAATCCGTGCAGGCACCGGTGGCGAAGAAGCGGCACTTTTCGCAGCAGAATTATTGAGGATGTATTCACGGTACGCCGAAAAGCAGGGCTGGAAAACACACCTCGTCAATTCGAACACTACGGGCATCGGCGGGATCAAGGAAACAATATTTGAAATCAACGGATCGAACGTGTACAGCAGGCTTAAATACGAGAGCGGCGTGCACCGTGTCCAACGCGTGCCCGAAACCGAGAAAAGCGGCCGAATCCACACGTCTGCCGCGACCGTCGCGATCCTTCCCGCTGCCGAAGAAATTGACGTGGAGCTGAAACCGGAAGAAATTGATATCGAGGCGACGACCTCATCAGGCCACGGCGGGCAATCGGTCAATACCACCTACTCTGCCGTTCGTATCGTCCACAAGCCGACCGGCATGACTGTCATCTGCCAAGATGAACGTTCCCAACGCCAGAACAAGGAAAAAGCGCTTCAGGTACTTCGTTCCCGTCTGCTCGCCCTCGAGCAAGAACGCCAGCAAAAGGAACGCTCGGAAAACCGAAAAAACCAGATCGGCACCGGAGACCGGTCCGAAAAAATCAGGACATACAATTACCCCCAGAATCGGGTCACCGACCACCGCATTAAAAAAAGCTACCACAATATCAGCGTCATCCTGGATGGTGATCTCGATCCTATCATCAACGACATTAAACAGGCAGAATCACGCGAATGACAATCCGACGAGCTCTGCTTACCGCTATTACGACTCTTCGATCGTCCCACACTGCCTCAGCAACACTCGATGCTGAGGTGATTTTATCGTTCCTTCTCCATAAACCGCGAGGGTACCTGCTTGCATATCCGGAGCGTAAGTTGACGCCGAACCAAGCCAGCGTGTTTAAAAAGCTCATACGCAGACGTTTACGCGGCGTGCCAGTTGCGTACCTCACCGGCCATCGTGAATTCTACGGCCTTGATTTCCTCGTAACGAATGCGACCCTGATCCCCCGCCCCGAAACAGAAACAGCGGTCGAGGAATCCATTCGGATCGGGCGGGCGATGGCTAAGGCCGCGCCAGATAAAAAAACTGCGATCGCAGACATTGGCACCGGTTCCGGATGCATCGCTATCACACTCGCAAAATACCTTCCGAGAGCGAAGCTGTACGCGGTAGATATTTCGAATAAAGCCCTTGCAATCGCAGAAAAAAACGCTCGACAGCATACGGTTGTGAAGCGGATTCATTTTTTGCGTGGCAATTTACTGTCGCCTATACCGCGAAAAATAAAACTTGACCTGATTATCGCGAACCTCCCCTACCTGACGACGGACGAACTCCAAAACGTCCCCTTTGAACCGAAGATCGCGCTTGATGGCGGCAAGCTCGGCCTCGAACTCATCGATCGGTTCATGGAACAGCTGCCGGATCGGCTCGCGCCAGGCGGCATAGCGCTCGTGGAAATCGCACCGAGCCAGGTAAAAGCCGTGGACTACTTTGTTGAACGGTCCATGCCAGAAAAAAAGGTAAACTTCTTAAAAGATCTTACCGGGCGAGATCGTGTGGCTAAAATCTACTGAGATTTTTAAAACTCCTTAGGTATTTTTACCATGCGGGATGTTTTTCTGTACATAAAAAATGTGCAACCAAATGATTGACAATTGGCCGACAGAGAGTATATTCACAAGTGCAGCAAACGAAGCGCTGTAAATACAAACACCACACAACAGTGCACCTTGAGAGGAGGTGAATTGTAATGCACAACTTGATGCATTTAACAGATTTTCTGGAATGGATTCGGACGCTCCCGCCCGGTACCCACATCGGCGATGCAATCCGTGACGCTTCTCCGCCAAAGCCCAGTTTCCGAGTGAATTCCCTGTCGCCGCTCTTTTTCGCGGTGCTCACGACAAACAACGGTGAATCTCACGCTGGGTTCGTCTCGAATATCGAACTCGACTGTGCGGAAAATACATTTTCTGTCACATTCTATGAATCGGAGAAACTTCACAAAACCGTACGGCTTTCCGAGCTTCAAAGCTTCGAACCCGTGCATGAACTGCCGAGGGGCAAAACCTCACGCCAGGAGAAATTAACTCCCAACGATAGGAGAACCCGTCCATGCCCAGAAACCGCCAGGGTAGAAGGATCCTCTGGGATCCATCTCTAACTGCGAAAAAGCCGCTGATCTCACTTGTTATCCTCGATAACAAAAACCAGCGGCTTTTCTATTTTTTACGTAGAGTTTCTCTCAAGAAACCAATTTATTGATAGGTAACTTCCTGGGTCTTCGGAATAACGTGAATCCACACACTTCCGCGGTTGAACTCGACCTCGCGGCCCTCGGTATCATAGAACAAGGTCCGGTCAGTGCGCGAGGTTTTTTTCCACATTCCTTCGATCGCGATACCATCATGAAATATCCAGGCCTTGCCTTCACCACCGACATATATGTCAAGCCGCCCCTTCTCCCCTGCAAGTTCGGGTTCCGAAACGAGCTGCACGACCACATTCTTTGCTGTTATTTGCTCCCCGGTATTCTTGTCGAGGTGCGGCTGGTCTGCATTGTACCGCCGATAGATATTCGCGTCGCGATCGTACGTAAAACCAACCTTATAGGACAGGCCGTATGAAAAATTGAAGCCAACGGTCTTGCCCGTTTCGCCGCGCGCTTCGAGCGGTGCATCGTCTTTAAACTGCCATGGCCGGAAAACCGCTTCCTTGGTATCCAGCCCTTTATCACGGAGCGCGAAATTCATTTTTTCTGAAGATGTGACAAGGTTATGCGGCGCACCGATAGTTTGGTCGCGCCAGAAATAAACCGCATCGCGGGAGAGCGCCTCTAAGTTATTGATATCGGCATTCTCTTTGATTACGGTTAATGCTTTCGGGCTGCCGCCGGCGTGCGCATACAGCGCTCCGTATTCAGAAACCCACTCAATATAGTATGGCCGCGCAGAACGAACCGGCATGATTTCAGGGACAATACCTGACGGGTCGAAAACGGCCATAAACCGTGTCGCTCCGCCCTCTGCCAATGTCTCGTACACCACCGACGCTTGTGATAATCCTTTCTGGGGCCGGACTGACGGCAAGTTTTCGATCATAACCGCATAGGGCCAGTAATGCGCTGTATCTTCCGCCACCATCACGCCGTCGAGCAGCCGGGCAACGAGCCCCGTATCCCCCTGTGCAATATCAACCATCGCCGCTGATCCACCGGTGACGAAGCGGTTATCGCTGCCCCACAGGTAATAGCGCATCACGTGCGTCTGCGCAGCGGCGTATGAACAGCAGAACCACCAGGCAAATGCGGTCGCGATGCAAAAAAACACAATTGCAACCAGCGCAACATGGCGATGCTGTATCGAGCGGAGCGCAAAAGACACTGGCTGATTTTGTTTTTTCATTTTATTTTTACCTGCTTATTACTCACGCATCGTATTCCACGTCACGGTCAGTCGGGACAATCTCGACCCACGTCGTGCCGGCATTCAACTCAATCTCGTCCCCGTCCGCATCATAGTATCTCGTACGGTCGCTTACCGAGGCTTTTTTCCACTGTCCCTCAATAGCTGTTCCGTCCCTGAAAATAAGCGCGACGCCCTCATCAACGGTATCCATGCCAAGCCGTTCGTCATCCAGGAGCCGTGTTTTAACTTTCTGGACAATGACGTTTTTCGCACGGATTGCGCTGCCCTCAGCGCCTTCGGCCGTCGGCTTATCACGGTGAATTTCAGTCGCTTGGTACCGTAGATAGTCATTTTGTTCACGATCGTATTGATACTCAACATTATAATTCATTGAGGAAAACTGGATGGATATTTTTTTACTTACGGTCGGACGATCCGGAAGTGAGGCGTCGTCCTTAAATTTCCATGACTGAAAATCTCCACTGGCTGATGCTTCCAAATCCCGGAGTGCAAATGCAAGCTTCTCTCCTGATGTATACAGGTTGTGGGGGGCAAGCCGATTACTGTCGCGCCAGTAATACTGCGAATTGAAAAATTGATTCAGGTCAAAGACGCCCTTAGACTTGATGTCTGCGATTGCTTGCGGACTGCCTCCGACGTGCGCGTACAACGCTTTGTATTCAAGCGCCCAGTCGAGATAGTAAGGGCGCGCTGACCGCACGGGACCAATTTCAGGCAAACCGTAGAGTTCCCCTGTGTACAGCGCCATAAACCTCGTTATGCCTCCTTCGGCAAGCGCCTCGTAAACAACATTCGCGTTGGAGAGACCCGATGGGGGCCGCGAGGAAACAAGGTTTTCTATCATCACGGCGACTGGATAATGGTTCGACTGATCTGCGGGTACATAGACGCCGTCAATCGCGCGCCGGACAAGGGAATCAGATGAATTCGAATTATGGCTTTTGGTGGACAAACCGCCATTATCAGTCGGGTTAAACAAAAATACTCCACCGACGATGACGGCGACCACCGCAACGCTGATGCCTATGATCATCCATTTTTTATTCGTTCGCTTTCCCCAAATATAATCCTTCGATGGATCCTGTCGGTTTGGTGTATTTGCCATATCGAATAAGGAATTATTGCGCTTTTTTCGCTGGTTTGTCCTTCGTTGGCGCCGGCGATGCCTCCTCTTTTGTTTCCTCACCTTCTTTCGGTTCTTTCTTGCCGACAACTTCTACTTCAGATACCGCAGCCTTTTCGGCAGTTTCCTCAAGTGCACTCAATTCTTCCTCAGTGCGAGGCGGCTCAACCATCGCAACGACATCCTCGGCATCAACCTTCACGGTCACGCCGGGGGGGAGCTTCAATTCTTTCACGCGTATCATATCCTCAAACCCAGAAAGGGGCGTGATATCAACTGCAATCTCGTGAACAAGATCCTGGGGTAAGCACTCAATTTTTAGATGATCGAGATTCTTTACGAGCGTACCGCCAAGATCTTTCACGGCCTTCGATACGCCGGTAAAAATAAGCTGCACCTCAGCGGAAATACGCTCTGTCATCTTGACTTGGTATAAATCTGCGTGGATATTATTCCCTTTCAATGGGTCACGCTGAACATCATGAATCAACACCTTGATAGGTTTGTCGCTGCCCACAACCAGGTCAATAAGGCTTGTGCCCCCGGCTTTTTTATATATTGATTCGAAAATCCGTTCATCAAGAACAAGATTGATATTCTTGACTCCGTGTCCGTATAATACAGCGGGAATTTGCCGTTTTCCGCGAAGAGTACGGACTCCTTTTCCGGTTATCTCCCGCCGCTGGGCCTCAAGTCGTAAAGTTTCTTTCGTTTCTGTCATAGTTCCGAGTACAAAAAATTGGCTAATTAAATTCCCCCTCTCCGGATGCTAACCTTCCTGTTTATCGCAAATTTTCCGATATCGGGCAGCGTGCCGCTAATTCGCAGTGCAATCGTAGAATGTCATCAGGCGAAATCGGATCTGCATCCTTAAACCGCAGCACATCGGTTTCGGTCAAATCACACGCAAGCCCGACTGAATGAACCCCCGTATCGTTCATGAGCAAGAGGATTACGATAGAGCTGCTGCAACGATTGCACGTCGCATGCAGTAACTGGGTTCTCGGCTCTTCCCCGATAATCGTAACCTCTTCGGGGTAAAAAGCAGCGCCACACAGCGGACAGGTGGTGATCAGCGAAGAAACCCCCACAAACAGGTCGTTTTGCTTTTTCTTTTTGATTTGCATGCGAAAGTTCTTTTCTTTGTTTGCGTACTCATTATAGCACATTTAAGGCAATCCGGTCAACAGGCTTCTTTACGCCCGCTGTAGCCTTCCCCGCACAATAATACTTTGAGCGACGCCGAGCCCGATTAAACTCGCGATAAGAGAGCTCCCTCCATAACTCACAAACGGCAACGGTACGCCAGCGATCGGCAATAATCCAATATTCATCCCAATGTTTATTGTCCCCTGAATGATAATATACAGTGCAATACCTGATAAAACAAGCGTTCCGAAGTCATCCTTAGCCAGGCGTGCAGCCCGAATAAGCCGATACACCGCAAATGCGAAACAGGCCAGAACGAGAGCCGAACCGGTGAAGCCAAGGTCTTCCGCAATGACGGCGTAAATAAAGTCGGTTTCCTGAGCAGGCAAAAAGTTAAGTGTGCTCTGCGGTCCTAACCCGAGCCCTCGGCCTGCAATGTTCCCGGAACCGACGGCAATAATAGATTGCTTGATATTATAACCGCTCCCGTATGGGTCGCGCGAAGGATCCAAAAAACTTAAAACTCGGTCTTTCTGGTAATCCTTTAATATGAAAAGCCAGCTAACCGTAACAACGACGAGTATAACTACGATGATAGCAACCCAGTACGCACGGCGGCGGATCACCAGCGCGAGCATGCCGAGTAATATCGCAAAAAGGATAATCGCTGAACCAAGATCCGGTTGGAGGAGCACGAGCGCAATAATCGGTATGGCAATTGTGAGTGTAATCAATAAGTGCTTCAAATGGACTATTTCCGCCCGCCAACCGGCAAAAAGCCGTGCGAGCAGGATGATGAGGAAAACTTTCACGAGTTCTACGGGCTGAAACGGCTGCCCGCCAAACAGGTTAAACCATCCTTTCGTCCCGCGAACAGTCGTGCCGAAGAGAAGAACCGCGACAAGCAGTAGCGCACCAAAACCGACCAACACATACGCGTAGGTCTTTAAGTATCGGTAATCGAGCATGCCAATGGTTACCATGAGGGCGAGGCCGATCCCCGCGAAAACAAATTGCTTCTTGAAATTGGCAAAACCTGACGAAGGATTTGCCGAATCGATGCTATTGATGGCCATCAAGCCAAAAGCAACCAATAAGACCGCTACCAGTACCAGCTGCCAATCAAATTTCCTAAGATAGAAAAAAAATTTCTTGAGCATCGGGTATCGTAGTTCCTACGGGACAAAGGTATTGGTTGTATCGAGAATATTTACGTCTGGTGTGACAGCGACGCTTGTTACGTCATCAGCGCCGATACCGTGCTGAACCATAATTGCTTGCGTCTCCCCTGCGTTAAATGGTTCAACCGTTGCATATTCAACACCGACAACTTGGTCGCCATTGAAAAAAACAACAGCAAATCGCGCTTCCCAAAAATTGAGGAAAGAATCATTGGTTACATCAGCCGTAACCCGGTAGACCCCGTAATTACCAACGCTGCTCGTGCTGAATGAGATGTTATTGACGAGAAATAATTCTTGAGCAAGCGGGTCGGTATTATCGATGTGCTCCCAATCACATCCGAGAATGGCGACTCTCGCATCCTGCGCAGATGGAGTTTGGCCAAGCTCAACATTCGTGGCAACAAAAAACTTCTGCCCTTCAGGGAGGACAAAATCAACGTCGCTCTCGAGATCATAGCCTTGGATCGAAAACCGATATTCAACGCTTGCTGCCGCCCACTGAGCATTCGGGTTTCGAACGGGAGCGATAAGATCGTACCTGCCCTGCGATACAGACACGACGCTAATCGTTCCAAATTCGAGCGCCTGCGGCATATTTTGCTGCCGGATCGATGTATAATCGAGCGGGCTTGATGCCATTGAGCCGATCAGTGAGCTATAGTGGGGAGTATTGATGAGGTATAAAATGCCATTCGTGAATGCAAACACTACGAGGAACACGACAATAGCAATGAGCACAATAACCCACCACTTCCGCAAATCGTTCCGATGTGACAGGAAAAAGTAGCTTGTTTTCAACCAAATTGTACTTGCATCAAGCATAAATAATCATGCTCCAATGTTGCAATTGTACCACATTTAACGGCCAAAGGAAATCATTTGGCGTTCAGTGTGTTTTTATGGTATACTGTGCTTGGTTGAATTTACATTATCCCCTTTCTTACCATCTCTATGTTTGAAACAAGCAAGGACATCCTTTATGTCGCACTGGCTCTGAGCGCGATTGTTCTGACTTTTTTCTTGTGCTGGGCGCTGTATTACATTGTCATGATGTTGAAAAAAGTCCACCTTGCCGTCAACCAGGTAAGCGATCTGATCACGAGCATCAGACAAAAAATCGATCGGCTTGAGCAGCTCATGTCGGCTGTCGAGGATAAATTGAAAGATTCCGCATCATACATTCCCCTCCTGCTGAAAGGCGTTTCTGAACTGATCGACTACTTCAAGCAGCGGAAAGCAAAAAAGGATAAAACAAAAGCAGGTTCACGTAACACATAGCTTCTCCCCCGGAAAACCAGGAGTGAGGAATCCTTATGGCGGACTTTGTTCACCTCCACGTCCATAGTCATTATAGTCTGCTCGATGGGCTCGCAAAGATCGACGACCTTATTGAAAAGGCCCGATCATATGGAATGCCTGCCGTTGCCCTAACTGACCATGGGGTCATGTATGGTGTTATTGAATTTTACCAAAAAGCGACAAAAGCGGGCATTAAGCCAATCATCGGAGTGGAAGCATACATCGCCCGCAATGGAATGCACAACAAGCGTGCACGGATCGACGAACGTCCATACCATATTGTACTGCTGGCGCGTACGGCGGCAGGCTATCAAAACTTGCTGAAATTGACAGCCAAAGCGCACCTCGAAGGATTTTATTACAAACCACGTATCGATCTTGACCTGCTGCAGCAACATGCCGACGGTCTCATCGCGCTAACCGCCTGCCTTCAAGGTACGGTCGCCCAATCATTGATTGCCGGCGACGAACACCGCGCAGAAGCATTCGCGCTTCAGCTCCGTGATATTTTCGGCGAAGACAATTTTTTCCTCGAAGTGCAAGATCATCCTAGCATCCCCCACCAAAACGAGGTAAACGATGCCTTGTTTGAGATGGGAAAAAAACTGAATATCCCGGTCGTTGCGACGAATGACGTACACTATCCCTCAAGTACGGATGATGAAATTCACGACATCCTGATCTGCCTTCAGACAAAAAAGAAAAAACAAGACACAGATCGAATGTCATACATGGGCGAAGATTTTTCTTTTAAAAGCCCCGAAGTCATGCAGCGGGCGTTTCCAGAGCACCCCGAAGCGCTTGAAAACAGCGTACGAATCGCCAACCGATGCAACGTGCATCTTGAGCTTGGTAAAATCATGCTACCCTCATTCGATGTGCCGGGTGGCAAGCCAGCTGACGACTACCTGCGTAAATTATGCGTCGCAGGGCTCTCGTACCGATATCCGGGCCGTGAGGACGATTCTCGCGTCCTCAAGCGTCTTGATTATGAGCTGTCAGTTATTAAAAAAACCGGATTCGCGACTTATTTCTTGATTGTGCAGGATTTCGTAAACTGGGCGAAACAACGCTCAATTGTCGTCGGGCCTGGCCGTGGATCGGCCGCGGGTAGCATTGTATCGTACCTAACCAACATTACCAATATTGACCCGCTGAAATACGATCTCATCTTTGAACGCTTTCTCAATCCAGACCGTATTTCCATGCCAGATATTGACCTTGATTTCGCCGATACCAGACGCGATGAAGTTATCAAGTACGTCGAGGAAAAATACGGGAAGGACCACGTTGCACAGATCATTACCTTCGGCACCATGGCGGCACGCGCCGCGGTACGTGATGCTGGGCGAGTCATGGATCTCCCCTATTCATACTGCGACCGGGTCGCAAAACTTATTCCAATGTTCACAACGATTAAACAGGCGCTCTCGGTCAACCCCGAACTCCGCCAACTCTATGACGGCGAGCCAGATGGCAAACGGCTCCTCGATGCTGCAGGAAAACTTGAGGGTGTCGCCCGGCACGCCTCAACGCACGCCTGTGGCGTCGTCATCACAAAAAATCCGCTCGATGAGTACGTGCCCCTCCAATACGCCACTCAGAGCGACGACCAAACAATTATTACACAGTACTCTCTCCACGCGGTGGAAGCGCTTGGGTTGCTGAAAATGGACTTTCTTGGCCTGAAAAACTTGACCATTCTCGAGGACGCTATCGACATCATCGAAAAGGCGCGCGGGAAAGCAATTCAAATCGACACCATCCCGCTCGATGACAAAAAAACGTACGCACTCCTGCAACGCGGCGCAACCACAGGTGTATTCCAGCTTGAATCATCAGGCATGAAACGCTACCTCAAACAGCTAAAACCGACGGAGTTTGAACATATCATCGCGATGGTCGCGCTCTACCGACCCGGCCCGATGGAGTATATCCCCGATTTTATCGACGGCCGCCATGGCCGCAAACAAGCAACCTACCTGCACCCCAAACTCAAGCCGATCCTTGAAAAAACATACGGCGTCGCGGTCTACCAGGAGCAGCTTATGCAGATAGCGCGAGACCTGGCTGGATTCAGCATGTCCGAAGCGGATACCCTACGAAAAGCGGTTGGGAAAAAAATTAAGGCGCTCCTGGATGAACAGCGGGACAAGCTGATCAGCGGGATGGTGCGGAATGACATCAAAAAAACGATTGCAGAAAAAATTTGGAAGCTCGTCGAACCATTCGCGCGGTATGGATTCGTACGCGCGCATGCCGCCTGCTATGCGCTCATTGCCTACCAGACTGCGTACTTCAAGGCAAATTACCCTGACGAATTCATGGCTGCGCTTTTGACATCGGATTACGGAGATATCGACCGAATCGCCATAGAAGTCGAGGAGTGCGAACAAATGGGCATCAAGGTCCTGCCGCCGGACATTAACGAGAGTTACTCAACATTCACCGCAGTATTTAATGCCGAATCAAAACTTCCCGAGAAAAAAATAAGGTTCGGGTTGCTCGCCATAAAAAACGTGGGTGAAAATATTGCCAAAACAATAATCCGCGAACGAAAGCGCGGCGGCCCGTATGAGAACCTCGAGGATTTTCTGCGCCGCGTGCAGACAAAGGACCTGAATAAAAAATCGTTAGAGAGCCTCGTAAAATCAGGCGCATTTGACCGTTTCAATGAACGGAATCAGTTGCTTGAAAATCTTGATGCGCTGCTGAACTACGCAAAAACTGCGGAACGCGAATCGATGAATGGCCAGATTAACCTCTTTGGTACGCTTCCCGCGCAACATGCGCCGCGCCTCCACCTCCGCGATACTACCCCCGCGCCAAAACAGCAAAAACTCTCTTGGGAAAAAGATCTGCTCGGCCTGTATATTTCCGAGCATCCCCTGCAGGAATACCGCCACCACCTGCGAAGCATTGCCACGCCGATTGCCGAACTGCCCGCACATATCAATGGCCACACAGAGGCCTCAGTTGGTGGTATCATTACCAATATCCAGAAGGTTATCACAAAAAGCAACCAGCCAATGCTCTTCGTAAAACTTGAGGATATGACGGGGCGCATCGAAGTGCTCGTCTTCCCCTCAACGCTCCAAGAAAACCCTGGTTTATGGCAGGAGGAATCAATCGTGCTTGTCAGGGGCCGCGTTTCTGACAAGGAAGGTACCCTGAAAATCCTTTGCGGCGAAGCGCGAGCAATTGAAATCAAAACCTTACAAACGGCCCAAGACTCAAATGCAATTGACGCAACCGGTAATGTGTACCTGGCGATACCACCGCGAACTGGCCAGCAAACGTTTGAAAAGCTTAAAGCTGCTTTCCTCAAAAACCCCGGGTCATACCGCGTCCATCTAAAAATCCAATCAACCCAACAAACAAAAATTTTAGCGACACAATACATGATTCGGGAAGAATGCTTCGTCAGTATCCGCGCACTTATCGGGGACGACACAATTACGATTCAAAATAATTAGCAACACGACCATGGAACAGATTTCGCACATTCGCACAACGCGCTTCTATAAAAAAACTGCGATTCTCTTCTGTGCCTTTGCCGTACTCCTGCTCGTCGCAATACTTTATTATTCACTGAATAAAACAACGATCGCGGTAACGATCGGCGCACAAACACGTACTGTTGATTTTGAAGTCTACGCCGACCCAACTGACGAGGCGGCAGCAGGAACCATGGAAGATACAATATTCGGCATCGCGGCAACGACGGCGGCAGACGCTTCGGAAACATATGACAATACAAATGAAGGCGGTACCGTCGATAGCATTGCCACCGGCACCGTGACGATCCGCAATACCTGGTCTCAGCCGCAGCCACTCTCAGCAACGACGCGCCTCCTGACGCCCGAGGGTGTATTATTTCGCATAAAAAACCGCGTGGACGTTCCGGCAAACGGCTCACTGGAAAACGTCGAGGTATACGCTGATGTGCCGGGAGATTCCGGTAATATCGGCCCAAAAACATTCACGATCCCCGGACTGTCGAAAGAGCTCCAGCAGAAAATTACTGCCGAAAGCACCACCGCGATGACCGGCGGGACACGGACGGCTCGCGTGTTAACCCAAGATCTCGTTGACAACGCAAAAGAAAAACTTGAGCAGCAACTGCTTACCCAAATACAAACGACGGCGGAACTCCCGTCCGACATTCAAGCACCGAACAGCATCCATCTCGGGAAAGCAGTCCTCGTCGAAACAACGGATACGAAAATAAGCCCGGCTGTTGGTGAGGTATGCGATACGTTCACGCTCACGATGAGTGCGAATGCCACTGTCATTTTTATTGATGACAATTCCCTGCTGTCGAAAGCACTCACGTCGCTCACCGACTCGCTCGCTGATGGCGAAATAATCAGTGCGTATAAGAGCACTGATTTAACCTATACCGCGGAAACCTACTCAACCGACACCAAGCAGGCAAAACTGAACGTCTCGCTCTCGGTAACGGCAATTCCGGGCAGTGAACATCCTCTGTACAACAAAGAGGCGCTCGCTGGGAAGGATTCCATGGAGATTGAGTCATATTTCCGTTCATACGATTTCGTACGCAATGTTTCGGTGAATTTTTCGCCGTTCTGGGTGCACACAGCACCCTCGGTCCAGAGCCAGATCGAAATCAAGGTTACTATGGAGTAATCGCAATTCTTGACAAAGGCTTAGTACTCGTATACTGTTACTGTGCTGATCGCGGCGATTGGGGCGCCTACCACGCGCCCTGGCAACATGTTGCCAGCACTGGCATACCAAGTGCCCAAGCACGCGATGCAAACATGAATGAAGCGTCTCCGCCAAAAGGACAGGAGAAAGTTGGGTGGAACCGCCCTGGAAGTTACAGGGTCCCAAAAATGAAATATTTTTGGGAATTTTTATTTACTAACCACTTCAACGCTATGGAAAACCAATTGGAAAAAATCCGCCATTCTCTTTCCCACCTGCTCGCACACGCGGTCCAGGACATGTTCGCTGACGTGAAATTCGGCATTGGCCCGACGATCGAAAACGGCTTTTACTATGATTTTGAGTTGCCGCGCCCCCTCACGCCGCAGGATCTCCCGAAAATCGAGAAGCGTATGAAAAACCTGATCCGACAGAACATTCAATTCGAAAAAAAGGAACTCTCACCTGATCAGGCGCACCAACAATCAAAGGGCCAGCCATATAAGCTCGAGCTTATCGACGAACTGGCACGCGAAAAAAAAGCAATCAGCTATTATATATCGGGCAAATTCACAGACCTTTGCGCGGGACCACATATCACGACCTCGAAGGAGATTCCCATAGACGCATTCAAACTCACGAGGATTGCCGGGGCGTACTGGCGCGGCGACGAAAAGAATAAGATGCTCCAGCGTATTTATGGCGTCGCATTTCTTACAAAAGCTGACCTCGATGCCTACCTCAAACGCCAAGCAGAAGCGGAAAAACGAGACCATAGGCGGATCGGGAACGAACTTGCGCTCTTCACCTTTTCGGAGCTCGTTGGCCCGGGCTTGCCCATGTATCTGCCCAATGGCACGATCCTCATGCGCCAAATCGGCACGTACCTCGAATCCTTGAAAACAGCCCAAGGCTACGAGCCGGTCGACATCCCCCACCTCGCAAAGAACGAATTGTACAAAACATCCGGCCACTGGGACAAATTCAAGGACGACATTTTCCATGTCAAAGGTAAGGTCGACGAATTCGTCCTCAAGCCGATGAACTGCCCGCACCACGCGACGATGTACGCTTCAATGCCGCGGAGCTACCGCGACCTGCCGGTTCGGTATGCGGAGATGACCAAAATGTACCGGGATGAGCAAACCGGCGAATTACACGGCTTATCGCGCGTTCGGTCCATCACGATCGATGATACCCACATCTTCTGCCGCCCCGACCAGATCCTCGAAGAATGCGGCCGCGCGTATACAATTATCAAGGAATTCTACCGTACGTTCAATTTCCCGCTCAAGGTCGAGCTGTCAATCCGTGACCCCAAACACCCGGAAAAATATCTTGGTGATGATGCGATCTGGAAAAAAGCGGAAGATACGTTAGCGCACTTATTAAAAACGCTCAAACTCAATTACACACTCCATGAAGGCGAAGCCGCGTTCTACGGCCCGAAAATCGATTTCAAGGCCCAGGATTCTCTTGGCCGCACCTGGCAGCTGTCGACAATCCAGCTTGACTTCAACCTGCCAGAACGTTTCCAGCTCGAATATACGGACGAAGCCGGCAAAAAAACACGGCCGGTCATGGTCCATATCGCCGTCGCTGGCTCGATGGAACGGTTCCTCTCGATCATCATCGAGCACTATGCCGGTGCGTTCCCAACATGGCTCGCGCCAGTCCAGGTCGCAATTATTACAGTTGGCAAAGCACATGGCACTCCTGCGCGAAAACTCCACGCCAAGCTCAAAGCAGCCGGCATACGCACTGCACTGTATGCGGACAATGAAACAGTCGGCTATAAAATCCGCACTGCCGAGAAATTGCGCATCCCCTATACGCTCGTGATTGGCGATAAAGAGGTGAAGAGCAGCAGACTGCACGTCCGTATCCGTGGAAAAAAACAGCTCGCCGTCATGGCGACCCAGAAATTCATCACCCGCATCACCAAGGAAATTCAGGCAAGGAAATAACTACCACTGAAAGCACTTGAAGGATAAAGGCCGGGACCTACCGGCCTTTTTGGGATATACAAAAAGGGGTGGGGGGTCGGAAAACGATGAACAGATGCTCATGTTTCCTTATTGACCCCCACACCCCACTGCAGTCCTTTCGGTGAATCCGGCTTACCATATGGTTGCCGGGAAATGCTCCTTGCACAGGCCAAGGAGAACTTTCAGAAGGAGGCGTTCGCCTCAGGTGGATCTCCGTTTCCGGAAGTGATACACGAGCCCCACAGGTGGGGCTATTCTCTACCGTAAGAAAGGGCCCGAAGGCCGTTTTGCGCACATGGCGCGATACGAATAGGAATTGCGCAGCGCGAGCTAGTACTGCGCGGTTACTTCTGAAAGCTTGTGAAAGGACCACATAGGCCCGCTAATCCTGACGGAATTACTCAGGTAGAATGGCCCACGAAGTGAGCACAGTCCCAGTGAATGGGATGATCTCGCCTTCAGAGGGCGAGTCAATCCACTCGTCAGGACTGTGAGTATAGAGCAAGATGCCTCCCCAATCAAGGGTCCGCTTGTGGATAACTAAAAAACATCAAACACACCCGAGGGGCGCGATTGGATGGTACGGTGTTATTGCGAAATTGAAATCGCAAAATACGCGCCAGCAACCGCTGCGCCGATAACAATCGCCGTGAGCAGCACCTTGGTGCCGACGCTGATCTTTTTCGCCGTTTCAACCGCAACTTGCCGGCGTTCATCCTCGTCTACTTCTTTCTCAATTTCTTCCATCGATAATACCATAAGCTTTGCGTAACTCGTTACCATCCCAGTATACCATACCATGCCTTGCCGTAAAATCGCACTCGAGTGTACAATAACCCTACTATGAAATACGGCCTGTTTACAATCGGATGCCAAATGAACCAGTCGGACGGCGAGCGTATTGCCGGCCTGCTGGAATCACACGGTTGCAGCCGGATCTCCGATGAAGCTGCGGCAGACGTTATCATCGTCATTTCGTGCTCAGTGCGCCAAAAAGCGATGGACCGCATTTTCGGCAAACTGAACGCGTGGGACAAGGCACGTAAAAAACGCGGGCTCCGCCTCGTCCTCACCGGTTGCGTGCTCCCCGCCGACCGCAAGCGCCTCGCAAACCGGTTTGACCATATACTTTCCGTCCGCGATGTCAAAAAGTTGCCGGCGTTATTGGGGCTCGCACGCCAACAAACAGCCACGCGTGCCATAACAAACGCTGACTACCTAGAACTCCCCTCTCTCCATGAATCGCCGTTTCAGGCATTTGTGCCCATTATGACGGGGTGCAACAACTACTGCACATACTGCGCTGTCCCGTATACGCGGGGTGAGGAAGCATCCCGGCCGTCGTCCGAAATAATCAGCGAGGTCAAACAATTGATTCACGGCGGATATAAGGAAATAACGCTGCTTGGGCAGAACGTCAACGCATATATTGACCCCGAAACTGCGCAGAGCGCTGAAATTCTCCAGTCGCGGGCGCGGTCGACTTGGCAATTTAAAAAAAACCAGCCGCTGCAGTGGCGAACCGCAACAACGAATGTGCCGAAAGATTTCGCAGTACTTCTACAACGAATAAACGGCTTGCCCGGCGACTTCTGGATTCGGTTTCTCACCTCAAACCCCCAGGACGTATCAGACGAGCTCCTGGCAACGCTCCCCCGGTGCCAAAAAATAACGCGGTATTTTCATCTGCCGTTCCAGGCTGGCGATGATGAAATCTTACGACGCATGAACAGGCGCCACGCCCGCACATACTATTTAGATTTGATTAATAAAATACGTTCGTCATGGCCCGGAGTTACGATCTCAACCGATGTAATCGTTGGATTCCCTGGCGAAACAGCGGCACAGTTCAAAAAAACTGTCGACGTGATGGAAACCGTCGGATTTGATATGGCATATATCGCTGAGTACTCACCGCGGCCTGGAACTGCATCCGCCCGCTTTTTTAAAGACGATGTACCGAAAAAAGAAAAAACGAGGCGCAAAACTATACTTAACGAAGTATTAAAAAAAACCGCACTCGAGCGCAATCAGCAGCTTGTCGGAACGGCGACCCGTGTCCTCGTCGAACGTTATAACAAACGCACGGGCGAAAATGCAGGAAAAACAGAAACGTTTAAAACGATCCATTTCCCTGGGATAGCAATGATTGGGCAATTCGCTGACGTGGAAATAACTGAAGCGACTGCCTGGGGCTTACGCGGTATCCAAGGTAAAATAAAATGAGCTGTGGACGGTGTTCTGGTAAACACGCATACACAGCTCATGAACGCAATTCTTCCTGGTTCTTTTTGCTAGTTCCGTTTCGGGACCGCCATTCCCATATCCGGAAGAGTAGGAACGGTATCATGAAGGCAAAAATGTACTTGCCCAATAGCGGATAGAACAGGATGCGCACAGCACTCCCTGAACCGAGCGCAATAAACCCCCGAAACAGGCTCAGTTCATGCCGTCGCGCGTGCAACGTAATGATCCCGAACTTTTTTGCCATTGGTTCGAACGCGGTGAAGAACAGGTCGATATACGACAGTCCAGCTCCGCGTCCAATCTTCTGGAGCAATTTCGGGGTGTGGATGGTCCGCATGAAGCGGAATTTGCTCCACCCAAGATGCAGCAAGGTGTACTCGATGATGCTTTGCGCTGAGTCCGCAACAATCAGGATAACGTATGCGTACTTGAACGGCACGCCCAGATCATGCAACAAAGCTGCAAGCCGCTCCACAAAGAACATAATCCAGGAAACAAACGGTATATCAAGGAACCAGTCAATTGCGCTCCCAATAAAACCCAGAATGTCCGACATTCTGTGCCTCCTTGAGGAGCTAAAGGTTGACAACGAACAACGAAATACTGCAAGAACATACAATCGTACACTCTTTCTGCGGTTTTGTCAATGCTCAACACCGCGATTCACCACTACGAAAAACCGCCGTCTGAATAAATCCAGCAGGCGGTCTCTCACGATACACGATGGCATCCAAGAATCGTCATGCGGCCTACTCCTCTGGCTAGCAATTAAGTATTCCCTGCAATTCCAGGACAAACCTTTCATGCGCAAGAGGATACGGAACAATGATGCAGTAGCGGTCTTGGAGCGCGCTGCTTGGTGCATGCCGCGCCCGGCGGATCAAGGCGAACTCATCGAGATTGACGCTGATTGCGCCGGGATGCCGGTCAACGCACGACCGTACGGAATCCTCATGGGCTGTCACGAGAATCACGAGCGGCTGTTTTGGCAGCGCTTCCACCGCCTCGACAAACGGTCTCCGATCCATGCCACACATATCAAAGTCTACGATAACTGCATCCGGCTCAAAGCCCCTGCACGCATCGAGGCCTGTCGCTGAGCCCACTGCTTCATGCACGTCGAAACCGCCCGTCCGAAGTGCCGTGACTAAGCTCGAAAGCGAGTCACCGTGTAGTACAAAAACCCGTGCCATACAAATCCTCCTTCCTATGGACTCGGGGGTTTTTAGTGTACAATGTTAATTGAACCTACCATAAAAAAGTACCTCGGTCAATAGAATCGTGATTGTGGGGAGCTTTTGTGCAATGATAAACCGCCGCGTGTATCGCACAACGCGGCGGCCGTATTGGATTTTCGCTATCCTCCTACATTACTCTTCCCGGAATGACTTGGGCAAGTATACGCTTTATTATCTCGGCGTCAGCACTGGCATCAACCGCGACAATCCGAAGCGTTGTATCGTTGCTTGCATCAAGCCCTGATTCATGGATTGCCGCCGGCAATTGCCAACCCAGGAGCTTGTCCTGCAGTTCCGGAAGTTGCATGGGGGTGATGCGGGCAATTACGCTGACAGCCCTGCCTGTATTACGCACCTGGCGCAAGAACCACAGGGTATCCGTAGTAATTTCAGTAGCATCGATGATGATAGCTTCCGGCTTGCATTCAGTATCACAGATGCTCGCCCGCTCATGGTCTGTGCAGGTCATGACGGCGCAACACGTATTGACCAGCATTCCCGCCACCACAAATGCTGAACCTTTTTTCTCCAATGAGAGTACAATCGGCATGAGCCTCCCTCCTATCCGCACTTTCGGGTTAATGGTGTACAATGTTAGTATTAGGATACGATACAAAAAGCATACCCCCATGTCAACCCCCAAACAATTGCTGATCGCCATCGTCGGCCCCAATGCGTCGGGAAAAACGGCGCTTGCTATCAAACTGGCGAAGCGCTTCAATGGCGAAATAATATCTGCCGACTCCCGGCAGGTGTTCCGCGGCATGGACATTGGCACAGGCAAGGCGACAAAAGCTGAACGACAGGCAGCCCAGCACTACCTCCTCGATGTCGCATCCCCGCGAAGCGAATTCAACGTCGTGCATTTCAAGCGTACGGCACTCAAGGCAATACGACACATCCATGCCCGCGACAAACTGCCATTCCTCGTCGGTGGTACGGGGTTCTGGATTAGCGCGATCACCGATGGCGTTGATTTTCCAAACGTCAAGCCGAATAAAACACTCCGCGCACGCTTGGGTAAAAGAACGCCCGCACAACTTTATGCAATATTGAAGAAACTTGATCCGCAACGCGCGAAAACCATTGACTGTAATAATCCGTACCGGCTCATACGTGCGATTGAAATTATTCAGGCGACAAAACGGCCAATCAAAAAAATTAAAAAAAATCCCCCGTTCAATGTACTCTTCCTCGGTGCCAAACGTTCACGGAAAGAACTGTATAACCGAATAGACAAACGTCTCCGCAGCCGCATGCGCCAGGGCTTAATCGCTGAGGTGCGCAACCTTCACGAAAACGGCATTTCATGGAAACGCCTGTACGATTTCGGTCTGGAGTATCGGTACGTTAGTTTGTTTCTGCAAGCCAAACTGACAAAAAGCGCAATGCTCGAACAGCTGTCAATCGCTATCAAACACTATGCCAAACGCCAGATGACCTGGTTTCAACGGAATAAACGCATTGGCTGGATTGCGAGCGAACGGCAAGCAGCGCACCTCATTCAACAATTTCTTGATTTGGAATCCCGACGAAGGTTCCGGGATTGACCGCGGAGCTCAGACACGATACACTGACGAGTGGGTTATCAAATAATTATTTTTCGTATGGAAATCATTATCAGCGCGAAAACGTTCAAGCTCACCGCGCCGGTCAAGGCGTACGTCACCAAGGAAATGACCCATGCACTGAAGTTCTCCCCTGTCCCCGTTGAAGAGGCGAGGGTCGAGCTCGACCATGATGACAACCAGCGCACCGGCCTGGTGTACCGCACCGAAATGTCCGTGATCCTCGGTAAAAAAGTGATCAAAGCCGGGCAAAAAGGCAACAGCTTGCGCGAATCAATCGACCTTACGGTCCCGAAACTCATCCAACAGCTCAGGAAATTCAAAGGCAAGCTGCTGCAAACAAAGCATCCCGGCCAATCTTCGATACGGACCGAGGGATAACACCTCAATATAATGTAAGGCGCAGTGTACAGGCACTGCGCCTTGGTTGTTTATTGATCCGTGCCGCTCTCAAGGATTACGGCTCGTCCGCATCATTGCTGATCAGCGTGTCATGTTCATCGAACACGACTGCCTCCGCATCAGGATGGCCACGATGTGCTTCCGCGCGCCGTGCTTCTGAACAATTGCACTTGGTATCCGAGGGGTGTTCACGATGACAATACGGACACTCAACAAAATAGTCGGCTGTCGACATACTAATCCTCCCGACTGAGAAAGGGTGCTGTGTTTCACAGGCCTCCCCAAGCCTGCGGTAGAAGTATTTATAGAATGTATTCTATTTCAACGCATGCGTCAAGAATTGCTGGACTGCTTCTGGATCCGCCCTGCCTTTGGTGCGTTTCATAACCTGGCCGATGAGGTATTTAAGCGCTTGCTCCTTGCCGGCGCGAAACTCCTGAACGACACGTTCATTTGACTGGATAACTTCTTTGACAACCGTCCCGAGTTCCTTGGTCTTGCTCAGCTGCCCGAGGTCCTCCTCCTCCATGATATCAGAAGGGTCCCGTCCGTCGAGGAACATCTTTTCGAGGACAGTGACCGCCGTCCTATTATTGAGCTTGTGCTCGTAAACAAGCACCATAAGTTCTGCGAAATTTTCTGGTGTAATATTAACTTCACTGATTCGTTTGCCATGCTCATTCAGGAGCTTGAGGAGACGGCTGATGATCCAGTTCGCCGCGGCTTTCGTAAGTTTTTTACCATCACGCTCCCACGCCTCATCTTCAGATCCTTCCGTTGAGTCGAGCGAAACCAGCCATGCCCGGAGCTCAGAAACGACTGATTCGTAGTAGTCGGCAAGTTTTTTATCATTTACTAATATAGAAGCGTCGTAATCACCGAGCCAGTACTGTTTTCCAAAACGCTCATGCTTTTCGAATGGCAATTCAACCATTGCCTGCTTGACGGAAGCAATAAATTCCGAATCAAATGTAATTGGCGGAATATCAGGTTCAGGAAAATAACGGTAATCGTGTTGTTCTTCTTTCACGCGCTGGAGCACAGATACCATGCGCTTCTCGTCCCATCCCCGCGTCGATTGCGCTTTCGGGGTTTTACCCTCGTCCCATAACTTTGTCTGGCGTTTAATTTCATATTCAAGCGCATGTTCAACTGACTTGAACGAATTCAAGTTTTTTACCTCGGTTTTCGGATACAAACGGTCCGGTTCGTAGCCGATTAAAGCATTCTCTCCCTTTTCCTGGAAAAATTCAGGATTCGGCCGCAAGGAAATATTCGCATCACAGCGAAGGTGCCCTTTCTCCATGTCAGCATCGGAAATCCCGAGGTACCGCATGGTGAGGCGCAATTCCTGCAGAAACGCCTTTGCCGCTGCTGGCGATGGGACGTCCGGCCGGGTTACGATCTCGAGAAGCGGCGTACCGGCGCGGTTATAATCAACATAGCTGGCGCTCTTATCCTCCTCATGCAGGAGCTTGCCCGTGTCTTCCTCGATATGAACCCGCTCAATGCGAATGTGCGCGTGCGTTCCACCGGCTGTTATCATCAGATGGCCATTCTGCCCGACCGGTGCATCGTACTGTGATATTTGGAACCCTTTCGGCAGGTCAGGATAAAAATAGCTTTTCCGGTCAAAATGGATGCTCCTGCGAATGGTACAATTCAGCGCCAGTGCTGCCATAACTGCCCACCGCATCGCAACTTCGTTCGGCACCGGAAGGACGCCAGGATGCCCGAGGCAGATCGGACATACAGTCGTATTCGCCGGTTTGTCCTCGCCGGTATTGTCACACGAGCAAAACATCTTACTTTTCGTTTTGAGCTGCACGTGGATTTCTAATCCGATAACTGGTTCGTACTTGTTCATGAAGGTATTGTAGCAAAAACTGAGATATAAAAAAAGGATGCCGTTGCTTCTCGAACTGCCATTGTTCGATCCATAACGGCACCCTAGCTCTGCAGGTACCTGCGCAATGCCCTGGACCGGCTCGCATGCTTGAGGCGCCGCATTGCCTTTTCCTTGATCTGGCGGATCCGCTCGCGGGTCAGTGCAAACCGCGCACCAATCTCCTCGAGTGTCAACGCTTTCTCATGGTCTAATCCATAATAGAGGCTAATGACCTCGGCTTCTCGGGCGGTCAGCGTATCAAGCGCTTTTTCGAGATCAACTCGCAATGTTGCCAGGTCCAGTTCGGACTCAGGCGACACCGCTTGTTCCATCTCGAGCACATCAAGCAAGGAATTGCCCCCTCCCGCCTCAAACGGTGCGTCAAGCGACAGGTGAGTCATGGCTAGGATCTCGGTTTCTTCGACGTCCAAATCCGATATCCTGAGTTCAAAAGCGATCTCTTCCGGCAGCGGCTGCCGTCCAAGATCTTGTTCGAGCTTCGCACTGGCCTTCCCAACCTTATGCAGAATGCCAACTCTGTTCTGCGGCAGGCGGACGACATGACCCTGTTCGGCAAGAGCCTGCAGGATCGCCTGTTTGATCCACCAGACCGCGTACGAGATGAATTTGAATCCTCTCGTTTCGTCAAACCGCTTGGCAGCCTTCATCAGGCCGATATTGCCCTCGTTGATCAGGTCAGCAAGGGACAACCCTTGATTCTGGTACTGTTTGGCAACTGATACCACAAAACGCAGGTTTGCCTTGACGAGCTTCTCAAACGCGATTTTGTCGCCCTGCCGGATGCGCACAGCGCACCGTGCTTCTTCGGCCGCATCAATCAGCGGCGTCGTACCAATCTCGCGTAAATACACGTCGAGCGACCAGTCATCGCTGGTCATGTTCCGTATCTTCTTGCCCACGGGCTTCACCTCCTTCTCGGGGCTGAAAATGTTGCAAAAGAACTGTACGATACAATGCCTGGATCAACGTAGCATATACGCCCTCGACGGTCAATGCCAAAAAGCCACTCCTGAAACGTGCATCAGGAGTTGCCCTTCCTGATAATCGCTTTAATGTGGGAGCTCAATTAAATAATTGTTTTCACGACACCCCAGATTTTCCAATGAATCTCTTCCGGCAATAACAGTCTCCCGCGTCGAACGCACTGTATCCGTTTCCAATTCTTATAACGTTTTACGAGACGCGCATTTTCCCGGTAAACTTTTTTCTGGTATGCGAAATCTGTTTCGTGCATATCGAGGCGCTTTCGAGATGCCATCAGTTGCCGAGCGATTGCAGGCGGCACGTCAAGAAAAAGGACGAGATCCGGTTTGGGAATGCCCAAAACCTTAAATTCCATGATATCAAGCCACGCCAGGAACTCCTCTTTCTTGCGTGGGTTTCGGATCTTTGATGCCTGGTGAATCTTGTTTGCCGGAGCGTACCGGTCGCAGATAATGTGGATGCCGCGTTCCAGTTTTTTCGAAAGGTAATCGCGCGCCTCAAACCGATCAAGGGCATAGAGGAGTGAAACGAGATACGGATTTGACGTTGTCGCGGTGCCAAATTCACCCCGGAGGTACCGGCGCACCATCTTACCAAAAAATGACTTTTCGTACTGCGGGAAATCAGTGAGAACGAATTTTTTCTTGCTGCGCCGAAGGTGCTGGGCCAAAAGCTTCACCTGCGTGGTTTTCCCCGCGCCGTCGATCGCGTCAAATACGATAAGCTTTCCGCGTTTGCTCATATTATCGCGTTAATTCAAGAAATACGAACGAGCGCTCCCCTTCCTGCGCTTCCTCTTTCTTTACGACATTCGTAAACATTGAATAGTCGGGAAAAAACGTATCTGCATCAAACGTACCTTTGATAACGGTCAAATACAGCTTATCGGTGATCGGCAATACCTGCCGGTAAATCTCGCCGCCGCCGATGATGAAAATCTCGTTGTGCTCAATGCGTTTTGCTTCTTCAAGCGCCCGCTCGAGCGATGTAACAGTTGTGCAGCCAGGCGCTTTGAATGACTCCTTCCTGCTGATAACAATATTTGTACGGTTTGGGAGCGCCTTACCCATCGATTCAAATGTTTTCCGTCCCATGATAACCGCATGCCCCGCGGTCAACTGGCGAAAACGGTGTAGGTCTTTCGCGATATGCCACAAAAGCCGGTTATCCTTCCCGATAGCGCGGTTTTCCGATAGAGCGGCGATAATGCTGATTCTCGGCTGGAACATAGTTATATTGCGATGGGTGCCTTGATCCCTGGATGCGGATCGTAACCCTCGAGAGTAAAATCTTCGAACTGAAATTTAAAAATGTCACGAACAGCGGGGTTAATCTTCATTGTCGGTAATTTCCGAGGTGTACGCGATACTTGCAGTTTGACCTGCTCAATATGATTACGATAGATGTGCGCATCACCGAATGTATGTATGAAATCGCCTGGTTTCAAATCACAAACCTGCGCCATCATCATTGTCAGAAGTGAATAGGAAGCGATATTAAATGGCACGCCGAGAAAAAGATCAGCGGTCCGTTGATAGAGTTGGCACGAGAGCGTGCCGTTCGCTACGTAAAATTGGAACAAGGTATGGCACGGAGGCGGTGCTGTTTTCTTCCCGCGAATCAGCTCCTGTAACTCTCCTATATTCCATCCGCTCACGATAATTCTGCGGGAAGTGGGATCATTCCGAATAAGATCAACGGCTTGCGCAATCTGATTTACCTCCTTACCTTCTTTGGTCTGCCATCGAACCCACTGCTTGCCGTAGATGGGGCCAAGGTCGCCGTTCTCATCGGCCCATTCGTCCCAGATAGTCACCCCGTGATCATTCAACCACTTGATGTTCGTATCGCCCCTCAAGAACCAGAGAAGTTCGTACAAAATCGACTTCAGGTGTACCTTTTTCGTGGTAACCAACGGGAAACCCTGTGCGAGATTGAACCGCATCTGGTACCCAAAAACGCTCCTCGTGCCGGTACCGGTTCGGTCGTCTTTTTCAACGCCATGGTCGAGCACGTGCTGTAACAAATTAAGATATTGCTTCATGGAAATTTAATTTATTTACCGGATGAAAGCCACCCGCCGGCGCCGCGGGTCGTATCGGACAACGCGTCAACCTGCCGGAACGATACAGTTTCGTGCTTTTGCACAATCATCTGGGCAACCCGGTCACCCGCGGAATACTCATAAGGTGTCTTGGTTGTATTGTAGAGTACGACCGACACCTCCCCCCGGTACGTACTATCAATGACCCCTGCAAGCGTATGAATGCCATGCTTCGACGCCATGCCGCTCCGGTCCCAGATCAGTGCCACCGTGCCCGGCGGCAATTCCAGCGCAAAGCCAAGGTCAACCCTGACGCGCTCGCAGGGCGGAATCTCGCCCCCCTCGCAGCAAAACAGATCGAGCCCGGCATCGCCTTCACGGCTGGAGGCCGGAACCCGCGCGTTGGTTTTTAAAAGTTTAATCGCAACCTCCATAGTTCACTCTATTTCGCCCACACGGATTTATACTGGCGGTATTTCACACCAGCAAGATCCAGCAAACGGCGGGACGCAATCCAAACATCATCATCGTGGTACTTGTCACTTTCGAATATTATTTCTACGATGCCATTCTGAATGATAGTTTTCGAGCATTCATTGCACGGGAAAAGCGTACAGTACAGCTTACACCCCTCGGTTCGCGCGTTCGAATTATAGACGGCGTTCTCTTCCGCATGGACGACATATGCGTATTTCGTCTCGGAAAGCTTACCTTCGCGATCCCACGGCAACTCATCAGTCTCGATGCCGCGCGGCCAGCCGTTGTACCCGAGGCCGACGACGACATTTTTCTGGTTTGCGACAACCGCGCCAGCTTGCGTATTGGGATCCTTTGAACGGTCCGCAATCACGTGTGCCATGCGCATAAAACATTCATCCCACGAAATTGCATTTTCACGTTTCATCATAATTGATTTTATAAATTGTATGCTTAAACGGCAACGCGGACACTGGGACCCATCGTTGAACAGACGCTCACTGTCTTCAAATACGCACCCTTTACGCCGTGCGGGCGTGCTCTGCGAATCGCTTCGAGAAATGACTCAAAATTCTCCTGAAGCTTCTTGATATCAAACGAAGCTTTCCCGATGAGCTGGTGGATATTGCCCGTCTCGTCGTTACGGAATGCAACCTTGCCGCCCTGCAATGCTACTATTGACTTCTCAATGTCGGACGTGACCGTCTCGTTACGCGGATTCGGCATCAAGCCTTTTGGCCCGAGGATTTTCGCGATCTGCCCGAGATGCTTCATCATCGCCGGCGTGGCGAGCGCGATATCGAAATTGCACTTGCCGGTGGTTTTGATTTCTTTGATAAGCTCCTCGCCGCCGACAACTTCAGCACCAGCCTTCTTCGCCTTTTCCTGGCCGGCAGCGTCCGCGAACACCGCGATCCTTTTTTTCTTGCCGGTTCCGTGCGGCAATGACACTGAACCGCGGACAATCTGGTCCGCTTTTTTCGGATCAATCCCGAGGCGCATGTGCATCTCAATGCCGGCGTCAAACTTCACGTTTGCCGTTTTTTGGGCTAATTCCAGCGCTTCGCGCGCGCTATATGACTTCTTCGGGTCGATGAGCTTGCGCGCTTCGCGGAAGCGCTTTGAATGCTTCTTCATACAATTGTTCCTTTCGTGGTACGAGCCCCCGTTTGAGCAGGGTCCCACAAATTATTATTTAAATAAGCACCTAATCACTATTACACGTTCGCGGGCCCTGTTCCGACAGCTTGTTGCTCATTCTTCCTCTCCTTCGATTCCTTACGGACGACTGACCAGTGGTACCAAAAGAGCGGAACGCCGAAGAGAATAAACGGAATGATGCCAGCTGCCTGGCGATCGGTATTATTATTCGCTTCATCGATTGAACTATTCCAGGAGTTGAAATCAACAATCCATTGCTGCGCGAGCGAAACCGTTTGCGTATCGAGGCCGCACGTAGCGCCGCATGTTACTACGCTCTGGACCCCTGAAATGCTGTACTCGTCTACCCCCATTGTCACTTGGCTGCTGTTTCTTTGCGCGTCACCAACGCTCGGGAACACCCAGTTTTTCAGCGCAAGGTTCAGAAACATGCCAACCGAGACAACCGTCATGACGAGCGCTGCCAAAGACACGAAATAATAGTACGCTGTGCGTACGGGATTATGTTGCTCCGGGCTTTTCCGTTTCGCCTCCCGCTGGACGATACGATAGTGGATGATAAAAATCGGAAGCGCGACAATGAGGAATGAAAAACCATTAATCAAATCCCGCTGCCTCGACGCATTCGGGTTATCCTTGTTCTTGGTCCACGTTTCATAGCTCGCTTTCCAATCCGTAATAGCGTTCTGTTGGTCAGTGCTCAGCGTGCATTCGCTATCGCACGTAATGGCGCCGGCTCCCACCGAAACGACAGGCTTTGCGGCACTATCGGTCACACTTTGATCGAAATATAACACTGGCGGTTGTCCAAGCCGGTATGAAAGTGGCTCAGCATCCGTGAACACCCATGTTTTCAAGCCGACATTGGCGAGAAAGATGAGCGAACCAACGGCGATACCAAGCGTAACGAGTGAGGCCATGTAAAAATAGACATTGCGGAGTATCGAACCCTTCTTTTCTGGCGCTTTGTTTTCCATAATAATTGCTATGATAAAAATTAATAGCACGAGTGGAAACAAATTTGAGAGTATTCCGAGCGCCATACGCAATGTCCACAAGTTAACCCCTACCCCTTTACTTCGATGCCCATGTTGCGGGCTGTGCCCTCAATAATCCGCATCGCTCCCGGGAGGTCCTTCGCGTTCAGATCGGGCATCTTTACCTTCGCAATTTCCTCAATCTGCTTTTTCGTAACCGTACCGACTTTCTGCTTCAGTGGATCGCCCGATCCTTTCTGGATGCCAGCTGCTTTTTTTAGAAGCTCTGCCGCGGGCGGCGTCTTCAGGATGAATTTATACGTTCGATCTTCAAAAACAGTAATCTCAACCGGTATAATGCTACCGGCCTTATCTTTTGTCTGTGCATTGAACTTGGTGCAGAACTCCTGGATGTTGAGGCCGTGCTGGCCGAGCGCGGGACCAACCGGAGGCGCGGGAGTCGCTTTGCCGCCAGGAAGCTGAAGTTTCACGATTGTCTTTATTTTTTTCTCTGCCATATGACCAACAATGCATTATGACTGCTTATGGATTAAATCTTCTTGATTTGCAGGAAATCCAATTCGATCGGCGTCTCGCGGCCGAACATCGACACGAGTACCTTCACCTTGCCGCGCGCCTCGTCAACCTCGGAAACCTTGCCCTCGTATTCTTTGAAGGGGCCATCGGTGATTTTAACCGGCGTTCCCGGCGATACATCGATCTTGTACTTCGGTTCCTCGACGCCCATCCGCTTCTGGATCGCCTTCACTTCCTCTTCGGAAATCGGCGTCGGTGTCGTCCCCGAGCCAACGAATCCGGTTACGTTCGGCGTATTGCGCACGACGTACCAGGAATCATCCGTCACGATCATCTCGACGAGCACGTAGCCCGGAAAAATCTTCTCGGTGACGACGCGGCGTTTGCCGTTCTTGATCCTTATTTTCTTTTCAGTCGGGATAAGGACATTAAATATCTTGTCCTGCATATCCATGGATTCAATGCGCTGGCGCAGATTGCGGAGCACATTCTCTTCATATCCTGAATAGGTGTGGAGCACGTACCACTTGCGCCCCTGCTGTAATGTCTGTTTTGGCATACGTTTAACGGTTAATCACCTTCTCGAGAACGATATTCAGCCCATAGTCGAGCGCGCCGAGAAACACCGCCGTGCCGACACTAATGCCGATAACGAGCATGGTATACTTCGTCGCCTCTTTGCGCGACGGCCATATCACCTTCTTCAGTTCGTCGCGGGACTCTCGTATGTACGCAGTAATTTTATTTGGCATAAATTTCTTTGTCTTAAAAACACCCTCGGAAGGGAGCTACTGTCAGAATACAATAGCCCTATAAATAAGTCAACTCCATTTTAAAAATGTGTTAAATGTCAAGGTTTTTGACTGATTTCGCGTGGGTTTGGATAAAGTGCTTGCGCGGAACCACGTCATCGCCCATCAAAACGTCAAAAACATCATCAGCTTTTTCGGAATCCTCAACGGTCACTTGCTTCATAAGGCGGTGCGCTGGATCCATGGTGGTTTCCCAGAGCTGCGACGGGTTCATCTCGCCAAGGCCCTTGTACCGCTGGATTGACGGCGCTGCCGTTATTTCAACCGCAGCGGCATCCTCTTCTACAACACCAGCAGCACCAGCGGCAGGCGTCTCTTTTTTCACTTTCAGCCCTTTCTGCATTTTCTTTTTCTCCGCAATTATCTCGTCCTGCACTTTCTGGAGCTCCTCGTCCCGATATACGTACCGCACATCCTTCCCGAGCTGTACGCGGTACAGCGGCGGTTGTGCAATGAAAATATGCCCGGCGCTTATCAGCTGGGGAAAATGCCGGAAGAAAAACGTCAGCAGCAGGGTCCGAATATGCGCACCGTCAACGTCGGCATCAGTCATGATGATAATACGGTTGTATCGCAACGCAGCGAGATCGAACTGTTCACCGATATTCGTGCCCATGGCGATAATCAAGGATTTAATCTCATTGTTCGACAGCATGCGGTCGAGCCGTGCTCTCTCCACATTCAATATCTTGCCGCGCAGCGGGAGTATCGCCTGAAACTGGCGGTCACGCCCTTGCTTCGCGCTGCCGCCTGCCGAATCGCCCTCGACAATGTACAGCTCGCACTCATCGGGATTCCGGGAAGAACAATCAGCGAGCTTGCCGGGAAGCGTGAACCCTTCGAGCGCGCCTTTCCGTAACACCGAATCACGCGCTGCCCGGGCTGCAACGCGGGCACGCGATGCCAAGATGCACTTGCCGATAATGGCTTCGGCGTCTTTCGGATTCTCCTCAAGAAAAATCTGAAACCCTTCGGACGTTACGCTGTCGACAGCTGATTTCGCTTCAACGTTCCCGAGTTTTGCCTTGGTCTGGCCCTCAAACTGCGGTTCGCGGATTTTTACCGAAATAACCGCGGTCAATCCTTCCTTCACGTCATCCGATGTTAAGTTCTCTTCTTTTTCCTTCAGAAATCCCTGCTTTCTCGCAAAATTATTGAGCGAACGGGTCAGGGCGGTACGGAAACCGGTAAGGTGCATCCCGCCTTCAACGGTAAAAATATTATTCGCAAAACTGAATATCGCCTCACGGTACTCCTCAACGTACCGCAGCGCAACCTCAACCGTCACGCCCTCCAGCTGCTTCTCGATATAGAAAACATTTGGGTGCTTGGGTGCAGTGTGCGCGTTCAGATGCTTCACGTACGACGCAATACCGCCCTCGAAATAGAATGAATACTCAAACGGCCTTTGGCCCCGTTTCGCCAGACGGCTGTCGATAACGTTGATCATGACGCCTTTGGTCAAGTATGCTTGCTGCCGCAGATGGTCGAGGATTGTTTCCCGGTTAAAATCAAGCACAGTGAAAATTTGGGCATCAGGCTTAAAAATTACCGTTGTTCCGGTACCCTGCGCTTTCCCCTGAGGTTTCACCTTGCCCTGCGCTTTGCCCCGGCAGTACTCCTGCATCCACAGCTTGCCTTCCCGCTTCACTTCCACGCGCATATATTCGGACAACGCATTCACGACGGAAACACCGACACCGTGTAAGCCGCCTGACACCTTGTACCCGCCCTCGCCAAACTTGCCACCGGCGTGCAGCATGGTCATGACCGTCTCGAGCGCAGATTTCTTGGTCTGCTTATGCTTCTCCACCGGGATGCCGCGTCCGTCATCCGCAACACTGACCATGCCGTCCTTCTGAAGCTCAACGGTGATGTTCTTGCAGTACCCGGCCATCGCTTCATCAATGCCGTTATCAACGACTTCCCATACCATATGGTGCAAGCCTTCTGACGCGGTATTGCCGATATACATGCCGGGGCGCTTCCGCACGGGGGCCAAACCCTCGAGGACAGTAATTTGCTTCGCGGTATAATCTGATGAGGCGGCTTTTTTCCTTTCAGATTCGGAAGCCGAGACGCTCTTTGTTTTCATCTTTTTTGGCATAGTCTATTGAATGATAATTGTTTATTGTTTTAATACCAATCCAAATCGGCTCTTCATTTCCTTGACGATGCGGCTCTCGATCGTATCAACATCCGCTGCCGTCAGAGTGCGGTCTGGGGACTGGTACACGATGCGGAACGTAACGCTGTACCGATTATCAGGGCTCTGGAACGGCTGGCCAACGCCATACGCATCGACAACTAATGGGTCTGCGTGCCACAAGTATCCAACGACAGCATGATACGAAAGGTTCGGATCGGCATTGAACGTCATGTCGCGGACGATACTGGGGAATTCTGCAAACGGCCGATACGGCACGATACTACGCGCGCAGGAAGCCAGCGCATCGATATCAAGCTCAAACCATGCCGGTTTGCTGCCGAGTTTGTCTTGAAAGCGCGAAATCCAGCCATAGATGCCGACGCGCTTGCCACCAATGTTCACTGCCACAACGGGCACCTCGTGCGAAGTGCTCGTTTCACAATGAACCGACCGCTCATCAATACCGAGTACGCTCATCAGCACCGTGAGCGAATCCTTTATCTGCGCCATCGCCACGTCCCGTTTTGCCGTGGTTGATTTGTCATATACGATTGCTGAAATAAGCATCCGCTCCCGTGGAGTGGTACGTTTGCTGAAAACTGCGCCAACTTCGAAGAGGAGAACACGATCACGGGATTGGTAGTTTTTCAGAACGTTCTCGACGAGTTGCGGGATCAATGACGACCGCAAAATCGCTTGACTCGGATTGAGAGGATTCTTGACACGGTAGTGGTCTGCGAGTTTTAGAGGATGGAGGCCGACTATGTGCTCACTGTGGTACGAATAATTGAGCGTTTCGGTCATGCCGCACGCAACGAGCGCATCTTCAAGAGCCCGAATGTACCGCCGGTTCTGCACGTTAACGGGCTTGAGCTCAGCGCGCAGCGATACGGGCTTCATGCGGTTACAACCATGCATGCGCCCCACCTCTTCGATGACATCCGCTGCTAAAAATATGTCCTGCCGCCATTCCGGCGCCGTGACAGCGAGCGTGCCGGATTTTTGCTCGAGGACAGCGAACCCAAGCCGCTGCAGATAGCCCGTGATTTCCCGGGATTGGAATGTGTGCCCGATGAGCGCACTGATTTCATCCACGGTGACTTTAACGGCAGGATTATGGCGCTGTACCCCCTTCGTTGCAACAATACTCCCTGTAGCGACCTCGCCATGCGCCAGCTCAGCCATGAGTTCGGCTGCCTTATCCACGGCGCGCTCAGGCAAACCCCACCAAATGCCTTTTTCAAACCGTGTAGACGCTTCGGTGATAATGCCAAGCTTTTGGCGCGTCTTCCTGACTGAAAGCGGCTTGAATATCGCCGACTCGATCACAATGTCCTTCGTCTGTTTCGTAATCTCCGAGTTCCTGCCGCCCATCACGCCCGCAACGGCAATCGGCTGTTGTGCGTCACAGATCATCAGCATTCCAGGAGCGAGCGTGCGCGCCTCGCCATCCAGCGTTATAAACTCCGTCTGCTTGCTTGCTGCGCGGACGACAACCGTCTTTCCCCGGACCAACGAATAATCAAAGGCATGCAACGGCTGGCCGTATTCCAGCATGACGTAATTCGTGATGTCGACAATAGTATTAATCGGCTTAACGCCGGCGGCACGCAATCGCGACTGCATCCAGTATGGCGACGGCGCAACGTGCACGTTGCGGACAACGCGGGCAGTGTACTTGGGGCACAGCGTATAATCCCGAACCTGCACTTTCAGCTGCTTCGTAATAGCAAATTTCTTGCTCTCGGGTACGCGTATTTTCGGTTCAATAAATTTCTGGCCTGTCAACGCGGCTATCTCGCGGGCGAGCCCAATTACAGACAAACAGTCCGGCCGATTCGGCGACACCGTAACATCCAATGTTACATCAAAAAGCTTGAGTGCCTGGGCAAACGGCGCCCCAACCCTCACGTCCTCCCCAAGAATCAGGATGCCACTGTGGTCGTCGCCGAGCCCGAGCTCGTCCTCGGCGCACAGCATGCCCTCAGAATCAACACCGCGGATCCTACGCGCTTCAATTTTCATGCCCGACGGCAAGGCAGCACCAACGAGCGCGACCGGCACTTTCTGCTCCGGCTTGATATTCTTTGCCCCACATACAATCGTCAATAACCGCGAACGCTTCACGTCAACTTTGCATACGACGAGCTTATCAGCGCCAGGATGTGAAACGATAGTTTTAATCTGGCCGACAATTACTTTTTCCAATCCCTCGCCGTGGCGCTCGATTTTTTCGACCTCAAATCCGCCCAACGTCAAAACTTCGGCAATTTGCTCGGGCGTCTGCTTGAATTTAACGTAATCTTTGAGCCAATGAAGCGAAAGAATCATATTACTTTATTCGACATAATACTTTAGCGTAACTCTGACTGCCATTCTGGTAAAATTTAATAATCCGAAATCCATTATCATTGAGAAGGAATTTTAAATCGTCTGGATAATATTTCTCTGAAAAGTACAGAAGGATACGCTCTCCCCTTTTATAAACGATGTCCTGACCAGCATAATGTGCGGTCGCGTTCCGCCGGAATCGAAAGTAGAGATCAACGCGGTTGAGTCGCGGGTAGTGCGGATCACGATTGAATTCAACATCGATAGCGCCATCCGACTTCCGAATGCCCGCTTTCTTTAATGGGCTGTATGCAAAATCTTTTGATGCGCGATTACTGTAGCTCCTAATAATTTTCCGGATATCCTCCTTGGTCTCCCGTGATCGCTCCTTACGAATTGAAACGCCAATAAGGATAAAATCATTATGATCAAGGCTCTTGCGTAAAATATTCAAGAGATACACCTGATTGAAATTTCCCATCGTATTTCCCAATAAGCTGAAGAAGTTTCGATCCTTCCTGAATGTTTGAGATCGAACAATCTCATCAAGAATCTTAAAATCAGTTACAAACGCTGTCGTCGGGATATTATGGAAATGGGAAAAAACGTAGTTTAAACCCGCTTTTATCATGTCAGTGCTAATATCAATCGGGTAGTATGATATCTTCCGTGAATATCGATACAAATGGCGCAAGATAATCCCGTCCTTTTCCCCATTACCGATACCGAGGCTGATATAATTTAATTTTGGGCCACCGACGTGTTTCGCGACATCAGCCCCAGCCTGCTTAAGAAGCGATACCCCTTGTGGATATGTCTTGTATTCCGATGCAAGGCAAAATTTCAACCAGCTCTGTGTCGGTTCTTCACCCCAGTAAGAAAATTTCGAAACAATCTCGCGGTTCTTCAGGCAATCGAGGAATTCTCGCTGGAGTTGATCATTGCTCTCGCGGATATTAACATACACATTCGCTAAAAACTTTGGCAGCTGTTTCTTCATAGGATCCTCAAAACTGCTCTAAAAACCTGAGATCGCCGCTATATAATAAGCGGATGTCATTGACGCCGTGGCGGAGCATCATCAGGCGGTCCATGCCGATACCAAACGCAAAACCACTGTACTCCCGCGGATCAACGCCCATATTGCGGAGTACCGTCGGGTGCACCGTGCCCGCTCCGAGGAGCTCGACCCATCCAGTCTGCTTGCAGACTGAGCAACCGGTGCCGCCGCACAGCTGGCACTGCATATCAACTTCGTAACCTGGTTCAACGAACGGGAAGAATGACGGTCGGAAACGAATCTCAACGCTGCGCTGAAATACCGCCCGCAGAAAATCTTTCAAGGTTGCCATGAGATTCGCAGCAGAAACCCCGCGGTCGATCACGAGTCCTTCCAGGTGGTAAAACATTGTATCATGCCCGGGATCCGTTGCTTCATGGCGAAATACGCGCCCCGGTACAATCAACCGGACCGGCGGTTTCCGTTTTTCCATCGCACGAAGCTGCACCGGAGACGTGTGCGTGCGAAGAAGCAGCTCGCCCTCAATGTAGAACGTGTCCCATTCATCGCGTGCAGGATGGTCTTTCGGGATATTCAGCAGGTCAAAATTATACTTCGGCGATTCAAGTTCCGGGCCTGTGACGACCTCAAAACCCATGGAACAGAAAATATCTTCAGCAATCCGAATTTGCTGCGTCACGGGATGCAAATGTCCGAGACCGCGCGCTGAACCGGGCCAGGTCGATTCCAGGACAGACGCATTTTCGAGCGGGCGCTGTACTTCCTCCCGGCGTTCGTCCATGGCCAAAACAATATCCCGTTTCGCTCTATTTGCCAGCTGGCCGACTGCTCGGCGTTCGTCGACGGGCAAATCCTGGAGCTGGCGGAGCACCCGTGTCAGTGCGCCTTTGCGCCCGAGGTACCGGACACTCAAACCACGCAGTTCCTCAATAGTTTCTGCTTGTTGCACCTTGATGAGTGCTTCTTGCCGTATTTTTTCAACCGTCTCGCCCATAGTTGCTATTGCCGATGGATTACTTTGCGTGAAATGAAGAAAAACTCAAGAAGCGTCAGGAGCATGATGAAAAATAGCAAACTCCACCACTTTAAATACCCGGTACCCTGCAAGAGCAGCGAACCGACGAGAAGCACGGAAAACCATACGGATTGCCGTGTCGACACACCCAGGTGCCGGAAAATCACCTGTTCGCGCGAAAACCACACCCTGCCGAAAAAACCAACCAGGGAAAAAGTCCCGACCAGGGCAACCAAAAGGCTTATGTAAAACAAAGAATAACCGACCATCCCTGAATCATCGGGGTTGATGTAAAACAGCACGACGAGCCACGCTACCCACGAGAGCAGCGTCGCAGATGTCATGATAAGGAGGTACTTTTTGAGTGACATAAGGTACTAAAAAACAAGGGAAAAACCTACCTTGATAGTAGCATATTTTGGGGCGTCCTGCAAGGATTTTTATTTGTATATTTTTTGGCTAATGTTAGCTCTGAAATCACACTAAAAATCGCAACCGTTCTACCCTGTTTTTACCCACCTTTTTTTCGAGTTTTTCAATAAGTTCCCGCTCCTTCAATTTCAGTTCTTGGCCGACCGCGGAGCTCATAACGGCAAGCGTTAGCGTACGGTTTTTCACGTACAGCGCCTTTACCTTGCCGCTAATTTGCGTGCCAAAAAGCTCCTCCATGATCCGGTTGAACTCGTTGCACACCACGGCTGCATTCACCTGATCGGCAATCCCCGCTTTTTGCAGGGAGCTCTGCAAAATGTCTTTGATTGAAGTAACCATACAATTACTGTATACCCAAAATCGGTAAAAGTAAAAACGGAAGTTACCAGTACGCTTGCGGATCGAGCCAATCACCAAACGCTGCCTCTGTACTGACGTATCCTTTGTAGTTAACGCCTGTTCCTTTGTGTATTGACAAGTGCAAATGCTTACGCTCACCGTCTGTCTGAGTGCTATACCCTTTCCCAAGATTGCCGATTAAATCACCCTGATTCAATGTATCGCCGACTGAAACAGCTATGTTATCTATGTTCAGATGGCCGTACAAGACTGTCACCTTCTCGCCGTTTAAAACGCAGTCTTGCACGAGCACGCCGCCGTATCCACTCACCCACTGCTTTACTCGAACCTTGCCAGTGCATGCCGCTGCAACCCGCACGTCAATATTTTCTTCACCGGGCAAAATCTCAAAATCTACCCCTGTGTGGTAACCAGAAAACTTCTCCGGCTGTACCGGAGACGTCGCGGGTATGATATGCATGCTGAACGTTTTTTTGGTAATGCGGTCGGCTGGACGGTCAAGCGGCGCGGTCAGCTCTTTCACCGGCGTTGGCACATTGGCAATTGAATTACTATTCGTGCCGATCTCAACACGAATATTGTCACTCATGCGTTGGTTGGTGGCGGCCCCGCCAGTTGAAGCGGTGTCCACCGAGCCTGAAGTACAGCCGCTCACGGCAAATGCACAGCACATCCCAGCGAGAATCACGATGGCGGAGCGTTGTTTCATATCACCATCGTACCGCCCCGGTTACCGCAGTGCAAGAGCCACGGCTCCAAGAACTGGAAATAAAACCTGCTCCGCGGGTACGGACCCACGCAGCAGGTTCGGTGTCAAGCACGGCATCAAACACAAATGCAAAATGAAAACCAGCACAGTCCTCCAGGTGTGCCGGTCATTCTTTGGAACGATAACGATGTTCAATTCGAGCCGCTCTGTGGCTTGGTAGCCACCACGGAGAGGCATAGGATTGGCGCCAAGGCGTCAATGAGGACCTGTATCTGGCCGCCCTCATGTGCCGTCTCAGTGCCGGCTGTCTGTATTTTCTTGACCATGAGCGCCGTCAACTGCTGCAGGACGAGGGAAGAATCCTCGCACGCTGCACACCGTTCGGCCATCATCTGTATGCCGGTACGCTGGTTAGCCTCGAATACCCGACTTGCCTTCTCCCGTTCGTCCCTATCCGGATACAGTTCCTCGGACAGCAGCGCGTTGAAATCATCCATGGTCAGCGCGATGCCCGACAGCATCGAGGTGCAGAAGAAGTACTCGGCGAGATCGCGCCGAAGTTTTTCTTCCTCAATAGGATTGCCGTCAGGCCACGTCGTATGGCACATCTCCGCAAACCATTGCTCAAGGCTCTGTGTCGCGCCATACTGGATATCCGGAGAGATAACCATGCCCTCGATCTTATCATCTCCGGCAATCAGTGCAGCGCAGAAACGGCTGAACGCCTTCACCAATGACCAATGGGCATACGCTGACATTTGCGCTGCCAACTGCTCAGTAAGTTGATCCATTACCCTCACTCCTCTTCTGTATGTATCGGTTCAATTTACTCTTTTTACTTCGTTTGTGTTAGTGGGTCACGCTATCACAATCTCCACATCATGTCAATGCGTGCACCAAACGCAAAATCCCCAAAAAGGTTTCGGGGAAGGTTTATGCCTCCAATCTATTGCACCTATAGATAAAAATCAAGCAGTAACCAATCCGTAAAGCAGTCCGCGATTTAATCCATTTGTGAATGATTATTCCTCCTGTAACCGAATTTCTTTTTCCCGAACAACATTCACGTACTTCCTGCGTGCATTATCAAAATCATACAACCCGATTTTTATCGTAGAAAATTCCAGCTCCATTTTCTGTAGCCGCTGGAGGTACGGCTTCAGTTTTTTTATCGTTTCCGCAGCTGCTTGCCCAGGCACTTCCCCAAGCGTGATGTGCGGATGAAAAAGCGACAGCACGTGCTGGCTGCCGTACCGCTCAATGTACTGGCGTTCTTGCCGGTTGAGCGCGCCGTTTGCGATCAAGCGTTGGTCTTTGTCTCGTATCAACGTGCCGCGGAGCACGTTCGCTGGCCGGAGCACCTGCTGGTGGAGTTTCAGTATCTGCGGCGTTCGACCGACAGCCAGCGACAAAAATGCGTTGCCGTTTTTATTGTGCCAGACATTTATCTTCTGGATACGCAAACAGACGGCGTTCAATTCTAATGCACCAAGCTGGCGCACCAGCCCAGCATAGTTACCGGCATGAAACCTGCCCTGGTACAGCGTCAGGTGCGGCGCAAAGGGATAATAGCGAGGATATTCAATCCCAGCTTTCTTAATAGCCGCTACAATAACCTCTGACGCAGCTTTCGAAACATCGAGATGTATGCCGATGACTTTTTCCATTCTTTTTATACTTCCAGCTTACATTGCATTCAGATAATCGGTGGCTTTGCGCCTGTCTATCATTCGGTGTGCTTGCTTCATTTCATCGGGCGTATAGATGTACGTAATCTTGAATTTGCCCGACGTCGTTTGTTTTACATTGTCATGGACAATCTGGATTATTTCCACCAGTCCCCAATAGAGCCATTTTCCATTAATGTTTTAGACAAGGAAAGTGCGAACAGGTGATTGCTGGTACATCCGAATCCCCGACTTGTCTTTGAATTCAAAAATCGTGCCCTCAAAGCGCTCAGCTCTCAACAGCTTTGCTGTATGTTTTTTATAATCCAACGCCGCGGGAAAGCCTTGCGCCGTGGTAATTTGCAAGGTGTCATTCAGTTCGATAATACTGCCCATAGTGGAAAGTAATATAAGGTCATTAAAATAAATAATCCTCTTTGACTTTTAATTTGTTTAAAAAATGTTTCGGATTTCGTCCATCCTCCGAAGCAGAACTTCTGCGGTGGGCTGGTGCTTCGAATTTCATGTGGTGTGGGGGTCACCCCCTCCACCTATCCCCTCCCGTCAACTGACACAATAACCATTGTCCGTTCGCTTTGGAACAGTCTCCCGTCCTTTTCCTTCTTTTTCATGAATGCAACCAACTCGCGTTGGGAATCATGAAGAGCGATGAGTTGCCGAAAAGACCGCAGGCCAAGCAATGGGATCATGCCATCAGTATAAAAAACGACATTCCAGCCCGGTTTGAGTCGCACGCTGCCGGCCTGCAAAAACGTAACGGCCCGCGTTTCACCAGTCATCACGCCCCAGCGAATTCGTTTACCCTGAAAAGACAGCCGGGTATTGTTCACCACTTCCCTGCGGAAATATTGGTGTTCCTCCGGACTAAGCGACGAAAATCCGTACGTTCGGCATAGGAATTTCATGTATGCATCGACAGGCCCGCGATCCAATAATTTATTTTTGACAATATTTCCTTTCGTATCGATAATCATCACTCCGCAATCGTTCAACTGACCCCAATACAATTTGCCCTGATATATACGGCCAAAAGCACATACTGTCGCGGCGTATTGTTTCGTTAAAAAATCAACTGTTCGCGGCATGAGTCCAATCCGGCGATTGTACGCCCGTATTGCCGAATTCGCCTTGACGAACGCTTGCCGGATAGAACGAACTCCCTGAAACTGGCGCGTTAGTAAAGACGCAACTAACGTCGTAGCCGCGATCCGGGCGGCTTTTGCTGCCGGGGACGGCTTAGGATATGGATTGTAATGCAATAAGGTTACGCCATCACACACGGCAAAAGCATTACCGTCTTTATAGGCGAAATCCTCCGGTGGAATACCGTTGAACAGTTTTGGAATGTTTGGCAGGCGTTTGGTTAAAGAAATGATAGGCATACATTAAAGCAATTACCCCCTCCACCGGTCTTCGCAAATGTCATTGAAATCGCAGCTCTGGCACCAGAACCCGGGTGTTGCCGCAAAATCACTCGCACGGATGTCTGCGATGCGCTTCTGCAATTCCGCTTTCAGCTTTCCGCGCAGCGCCTCATCCGGCGCAAACGACAGTTTTTTGTTCGCATCAAGGTAATAGTAGCTCAAATTCACCGGTTCGAGTTTCAGTACGTCACGCGCGGCAATATCGTATATCTGCAGCTGCTCTTTGTCATCCGGCGACAGCTTGCCGTTTTTCGGCACTTTGCCGGTTTTATAATCGATGAGCTCAACCTGCTTTGCGTTTTTTCCAACGGTATCGATCCGATCGATCACACCCTTGAACGTGTACGCGCCGAGTTTTAAATGGAACGGCTGCTCAAGGTACAGTGGCACCGGGAATACGCCATGGTGCGATTCGTAAAACTGTTTCAATGACTCCTTGCCTTTCTCGAAATATTCCTGCTTATGCTCTGCTGACAAATACCAGTCTTCAATCCACTCGGTATTGTACAGATCTAATAAATCTTTCAGATCCAAAACCGAGTGCCCTGAGCCTTGCGAAGGGCCTCGTTTTTCCTTTGCATCTGAAGGGCCTCCAAAAAGCGTTGCCTGCTCCTGCTTTGAACGGTCCTGGATTATCCGGAAAAACTTCTGCAGCGTATTGTGCATGGTCTTGCCAAAACTAAAGGTAAACCTGCCTTCAATGGGAATGCGCAAAATATGCGCAAACTTATACTGCTTGGGGCAGGCCTGGAACGCCATGAGCTGGGTATAGCTCGCCTTTTCGGGTATCGCCGTGCGCAGATAGTCGAGCTGCTTGATAACCTGCTGATGTTCGTCCGGTGCAGTGAGGCGCTCAACCGGATCGTGCCCTGGCTCCCGTTCGCGAGCGGCAAACCCGAGCTCAATCAGGAACCGCGACGGTTTCTTTTTCCGCGCGCCGCCGTAGTCCTCGGCGGAACTCAGGAACAGGCCGTCCTTCGCGCGCGTCATGCCGACATAGAACAAACGCCGCTCTTCCTGCAAATGGATGTCCCCTTCCGGAATGATTTCCTTCACGAGCTCATCAGGAATTTCGATCTGCTCCCGGCGCTCTGTCGTCGGGAAACGTTTGTCGACGAGACTGACGATGAACACGTACGAAAATTCCAATCCCTTCGCGCCATGGATTGTCATAATCTTCACCGCTTCCGGACCCTCCTCCCACGGCTGGTGTAGCGAGCCTTCATCGCCCGCTTCCTGGATGGACGCGAAATAATCGAGGAACGCCTTTACCGATGTATCATCATTTGCCCCCTCAAACTCCTCAATCTGCCGGAAAAACTGGTTCAGGTGCATGATACGGTCGACATTTTCCTGGCTCTCACGGCTCGTGATATATTTCAGGTATTGCGAATCTTTCATGAACCGCAACGCAACCTGCAGGACGCTCTTGGTACGGGCAAGCTGCGTGTGGCCCTGGATCATGCGGATAATTTTCTCCAGCACGGCGTGCATTTCTGCTGGTACGCCGTGGATCGCACGGCTCTGCTGGATTGTTTCGAACAACGACACCCGCTTCATTGAGGCGTACCGCGATACTGTCATGAGGCCGTAGGCGGGCATTTTCCAGTATGGAAAATTCAATACGCGCCAGAGCGCGATCGATTCGTGATAATTATCAAGAAGCTTCAGGTACGCAACCACGTCCATGACTTCCGGCTGCGAATACAGGCCGCGTGATGCGAGGAACTGGTGCGGGATGTCGAGCCGCGACAGTGCGGTTATATACTCGCTCGCGTACGCATTCGCGCGCACGAGAATGGCAAAATCACTCCATGATAACTTTTTGTTCCTTTTTTTCAGCTCCACAATCTGTTTCACGACGCCAGATGCCTCATCAAGATGGGTTCGATACTGAGTGTGCTTAAGCATGCCATCGGCGCCGCGTTCTGCGTGCAATTTCTTGCTCACTTTTGTTTTGAGCGGTGCGCCCTTTGAACTGATTGTTCCTTTTGATAATTGGTATTCGAGCCGGTTCGGGTCATTCTGCTTAATAAATGCGTACGCAGCATCCAGAATATTCTGTTTGGTGCGGTAATTTTCGGTAAGGACGATTTCCTGCGAATCCGGATAATCTTTCTTGAATTCCAAAATGTTCGATATAGCCGCGCCGCGAAACTTATAGATTGATTGGTCGTCGTCGCCGACGACCGTGAGGTTATTGTTCGGCGCCGCGAGCGCTTTGACGAGCTCATACTGTGCGTAGTTCGTATCCTGGAATTCATCGACGAGGATATACTGGAACTGCATACGGTACTTTTCTAACACTGTGGGGCGCGTTTTAAATAAACGCAACGTGTACAAAATAAGGTCGCCAAAATCAAGCGCGCTGGATTCGAGCAGGAGCTGCTGGTACGTATGGTACGTGTCCGCAACCTCGGCAATCCGCTGTGCTTCGGAAATTTCCTCATCGCTTGCGTCTTTCTTTTTAACAAATTCTTCCTGGTCGCGATCAAGCTTCAGCTTCTGGGCGTATTCAAGGTACTCTTCCGGTGACACGTTCTCGTCTTTCACACGTGAAAAATGCCGGACGAGTGCGGTAATGAATTTCGTGGGGTTCCCCAACGGCCGATAGTAATCCAGGTTGAAGCGCGCGAGGTTCTGACGTACGAGCAGTACCTGGTCGGTTTCGTTCAACAGGCGGAAGTCTGGCGGCAAACCGATTTCAAGCGCATTATCTTTCAAGATCCGCTCACAGAATGAATGAAATGTTGATATCCAAAGGTCCACGTACCCGTATGGCAGCAGCACGTCAACGCGCTCTTCCATCTCAGAAGCCGCTTTCTCCGTGAACGTCAGGGCAAGCACTGCGTCTGTCGGCACCTTCTTGTCGAGTACGAGCCAGGCAAGGCGCTGGGTGATGACTGTCGTTTTGCCCGTGCCAGCGCCAGCCACGATCAAGAGCGGCCCCTGGCCATGAGTAGCCGCTTTCCGCTGTGCTGCATTGAGGTTGTCGAGTAAGCTCATGCACGTATTGTAGCATACTAAAAACTATAATAAAAAAGGGAGCGGCCGCGCACGGTCGCTCCCACTGCCCGCAGACTGGGAATCCGTCTGCACGCGCCTTCGTCTTGGATTTTAAGTCCGGCCGTTGAACGGGTTCTGTGAAGCCAGGGGCAGTATGCTGATTCTCTTCATCATGGGACCTCCTCTGTTTGAGAGAATCGTTCCTGTGATAGTACCGGGAAATCGCGTGCAGGCGCACGTCGGTACTATTTTTAAAATACAGCAATGCAATAAATTGTCCAGCGTAAACAGCTGGTAAAAAAACTACCTCCCCAAGGGAAAATCCCCCGAAGGAGGCAGTATCAGAGGAGATAGCTAGTCAGTAGTACAGTTCGAGGGCAATCACCAACAGCATGGGAAGAATGCCAATACTGAGAAATGCAGCGAGCACGAATCGGGCAAAAGGCGTTGAGTGGATTTGATCACCGGCAGCTGTTAGCTCCGGCGGCGCGTCTTTCGGCTTTAAACGCCGACGATCCCGAAGGCACTGTATGATAACATACTGCAATCGCCGTGTTGGCTTGAAAACGTGGCCGCAACCTTGGCACGTAAGGCCGGAACCCACGGTACTATCGTCAATATCCTCAAACTCCACTCCGCAACTCGGGCAAAATAACTTTCCACGCTCTGCTTTCTGCCTGGTCTGACGATGGCTAACTCTATTTCCAATGAACCACGAGAGGAACATACAAACCCTCCATGTTTCAGTTCCATATATAATGCAGGATATCATACACCCACGACCGGCGTTTTGTCAAGACTCGTGCCTGCTTTAAAAGCACGGCTTGACATGGCAATAACGTTTGCCATATACTGTTCCGTATCATCTTATTTCCTTTCCAACAAACAAAGACACCATCACACCATGGAGGGTTGATGTCCTCACTCAAATTGCCCTTTTTCCTGTGGCGCAGGAAAGCGCCACACAAAACGTCTACCGTAACGACTCCTTCGCGCGTCCTTGGCAGGCCTGACTTTCCCGAAGCACTGGCAGAATCCCGGCGCGAATCGCCGCCGCAAAATATCAGCTTTATCCTCAAGGAAGGTCCCCACGCTTTATGGAGTGGACCGCGCGAAGATTAGTAATTCCGCTGCTCGAACAGAATTGCGCCTGCACGAAGTATGCGCAGTGGCGACGACGCCACTGCGCTCTTTTTATTTCCAGAACTTACGATCCTGCCGCAAAATGAAAGGTTGAAAGCGTATTATAAAATAAATCACGGTATATCGGCCAGAAAAGCTCCGTTGTCATGCACGATACCACAAAGTAACGGTTGTTATTGAGCACAACGGCAACGACACCCTGCAAACCCATGCCCTGCTGGGTCGTCAGTGATTCCATGAACTGGGCGGGCACGCCGCTTATCACGCCGGTAATCGTGTTATGAACTGCAAACGCGGCATCCTCCGCCTGGTATTCTCCTACAATTGATGCGGTGACCTCATCCAGGGTCTTGCCCGTTGCACTGTCAAACCGGATTTCGATTGAGCTGTGGTAGGATTTTTTATGGGCTATGCTGCTTTCAGGATGCGTCTCCTTTAAATTCTTAAACGTTGCGTATGAGTCGGTATCACGCACTTTCGCCCAGCCATCAGGCAAGGTTATTGAAAACATGTCGGATGAAAACTCATTTAACGGGACAGTGTTCAAATCCGCAGTATCGCTGGCTGCCGTGGAACGGAACGTATAAAAACAAATCCCGAGCGCAACGCACAGGATAAAAGGTACGCCGATGAAAAAGACGTACGTAGGGCTGGCAGCTTTTGCTTGTTTGGTTTTTTTTACTGGCATACGTTTTTTAAGCGATCGAAAACTCAAACAAACCGAGAGCCGAATGCTCTGCATCAATGCGACTCGCTTGCTCCGATTTCTATGAGCCTCTGGAGGATTTTAACCATGCGGTACACATCAGCCTGTGTAACGAGGTCCTGTTGCGGTTCAGTGTCGTTTCGTCTCCTGACCGGCATCGCGATGACGCCTTCCTTGTCGCCGGCGCCGAGGATATGTTCAGCAAGCTCAGAATCCGGATCGAGTCCGGCTTTACGGTACAGCGGCAGGCCATTTTCGTGCTGTAATAGATAGTCGCGCAAAGGTCCCCTCACAAACCGCTGGATTTCATCGAGCTCCGCTTCGTTCAGAGGTTGGTCGTCACGATATTCGAATTCTGGCCCGTTTTCTCCTGGCATAAGGGTACAATTTATTGAATCATTTCAAAATCAATCTTATTCTTGCCGTCCTTTTCCTCAATGCGCGCAAGAATCTTGTGGATGGTAAGGCCGGGAAATGTCTCCCCAAAAACCTGCCGCGCTGCCTCCATGTCGCCGAGTTGCTTTGTCCGTTCTTCTTCGACAGACACAAATGCCGCATGGCCGCCGTACGCGCCGCAGTCCATGTGGTGGATAATGTACACGTCAGTAATCCCGTGCAACCGTTTCGAAATATCCGCTTGCTGCAAGAGCAATTCGACTGACGCCGGGTTCTTATCAACCAGGCCTTTTGCCGCACCAGCCAAGCTGGCGAGATCGTACTGGTCTTTCAATCCGAGTGACACGAGAAAATCACGGATCGCTGAGTGGAACCGGAAGTCGATGCATTGGAGGATGAGCGCCTTACACTGATGGGACATCGATGGAACGATTAATTGTATAACAGTATTTTATCATGAAAATGCTTTATTTACAAATAAAAAAACTGGCCGGGAGAGCGTATGCTCTTTGCCTGTACGAGGGATACCACACACACCTCACCATGCGAAAGGAATCGCACTCCGCCGTACCACCAGCGGATTAAAAATCGTACAGGCCGCTACTCCCGGCCATTTCCCATTTCCACCCGTCACAAGGGCTTACCCACACCTTACATCCCCTTCGCGTAGCCGTCAATATAAAAAACAGGGTCCGCGCTGGCGGGCACGGACCCTTTCATGTTCCCTTGGTAGAGAATGGTACTATTCCTCCTTATGCTACGCGACTGAGATCGCGGAATGGATCGATCGGCATGATCAGCCGATCTTCTAGATTAACGATCCCCGCGAGAACGTGCAGATACTGCTCGAGCTCGGGCACGCGTTCGTGGATAACTCTCAGGGTAAATCTCGTTAATTCGCGCGCTTTCAGTTCAGCGAAACGATGTTCGAAGCCCGTCCTGTTGCGATATGCACCGGACACCATCAACAGTGCGCCCTGCTGAACCGGGATAACTTCTCCCTCCAGATTATGGAGAAGGATTCGAGCAGCGATCTCAACGGGTTCCATCAGATTGTAGGCGAAAGGTCCGATGATGACACACTTGTTGAGCCAGTGCAGCCAGTCAAATCCCTTGCCGATCGCAATGGAAACTTCACCATGGTCAGATTCTACCGCTAACCGTGGATTCTGACGTAGCTTCTGAATGTGCCGCTGGTTTCCGAGGAGTAACGGAATAAGGTCAGTGACGACTTGAGCAGGCATATCGGGGTAGAGTTCCCCGATAATGCGCCGGAGTTCAGACTCGCTCATGTTTGGAGAGTCTGCCATGTTCAGAAATCCACCATGGTCGCCGTGCAGGAGCAGGGCGTCCTCATCGGTTTCGATGCCGACGATAATGGGATATACAACTTGGTGCTCATAGCCAAATACGAATTCGATTTGCTGCTTCAGCTTGCGAGCATCAGCGCGGGCTGCTTCGACATCAAAGTTATGGCCTTTGCAGCCATGCTCGGTAATACTCTTTGACCAATGGTAGGTAACGAATACCAGGCAACGGCGGCGCATGCTGATGGAATATTCCACCCATCCGAGGAGCTGGTCCGCAAGATGCGGCCACCCGAGATCAAACGATCCCGCGAGGTTTCTGATTGGTTGGATCAAGCCTAATGGGGTCTCAGTGATGACTGCACCGTTCAGACGGCCGTCCATGCACTTAAACCACAGAATCTCCGTGGGATGTTCAACGCGGTAGAACAGACGCTGCCCTTTTGCATCCGGGCTGCAGAAAATGGCGCTCTGCTCCGCGTTGCGTCTTAGCATGAGCTGTGCAAGCTCGCTATTTCGGTAATCAAGATTCAAGATATCCCCTTTCTAGGTGCTGTATGTTGATGTTTATCTTTCGTTTTAAGTGTCCACTCTATAGTAAAACCGGCAACCTGTCAAGGGTGCCAAAAAATCGCTCTTTACGCAGGTGCGTCCAGAAGGCCGTAGCCAGGTATTAGACTGCCGGGGGGGGCGGCTGCTGGCGCGGGTTGCGCCGCTTGCGGGCAACCTTGAGGCGCGCGAGTTCTTTCTCGATTTTCGCTGAAAGGCGCGCGAATTCGGAAGCGTCAACACGCTTTTCCTTCACCAGCTCCTGGGCCCGCTTCCGCGCTTCGTCTGCCTTTGTTTCGTCAATTTCCTCGGCTCGCTCAGCGGTGTCTGACAGCACCACAACTTTGTCCGGCCGCACCTGCAGGAAACCGCCTGATACAGCCATATAAATAGTCTCCCCGCCTTTCTTTATGCGGAGCTCCCCTGCCGACAGCAGCGACACGAGCGGTATGTGGTTCGGCAGCACGCCGATCTCTCCCTGCGGTGTCGGTAAAATGACCTCGTCAACCTCATCGGAAAAAACGGTTCGTTCGGGTGTGGTGATTTCAAATCGTATTTTCAATGCCATAAGAAGCTTGTTTAGGCTGCCGATTTTCGGATCTCGTCAATCGATCCTTTCATGTAAAAATCCTGCTCGGGAACCGCGTCGTATTCGCCGTCGAGGATCGCCTTGAATCCGCGGATGGTATCCTTCAGGGACACATACCTGCCTCCTGTGCCAGTGAACGTTTCTGCGACGAACATCGGCTGCGACAGGAATTTTTGCACTTTGCGCGCGCGGGCGACAATCACCTTGTCCTCGTCTGACAGCTCTTCCATACCGAGGATTGCGATAATGTCCTGTAAATCCTTGTATCGCTGGAGGATTTTCTGCACGCCGCGGGCGACATTGTAGTGATCGTCCCCGACAATTTTCGGATCAAGGATCGTCGATGCGGAGTCGAGCGGATCGACAGCAGGATAAATGGCGAGTTCAGCAAGCGAACGAGCGAGCACGACGGTCGAATCAAGGTGCGCGAACGTCGTTGCCGGCGCAGGATCGGTCAAGTCATCCGCTGGGACATAGACTGCTTGCATTGAAGTGATCGATCCGTCTTTCGTCGACGTAATGCGTTCCTGCAGCTCACCCATGTCGGTCGCGAGGGTTGGTTGGTAACCGACAGCTGATGGAATACGGCCAAGGAGCGCTGATACCTCAGATCCCGCCTGGGTAAAACGGAAAATATTGTCGATAAAGAGAAGCACGTCCTGCTTTTCCTCGTCGCGGAAATACTCAGCCATCGCCAGTGCCGACAAACCGACGCGGGCGCGCGCACCTGGCGGCTCGTTCATCTGGCCGAATACGAGCGCGGTCTTGTCGAGCACGCCGGAACCCTTCATCTCATGGTACAGGTCGTTCCCCTCGCGGGTACGCTCACCGACACCGGCAAAAACTGAGAAGCCGCCGTGTTCCTGCGCGATGTTGCGAATAAGCTCTTGGATAACGACAGTTTTACCGACGCCGGCGCCTCCGAACAAACCAACCTTGCCGCCTTTGAGGATCGGGCAAATGAGGTCAATAACCTTGATGCCAGTTTCCAGAATCTCGGTCTGCGTTGACTGCTGGGCGAAGGATGGCGCAGGCCGGTGGATGGGATAGCGCTTCGCTGTCTGGACGGCTTCGATGTTGTCGATTGGCTCGCCGAGGAGGTTGAACATCCTGCCCAAGGTTTCTTTGCCGACTGGAACGGTGATCGGGCCGCCCGTGCTCACGACTTCCATGCCGCGCCGCAGGCCGTCGGTCGAATCCATGGCAACGGTCCGGACGACATTGCCCTCGAGCTGCTGCTGGACCTCGAGGACGACACGGTATTTCTTTCCCGCTTCCTCCCTGAATGCCTCAAGCGCAACGTGGATTTCGGGCAGCTCGCCCTCGAATGCCACATCGACAACGGCGCCGATGACTTGTGATATTTTTCCTGTGTTTGCTGCGTGCTTCATACTACGATCATTTATTGTTAATGGTGGATGAATACTATTAATTGATAGCCGCTGAACCTGCGCTGATATCCGCGAGTTCTGCGGTGATTGCCTGCTGCCGCGCCTGGTTGAATGTCAGTGTGAGGTCGGTGATCATATCGCCGGCGGCGTCAGACGCGTTCCGCATCGACATCATACGCGCTGAATGCTCGGACGCATTCGATTCGAGGAGCGCCTGGTACACTTGCAGCTCGATTAACCGGTACAACATCTGCTCAAGGACGGCATCCGGTGACGGCTCGAACAGGTACTCATAGTCTTTCGTATCGTCGTGTTGTACCGCTTCCGAGTCCGGGCCAACCAACCCGAGCTCCGTATCCTCGCGTACGATCGGGAGGAGCTGCCGAACCCGCGGCTGTTGGGAAATCGCCGAACGGTAGTCCGTATACGCGATGACAACCTTGTCGTATTTTCCGTTCAAGTAATCGGCAATAACCATCTGCGCGATCGTATTTACTTCAGAAACGCTTTCCGCGACGTCTGCCTTCTCAAAATCAGCAACGAGTGGGTAGTGGTGTTTATGCGCAATATCGCTCCCCCGCCTTCCCATGAGCAAGACTTCAACTTGGGCATCAGGATATGCCTTCTGCTCCCGCTTGAGATGATCGGCAAGCGTATCAACGATCTCTCGGTTAAACCCGCCGCATAAACCGCGGTTCGAGGCGAGCAATACTGCACCGATTTTCCGCACGGAATCATGCTTCTGCAGCAGGGCATGGTGTGCGGGATCGATTTTTGCCGACAGGTCCTGAACAATGCCCCATGCTGCTTTTGAATACGCTCGTGTCGCAAGAACCGCATTCACTGCTTTCCGCATTTTTGCGGCAGCAACAAGCTCCATCGCTTTCGTGATTTTTTTCGTGTTGGCGATGGACCGTATGCGCCGCTTGATTTCCCGTGTTCCGAGTGACATGGATTAAAAGCTTGTTATTTTTTTACTGGCGCCGGGGTACTGCCGAAATCCCGCGTTTTCTTGAAATCCTCGATCGCTGTTTTCAGTTTCGCTTCAAGGTCCGCATTCAGGTCGCCCTGTGAAGCAATATCCTTCAAGAGTGCCGAGGCTGACGTTTCAAGATACCGGTGCAATTCTGTTTCAAATTCCTTGATGCGCTCAACGGGCACGGAATCAAGCTGCCCATTCACCGCCGCGTAGAGGATCGCCACTTGCTGCGCAACCGGCATCGGCTCATACTGGCCCTGCTTCAAAATTTCGGTTAAGCGCTTGCCGCGCTCGAGCTGGCGCTTGGTCGCGTCGTCAAGATCCGAGCCGAACTGGGCGAACGCCGCGAGTTCACGGTACTGCGCCAATTCCATACGGAGCTTGCCCGCCACCTTCTTCATTGCCTTTGTCTGGGCAGACGAACCAACGCGGGATACTGACAAGCCGACATTAAGCGCTGGCCGTATGCCCTGGTAAAAGAGCTCCGGCTCCAAATAAATCTGGCCGTCGGTGATGGAGATGACGTTGGTGGGGATGTACGCCGAGATGTCGCCTGCTTGTGTCTCAATAATCGGCAGCGCGGTCAGCGAGCCGCCGCCGAGATCCTTGTTCATCTTGGCAGCCCGCTCGAGCAGCCGCGAGTGCAGGTAAAATACGTCGCCCGGATACGCTTCACGCCCCGGTGGCCGGCGCAGTAAGAGTGAAATCTCGCGGTATGCCCATGCGTGCTTGGAAAGGTCGTCATAAATGACCAGTACGTCCTTGCCCTGGTCCATAAAATATTCGCCCATTGCGCACCCGGCGTAGGGAGCGATGAATGCGAGCGATGCCGGGTCAGACGCGCCGGCGACAACCAGGGTCGTATACTCCATAGCACCATGCTTCTCCAGTTCAGCGACGATCTTCGCGACTTTCGACTCTTTCTGGCCAATCGCTACATAGATACACGTCATGTCCTGCCCCTTCTGGTTGATGATTGTATCAATCGTGATCGCGGTTTTGCCGACCTGGCGGTCTCCAATGATGAGTTCGCGCTGTCCGCGGCCGATCGGGATCATGGAATCAATCGCCTTAATGCCCGTCTGTACTGGCTTTTTCACGGATTCACGGGTAATAACGCGCGGTGCGATCTTCTCGACCGGATAGTATGTGTCAGTTTTGATATCTCCCTTGCCATCCAATGGCACGCCAAGCGGGTTCACAACACGGCCAACGACCGCTTCGCCGACCGGCACCTGGAGAATGCGGCCGGTGCTCTTCACCGTATCGCCTTCGCGGATGCCTTCCTGCGTGCCAAGAATAATGGCGCCGACAATGCCTTCCTGGAGGTTTAATGCAACACCGTATTTCTCGCCGGGAAACTCAAGCATTTCAGACGCCATCGCGTCAGACAGGCCGGAAATGCGGGCGATGCCGTCACCGATTTCCTCGACGGTGCCGACTTTTTCGGTGGCAACTGAGGTTTTGTAATCGGCAATCTGTTTTTTCAGCTCTTCGATGATAAAGTCACGATTTGACATACTTGTTATATGCTGTTATCTTATACATTCAAATAAAATCGAAATGGATCTTTGGCTACTATTCAAACGAAACAATAGATTGGAGGCACGATGCCCTGCTCATCCCCTGATGACCCGACTGATCTCGTGTGCAAGACGGAACGGAACGAACACATCTGCGACTACCGATTATCCTCGTCTGACGCGCGAACCTGTGTGCACGGGGGTGCACATTACTGCCCTCGATGCTGGGGCGAGACGATCGTCGTCGAACCGCTCGTGGTTCTTACCTAGACGGAACGAGGCGCTCTTTCCCCCGCAAGGGCCGGTTATCCGAAGACCGGCTCTTTTTATTTTTTCAACGAATGCGAGAGTTGCGCAAGCTGCCGCTGGATGCTGCCGTCAATGACTGTATCCCCGTACCGCACCACAATACCGCCGATAAGCGCCGGTTCAACCGTCTCATGCATGACCACCGTTTTGGCAAGCGCACGGTGCAGGTGCGCTGTAATCAGCTCGCGGGTTTTCGTATCGAGCGCCTGCGCTGTCGTTACGTTGAGCTCAAGAATGCCTTCTTGCTCATTGGCGTATTGCCTGAATGCAGTGATAATCTTGTTCAGTTTCGCGCCATCCTTATTCCGCAATATGATCTTCAAGAACGAACGAATCGCTGCGGTCCCCTTTTCGTGCGGCAAACCGTGGACTGCCTGGTACAGGCTGCTGGCGTATTTTTTTGGCGTGATTGTGCTCATTCGTTCATTCGTAGAAATTAATCGCCTGTTTTCTTGATGGTATCCTCAACCAATTTCTTGTTTGTGTCATGGTCTAGATTCTTGCCGATAACCTGCCCCGCTGCAGCAATGACGAGGTCCGCAACCTGCCCTTTTGCCTCGCGCAACATGGTCTGCTTCTCCGCCTGGATGTCCTGTTTCACCTTCTCGGCCATACGCTCCATCTCTTGCCGCGTCTCGGCGAGCTTCTCGCCCTTGACCTTTTCCGCGTCCCGGTGCGTCTGTTCCATGATGACTTGCGCTTCCTGCTTCGCTTCGGTGATCAGCTTTTCTTTTGACTGCTCCGCTTCCTGGAGTTTCCGCTCGATTTCCTTCGCCTGTTGGAGGCTCTTTTCGATATCGTCCGAGCGCTTGTGCATCATTTTCATAAGCGGTTTCAGGGCAAAATACCAGAGCACGCCGATGACGATACCGAAATTAACCACCTGTGCAATGAGAAGTTTCCAGTCGATATGAAATGTTTTTACCAGTTCGTCCATACGAATTCGATTATAATCTTAGAGCTGGAGGAGGCTTATAGAATAAACCTCCTGTATGCCATAAGACTACTTGATGCCAAATGCGATGACGAGCGCGTAAATGGCGATAGCCTCGGCAAACGCTGCAGCGAGCAACATGGGGACGAGTATCTTGCCGGCTGATTCCGGATTCCGCCCGATCGATTCCATGGCTTTCGCGCCGATCTTCCCGATGGCGAGCGCTGGCGCGATCGAACCGATGCCGATGGCGAGCGCCTTCGCGAGCATTGTTAAGTCCATAGTACTGACCTTTCGTATGTCCGCTCCCTACTCGACGTGGTTTTTTAGTTTATCGTCGGTGTTTGCGGCAATTAATTAATAATAACTAATGTTCTTCAGCAGTTGAGGCGATAGTAAAGTATACCAGCATCAGCATTGAGAATATCAGCGCCTGGATGACGCCAACGATAATCTCCAGGAACATAAACGGCACGGGAAGCACAAAAGCGAAAATGACTGCCATTGACGAAAGCAGCACTTCACCCGCGAAAATGTTGCCGAATAACCGAAATGAGAGCGACGCGATTTTTGCTGCTTCGCCGATAATCTCGATGATGCCGACGAAAAACTTAATCGGGTTCACGAAGGCAAGCGTCGGCTGTTTCCGTATCTTAACTGGAACCTCGGCAAGCACTTTGATATTCACGAATTTATTGAAGTGTTTCCAGATGCCGACGGTAATAATCCCAAAAAGATTCGAACCGACAACAGCAATGAGCGCCAGGGCAAGTGTCGTATTCAGGTCGGCAGTGCCGCCGCGGAAAAACGGGATAAACACACTCTCGCCGTGTCCCTGCTCCAGGAAGCCGATCGATCCAATGCCGGGAATGAGCCCGAGCCAGTTGTTGAGGAGAATAAATAAAAACGCAGCGAATACGAACGGGAAGATACGCTCGGTCTTTTTTCGGTCGCCAGTTACCGAATCCGCCATGCCCATCGCACCCTCGACAACCATTTCAAACAAATTCTGTATGCCGCGGGGAATCCGCGCGATTTTTTTCCGGATGACGAACGCAAAAACAACGAGCAGCAAAACGACTGCCCACGAATTGATGAGCGAATTGGTCACGGAAAACGGACCGACGGTGAATATCGGCTCGGCATACAGCGTCGGCTCATGCGAAACTTCCGCACTGGTTTCCGCATGCTCCGCGTCGGTGCCGGTTAGCAATTCCGTATTTGCCGTTTCGGCTACGATAGGAACTTCTTCAGCTGTTGCGATGTGAATCATGTTGAGCATTCGAATCGTTCTTCTTTATTTGCTGCTTCCCCTCCCGTTCGATCTGCCGGATATATTTTATTGCGACGGTCGCAATCCCGATGCTTGAGATGACGAACGCGATCCCGGTCAGTCCGAGATAAAACCAAGGCTCGCTGTTGTTTTTCTCGTCCAGGTACCGCCCCAAAAAGAGCGCTACGAGGATCGGTGCTGCGATCCAGCCGGTTACTTCCGCGAATACAGTCAAGCCCGGCTGCCACCATGGTTTCTCAGGCTTTCCATCCATATGTTCTCTTTTTAAAAATGGTGAAAAACCTGCCCGATAACGGTAAAAAATAGCTCTGGATATCCACAAGTTGGCTCTAATTCTAATAGAAATCGGCCCAAAAAGCAATACCGCGAATTTTTGAAAATGTGGAAATCGCAAATATTAGCAAAAATAAATGGCGGGACCCTACGAGTTCCCGCCATTTGATGGCAAATCTCTGCGTTGGCTTTCACGCACATTTTTAACGCCTCGAGCGGGCTAAATTCGCCCGCCGTTTAACGAGCCACCGGTAGAGAACCCCGGCGAACATAGACGGCGTCAAATCCATTTGGACGTGGCCCATATCCTCAGTTGGATAATCCTGAAGGTGCCCCATAGTAGGCACTCTCCTGATGTGCGGCGATCGTACCGTCGGCAACCCCAACTGCTCGGAAAGCTCCATGCAGATGCTGTGCGGATCACTCGACCCGAGCCCGATATCCACGAATCGCGTGTTAGCTGTCACCGGTTCGTAGGGAACATCGGCAGGCAATGGGATCGGGATCGCCGGGCACCCGGGCTGGAAAATGTTCCGGAGATGGCCCGCATATCGAGGTGCGGACAGCTTCGGTTCCCGCATACCGTTAATGATCGCCACAAGCGCAGCGCAGATTTGCGCCTCGGTTACGACAACTTCTGGAACCATGTTTATATCCTCACTCTATGTATGTTTCTTTTTATATCACGTGACGATACGCTTATTTTTGAAATCCGTCAAGTGTGCACGTTTTGCATGATTATCCACGGCACGATACAATAGCGGCTCCACCCAATACCACAAAAGGAGTCTGTGTGGCTGAAACAAAACCAAAAGCGGACATTACGCTCGTGAGGCGTGACGGGATGTACACGTTCACCGTCAACGGCCAAACGCCCCCCGACACCGAAACCCACCACTGGTTCCCCGCTGACCTGCACTCAGCAGTTGTCATCAAGGACCTCGAAGCCGGCGAACAGGGTGTCCGTTTTACTGCAGTATACACGCACCGTGACGTCGAACGGCAAAAGGCATTCAACTTTGCCTGGAGTGCCTAAATCCCGCCGCTCCTACAACACTCTTCCCACGCTGTGCACATCGTTCAGCGGGGCGTATTTTTTCTGGCCAACGGTTATCCGATAAACTCCCGCAGCTCCTCATACTGCCGCCAATTATCCTCCGATACCTCAGCTGCTGGCGGGAGCATCACACGCATCCACCGCTTCACGACCGGCTCATGGAATGCTCCGGCCTTTGTTTCTTCCAGAATAAAGTATAGCGCATCAACGGGTGAATTGGACCGGTCTGCGTACCGGCGGCGCTGGATCATCGCCTGGTGGACATCCGCGAGATGCAGAAGCTCGCTCGCAACGACTGAAACACGCAGCACTTCCTTGGTAACATTTGCGCCCTCTTCACCATGCTCTTTGTACTGGTGGTGCGCGCCAGCGAGATCCGCGACTCGCTCGCGGTCAGGAATATTCGACTCGCTGATGATGTCACGTGAATACTGCTCATGACGGCGGATTGCGTCCATGAATGATTCTGTATACGGATCTAAGCCATACCGCTGTATTTCATCAATCGCTTCGGGATTGTCACGGAAACACTGCTGGAGCGATACATAATCACGAAGATCCAAGTGCATAAAATCTTTATCGGACATCGTATCCAAATTCTTGCCGTCCTTCGCGAGCTGTGCACGGATAAAATCAGGATCTGCTTCTAAATTAGAATAAAATTGCTCCCTGAAATACGTGTCGGTAAAGGAACCTTTCAACACGCAATCGGGAACCCCCACCTTGCCGACATCATGCAGCAATGCTGCACGGAAAAACGTCTCCTTCGTAATGCCTTCCGCTGCCAGGTCATCCTTGAATTCATCATATTCACGGTGCGCAATGCGCGCAACCTCGAGTGAGTGGTTAAAATACAGATCAAACTTTTTATTGAGGAGCGCGAGATAGTGCGCTTCCTCGTCCGATATTAATTCCTTCACTTCAGAGGGGAGTTCCTTGAACCGCGTGCGAACAGCTTCGATATCAGCCTGCTCGAGCTCTCCAAGCCCTTGCTGGACATGGTCTCTGATATTGAACACGCTTACCTGCGGTTCCCGTTCTTCTGGTGGTTGATCGATGTTTGGTGCCATAGTTTTCTAAAGCACTGATACTTAACGATGAAACTTTCGAACCACTGTGCGTGTTAATAAATACGCAGCTGAAAACACGCTGAAGCACCCTAACGCCCACACGGTATAATTCAAATACGTCGCGCTGTTTGATGTCACGTCGTTCCAGCATGCGCCAATGTTCGGGGTGCACCCTGGCGCCTGGTCAACCAGCGCAACGCCGATGCCGCACAGCCCGTTTTCAACATTCACCTTCCTGCACCCATCGATGGTCGACGCGGCCGGGTGCGTGTACCGGAACTGCGCGACCGGAAACGGAAATCCCGTTTTACGGACATACTGCGATTCGCCTTCCTTCGTTTGCGGACCCCACACGTAATCAGAAGCGTACCCGCCGACGAAGTACCCGCCGGCCAGCGACATGATGACAATAACAATAATAACGATCAAGCTAACATGCGAACGTTGTTGTACCGGAAGTACGGCCATTGCCTGCTCCTCTCTCCACCCTGTTTGGATCAGGGATGCACGAATATCCGCATCACTCTTCCCGAGCGAACGTTCCTGGGAGATATAATCTTCAAGATATCCCATAGATTATTCTTCCTTCGGTTTTTCGATCTCCAGCGGCTCGACAGCTCCACCGACCTCGGCAATTTTTAATACATCCTTGTCAACTTTCTTGAATTCCTTGTATGCCGAATTATAACTGCTCACCGTCGTGCCGAGGTGCTGCCCGACTTTCTGCATGTATGTCTCGTACGACAGCAAATGCTTGCCGAGCTGTTCCACGTTCTTGCGGATCTCTTTTGCCGACTCTTCGATCTGCAGTGCGCGCAAACCCTGCAGCACCGTCTGCAAGTACGCCAAGAATGACGTCGGCGATACAATAATGACATGCTTTTCCTTAAACGCGTACTCGATGAGGTCGCGCGTGTTTACCTTGACCGCACCGACTTTATTCACGAGTAAATCGTAATAAATCGCCTCAGACGGGATGAACATGAACGCAAAATCCATCGTGTCCTCGGACGGCCGCACGTACTTTGAGGTTTCATCAATGCGGTTTTTCAGGTCCGCCTTGAACTGGACTTCCAGCGCTTGCTTTTCCTTCTCATCACGTTCATTCAATATACGCTCATAGTTCTCCAGTGAAAACTTCGAGTCAACGGGAATGATTTTATCTTTTACGAACACAACTGCATCGACAATTTCACCGTCCTTGAACTTGTATTGCATCTTGTACGAATTCGGAGGCAGCACATTTTTCAGCGTCTCCTCAAGGTAATACTCGCCCAGCACCCCGCGCTGTTTCGGGTTTTTTAAAATGTCCTGCAGGTTTTTCAGCTGGTCGGAGAAATTCAAGACTTGCTTGTTCGTTTCGTCGAGCTTGGTCAATTTTTCGGTGACGTCGCGCACGATCCGCGTCGAATGCCCGAACTGCTCCTGGATCACGCGCGTTGTTTCGGTGAGCTTGGAATCGAGCACCCGCGTCTGTTCGGTGCTCTTTTCATTGAGCTGGTTAATGCGCTCTTCCAGGCGCACGATTTTTTCATACGCCTCGGGGTTTCCTCCAGCGCCAGAACCGCCCCGGCGGATGGTAACCAGGGTAACGATGATGCTGATAAGCACGAGACTCCCGATAATTAGCAATGCGATGTCCATATGCAAGCATTGTACCAAAAAAACGACTCCTCTTCAATCAAAAAACAAACCCCCGCCATATGGAAGCGCGGGGGTCTTACAATGTGATATGCGGTGCATGGGAATCCTACTGAATCCCCACGCTTTTCATAACTCCGACAACATATGCGCACAGTTCGCATGGTTCCGCCCCATTACGGCCGCTGCCGTTGAGATGGTTTGTAATGCTGCGATTTTCAGCTTTACCGAGCTCCCCGCGAACGTATTGTGCAAGCTCATCCCGAGTCGGATGGCCGGCAATAACGACGATCGGCCGTACCGGTAAAACTCCATGGTACATGCCCTGCGTCCATTGTGCGATTAATACCGCTCTGGCTTCCCTATCGCGATCGCTCCAGTAGTCACAGCACTGCTTGCACGTGCGTAAGTGCTTCCTGAGCCGGCCAGCCTCAATAGCAGTCATGCCGTGCTGAATATTTTTAACAATGAGACGTTGCGCTTCTTCACAGCCGATGTCGGAATAGGTATTAGCATTTTTCATGAGCAACCCTCCAGGAACTGTTTGTACTGTTGTTTCAATTCTGTTAACAGCGTAATGCCATCAGCGGGATACGTCAATACGAGCATTCTCTTACTAACCTATGAGGAAAATAGGAACAATAGATTGGTTGAATGGGTGTTAGCGCAGTAGTATTGCTGAACAGTAATGCGCCGACTATACAATGGGGTCCGGGGGCTTCATTAAGCCCATCTATGAAATGAAATCGATATTAAAGGCGAGCGCATTGAAGCCCCCGGCGGTTCTTTTCTGTCACTTTTCTTGCCGTCAAGAAAAGTGACTTCACCAGTATCGATAAACTAATTGACGAGCGCACCCACGGTGAGGCGCACTCGGAAGATTTTTAAATCCATTACACCTCTACCGCAACCTAAAAAACTCGGTCGCGTTCTTACCGGTCTGCTCCTCAACCTCCTCGTACGTGATGCCTTTCAATTCGGCAACCCGGTCAGCGACGTACCGCACGAACCGCGGCTCGTTGCGCTTGCCCCGCACCATCTGGGGCGCCAGGTACGGCGCGTCCGTTTCAACCATGAGCCGGTCGAGGGGTGTTTTTTTTACGGCTTCTTCGAGAAGTTTCGTCTTGGGATACGTGATAACGCCGGTGAAAGAAATCATGAACCCGGCATCGAGGAACTGCTTCGCGATCGGCCAGTCCGCAGTAAAGCAGTGCAGTACGCCGCGGCTATACCCCGCTTCTTTCAGAACCTTCAGCATGTGCAGGTACGGGCGATGCTCATCCCCTTTCGCGCCCCGGCAGTGCAAGATGATCGGCAGCCGCAATTTCATTGCGAGCTGGACGCCTTTCAGGAATGTCCACCGCTGCGCGCGTTCAAACTCCTCTTCCTTGATCTTCGGCGGTCGGTGAAAATAATCGAGGCCCATCTCTCCGATAGCAACAACGTGGGGATCACGCGCAAGTGCTTGGTACCGTTCAGCTGAAAACTTCTCCTGCCGCGTGGTAAACGGCATTTCTGCCTCGTCCACTTCCATATCGAATAGATGTATCGGGTGCAGCCCGATAGCGGCATAACATACGCCCGGGTGCTCATTCGCAAGCTTCACCGCGCGTTCACTGGTAGAATACTGCGACCCAACATTAATTACCCTCATCCCGTCATCAATAATGCGCTGCATAACCTCATCGAGATCATTCTTGTATGCAGAAAAATTCAGGTGAGCATGGGTGTCAATCAGCATAGAGTACTATTTGATAGTAAAAAGTTTTTCGGCATTCCGCGATGTCTGCTCCGCGACGTCTTCCGGTGAAATACCCCGAATATCAGCAATCCGGCGGGCGATATAGTCCAGATGGGACGGTTCATTGCGCTGCCCCCGCAGCGGTTCGGGTGCAAGGTACGGGGCGTTTGTCTCGAGCACAAGAGACTGAAGCGGCACCTCACGAACCGTTTCAAGAAAATCGCGTCCGTGCTCATAGGTAACGAGGCCGTTGTATGCCAGCATAAAACCAGCATCGATAAACTTCCGGGCAGTCGCATAATCGCCCTCAAAGCTATGCACGACCCCCCGTAGGGTGCCCCGGGTTGAATACGGCTTGAGGGTTTCGAGAATCTGTTCGTACGCATCCCGGCTGTGGAGAACGAGTGGAAGGCGTGACGCGAGTGCGAGCTCGATCTGTGCAATGAAGAGCCGCTGCTGCAAATTCTGGATCGACGGCTGTTCTGACCCTTGCGCGCGTGCGATATGGTAAAAATCAAAACCGGTTTCCCCGATGCCGACGCATTTTGGATAATTCACATAATTTTTCAGCATGGTAATCTGGTCGTCAATCTTCTGGTCAATATCACCCGGAGCTGTAAAAAGCTGCACCGCTTCCTGCGGATGGATGCCAACAACCGCAAAAACGCGCTCATATGCGATCGCAATCTCGAGCGTTGATTTTACATGGGCGGCGTCTGACCCGACCGCGATGATGGTGCCGACGCCAACGTTTGCTGCCCGCGAAATGACGTCGTGGCGGTCTCCGGTAAACTCGCGAAAATCGAGGTGAGCGTGTGTGTCAATCAGTCGGAATGGCATGGGATCGTGCGCAATGCTTATTCAAGTTCCAAGGGTATCGTCGGCACGCTCGATTTGATCGAATCCGGAATCAGAGGGACGAGGAATCCCGAAATGCTGACGAGCAAACCGGCAAACGCCGAATTATCGATTGCTGCGTTGAGCGCCTCGGACAGGTAAAAATGCTTCGCGACATACAGAATCGTCCCAAGTACGAGCGTTGCCTCGACAAACCCGAGCAGCGCGCCGCCTAAACGGTTCGCGAGCGTGGCGAACGGGATGATGCGCGCGATTTTAAACGCCTTGTCGAGCGCATGGATCATATACCCAATGCCCCGGCTCGCAACGAGAAAAACGAGGACAAAGGCAAACACGTTTGCGACGCTCTCTTTGAGCATGAGGAATTGGAAAAAATCCGCCACTTGCTGGTACAGCGATCCGGCAATATACACGCCGGCAATCGCGCCAAGGATTGCTCCAAGGGTATGCACAAGGCCGAAGTAAAAGCCCGCACCGACAAACCCAAAAAATATCACGAGCAGGATAAGGTCGAACATTGGCATAGGATAAAAAAAAGTTAAACGCGCTTAAACAATGGATCGCCTTTGGTAATCCGCGCTTCGTTCAGGCTGCCAATAATGATGTCCGCTGTTTCCGGCATAAATGGCTCAATCGCCGCTGCGAATTCCAGAAGCAATGCTGCAAGCTGGCTAAGGACAGTTTCAAGCTGTTCGCGCTTGCCTGGGTCTTTCGCAAGTTTCCACGGCTCCGCTTCATCGATAATCTGGTTTGCTTTCATGACTGCTTCCCAGAGCTCCTTCAGCGCCCGATCAAACTGCAAGAGCTCGATATAATCACCGACATGGGCAAGCGGGATCGGAGATACGACGTCTTTCGGCACGGTACCGCCGCAATATTTCTCAATCATATTCAGCACGCGCGAAACGAGATTGCCGAGGTTATTCGCCAGGTCAGCATTGTACTTTTCCGCAAACAACGATTCTTTAATATCACCGTCCTGGCCGAACGGAAACTGGGTCAGTAAAAGGTACCGCGTCGCGTCAATGCCGAACTTTTTAACCAAATCGTTCGGATCAATCACGTTGCCGAGCGTCTTCGACATCTTCTTGCCGTCGAGGGTAAAAAATCCGTGGAGATACACCACCTTCGGAACCGGCAAACCCGCTGCGAGCAACAACGCAGGCCAGTACACACAGTGGAACTTAAGAATATCGCGCGCCATCACATGCACGTCGGCAGGCCACCATGCCTCGAAGAATGCGTCGTTATCGCCGTACCCGATGGCAGTAATATAATTCAGCAGCGCATCAACCCAGACGTACGTCTTCTGCTTTTCGTCAAACGGCAGCGGTATGCCCCACTGGACGTTTTCTCGGGAAACGGAAAAATCTTCGAGGTCCTGCTTGAACAAACCGAGCACTTCCTTCTCGCGCCCGTGCGGCAGTATTTTTATCGTGCCGTCCTCGATCAGTTTCCTGACCGCGGGAAGATACTTCGAAAGTTTGAAAAAGTAATTGCGCTCCGATACCTTCTCCGGCGCTTTCTTATGGTCCGGGCATAAGCCGTCGACGAGCTCTTTTTCTTTTATAAACCGCTCACAACCAACGCAGTACAAACCCTCGTACGTTCCCTCGTAAATATCGCCGTTGCTGTGCAATTTTGATAAAAACTTCACGACGCCGACTCGATGGCGTTCGTCAGTTGTCCGGATAAAATAATCATTCGAAATATTCAGAGCCTTGAATGTTTCCTTGAACAAAGCGCTGTTCTGGTCGCAAAACGCCTTGGGCTCCATGCCGGCTGCGTTCGCGCTCTGCGCGACTTTCGCGCCATGCTCGTCGGTCCCCGTAACAAAATACACCCGGTAATTTTTCTGCCGGTAGTACCGCGCCAAGACATCCGCCGCAATGGTCGTGTACGCATGGCCGATATGCGGCTTATCGTTCACGTAATAAATGGGGGTTGTAATGTAGAATTTCTTGGACATAGCGCTTGAATTATACCGTGAAATCGGCATAAAAACAATAAAACTCCTGCGATTGACAATTGTGCGACTATACGTATAATACTACTGAGTACTGCTGCTACGCGCTAACGCCCTCCTTTCGAAACATCCGTACACTCACTTCGTACGGAATGAAGTGGAAAGGAGATGCGCCTTGGTACAAGACGGTGGTGGTAGCGACGGTGCTCCCGCTGCGTAACGTGGCGGTGGAGCTGATGGTTCATAGGAAAGCGCTGCTTTCCAGCTGAGCCTGATCAAAAGGGGTGGCGAGCGTATCGTCACCCTGTTTTTTCTCCTCAGCCGATAAACAGCTGCATATCGTTACGACAGTATATGCCCGCCGGCTAACCTCAGTTGTATAAAAAATACCGCTACTCTGCTCCTTACTCAGCCGACATGAGGTCTCCGACGGCAAAGAGGATGAGCAGCGCGCCAATGCCGAATAACGCCAATCCAAATACTATGTCGCCCCACGCCGACTTCCTGCCGTACCCCTTTTTAAGCGGCTGAGCGATGAGGAAGTACACGCCCAGGCAGACGGCCAGCCCGGCGAATGCGCCAATGGCGATTGCCAACCCGCGCGCGTTCAGGGTGGAAACGTACTGCACGCCGAACGTCACCGCAAACCCAACCACGGGCCCGAGGATGTAGTAGAAAAGCGGGTGATCGTAGTCAATCGGCTCGCGTGCCTCCTGAACAGCGCCGTTCGGAACCCGAGCCTTCAGCTGGTCAACGAGCTCCTGGAAACGGTCCATGCCATTGAGCACCATCGCGCTCCCCTTTCCTGCGAACAACTTCACGTGCCGCACGTCCCCTCGGGTCGTCTTCAGGATGTACACTCTGCGAATATCATCAAGCGTGATTGTGTCATCTGCCCTGGTGCTGATCCGCCGGACAAATTCATCGGTTAAGATTACTTTTGTTTTCAGATGGCGATCGAGCACGTTCATCGAAAGGATGCGAAGTACCCACAGCGCGACGAAAAAGCAGCCGGTGAACATGAGCACCTGCGGTAAATCGGAGTGCCACAGTTTGAACAGCCCGAGGAAAAACCCGACGGTCAGGGAAAATGTCACGACCAGGTTCGCCGTTTTCCGACGGTCAATTTCCTTTTTCGAAACATAATACTCCATACAGCCAGTATATCAGCTTTAATGCTCGGTGGGGAGGCAAACCAACGCCCAATTGATATATTGATACGGCCTTCCCGAATATCGCCCTGGTAATTTCGCTTTGAACGGGTTGCGCTTGATGTATTCAATCACCGTCCGGAAATACTCATCGGTATTCACGATGCGAATGTAAAAACGTTTTTGGAAATATGGGAAATTGATGCCATACGAATTCCGAAGCTGGTCATAAAAATATGATTTTATCCCATGCACCAAATCAGATACCGTGAATAATTTACCTGATCGCGCAACCACGGCGGGTTGCGCTCGGGAGATATTTATTTTGTTTTTATTCATACCGCACCCCGCTGTGGGTGCGGTGGAATTAATTACGGGTGCGGTTGATTTTTTTATCTCCGCGGCCGCGATGCCATTCCATCGGCCCGCGGCGCCCACGAGTATATGCACATGATCCGGCATGATTTGCCACGCCAACACATCGTATCCCTTCATCTCGCCCGTTTTTACAATAATACTCGCCAACAACTCCGCGTATCTCGTCTCCTCAAATAACCGAAATCCCTCCCGAGTCCTGAACGTTACAAAATATGAATATTCATCCTGGTAAATTCTGCGCTGCGTCATAAACAAAATCCCCACTGGTTCAGGGGAAGGTTGCTGTTATTGTATGCCAATAATTCACTCCTCGTCAATCCCCCCAAACCAAAAACAACGGCCTGCTCTGACCCATTGACATTTCCTGGTTTTTTGATAGGGTAAGGAAAATCGAACCTTAACGTCATTGGAGGATACGCCTTGAACCATGTTGATTTTTTCCGGATAACGAGCGAGGGCATCGAATCAGCAATCGGCACATTCATTCCAGAGGAGCTGAAAACCACGCTCTTCAGCCCTGACTACGCCGTCGATTTCCGACCTGACATTGTTGTCACTCTGCTGGAAAAAGTCGCATGCCGATACGGCTGCGACATCACCCATTCCCTGCCACAGCATAATATTACCGAACTAGCCAGACAGGTTGGATTGGTAATCGTCCGGTTTGCCCAATCCCATGCCCGGCAATGCCAGTACTGCACCGAAAAGGTAGCCGCGCTCGCCATTCTCCTCCGGCTAATGAACACCTACGTCGTGAAAAAGGTGTTCAACAGCATACCGAGGGAAATCCCTGACCGCGCGTATTACTTTTTCCTGGACACGGACGACCCGGACTACGTCACCGATACATCGACGGAGTCAAGCGGCAAATCAAGCATACGTGACTATGTCAGACAGTGGGATATCACCGGCAATAACACGGTACACTGAGCGACAGATGCCTCAATCCACCCGGACGGAACCAACCGCCCGGGCTTTTTTATTCCCCCCAAACCAAAAACAGCGGCTGTACCATTGACTCGCAGCACATCAATGGAAGATAAAAAAGCGGGGCCTCGGGCTCCGCTTTACCAATGATGGACAAACATGATCTAGCTATGCGACCTGTGCCAGTAGATCGGCCGCCTTGATTCTGCTTGGCTGATTAACCGTACCGATCCGATCAAGGTGCGGACAGTTATGTACCACGTCATTCTCCTTTCCCGGGCATTGCCAGCACTCACCTTTGCGTTGCGTGATGATGACTGTATACTTTTTCGGATCAGGCAATTGTTTGACCTGCTCAGTCGCAACAGCAATCGCTGCCGTCTGGTCAGGGGCATAGAAACGCTCCATCGGCCCCTCAATTTTCCGATCGCCAATCGTCACCGATTTCGCCAAGCAAGCCTCTGGGAAGTCTTCTAGTACTTCCAGAAATTCATCTGAAACCAGAACCACCTCATACTGTTCAACTATTGGCATCTCAAACCTCCTATAAAGGACTTCAATTGTTTGTATTAATATTTCCCTACTTTACCAAAAAAATACCAATTGTCAATAGGATTTATCCATCCGGCGTGGAACCCCCCAAACCAAAAACAGCGTCCTGCTTGAGGCGCTGGGTTTAATTATCTTTTTCCGATATTGAATCGTAAAGGGGAATTGGTATGAGGCATTTTGGCAATCTATAAATCACGATCTGCTCTCAAACTCATCTAGCACGCTTTGGAGAACGCCCTGACTTGGCTCCCACATATCAAAAAACGTAAACAGCCCCTTACTTATATTAAAAACAACGTCTGCATAACTCGTAGTTAATAAATCTAATGTCATTTCTCTATCCCACCTTGCTTGCCGAGCAATACTTTTTCGCTTAAACATTGTAAATGCTCTCGTAGTATCAGACGCGGCTAACTGTCTTTCTTGTATACCTAAATGATTTATCTGGATACCGATAGTTGCCTTTGGGTCTAACTGCATATTTTTATAAATCTGAATACAGTGCTTAACTGCCTCAGCAATTCTCCAAATTCTAGTATCAAAATAAAGTATTCTTTCTTCCTCACCTTGTCTCCTTTCTCTGCTCCCTCGAGTATCCTCCTCAAAGGCCCTAAAAAAATAATACCCACCATTGAAATTGAAATGCCAATAATCAAATCCTGCGTTCTTATCTGCAATGACACACCGTAAACCATCATTATCAGGCCGCGGCTTACCATCCTCATGATATGTAACAAGACCCATAGGCCAACCAGTATTTCTTAGTACAGACTTATCGGCAATATCTAAGAGTCCTTTGTGTGTGTAAATATTTTTAGTTCCAGTTACAATATAATGTATAACTTCCAAACCCTCATACTTAAAACCATTATCAGTAGCGATTTTTTGTGCCTGCTCGGACTGAGAAACCGAAATGTTATTTCTTGTTAAACTACTTTTTACTTGTTTCTTTTGAGCTGGAGGAATATCTTTTTTACTTTGGTCGGTCTTTATTTTTACGTTTTTAGGGGCAGTAAGAGGAGTAATTTTAAGACCCATCTCCTTCATCAAGTCGGTAAAACGACTTAGCATCTCACTTTGTCTTTTTTCAATACATATATCAATTATTTTCTCCCAATCATCCGGGTTGGCAATTTTTATAGTCCTTGCCGCTTCAATTCGAATATATAAGGCGCCTTCCTCAAGAATATTACCAGCCGAGCTTTTACAAAAAAATGGTCTCTTCTTGAACCCCCTTACCTCAATAATGGGATATGTAATATTATTATCAATATTTTGATCTTTGTGGACCAGTAAATCAATCTTGTCCGTGCCAGCGGTATATCTTTCTACTGTCTGTGCCAACTGACTCACTTCGTACGAACTTAAGATCTCAGAGGGCATATCTTCGGCGGGTTGTGGCTTTCTATTATAATCTTCGGGATATCCAATAACAATATATCCACCACCAGCATTTGCCATCCCCAAAATATGTTTAATTAGCTTGTACGAAAAACCATCACGGCCGGTAAACTTAATAGCATCCTTGTAGTCGACACCCGGATCCTCTCCTGGGTACTTCAAAAACGATTGACGTAATTTATATCCACGATCATCAATCAAACCCGACGATGTCGTAGTTGTAGAAGTAGATGTAGATAACGCTGTGCTAATTAAAGTATGAGTGTCCATAAAATACCACCTATTTAGCATCGCTATTAACTATCTCATCCCCCACCCCAGTCAGGCTCTTTTTTCCATTCACTTCCTTCCTGATCACGATCAGCATTACGAAGAGCGCTATTGCCGGCACCAGGTAGGCCAGGTCAAACCAGCCCACCTGGTCGGTGATGGTGAGGACGATATTAATTCCGGCCATGATGATGGCGACCCACCAGGCCCAGCGGTATTTTTTATTGAGATAGTAGGTCAGGATAAAAAGGACCACGGCGAACCCGAGCCCGTTGACGAAATAAAAAATCCGGTACACCTTACCGCCGAAAAGCCAGGTCACGGCGAACACCGCCCAAAATACAGAAGTCAGGTACATGAGGATGATTGTGGCGCGGAATTTCATAATTTAGTAAACATGAAACTTTTTCGGCCGTCCTATGGGCGTAGCTTATACGACTCCCTCACCCACCCGAGTAGCTCAGTATCAATATCTTTCGCTGAACTGATGCGCAGGCAGTTTTTGAATGTCGTTTTGGACATTGGGACGCTCGCGAAAATGCGTTTGCTCTTGATCGGGTGGCTGTGCCCGAGGCGCAGTTCCAACACGCCGTTGCGCTTGGGCAGGACGGCCATGAAGTCGCGGATGTGGTGCACGCGGATGCAGCACGGCAGGGCGTACACTTTCACCGGCCCGATTTTCTGGGTGATTGCCTTTTTCAATTGCGCGAACAGCTTTTCGGCCTCCTCTTTATTCCTGAAGTGGTTCTCCACTGGATAAATCACGCAAGAGTGGGGGCGGTTTTCCCGGTCAAAGGTGCGGTGGCACTTGGGGCAGGTCCATATGGTAGTCATATGATCCAATTATTGCTCCAGCGTGAAATAATGTACAGGGTCCAGGTAATCCGTGGGAAAATTGCAGTAGGTGGTGTTGGGCTGGCCGTCCTTGCACGTGCAGGGCGACTGCGCGCGCACCTGCTTATCGATAATCATTTCCTGAACACTCGCGCCGGTAGCTGAATAGCCAGACAGGACGTTGCCGGAAAAATGGTTGAAAATAGAATCAATATTTTGGTAAAAATTTTCCGTTCTGGCTTTCAGTGAAATATCAAAGTCATCACCGCGCTCGCTGAATACGGCATACCCCAGCAGCTCCCCGGCCGTTACCTGCTGTCCCTCAACCATGCTCTCCAGATTTTTCACGTGGAATATGGTCAGCTGCCAGCTATCCGCTTCATTGGGAACGAGCGTCAGGTGGTTGCCCCGGCCAGAGTATTCAATGCTCTCAATAACCCCGTCAAACGGCGAAAAAACGTTTACCTGGTTATCACTCGGGCTAAATTCTTCCTGCGGTACGAAATAGTGTTTCAAACTGCTGGACGCCTCCGGCTCGCCCTGGAGGCTGGTGGCGCCGTACCAGTGTCCGGCGCAGGAACGGAAGCGTGAAATGGCGAGGATTTGGGTAAGGTCGACCGGATTGGCGGTGATAAATTTGTCATCAGCCATTTCGGCTAGGTTGACAGTGTCCGGCTTGAATTTGTCTTTTAAAACAAAACCGACCGCCAGCACGGCGATAAGTACGATCAATACCAAAACCCACCAGAAACGTTTGAAGAATGATTTTTTTGGCTGGGTGTCCATTGAATAAAATGTAAATTCATTTCTAAGATTTGACTAACTCTCGTAACCTGTCTATAAAAGCTTTTTCCCACATTTTAAGCGCATACCAGTCATATAACGGCTTGGCGATGAACGCAAAAAACCTATTCCGTATGTGCAACTGGTAACGGTAGTTAATTTTTGTGCCTTCCGGGACTTCCTCCAATAATAATTCTTCATGCCCCGTATGCCCCAAGGTATCATTCTGATTTTCCGAAATATAGCCCCTGCCTGGCAACAATCTCGTTTTCATTTTCACGGGAATCACCATGCCAAAAGACTTTGCTTTTGCATCAATATATAGTGTGTCCCCCTCCCGCTTTGTGATTTTGAGGGAATACGCAACCTTCGGAAAACGCTCAGGCATTTTTTCAAAATCGCTGACGATCCGGTATATTTTTTCTTTTGGAGCTTGCAGTATCCAGCTGCCTTTGAGTTCGATCTGTTTCATTTATTTTTTAACTCAATGGTTAAACCAATGAATGAGAATTATATTAGTAAATTCTTTGGTTGGGTGTCCATAAACGTGATGAGTTATTCGGTGCGATCGCATCGGAGGCAGGTGCATTGTTTTACAAATGAATGTAACGATTACCTTTTTACCGATCCGATTCCGCGCCGCCCCTCCACCGTCATCCTGAGCGAAACGAAGTGGAGTCGAAGGATCCCCTAGTAAAAAGTACCGAGATTCTTCGCCCCTGCCTATGGCCAGGGGCTCAGAATGACAAAGTAAGGGGTGATAAGTAACGGGGCGGCGCTTCCCTTCGACTCCACCCTTTCGGGCTCCGCTCAGGGCATGCTTTTCTGTGCGTAAAGAAAAGTGGACGAAACACGTTACTTTTTCCCGATAACTACCACGTACTCCCCCCGCGGTTCTTCACCGAGAATTTTCTGCGCCACATCGGACAACGTCCCCGCATAGAGCGTTTCGAACTTCTTGGTGAGTTCCCGGCACACCACTACCTGCCGGTCGGGCGCGCACCGTTCCTGCAACTGCTCCATCGCTTTTTTAATGCGGTAGGGCGATTCGTAAAAAATCACGGTGCGCTTGCACGCCGCGACCTCGTCGAACAATTTATTCCTCCCCTTCTTGTGCGGCAGGAACCCGAGGAATAGGAACTCATCAGTAGGCAGCCCGGCAACCGACGCTGCTGCCGTCAGCGCGGACGCGCCAGGGATCGGGCTTATAGTAACGCCATCCCCGAACTCCTCGCGTACTCTTCGTACTAACCGACCGCCCGGATCGGAAATCGTGGGGGTGCCGCTGTCACTGACCAGTGCCAATGATTTGCCCTGGCGGAGCAGGCCAAATATCGCTTCCGTTTTTTCTTCGTTTGAATGCTGGTGGTAGCTCTGCAGCGGCTTCTTGATGTTGAAATGGTTGAGGAGCTGGAGCGTGTGCCTGGTGTCCTCGCACAGGATAACGTCAACAGCACCCAATACGCGCAATGCGCGCTGGGTCATGTCTTCCAGGTTGCCGATCGGCGTTGCGACGATGTACAGTGTGGCTGCCATATCTGGATTATACCACGCTGCGGGAATATGGGGAGAGAACAACCTGCGTATGCATACCCGAACAAACATATCGCGTTCCTCAATAGTACCTTGACCGGGTAACACAATGCGGCTATACTCATCCAATAACATCGTTCACGTTTTAACAAAAGGGAGAGTGGCACATGTACCACCAGTTCGGTGCAGGTCCATCCTATTCCAGCATCTTTCGAGGGTATTCCTCCATATATGTAGCGTACCGGCAGCCTCCGCCGATCAGGTCTCGGCGACCGGCACATGTATGCGTCAGGGTGCGCGATGACGAAACGCTCGATAAGGCGCTGCGCCGCTTCACCAGGGAGTGCGAGAAGGAAGGCCTCTTCGGCGAAATGAGGCGCCACCGGCAGTACATCTCGCCATCGGACGAACGCAAGTACCGGAAACGGCGCAACGAACGGCGCCGCCGGAAAGAGGCGCGCCTCGCCGAACAGGGGCAGCCATCAGGATGGGCCGTATGAAACAACAACAGGGCAGGGCCAGGAATTGGCACTGCCTTGTTTTTATTATTTGAAAAAAAGATGGAAGCGCGCGGTTACGGTTCCAGCGTATTGTGCTCCTCTTCCTTCAGCGCCATAAAATCTTCCGCAAACGCCTTGATAATAAGCGCGAATGGCACGGCGAGCATGATACCAACAACTCCGGCAAGTTTCGCGCCAACCAGCATCACGATAATCACGACCAGCGGATTCAGGCCGACTGTCTTTTCCATTACTTTCGGGACTAAGAGATGGTTTTCAAGCTGTTGGATAACGACGTACCAGGCAATGACGAGCACTGCTTTGAGGAAGCTGCCTGCAGTGAGGGCGATAAACACGGCGGGTACCGCACCGAGGAACGGGCCAAGGTACGGAATAAACTCAGTCAAGCCTGCCCATAAACCGAGAACCAGCGAAAACTTGACGCCCAGGATCCGCAGCCCAATAAACGCGAGCACGCCGATAATCAAGCACAGTATGAGCTGCCCGCGGAGCCACAAACGCAACCGCTCCTGCGCGCGGTTCATGAGCTGGAACACGTACGGCTGGTACTTCGCCGGCGTCAATGAACGGATAAATTTCTTGAGGGCGTTTTCCTCCAGCAACATATAGAATGTGATGACGACAATGCCGATAAAGGAAAGGAAGCCGCCAAACACGCTCGCAACCGCATTAAATACGCCTGCGGTTGTTTGGCCCATATTTGCCTGCAGTGACTGGAGCGCCGCCTGCAGATTATTAAGCAAACCCTGCTGCATGGAATATTCGCGGAACCGCGTAAAATCCGCGAGAATCCTATTGTAATATACGGGAAAATTCTTGGTAATTTCGCTGATTTCATTCGCGATCGGAGGTATCATCAGCACCAGGACGATGATAAACGAACCGAAAAAAGCAAGGTAGATAAAAGCGGTCGCAAGAATGCGCGGAACCCGCCGGCGCTGCAGGGCGTTGATCCACGGATTGAGCGCGGTTGCGATGATGATGGACACGATCAGAATCAGGACGACGTCCCGTAAAAGGTACAACAGCGCCAACAGGCCGGCGATCAAAATCACCTTCAAGATCGTCTTGGTCGAAATATTTATTGTCAGCTGGCGACCGCTTGGTTCCATAAAACTTTAAAACTATGCTTACTACAAGTATACTACAACCGCGGTAAACGCAGAAGCCGCCGGAATTCAGCCCGGTTCCGGTACGGGCCAATAAGTGCGAGATTCAGGCGCTCGGTCCGGAATAGGTCACGTGCCGCTCGCTGTACGTCACGCAAAGTAATTTTTTCGAGGCGTGCGATCTGCTGGGCTGGAGTGAGGATTGTATCCCGCAGCAATTCCTGTTTCGCAAGCCAGGACGCAACACTATCCGACGCTTCCAGCTGCAGCACCAGCCGCCCTTTGAGATAGTCTTTTGCCTTGCGCAATTCGTGTTTCGTGACGCCGTTCGTCCGGGCATCGCCTAATACTTCAAGAATTGCGCTGATCGCCATGCGGAGCCTGGTTTTGTCCAGCCCTGCTTGTACGACGAACGTCCCGGTGTCCTGGTACACGCCAACGCTGGATGCGACAAAATAACACAAGCCCTTCTTTTCGCGGATTTCCATGAACAGGCGCGAACTCATGTTTCCCCCGAGGATTGTGCTCAGAAGATAGAGCGCATACTGCCGCGGGTCTGCATTGGAGTACGCCGGAAAACCAAGCGCGAGCTGGACCTGCTCTGTCTCTTTGAATTTCAGTGCGACATGCGGCCGCTGCTGACGCCCATGCACTTTCTTGAAACCGCTCGGATTGTGGCGCACCGGTTGCTGGTTGAAATACTTCTTAATGAGATCCAGAATATGCGAATCAATCCGCCCCGCAACCGCTACGAGTGCGTTTCCCGGACGGTAGTGCCGCCGATAGTATCGCAGGAGGTCGGCGCGCCGCACATTCCGTATCACCTTCTTAGGGCCGGCGATATTCCACCCGAGCGGGCAGTCGCCGAATACCGTCTGCTCAAACAGATCGTCAATGTACATGAGCGGGTTATCTTCGTACATATTGATCTCTTCGATAATGACGCCCCGTTCCCGCTCCATCTCGGCCGGATCAAGCTTGGAATGGAATACGATATCGGAAAGCATATCGAGCGCGAGTTCGACTTTCTCGTAATCTGTTTTAATATAATAGCCCGTATGGTCTTTTGCCGTAAATGCATTGTACTCTGCGCCCACGCCGTCCAGCTCACGTGAAATCTGGAGTTTCGATGGGCGCTTGGCGGTGCCTTTGAACATCAGGTGCTCAACAAAATGCGACGCTCCGCTAATGTGGCGCGTCTCGTACCGCGAACCGACTTTTATTAAAACCAAAACGGTCACCGCCTTGGTCTCCGCCAGCGGCGATAGGATGACCCGTATGCCATTTTTTAATTTAATTTTTTTAAACATAAACGAAAAAATCGATAGCCACTCGTGCCTGGCAGTTACCGTGCCGGCTCGACAACATCGTACTGTATAACGATGAACGTTTCATATCCGTTGTCAACCTGATGCGTACTTGAATGCAATTCGCGGCCACCACGAATGCGGACTGAACTGTTCGCCTGAACGCCGCTCTCCGTGCGCGTTTCAGTTCGGAAAATGTTTGCTGCGAGCCCGGCTGCGTTTAAATCAGCTTTGTCGTATGCCACCTGGCGGTCACTGCTTCTGGCTGACGCAACGGCAATAATCTTGCCGCCGCGCTGGAACACTTTTCCTGCGTTACCCTGCAACCACCCATACGAATACTCAACGCTGTCGGGAAACGCCTCAAGCTGCGCCAGGGCAGCTTGGTGTTCTGCCGACAGTGGCTTGATCTCGGGTTTATCGGGAGCCGGCTGATGTTCGTTTGCAGTCGGCTGAGCTGGCTCACCGTCTCCTTCGCCAAGGAGCGACTTCTTGAAAACGCCGAATAATCCGTCTAAATCTTCGTCAAAATCTTTGACGGTGCCGCCCTTCTTCACCGTTGAAGCGGCAAATTCGTTCCCTTTCTTCTGGAACAAATCAATGACTTCGACCGGTAAACTTTCGCCGGTTGCGGAAAAATATACGGAATCGAGTTCAGCGACTTTGTTGTTAGTGTGTTGCCACATCTCCCTGAGCTGATGTTGCTGTTCCTCGGTCCAATCCTGGTCTTTCTGCTCAGTTTTGGGCTGATCAGGTTCGGCAACCGCGCGTTCTGCTATGGCACCGGTTCCGAATGCCGTGCCTGCCACGATCGCACCCACTTTCAGTGCGTACCGCAGCCGGTCAACCAACCCGCGCGACTTTGCTTTTTTTGACTCCTTTGCGTCTTCGGCTTCTCCCCCCATGTCCGGCCGATATCGTTCTCCCATATTCATTTTATTCGTTGTATTTTTAACGAAACCGCTCCCCAAGATACGCAGTTATCTCTGCAATTGCCACCCGCTCCTGCTTCATCGTATCGCGGTCGCGAACGGTTACCTTTTTGTCTTCCAAACTGTCGAAATCAACGGTAATGCAGTACGGCGTCCCGATTTCGTCCTGCCTCCGGTACCGCCTGCCGATTGACGCGACATCGTCGTAATCGACCATGAAGTGCTTTTTCAGTTCGTGGTACAACTCTTTTGCCGGCCCGCTTAATTGTTCCTTTTTCGACAAGGGCAACACCGCAGCTTTGTACGGCGCCAGGTCTTTGTGCAGCCGCAAGACCGTCTCAACTTCCTTGTTGCTCTCTGTCGTCGTTGTCCGGCCGCCCTTCACCTCATCGTACGCGTCGAGGAGGAACGCAAGTGCTGCGCGATCAACGCCAGCTGACGGCTCGATTACGAATGGCACAAACTCCGACTTGGCCACATCGTCTTTGTACATAAAACCGTGCGCTTTCAAATCAAAATCCGTACGGTTCGCGATGCCCATGAGCTCTGCCCAGCCCTTTTCGAAACCGAACTTGTATTCGATATCGATAGTCTCCTTCGCGTAATGCGCCAATTCCTCTTCCTTCTGCTCATATTTGCGCAGATTCTCTTTTTTCAGGCCCAAATCCAAAAACCACTGGTAACTTTCTTCAACCCATTTCTTAAACCACGTGCCGTCGTCTTTGGGATGTATGAAATACTCCAGCTCCATCATCTCAAACTCGCGTGAACGGAATATGAAATTCCCCGGCGTGATCTCATTGCGGAACGCCTTGCCAATTTGCGCGATGCCAAATGGCAACTTCAGGCGCAGTGCCTGCCGGACCGTGTCAAAGTCAACAAAAATGTTCTGCGCCGTCTCCGGCCGTAGGTACGCAACAGCCGACGACTCCTCGACCGGCCCGATGTAGGTCCTGAGCATTGTATTAAAATCTCTAGCAGGAGAAAAATTTTTACTGTTGCAGTATGGGCAGGCTAATGTGGCAGCTCCGTCTGCCGCTGCAAAGTCTGACTCTTTGAACCGCCGGTTACAATTCTTACATTCAATTAACTTGTCGGAGAAGCCCTCGATGTGCCCGCTCTTCTGCCATACGGCAGAATTTGTAATAATCGCCGAGTCTAAACCAACCACATCATCGCGCTGCTGGACAAACCGCTTCCACCACGCCTTCTTGATATTGTTTTTTAACTCAACGCCCAAAGGGCCGAAATCCCAGAATCCCTGCAAGCCGCCGTACTTCTCGGCGGACGGAAAAATAAATCCCCTGCGCTTGCACAGGGAAATAAGCTTATCCATAGTGCTTGTTTGGTCCATAGGCATGCCACTAGTATAGCACTTTTCTCCTCGGGGTTTAAACGTGCAAAACCATTGATTTTATTCGGTATTAATGGTATACTGGGAACGTTACCATTCATTCACACCATCACAACTATGAAAACAAGGATCCAACGTACCATTTTCTACATGCTCGGCTGGCTTGTACTGACTATTTCAAGCGTACTCGTCCTGCCCCGGACGGTTTTCGCGCAAGATCCGAACTTCCCAGGCATGGAATTCGACCCCAAGGGTAATATCGCGAAAGCGACAAAGCTTCCGACATCGAGCCCCGAAAATATCACCGTACGGGCGATCCAGTGGGTGCTCGGTATGCTTGGCCTGGTTTCCGTCATCATGATACTGTTCGGCGGTTTTACCTGGATGACCGCTGCTGGCAATGAAGAAAAAATTACCAAAGCAAAGGGCATACTGAAAGCGGCGATTATCGGCCTGATCATCGTCATGCTGTCGTACGCGATTGTTGCCTTCATTTATTCCCAGACAAAAGAAATCGCGACGGACACGGTGCCGGCAGCGCCCTAGCAACCTTGCGCGCATCCGTGCGCCTATCGAATCCAAAATTCTGCTCAAGCACATCGTGAGCAGAATTTTTGTTTTTGCTGGCGTACTGCCTTCTTATATAACTTTCGCTTGCCGGATGGAAATTCTTCCGCCTTGCTCAAGCACTGCCACATCCCGCCGGCCGATCCTGCCCTGCAGGAGGTATGTCGCGAGCGCATTGTCCACTTGGTCCTGGATGGCACGCCGCAACGGCCGTGCGCCGAACACCGGATCAAATCCGAGTTCAGCCAGCTCAACTTTTGCTTCCTGCGTCGCCTCAAGCTTGATACCCTTGGTAGAAAGCCGCTTCGCCACCTGGATAAGCATGAGATCAACGATTTTCACGATATGCTCAAACGAGAGCGGCCTGAACACGATGATATTATCAAAACGGTTGAGGAGCTCAGGCCGGAAGATAGGCCTCAGCGCCTGGTTGATAAGTTCATCCTTTATTTGGTCGAGCGGAATATTTTCCTTAATCCGGTCCTGGATCAGCGATGTACCGGCATTGGATGTCGCGATGAGAATGACATTCGTGAAATCAACCGTCCGGCCCGCAGTATCAGTCAGGCGGCCGTCATCCATCACCTGCAGGAAAACATTGAGAATATCCGGATGGGCTTTTTCGAATTCATCCAGCAACACGAGTGAGAATGGTTGTGATCTGACTGCGTCGGTCAGATAGCCGCCACTCTCAGAACCGTGCCCGGGCGGCGCACCGATTAAACGATTAATTGAAGACTTCTCCTGATATTCAGACATATCGACCCGAATCATGGTATCCTCGGATCCGAAGTACACTTCAGCGACCGTCTTCGCGAGCTCGGTTTTACCGACGCCTGTCGGCCCGAGAAACAGGAGATTAACGATTGGCCGGCGGATATCCCGGAGCTCTGCCCGCGCGCGCCGGAGCGCCGTCGATACTGCGGTTACAGCCTCTTCCTGGTTAACCATGCGCTTATGTATATATTCTTCAAGCTTCAGAAGTTTTTCTGATTCCTTCTCCGTGAGTTTTGTCACCGGTACGTTTGTCCTCGTCGATACGACTTCGGCAACATCTTCTCCAGTAGCAATCGCATCCTTGCCTTTTTTCCGCCGGACGTAGACACCGACCTCATCAATGATTGCAATCGATTTCTCCGGCTGGTTGCGGTCCTGGATGTACCGTTCAGCAAACATTACCGCGCGATTCAAAGCATCATACGAGAAATATACCTGGTTCTTCGCTTCAACCGCGCCGACTTTGCCTTCGAGCACCCGCACCGTGCCGTTGCGGTCGAGCTCGTCAACGGTAACATTCTGGAACACTGACGTCAGCGAACTCGATGGCTCGACATAACGGCGGAAGTCCGACGGGGTGGTCGTGGCGATGCAGTAGAAAAGTTTTTTCGCAAGAGCGCTTGCGAATATATCCGAGATGTCAAGATTTTCGGCACCCTGGGTCGAGACTCCGATCATGTTCTGGATATTATCGATGAAGAGGACAATATTTCCAGAGCGGACAACTTCATTAATGAGTTGCAACAGCACCCCCTCAAGCTCGCCCTGCCGACCGGCTGCGCCGACAAGAGATGCGACTGAAACTGAAACAAACCGCATGTCCTGCAATACTTCCGGCACCTCCTCTGCTGCCATGAGTTCAGCAATTCCCTGGACAATGCTCTTCTTGCCAACGCCCGGATTCCCAACCAGCAGGACATTTTTCCCGCCCTCCATGATGCGCAGTGTGCCCTCGATCTCACGCTCCCGCCCGATACACGGTTCAAGGGCTCCAATCCTCGCGAGCGACGTCATGTCATTGCTGAATCGGTCCAAGAGCGGTGTTGCCTGTGATGTCATTGAGCGGTTCATCGGCCCTTTGCTTTTATAGGCTGCGCGGATCCGACGACGGTGCCACTGTTCGGATAGGCGGTGCTGAATATTAACCCACTCGACAACGTTGATGACATCATCAAGTTCAGCTTCCATGTCATACAGGATATCTCGCGACATATCGTCTACCGTAGCGACCGCGAGGAGCAGGTGCTGGACATCAACGCGTTCCTGGCGGGCATCATACGCCGCAATATATGCTCGAAGCAGTGTCTTGCGGAAATCAGCCGAGAATCTGACGTCAGCAGTGCGGGCTTGGGGGATTCGCTGGATGCTGCGTGAAATTTTCTGGACGAGCGCCTGCCCATTGAGCCCAAGCCGGCCGAGAACTACCTGCACATGCGGATACGAGAGAACGGTTCCAAAAAGATGGAGCGGCGTCACTTCAGCATGGCCGAGCTTGCGGGCAAACTGCCATGCTCGAACGACAGCCTGATGTGCGTCAATTGTATAGGCTGGCGCAATATCGATAATTTTCTTTGGATCGACTGTTTTTATTTGCTCAAAAAGTACGGACGGATCCTCAACCGTCAGGAGCGTTTCAAATTGGCGCGGCTTGACGTTACGCTCCATCAACGACTCACGCTGAAGCCGGTAGTACGCATATAGATCCGTGAGGAGCGTAATGGCGAATATCCCCATCAGACTGCTCCGAACACTGAAAAAATCCTGCGCAGAAAAGGTGCCGCTGGAAAACCGCATCATGGTAATGAAGAGCCCGATAACGCCGATAACACCGAAAAAAATGAGAAATCCATTGATGAGCATTTTCACCGCGCGCTCGATTTCTTCTTCCAATATATGGAGCGTATCGATCTTCCTGCCCCAGTACAAATAATCTCCCTCATGCCATGCATACATGCCCCGTTCACGGCAATGCTGGCATAATCGCTGGCCGTCAAAAACACTCCCCTGGCACAGGGGGCACGGGACATAGACAAATGGTTTTCCTTCTTGTTCCGGCATAAGGGGGTGCTGCTATTTTACGAATGGCCAGGGAACTCCAAACAACTGGTACAGGATATAATAAATAATGACGAGCGGGAGGATAACCCACGCGCATATGAGCAAAAACAGCACCAGAAACCAGAGTACGGTGCTCAAGAGTTTCCATACCAAGACGACACACCGCATGAAAAAACTGATGATACGGCCTTCTTTCGTATAATCGCCGTACATCGGCTTGAACATGCTCCGAAGCCAGATGCCGAGCGCAACCCGGCGGTGGAGATGGAAATTCGCGCTCTCGCTGCAATAGCGGTAGATGCGAACAAACCCTTTCGTATACCACCAGATGGGAAAGTAAACGATATCCCACAGGATCTCGACTGCGATGTATTTCAGCGTCTGGACGAGAACATTATTTGACATGGACATTGATCCGGAAATTTTCTAACATTCCATCCTTCAGATTAATTTTAACACATTTTTTCAATTTTGTAAAGTTGCAATTAAATACAAAACAATCGAGGAAACTCGCGTCAGAGAGAACAGGCTTGCCTAATCTATCAGCCTTATCCCTTTGCAACCAGGGAAACTACTGTGCGGACAAGCTCTTGAAGCGAATGGTTTGCTTTTGACATGTAATGGACCGTGCCCTGTGCGACACTGCTCATTAATTCTGTTTTGGGAACGTTAGTCCAATAAATAATCGGGATTCGCTTCCCTGCTGGTGTTTTCCTGATCTCGTGCATAACCGTCACCCCGTCAACTTTCGGCATGATAACGTCGAGCAGGATGCAATCAGGCCGCTTCCGGCGAGCCAGCTCGATGCCCACCTTGCCATTCGCAGCCTCAAGAACGGACAATCCTGCTGCCATAAGCGCTTTCGCAATCAAGCGGCTCAGCATATGATCGTCTTCGATTACGAGTACCTTCTGCGTATGTTGTGCCATATTTATATACAGTTATGAGTTGAGATGATTTGCCAATGTTTCGCGAACTTTACGAACAACGTCACCGATATCCCACTCTGTTTTTACGAGGTACTCACCGATATCCCCGCTAATATTCCCATCAGTCATGACGCGGCTCAGATTGGTCAGCACGATAACAGGCACAGTGCTCCCCCATGCATCAGCACGCATTTTCCGAAGCATCGTGATGCCGTCCATTTTCGGCATAATGATATCGAGGAGGATCAAGTCGGGGTGTTCCCGCAGGGCTGTCGCGAGGCCGGTCTCCCCATTGTCTGCGTGCAACGTCCGAAACCCTTCCTTCTCAAATTTTTTTACCAGGACCCACAGGAGGATGGAATCGTCCTCAACGACAAGTATCGTCCTGCGGTTCGATGGCTCTTTAGTTGTCATATGCGTATGAAATTATCCATCGATTGGAAACAACCTTACTTGTTGTCCGGCAGTGAGTTTTTGATTTCCTCGATGATGAGGATTACTTTACTTGTTTTCTGAACCATACGGTATTAGAAAAATATCGTGTTCCTACGAGAGCAATTTTGTCCCCTCTTTCTTCCGCATCCCTGCTTTGGGAATGGTGGCATAAAATGTCGTTCCTTTCCCCTCGGTCGAATGGAACCATACCATCCCTCCCGACTGGTCGAGGATCGCCTTGACGATATACAGGCCAAGTCCGGTGCCTTCAGAGTCGGTTACGCGCACATTATCAGCGCGGAAGAGCTTTTGAAAAATCTGGTTCTGTTGGTGCGCGGGGATTCCCATACCGGTATCAGCGACCGTTATGCAGAGCGAATCCGCCCGTACATTACGCCCGCCGAAATCATTGCCCGCCTTCGCCATCGCGAGGGCGACACGCACGGTGCCGCTCTTCAACGTATATTTCACGGCATTCGACAGGAGGTTCTGGAAAACGGTGCGCATCAGTTTCGGGTCGACATTCATGCGGGGAACCTCCTTCGCGAACGACTGCTGGATGCGCAGTTTCTTGGCAGTTATATGCGGCTTCAGCTCACCGATAACGCCCCGCACCAGCGCTTTCATATCAGTCATCTCGGGCTCGACGATGAATGTCCCGAGCTCGAGGCGCGAAACGTTCAGGAGGGCGTTGACCAGCTCAACCATGCGCTTGTTGCCCCGGTACACCTCATCGAGATACTGGCGCTGCTCCTTGGTTATTTTCCCGGCATCGCCCGCGAGGAGCATTTCAGTGTACCAATTAATCGCCGAGAGCGGCGTGCGTAGTTGGTGCGACGCGAGGGAGACAAACTCCGTCTTCGCTCGATCAACTTCCTTCTCGCGAGTGATGTCGCGTTCAACCCCGATAAAAAACTTAACGATGCCAGCGCCGTCGACAATCGGGGAAATCGATACTGCTGCCTCGTACGGCACACCACCCTTACGCTTATTATGGATTTCAGAAAACAATGGTTTTTTCTCGGTTTTAATCGTGCGCCAGAGCTTCTCGTAATACCGCTTGTCCATAAGACCGCCCCAGAGCTGGCCTGAACCAGCTTTCTTGCCGATTACCTCAGCCCGGGGAAACCCGGTTATGCGTTCGGCGGCGTCATTCATATACAGGACGACTCCGTCCTGGTCCGTGATGACGATATGGTCGGACGCATTATCGACAGCCAGCTTGAACTTTTCAAGCTCGCTCGCATACTGCTGGAGCCGTACCTCGGCACGTTTCTTGTCGGTGATATCACGTGCGATGCTTGCGGCACCGATAATCTTCGCTGCTCCATCTTTTATTGGTGATACTGAGAGTGAGATGTCGATGATCGAACCGTCTTTCCGTTTCCGTACCGTTTCATAATGATGGACTGGCTTTCCTTTCCGTATCCTGCCCAAAATAACTTTAAAATCGTTATATCGCTCCGACGGAAAGAGGAGAGAAATGGACTTCCCGAGCACCTCATCGTTTGCATACCCATACTGTACCTGAGCGCCATGGTTCCAGCTAATGATGGTACCGTCGAGCGTCTTGCCAATGATGGCATCATCGGAGGAATCAACGATATGCGCCAGCCTGCGTAGTGCCTCCTCGGCCCGCTTCTGCTCCGTAATATCACGCACGGTACCAATTGCGTACCACCTACCCTCAAGGTTCATGGATGAAACCGAGAGCGAAGCCGTAAACGTCGATCCGTCCTTCCGTTTCATCTGAAGCTCGTGCGTTTTTCCGACAACCCACGTACTGCCGGTTTGGAAAAAATGCTCCATGTCCTGCGTATATTTCTGTGCATCAACCAACGGGGCAACCAGTACGTGCACCTCTTTGCCGATAGCTTCTGCTGCCGAGTAGCCGAAAAGCTGCTCTGCCGCTTTATTCCAGACGGTTACGGTACGCCTGTCGTCCATGACGATGAACGCATCGCGGACAGCAGCGATCGCAGCGGCGAGCTTACGCTCGCTCGTACGCGTTGCATTGAGGATTGCATTCCGCCGGCGCACGATAAAAACAAGCAATGTATAGAGTACCACGATGCTGGTGAGCATGCTGACCGTGGACCCGATATCGCGCCATATCCCTCCCCGCCATATCGAATAATCGATATCAACCCCCAACACGCCTAAAACCTGGCCGCTCGTGAGGTCAGTGATTGGGATAAAAGCAGAAACGAACGTCCCCCACTCATCCGTGTACGGCCCAACTACCTGCGCGTTGCCAGACGAAAATACATCCCTCAGTTCAGCAGGATGGTCTTCGTATGCAACGCCCGGATCAACATGCCCATACTCATCTTCCTTGACGGAATCGGCAGTAAAAAGGACGCTCTGGCCGCGCAGTGTCATAAGGTACAGCCAGCGGTAACCCCGTGACGTGA